>JAFVBC010000026.1 GCA_017480185.1 Bacteroidales bacterium
AAGTTTTGTATAGTTCTTGTACAGAATGTCGGTCTCTGTAAGCTCTAATACTTTTGCTTTGATTACGCGGCCATCTTTCTTAACAATAATGTCTTGGGCATAAATGTGTACACACAGCAGGCCGAAGACTACGAGTAAAATAACTTTTTTCATAATATCATATATTTTATATTATCATTCCTAATGTTGGAGTCGGGGTGCGACGAGACACCTTACATCAAGTGCATCACCCAGCTCTTCGGTGAGCAGATGATGGTGGCTAACGCCACGGGTTGCTTCAGTATCTATAGCGGCTCGGCTCCTGCCACGCCTTATTGCCGCAACTATCGCAGTGGTTTTCTGGCCTGCATGGGCAAACTCGCTGTTTACACGTTGCAACGAAGAGTCTTCTCTAACTGTATCAAGATAATCTTTCTTTAAATAATCGTTGTTCTGGATAAATTGAAACTCAACATCTGTGATTTCTCTTTCAAAAGCAGGGAATAGCCTACTGCAAAAATGATTTAACTTCACATGTTTTACGCTTTATGTTAATATAATACTCCTTACCCACCACAAGCATTGTGGCAGGCAGAGAAAAGAAACAAATAAAAAGCAGGATTTGCCCCTACTTTTTCAGGCTTACCCTGTGTGCGTTGTGTGTGTGGGGGGGGTATATTGACAGATTATGAGCATTGTAGTGATACACACCAAACCATCTTATGTTCCCAATAACGTACCACGCACTATTTTAGTTTCTCATCCGAACATTTTTTCTAAACATTGACAACCAACCGACAACGGTTGACCGTTGTCTCGCTCACCACAAAAAAGTAAGGAGATTGACTAAAGAGAACGGGCGAAATGGAGCAACGAAGGAAAACACAGATCCACAAGCCAGGGACGGTCGGTTGCAGAGGTTGAGTTGGTGCCCACAAGCACAGTACGCATACCCGCACGTCGACCAAAGAGCATATCGGTGCTGTTATCGCCCACCATTGTACAACTTTTCAGTCTCAAGCCTGGAAAATCACGTCGAGCCCAAAGAGCCATACCTATGTTTGGCTTTCGCAAAAAACTATGATCCGAGGCAAGGTGTGGACAACTGTAAATGCGGTCTATACCATAACTGACAGACTCTTGCAGTTTGGCATGTATGGCCTTAAGGTCGGCCTCAGTCATGAGTCCTTTACCAATACCCTGTTGGTTGGTCACAACAATGATTAAGTCGAAGTGGCGACGACAAATAGTTATAGCCTCAGCCGTGCCAGGTAAGATTTCAAGCTCGTCAGGGCTTTTCACATAGTCGTTGTTTCGCAACCTGTTGAGTACGCCGTCGCGGTCAAGGAAGAGTGCATTCATACGGCAAGGAGTGGCAATTCGTTCTGTGCGCGAGCGTAATCGTCGGGTACACCAATATCTATGAAATAAGCATCGTCGGGGTAAGCAAATATGGGTTCGGCAAGGGGTTGAAGCACTTCTTTTTCAAACGAGAATGGTGTGCCCAGAGACCAATGCGAGAGCAACGAGCGATGCATACGATAGATACCACCATTGATATACCCTTTACCCACGTTGGTTTGTTTTTCGCAAAAGGCTATTATGGGCTGCTGCCGAGAGCCATCGACCACTGCTCCATAGCGTCCAGCATCGGGTACGTAACGTGTTACGATGGTGATACGTGCAGGAAGGGCATCGGCAGTGGCAATAAATTGGCGATGGTTGATGTTGAAGAGTGTGTCACCATTTAGTACAGTAACATGGTCGGACATACAACATTGTAGTGCGTTGACAATGGCACCTCCGGTGCCGAGGGGAGATTGCTCGTGGGCGTAAGATATAGTCATGCCTGCAAAAGTGTTGCCGAAGAAGTCGACTATGGTTTGGTGCATATAACCCGTAGCTATAACCACATGAGTATATCCCTCTCGCGACAAGTGGTAGAGCAAAAAAGAAAGAAAAGGTTGTCCTCCTATTGGAGCCATCGG
Source organism: Bacteroidales bacterium (assembly GCA_017480185.1). Lineage (GTDB taxonomy): Bacteria > Bacteroidota > Bacteroidia > Bacteroidales > P3 > Colimorpha. The sequence goes on from JAFVBC010000026.1 coordinate 1,968, forward strand.
TTTTGGCACATCAGACACCACATGACGCAGACGCGTACCAAAACCACCAGCAAGAACTATAGCCTCTGTCATTTGAAAAGTGCGGTTTCCACCATATCACACAAGATATGCCCCAACATAATGTGCGATTCTTGTATGCGAGGAGTATCATTGCTGGGAACATTGAGCAGCACACCACCAAACTGTCCCATCTGACCGCCAGTACTGCCCGTGAACGAGATGATACTCACGCCCATCTCCTGTGCCACTCGGTAGGCTTCAATAATATTGCGGCTATTGCCACTTGTGCTAATACCCACCAACACATCGCCTCGATGGGCAGTACCACGCAGCAGGCGTGAAAACACTTGGTCGTAGCCATAGTCATTGCCCACAGCAGTTAAATAAGAGGTATTGCAATGCAAAGCTTCTGCATTGAGTGGAGGGCGGTCGAAATAGAAACGGCCACTGAGTTCGGCGGCAAGGTGTTGTGCATCTGCAGCACTTCCCCCATTGCCGCAAAAATGTATTTTGCCACCATTGCGTAGCGACTGTTCAACGATCTGGGCGGCTTTCTCAAGTCGGCCGAGCAGTGCATCATCGGCCAAGATAGCCTGTTTGAGGGCAATACTTTGTTCTATGGATTGATTGATACGATTGTTCATATCGTCACAGTGTTAAGTATGGTGCAGAGACTATTGGATGCTCCACGTTTTAAGGCCTTCTCCCGTAAAGTCATAGCGTTTGGTTTCTCCTCCAAAAACAGATAACGCTTGACGTACAGCAAAGCGAGAAAGACCAGGGCAATAGAAGAACATAAAGCCCCCGCCCCCAGCACCCGATATTTTGCCACCCGAAGCACCAGCGCGCATAGCTGCATCGTATATGGCATCAATACGGGCATTGCTAACACTTTGCGCCATCTGTTTCTTGTTTTGCCAACCAAAATTCAAAATCTCACCAATGTCGGCCACATGTCCTTTGAGCAAAGCCTCTTTCATTTGCATAGCTTGCTGCTTCAACTTGTGCATGCTCTCAATGCTTGAGGCGTTGCGTTGCTTGACATTTTGCTGTTGTTCCTTGATTATGTCGGCACTGACGTGTGAAGTGTCAGTATAGTAAAGCAGAAGATTGTGATTCAGTTCATCAATATATCGTTGACGAACACGCAGGGGGTTAACGATAACATTGTCGCCATTGAATTCCATGTAGTTAAACCCACCAAACGTGGCGGCGTACTGATCTTGTTTCCCCCCGGCTAAACCCAAGTCAATGCGTTCAATTTCGTAGGCCAGTCGCGCAATGTCGTACTCTCCAAGTGGCAGTTTTAGCCACTCAACATAGGCGCCAAGAATCGATACAACAAGAGTTGACGATGTACCAAGTCCACTGCCCGCAGGAGCATCAACAAAAGAGGCTATTTTGAGTGATAGGGGATGGTGCGTAAATTGGCGTACAATGCGATTGTATACACCTTTGTGGAGGATGAAATATCCATTGGTGTCAACCTCTGTAGCATTCTCGTAGGTCTCGCAAAGGCCTTTATCGGGGGCAAGGAACTGCACCTTGCCATCGGTGGTAGGCTCAATAGTGGTGTAGGCATACATGCTAATAGTGGCGTTGAGGATAGCTCCACCATAGAGGTCGCTATAGGGAGAGACATCGGTGCCACCACCAGCCAGCCCAAGGCGCAACGGGGCCTTGCTACGAATTGTACAATTTGTGCTACTCATGCTTGGAAAACTTGGTTTGCTGCATCACCTTTTTCAAGGCATCTGTCATATTACTCCAGGCATATTTTTTCTTCTCTTCGCGCACACCTTTAGTCAATCTTTCCACCCAATTCTCGCCGTAGAATCGTACAATAGCATCTGATATAGCATCAGATTGTGGGCTAACCACAAAGCCCACACGTCCGTCTGGCACAATCTCTGGCAAACCGCCGACATTGGTAACTATCATAGGCTTATCGAAATTGAAAGCTATTTGCGTTACACCACTTTGTGTAGCACTCTTATACGGCTGTACAACCACATCGGCAGCACAAAGGTAGCGGTTCACCTCGTGGTCGGGAATAAATTCGGTATGCAGCACCACACGATTGGCAATGCCCAAGCGATCTATCTGCTGCATGTAGGGTGTTGCATCGCCATAGAATTCACCAGCCACTATCAACTTTATGCCCAATTGAGCGATGCGCGGGTCGGCCATTGCATCAAGCAAAAGGTCGAGCCCCTTGTAGTCGCGAATAAAACCAAAGAAAAGTATATATCTGTTATCGCTTTCAAGGTTGAGTAAACGTAAAGCCTCATCACGCGATAGAGCCGAGCCATAATGGTCGTAAAGCGGATGAGGACAAAACAAACGAGGCTTACTGCGTCGCGGGTCAAACATGTCGGCATCGGCGAGCACCGATTGCGACATGGCAACCATACCGTCAATAGAGTTAACAAAATAACGAGCAAAGAACTTGTCACCAACTCGTTTCTCATGAGGTACCAAATTGTCGAGAATAGACACCCTGCATGTCGCAGCTTGCTTAGCTATACGGTTGGTCATGCCAAGAGCTGGTGCCATAAAAGGGAGCCAAAATTTGGTAATTAACAGGTCTGGGCGTTGCCTTTTGATATATTTACCCGTCCTCAACCAACTGAACGGGTTAATTGCATTTAGCATCCGAGTGATCTTCACCCCACGGGGTGCCGATTCACTGCTGTACTGACTCTTACCTGGGAAAAGCAAAGAAGGATACTGCAACGTAAAGGTAACAATCTCCACATCGTGGCCATTTTCAATATATTCATACGCCAAACGTTCATTGAACGCAGACAGCCCCCCACGGTAAGGCCAAGCCGTTCCAAGTATTATGACCTTCATATAGCCAAAATCGTCACATTAACAATATACCTTGTCGAAGAAGATAACTAATTAACAGCGCTTTTATTGTGCAGTCGGCCAACATTTATAGCATATCGTTGAGGTATAAAAACATGCAAAATAGAGGTGGCGCGATAAAAAAATACACTACCTCCAATAAAAACAATAAAACGGACAATGGTTAACCAACACATCTTATCCGTTTCTTACTGTGACCCTGCTGCGATTCGAACGCAGGACCTACTGCTTAGAAGGCAGTTGCTCTATCCAGCTGAGCTACGGGGCCAGCCAAAGCATGCTCGCTTTCCAGTCGGGATAGTCTGATTCGAACAGACGATCTCCTGCTCCCAAAGCAGGCGCGCTAACCGGACTACGCCATATCCCGTTCCTTTTACCAAAACAGACGCCATTATGCGTCTGTTTTTCTTGCGGAGAGGGGGGGATTCGAACCCCCGGTACCCTAATCGAGTACGACAGTTTAGCAAACTGTTGGTTTCAGCCACTCACCCACCTCTCCGTTCTTGCTCCGTTTCTCAATTTGCGCTTTTCAACCGCTCGAAAAACGTTGCAAAGATACTACTTTTTTACAAATCCGAATTATTTTTCTTACAATGAAAAAATTTTAGGCATAATCAAAGCCCTCACGCCAACATCTTCACTTTCCTTTAGCCTGGTTAGCAACACTTTGCATCTTGCGTGCTATCTCCTCCTGATTGCCTAAAAAATAATCCTCGCACAACGACATGTCGTTATCGAACTTGAAAATATAGGGCACTGCCGTAGGAATATTAAACTTTATTATCTCTTCATTGCTCATATTTTTCAATTCTTTCACTATACCGCGCAGACTATTTCCATGTGCCACAACCATAACCGTGTCGTGGTGCTTAAAGGCCTCCATAATATTGTTCTTATAATACGGCATCAGTCGAGCGATAGTGTCCTTTAGCGATTCTGTCAGTGGTATCTGACTATCGGGTATTTCATCATAACGATGGTCTACTCGTGGACTACGGCTATCGTGCAAGTCAAGAGCAGGGGGTTGTACATCGAAGCTACGACGCCAAAGCAAAACCTGTTCATCTCCGTATTTTTGAGCAGTTTCTGCTTTATTCAGACCTTGTATAGCACCATAACTTTTCTCATTCAGACGCCAACTCTTCTCTACCGGCAGATAGTCCATATCCATCGCATCAAGTATCTGATTTAAGGTTTTTATGGCTCTTTTAAGATACGACGTAAAGCATTGTTCTGGACGGAAACCTTCTTCTTTTAACAACATCCCGGCCTCAAACGCCTCTTTCATTCCGTTTTCGGTCAAGTCAACATCCGTCCAACCAGTGAAAAGATTAAGTTTATTCCAAGCACTTTCTCCGTGCCTAACAAGAATCAATGTCTTCATTTCTTTGTTTTTTTATTATTCACTTCACCCCATGGGAATGCTCCTTGGGGAAACTTATCTCGGCGTGCCAGCAAAACTATTACAAGCCCACCAACTATAAATGGCACACTCAACCACTGACCCATATTGAGGAACATGCCCTGTTCAAAGTCCACCTGGTCGTTCTTAACAAACTCGATCAAAAACCGTGCTGTAAACAATGCCACCAACCACCAGCCAAACATTGACCCACACTTCATTTTTAATCCTTTCTTGACATACACCACCATACTCACAGCAAAGATAATGAAGTAGGACAGAGCCTCATATATTTGCGTGGGGTGCTTGGGCAATGTCTCGCCGTTACGCTCAAATACGAAGCCCCAGGGCAGGGATGTAACGGTGCCGTAGATCTCACTGTTGAACAAATTGCCTAATCGAATAAAACCTCCGCCAAGTGCAACCACTATCGACAACCTATCAAGAAACCACCACACATTAAGCTTATACTTGCGCCAATAAAGCCACAGAGCAATAACAATGCCTAATGCAGCCCCATGGCTGGCAAGTCCCTGATAGCCCACAAAATGACCGGCCGAATCAAACGGCCAGATTATTTCTGTCCAATGTGCAGCAGTAAGAAAATAGTCGGGTTCATAAAACAAGCAATGCCCTAAACGCGCCCCTATAAGCACAGCCAAAAACAGATACATCAACAAACTCTCTATATACTTGTCGTTTACCTTCTCGCGCTTAAAAATCCACGACATGATGTACAATCCCAGTCCGAAGGCAAGGAGAAACCCAAGCGAATAGTAGCGCAAGCCGTACGACCCGATGTGAAACATCACCGGGTCTACATTCCAATGTACAGAGAGCAATTGCCTCATTTAGCGTAGTTTATAGCGCGTGTCTCACGTATCACGGTCACTTTAATCTGGCCGGGATAAGTCATCTCGTTCTGTATCTGACGCGACAGGTCGTAACTCAATTTGGTGGCCTCAACATCGCTCACCTTGTCGGCTCCAACAATCACACGAAGCTCACGGCCTGCCTGTATAGCATACGTCTTAACCACTCCAGGATAGGTCATGGCCATTTCCTCCAGTTTATTAAGACGATTTATGTAGGCCTCTACCACCTCACGACGGGCACCTGGACGGGCTCCGCTTATGGCGTCGCACACTTGGATGATGGGACTTATAAGGTTGTTCATCTCAACCTCATCGTGGTGAGCGCCAATAGCGTTGCAGACATCTGGATTTTCCTTATATTTCTCGGCCAGTTTCATGCCAATGATTGCATGTGGCAGTTCGGGTTCATTCTCCGGCACTTTACCTATGTCGTGCAACAGTCCAGCACGCTTGGCCAATTTGGGGTTCAATCCAAGTTCAGAAGCCATCGTTGCGGCCAAGTTAGCCACTTCACGACTGTGTTGTAGCAAGTTCTGACCATACGACGAGCGGTACTTCATTCTGCCAACCATACGCATCAACTCGTGATTCATGTTGGGGATGCCCAAGTCGATGCAGGTGCGTTTACCAACCTCGTTTATCTCCTGCTCTATCTGACGACGCGTCTTTGCCACCACCTCTTCAATACGGGCTGGATGTATGCGTCCGTCGGTAACCAATTTGTGCAACGACAAACGGGCAATCTCGCGTCGCACAGGGTCGAATCCGCTTATGATGATAGCATCGGGCGAGTCGTCTATAATAATCTCAACGCCCGTTAGCGATTCGAGGGTACGTATATTCCTTCCCTCACGACCAATGATACGACCTTTAACCTCTTCGTTTTCAAGATTGAATACGCTTACCGTGTTCTCAATAGCGTTTTCGGTAGCGGTGCGTTGGATTGATTGGATGACTATCTTTTTAGCCTGTTCAGAGGCTGTTATTTTAGCCTCCTCAACAATATCCATTATCGTGGTGCTTGCCTCGGCACGAGCCTCATCGGTCATAGCATCTACCAACTGCTGTTTAGCCTCTTCGGCCGTCATTCCGGCTATGTGCTCCAGCTTGTCGACACTTTCCTTATACACTTTCTCCACCTCGGCCTGGCGGCGGTGCAACACCTCTATTTGGTTGTTGAGATTTTCGCTCACACCTTTCAGTTCATTGCTTTTCTTTTGCAAGTCTTCAACCCGTTGTTGCAACGATTGTTCGCGTTGTTTCAGTTTATTTTCGGCCTCGCGCAGTTTGGCATTGCTATCGTTCACGCGCTTCTCGTGGTCGCTTTTCAACTGCAAGTATTGCTCCTTTGCCTGCAATATCTTGTCTTTCTTTATCACCTCGCCTTTTTCTTCGGCATCTTTCAGCACCTGCTGACTTTTGGCCAGCAACTTGTTGCGCAGCACTGTCGACGTGAGCCACATTCCCACTCCGCCGCCAACCAGCAACGCAATCACTGCATAGACTATTACTTCCATTTTGTGTGGTTTATTGTTTTGTGGCAGAGGTTAAAACCAAGTGGGTTGAAAAAACTGCATCCATGCCCGCAAGAGTTAGGGTAAACTCTATAACGATAAGATTTGAGCGCCGGGTGTATCAGCCATTCTTTGCACCGTCAGAGGGTAAACCTCATCCGATGCGACCTACCCACCCCTGAGACAACTCGGTTTGTAAATGGTGTTGAGTTTACAAACTGTGTTGGGATGGATGCAGAATTTGGTCGAGCAAATTATCTATTGATTGCAACCTTTCAATGAGGTCGGTGTCTTTGTATTTCAGTTGGTCTTGTGTCTTCACCAGCCTGGTTATCTGGGTCAGCGACACCATTGCCAGCAAGTCTTGATGGTCGTTGTAGGCATATTGCTTGCCAAAACTTTTAGCCTGTTCATCGATTGCGGCGGCAGCCTTGCGCAAAGCCTCCTCGTCGGTGGCCGACACTCGCATTTTATAGTTGCGTCCAAGTATTGTTACCGATGCCGCTACGCTTTCCATTAGTGGTTTTCTGTTTGTTGTTTCAGCAATGCAAGACTTTTATCAATGGCACGTATCATTTGGTTTATCTTCAACTTCAGCTCTGTGCTCTCCCCTCCCTCGGTCAACCTGTTACCTAATTTGATTATTTTGTTTTCTTCCTTTAGTCTGTTTATTGTTGTTTCTTTCTCATCAAGTGTCTTTTGCATCTGTTGGCATTCTTCCTCACGCAGGCTCAACTCGGTGCGCAAGCGCGTCACCTCGTCGGCTAACATTCTAATCTTGTATTCTATGCCGGAGATTGTTGTCTCAAAGTCGAACACACGGTTTGCTTTTTGTTAAACAATGCAAAAGCAGTGCAAATTTACACCTTTTTCCTGTTGTTTTCAATTTTTTATTGCCTATGCAACGGGGTCGTTTGGCGTTACCGACGAGCCATCGAGCTCTATCCATCCAAGCACATCGCCCTTTGTCACCATCTTTCCCTGTGCTATAACGGTGTCTATCAGTCTACCTCCGACTGTAGCCGACACCTCTTCAATGGCATACGAGGCCTCTATGTGGGCCAACACATCGTGGACTCTTATCTGCATGCCCGGGGCTGGAGGGGTTGAGAGGTCGTCGAAACGCAATTCCCACAGCAGCCTTCCGGTGGCTGTGGCCACTATTGGTATGGCATCGGGGTGTTGTTTAGAGAGGTAGTTGGCCGATGGTGCATCGTTTTCGGGTTTCGGTTTGGCCACGGGGTTGCGCAGTTGAGCCACCTCTTTCTCAAAGCGTTGTTTGGCCACACCGCTGCGATAGTCGCGATACTGACGGTCGTGCATAGCCAACTCAAACAGTTCTTCATCGTCTTCACCACGCTCCCAACCGTTGTCTTCCATCTCCTTAATATACTGTGGCAAAGCGTCGGGATAGGCATCTTGTGGGTCGCCTGTATAGAACTCGCGCCCCTCCAGCCGTGCCTTTTCGACAATCTCTGGTGCCAACGGGCCAACAAGGCGGCCTGCCTTGCCGAGAACCATGTTCCAACTATCCTTGTCTATCTGGCTAAAACGGGGCTTGTCTTGCGCCATAGACAGCAGGTTCATCAGAGCAATGTTTTTAGTGTATTGGCTAAAAGGTGTTACCAGTGGGGGATAGCCCAGCATTGGCCATATATACTCCACCTCGTTGAATAGTTGCACCGTCAACGCATCAAAGCTCACTTGCGGCTTGCCATGGCTTTTCAAGGCGGCGTTAATGGCGTTGTGTACACCCTTCAGGTCGGTCATCATCGAGCCCATCATGCCTCCTGGCAATCCGCAGCCTATAAGCAATGAGCTACTTATGCGATTGCTTGGATTGATATAGAGGCCAAGAAAATCGTCAATAAACTCTTGCGTCAATGTTCTTGCCTCCATATAAGCCTCCATGTTGATGTCTTTTACCAAGAAGCCAGCGTCGCGCAACATGGTTTGCACGGCGATGACATCTGGGTGAACCATGCCCCACGAGAGGGGTTCAATGGCGCAGTCGATCACGTCGGCACCCGCCTCGGCCACCATCAACACCGATGCCATAGAGAGACCCGGACCGGAGTGGCCATGATATTGCACCACCGTTTGGGGGTGTCGGGTCTTTATTTCTTTGACCAAACGCCCCAGGGTGGTCGGACGACCAACACCAGCCATGTCTTTAAGACAAATCTCGTCGGCACCGCATTCCACCAGTTGATCGACCAATTGGGTGTAGTATTCAACCGTGTGCAACGGCGACGAGGTGATGCTCAATGCAGCCTGACTTATCATTCCAGCCTCCTTTGCATACTGCACCGATGGACGCAGGTTGCGGATGTCGTTCAACCCACAGAACGAGCGCATTATGTCGACCCCCTGCGCTTTCTTCACCTTGGGCATCAATCGGCGCACATCGGCTGGCACACCATACATGCGCAAGCCGTTAAGTGCCCGTTCAAGCATGTGGGTCTGTATGCCTGCACGGTTGAAAGGGGCAGTCCACTCTCGCACCGCACGGTTAGGATTTTCGCCAAACATGAGGTTCACCTGCTCAAAAGCTCCACCGTTGGTTTCAATGCGGTCAAAGCACTTCATGTCAACAATCACTGGGGCAATGCGGCGCAACTGGTCGACACGCGGCTGATATTTGCCCGACGACTGCCACATGTCGCGATAAACCAGACTGAATTTTATCTCTTTTTTCATTGCTTTAGTTCCTGTTTCTATCATCATTTCAGTGTTTTGAAAAAACACTATCCATTTTACAAAGATACTTGTTTTTGCTCTTAAAAGCCACCGCCACGCGTTTTTTATTCCACCATCCATTGTTCATAAGCAATGCGCGCAGTAAACAAGCTGCGCCTCTGAACTGTCCGTGCACCATTTTTTTGCCCCAAAGGTTGATTGTTTCAACTGCAATGCCTATATTTGCAAGGAGAGGCCTGTAATTCATACCACGCCAAGTGGCTGACACCTATGCCCTTGCACCGTATCAAATAGGGTCGTTCTTCAGTTGTTCTTCAGTCAATGACTGAAGAACAACTGAAGAACGACTGAAGAACAGCCCTACTTGATACCTACATGAATCGTATCAACAACTAAAAAATATCAACCATGCCAAAACACAAAATGGATGCGCTGCTGGTGAACGGCAGTGTAAAAACAGCAGGCGTGACTTTTTATACACGCCAGGGAAAAACCGTTGTGCGCGCCGCCCACAGTTTGCAGCCCAAACGTCGCACGGCCAAACAGTTCGACATGCGTATGCGCATGAAACACACCATTGCCCTATGGCACGTGCTAAAACCCTATAATCCAATGTTCCCAGAGGGTACATCGGCCTACCACCGCTTTGCCTCGGCTGCAAATATGCTTCCCGTGGTGTATCTGCCCAACGCAAAGAAATCGGGCGAAGCATCGGTGCTACTTCCACAAATGCCTGTGAGCGAAGGGCCTTTGCCTCAAATAGAATTGCAAATAGAGGCCTCGACCGCCTCTGCCGCGCTGCTAACCAACTTGAAACCCACCGACATTGAGCCCACCGAACGCTTGATGCTCTACGAGTTTCGTCAAACCGAAGTGGAGAGCATTCCTAACATCGAGGTCGAGTGCCGCCAAGTGCCATTATCCGATTTTGCAAAGAAGAACGGACGTTTAGTGTTGCGCGACAGTCGTTTTGCCGACCCCATGTGCGGATGGGCACTGGTGCGCATTGATGGCGATCGCTGCTCAACGCAAACCGTCGTTACCAACTGCACTTTCTACACCCGTTTCACCTCCGACCAAGCACGTGAGGAGGCCATTGCATCGTATGGCGGACTGACCGAGTAGGTCAACTATTATCTCCCTGTTGAGGAGCAAATAGAAGAGAGCGGGGCTGAATCATCAGCCCCGCTCTCTTAGTGTTTTCAACTATTTTATTGGCCGTTTAAGCCACCGCTGACGCTCGTCGTCGGGCAAGCGTTCAATGGCATAGCGCAATGTTGTGCGACTCATCTGCGGCAGATGCTGGTCGAGGAAACTGCGCAAAAGGTCGGTCGACACATGTTTGCCCATCTCGCGTAGCATCCATCCCACGGCCTTGTGCATCAAGTCGTGCGGATGCGCAAGGTGCATCTCGGCATAGCGCAAGCACCACAAAGGGTCGCCTCTGCGCAGAGGCTCCAGCACGCACACCATGCTGATGCGTTGTTGCCACAGGTTGCCGCTCATGGCCAGGGTGTCGAGAATGGCCTGTTTGTCGTTAATGAAAGAAGGTAGCATAAGCCACCGCCCAACAATCTGCGGTGCAGAGAGGTCGACCAAGTCCCAATTGTTTACACGATCGGCGTGGTCTAAATAGCGTTGCACGATGGTGTCGCGCTCGCATGTAGCCGACTCGTCGTGTTCAAGGCGAATGGTAGCAAGGCGTTCAAACCGACGGCACATGAGCATCAACCCACACAACCGCACTTCGTGCCAGGGACTGGCAAGAAGGTTGATGGCCTCGTCGATGCTCACATCATTGCCAGCTGCCTTTGCCACCATCCTTGTTTGTGGCACCTTCAGTCCCAAAAACATGTCGCCATAGCCATATTCGCCAGGCGCAGTTTTGAAAAAACGACGCAGTTGCTGCGCTTGCTCTTCGTTGCGCAGCTGAAGCATGTATCCCTCAACTTCGGATGCCGTCATTCTGGTCTACCACTTTTCGTAGTGCACACGCGAGGCATCCCACTTGTCTTTGGGCTGATTGTCGGTGGTGGGCACTCCGATGGGCACCACGGCATAGGGCACCACCGTTGGAGGCAGACCCAACGAGGTGCGTATCGGAGCCATGCGGTCTTCGTAGGGATAGCATGCGGTCCAACATGCACCCAATCCGTAAGCCTCAACAGCCAACAATAAATTCTCGGTAACGGCACCCATATCGTCGCGCCATAGGTGGTTCACCTGCCGAATGGCTGGGCCATCGGGGTTGTCGCGCGAGGGGGCTTCAAACGTTGTGTCGGCACACAATATCACCACTGCCCCACTCTCCATAAACTTTTGCATGTTGAAGTTGCCCTCAAACACTGTCGAGTACTGGCTTTTATCAGTCAACACCACTATGCTCCACGGACGAATATCGCGTCCCGATGGGGCTGCCATGGCCGCTTTTAGCAACTGTTGCATCACGTCGGCAGCAATGGTGTCGCCAGTGTACGAGCGGACGCTTTTACGGTTCAAAATGGTCTGCATCACGACCGAAGCGTTATCTGTCGGCTCCGATTGTTTGCAACATCCAGCAGCAAGCATGGCCACTGCAGCAAGCAAAATTACGTTTCTTTTCATCTTTGCACTTTATTTATCATTTGTAAAATAAGGTCTTTCAACAGCTTACTTCGGGTCGTAGGTTTGAAACACTATGAGACGCCCACGGCTCTGCAGAGTAAAACTATCGGCCAACGCCTCGTTGAGCGTTGCCTGCCACCAACTGTCGACAAAGGTCTCGTTCAGTTGCCACTTCAAGCCACTACCACTTATTGGTAGATGAGGGTCTAACGAAAACACCGATACCTGCTGTCGTGCAAACGAACGGTAACACCGATGGCCTGTCATGGTTGTAAAAATGCCATAGTCGGTCAGCATCTCAAAAACTGCCTCACGATGTTCGGCAGCAAGCAGTGGCAAGTAGCTGATATTGCCTAAAGTGTGGTCTTCACGACGGCCAGTGGCACCAAATATGCGACAAACTCGCGCCGTGGGGTGTTTTTCGAATGCAAAAGCAACGGCCTTGTGCAGGTCGTTGAAGTCCTGTTCGTCAATCTTGTGGAACTTGTTGCCAAGTTTTGTCTGAACAGCTTCGGGCAAAGAGTCGCCGTCGCCCACAACATCATAGTCGGTTGTTCCGAGGCAACCGAGGCGCACCTCGCTATAAGCGCTGTCGCAAAACACGACATAGCTCGCCTCTTTCAAGGCCTGTAGGGGGCGTTGATGCGTCGGGAAATCACCTGCTGCTATGACTGCTACGCTTCCGCCTCCCGTCTCCATTTGACAATACCCATAAAACAAAACACCTCAAACACCACGTACAGTAGTGCAGAAGCGTAGTTGCCAGTGAGGAAAAACAAAACAATCATTAAGGGCTCGACTACTGCCCACAGTATCCATTGTTGCCACCATTTGTGTGCCAACATGTACATGGCCACTATGGTAAGCGCCGACGACACTCCATCGAGCCACGGATACTGGCTCTCGTCCAACTTGTTGAGTAACAAAGAGAGGAGGACGGACAAAACAGCCACCGACAATATTATCCATGGCCATAGCCTTGCAGGGCAACTGGAAATGGGGCGCTCGGTTTTATCTTTGCGCCCCAATATGCCTCGCCATACAAGGATACCATAAATTGACATGATAAAATTGTAGCAACATATAGCCCCATTGGCATATATCCCCGACGTGAAATCGATGATGATGTAGAATGCCGACATGATGAGGCTTAACGGCCAAAACCAGCGATCGGCACGATATTCGCTCACTATATAGGCCAGGCCTATGATTGCTCCTATTATTTCAACTATTGTCATTATATCAGAAACTGTATACAGCCCTTACCATGAAGTTGCGACCAGGTTGCTGAAGGTAAGCACGGTCGTGATAGTATCCACCCCATTCGTAATCGCCGACCCACGCGCTAAGACGGTAACCATGATCAAGAACGTTGTTGACCAACACTTGAGCCTCTATTGAACTGTTGCCCTTGAGATGCCACTGGTAGGAAGCGCGGGCGTTGAGCAGAAAATAGGGGTCGATTGCATAGACATCGCGACTGGTGTTGTCGGCATATTGTTTGCCGACGTATTTACCCACTATCTGAATTTTTGCGTCCTTAACAGGCTTGAACGTGAGTATCGCTGCACCAATGATTGAAGGAGAGAGCGAGAGATCGGTGTTTTGGGTGAAAGTTTGCAGGATGGTGTCGCCGTCGGCGAAGTCGGTGAAAGTATAGTCAACCACTTTGTTTTGACTGAGGGTAAGGTTGCCTTCTATGTCGAACCATCTGTTGATTTCGGCTCCTGCCTGGAGCTCAATACCTATGCGGTAACTATTATCGACGTTTTCCATAAGTGTGTAGCCACTGCTACTCACGTCGCCATTGGGGGTTAGTTGGTCGCTATAGAGCATTGCATAAAGATTAGCACTCAAATTAAAGATGCGATTTTTCAACTGATAGCCCATCTCGATGTCGAGCATCGTCTCGGCTTTAACGGTATCGTTGTTGCCAATGGCATCCTTGATGTCCGACCGAGTGGGCTCGCGGTTGCTTATTCCAGCAACAAAATATGTGCGTTGGTGGCTGTTGATACGGTAGTTGAGTCCGGCCTTGGGGTTGAAGAAAAAGTAGTTTTCTTCGAAATTCATATCGAACAGGTCGTCGGCATAGCCATAGACTTTATAGTTGATGTTGCGCAGTTGGAGGTCGGCATAACCATTCAGGCGGTGGTTAAATTCGTAGTTGGCTTTGACAAAGACAGTGTTATCAAGTTTTTCTCCAAAGTTCTCGTACCACTGATGGGGCAGATTGAGGTGAGCCGATGTGTCGCGACACCAGATGATGTTGCCAAAATGCTTGCCATCATAGAAGAGCAAACTCTCGCCAAACGATGCCGATAGGCGGCTGTCGTTGTAGCGCAACGACAACGATGCGGTGTAGGCATTGTTATCCATCTGCTTGCGAGTAATGAAATCTGTAGTTCCAGGGATAAAAAAATCGTATTTAGAGAATTTCTTACCAGCCTTGTACTGCTCGTAATAGCCATCGCCATGTGTGAAGTCGAAAGCCGCATTGACGCTCCACCTGTTAGACAAAAGGTGTGAGATGTAGAGTTGATAGTGTTGCTGCCAGTAGTTGTCGGTCTCGTTGGGATAGTACATTGTTTGGCCATCCACATCGTATGCGCCCGAAGGGTTGAAAGTGGGATCGGCATCCAAATCCGAGGCATAGGCGCCATCCCAGGTGATACCCGATGTTTGCGCGCCCATAATGGTGAGCAGTTTTATTACTGTGCGTTCGCCATACCATGAGAGGCCAGCAAAAAGACTCTGCTGGTCGGTGAGGCCACCACGCAAAAATCCATCGCTACTCAGTCCACTATACGACATGTCGAAACTTAAACCTCCAGGCAATAGGCCCGTGCCAAAATTGAAACTATACTGACGTGTATTCCAACTGCCCAAAGCGATATCGGCTTCACCATAAGCTTCATTGCGGGCGTTGAGGGTTTGCATGTTGATGGCTGCTCCAAATGCAGGGCTGCCTCCTGTCGAAGCACCTACGCCACGCTGTATCTGCATGCTCTGTGCCATGCCTCCCAAATTGGGGATGTTATACCAAAAAACCGACTGGCTTTCGGCATCGTTAAGCGTTATGCCATTGATGTTGACGTTGATACGACTGGCATCGACACCGCGTATGCGCAAGCTTGTGGAGCCGACTGCGCCATTCTCGCCACTTGCCACCACCGAGGGTTGCGTCTCAAGCATGAAGGGAATAGACACCGCAACACGAGCCTCTTTCAGTTGCTCGCGGCTCACGTTGTCGGTGGTAAGTGGTGCGGTGTTGCTCACACGCACGTCTTGAATAATCACCTCGTCAAGCCGTCGGACAGAGTCGCGCACATTAGCGCCAGTGCCACCTACGACCATTTGGGCAGAAGCCGAGGGAGTGAACAAAAAACTTGCTGTGAATACAAATGCAGCACAGGCTATCATCTGCCCTGCACATTTCCTGGTGGCTCTGTAAAGATAGCGGCCACAAGTATTTGTGTGTTGTTTCATAGTTCTTTTCCTCCGCGGGCATTATCCCGATCAGGTGCCAGGGTATGTTCTCAGCCACAATGGTTTTGCAGCACCCCTAATGGTTGTTTCAACGGTGCAAAGTTATATCTTTTTTATTCAACCACATGTTTTTCTTTACAAAAGCATGCAAAATAAAGCGAAGAACAGCGAATTAAGTCCCTATCATATCCTAATCAAGTCCCTATCATATCCTGCTTTTGCAGGAGTTGATAGGGACTTGATTAGGTGGGAAACAGAGGATAAGGCGACCGTAGTCAGAAAGAAAATGTGTAGTCGACACATGCCCATCCAACGAATCCTTTTCGTAGGGTGTAGGATTTAAGTTTGGTACCAGCAGCATTGGCATCTATTTCCTTATCGGAAATACAGTCGGCTAATAGTTGAAAACGCAGGCTGTTGCCCCGAGTAATCTTATATGTTGTGCCCAATGCCACCCGACGACGATTGACATACGTCCCATTCCATCCACTTATAAACCACCCAGCCTCGGCGATTTCATAGCCATCAACTGTGGTGTAGAGGGATCCATCGTAGAAAGCATCCACTACGGGGGCGTTCAAAGTGTTGCGAAGTTCGAATGCAGCAAATGGCACAATCCGTCTCCAACCTTGATATTTAACCGAAATTCTACTTTTCAAAGCCATTGCTGTACGTGGGGCTTGATAGGTGTTCATATCTCCCGAACGATAGGTGGCTTGCAAACGCTCCTTAAGACCAAATTGCCAATGCCCCCATTGATACTGTGCTGTGGCATCCAGCATGAGCCTATGGCGCGCACTTTTGAAGGCCTTGTTAGCAGAGCTATAGGGATTGATTAAGGCATAGCCCATACCGACTTTCAACCAGGGCAAAGCCTTGTAGGTTATACCCACTGTGGTGTGCAGTCTGTTGAACGATGAGAAGTTGTCGTCGAGTCTTATTTCTTCTTCCGCAAAGATATGCAGACCTTTGGCTAACTTTTTGTCTGCCTGTAACGACAACCGTGCACCATACTCGTTGTCAAGCACCTCTGTGGTTTGAGCCTGCACTGCTGCCATAGTCAAGACAAGCATTGCAGTCAACAAGGTTCTCTTTTTCATAAGCAAAAGCATTTTCTTGGTATCAATGCCCACCTGGGCGACTGCCACCGCCACTGTAGGAACTGAGCGATACCGATGTGCCACCACTCACTTCGGCTCCGACGGTTATCATCCCATTAAGAATGTCGGAGCCCCCACTCGTCGTTGGCTGATATACCAGTGTGGGCTGTGAGCTCCCTCCACTCACAACAAGGCTATTGCCTCCGGTAGGTGTTTGGAAAACATATTTCGCATCGCCTACTGTAAGGGCATAGGTAGCGTTGGGCGAAAACGATGCAGCCTTGTAGCACGGTTGGTCAAGTTGGGCACCATTCTCAAGCCCTCCTATCGCTATTACCACCCCACCTCGTACATACAACTTCTTACGCTCCTCGGAGTTGGCATCAAAGCCCACATCAGGCGAACCATGGGTGCAAATGCCATAGACTACACCTCCGTTGATGTAGATATTGCCATTGGCATCGATTCCATCGGCCCCGGTCGATGTGCCCGCACCGTAACCACACACATAGCCGCTGTTGAAAGTCATGTCGGATGAGGCATTGATGGCATCGTCGCCTCTCGAATAGGCATACACCATACCTCCATTGAATATCATCTCGGCCTTACTCTCAATGGCTTCATGATTTGTGGATGACACGGTTATCGTACCACCGTTGAACACTATGTCGCCATCGGCTTTTATGCCTTTAGTATACACACCACTGGTTGTATTTCCATGTCCACCCCAACCCCATCCACTTCCTCCGCCACTGCCATAATTGCTACCACTGACCGTTACGATTACCTCACCACCATTGAAAGTGGCATTGCCATCAACACTTATGCCTTTGGCACCTGTGCCAGTAGAAGTGATCATCAAGGTTCCACCATCGATAAGGAATGCTCCATCGGCTTTTATACCGTCAACCCGACTGGTATCGCCCGACGATACAACGGTATTTCCACTAACATAGATTGTAGTAGCGCCCCCCGATACACGGCAATTGCCATCGGTAGAGATTCCTTTTTTACCCGCTGCAGATGATGTGATGCCCAATACGCCCCCTTGCACAATCACCGAATCTTTGCCTCTAACACCATGTCCCGATGTAGTAATGACGCTGATATTAACACTGTCTTTCATCTTAACATAGTCGTCGCTTGTGATACCAGCTTTGCCAGTTGCAGTCACCGACAGGGATCCACGTCCACTGAATATTAGTTGTCCCTCGCTGAAAAGGACTGCTTTTTCATCCTCACTCTGTGGAGTCTGACTGTATTGCACACCGTCGGCAAGGCTATTGCTTCCCCAAACAACCAATTGTGTGCTTTTACCGCTGCTGGGCGATGCCATTGGACCCTGAATGTTGATTGCTGCACCCGCAGTGTTTGTCAATGTTAAACTATTGATAACTATAGCTTGCTTGCGTCCGCTGTATAATTTGAAATAGCCGTTACTGCTATTTCCCGATAACCTGTATTGCACCTTACGCGAACTTATATTGGTAACGGTAACGCCATTGTTTCCAGAAATACTCACAAGTATGCTGTCGTCTTGCCCATCCACGACAGCCCCACTTTCAGAAAACACAACCGACACAACTGTACTATAATCGGTGCTGTCGAATGCCCATTCATCTTCGGTGTTGACATCATCAATAAGCACGATATTATCGTCGACACAACTCCACATTAGTAGGAGTATTGCAATAGGAGCAAAGTATAAGACTAACCGCCTCATCACATAGTAGTATTTACTCGTTTTTTTTCAAATAGTTATTGTGCGCAATGGCATTCTCTCTTATGCACCTTATGCACCTTCTTCACCATTCTACTTCCACCAAAAGCATGACCGTATCTGCAAGACATAGGCCTGCTCATGCATTGCAAAGGTACGCATTTTTGAGTTTTTGCTATCCCTCCACGATAGTCCTTTCTGACATCATACCTCAACTTTCTTCACAAGAAAAAAACTCCTCTAACACACGATTTATGCTGGAAACAAAAAAAGGAGACGTCATATTAGCGTCTCCTTTTTTTGTGTTTAGCTCGGGTTTCTTATTTCCACATTTCTTCGTCAGAAGGAACTTGGATTTTATTCGAAAGAGGAGCAATACGAGTAATGTTCATAAGGTGCTTGTAGGTAAAGTTCTCCGAAATGGAGTTGTTACCCCAGCTACCGCAACCAAGAGTATTGGTGGTGGCAAGACCATTCTGAACATGACCACCGGCAGTGGTAGCACTAACAGCATTCACAACCACACGGCTAACGGTGAGTTCTTCACCAGCTTGTATGATGTGGCTTTGGTTGCGAGAGTGGATAGCTACCGAGTGGCCGTTACCTTCGTATTGTAAGTTGGTTTCAGCAATGCAGATAGCATCATCGAAAGTCTTATAGGGGAAAGCACCCATCACAGGACACATCTTTTCTTTGCTAATGTCATCGGCTCGGCCAAACTTACCGTTGCTTTCAACAACGATGATGCGAGTTTTTTCAGGGATATTGATACCAGCTTTCTTAGCGATATAAGCTGTGCTCTGTCCGACAACGTCACGAGCAGTGTGGCCATCCTCAAAGATAGCAGCAATGACTTTCTCACGCTCCTCTTTGTTGCACACGTATGCACCATGATTGCGGAAAGCAGCAATTACTTCGTCATGGCACTCCTCGGGATAGATGAAACTCTGTTCACCAGTGCAGATAATACCATTGTCGAACGAACGGCCTGTGATAACTTTTTCAGCAGCCTCTTCGAAATCAATGTCGCGGTCAAGGATAACTTGCACGTTACCTGCTCCGACACCGTAGCTGGGTTTACCGCTACTGTAGGCACTCTTAACCATGGCCATACCACCGGTGGCAACAGTAACATCGGCCAAACGCATCAACTCCTGAGTCTTATCAATTGACGGATCTTCAACCATCTGAATCAATCCTTCGGGCACATTGAGAGGTTTCAAGGCTTCGAGAATATATTCAATGGCTTTGCCCGAGCAGTTTTTGCTCTTCGGATGCGGACTAATGATGATAGCATTGCGAGTCTTAAGAGCAAAAGCGATTTTTGACATTGGGGTAACGATGGGGTTGGTCATAGGGGTAACGCCAGCCACAACGCCCATGGGCTTTGCCACTTCAATCAAACCAGTAACATCGTCCATGCTCAACACACCAACGCTCTTTTTACCTTTCAGGTTGAAATAGACACCTTTTGCTTTGTTGCGGTTCTTTGCAACTTTATCCTCGTAAACGCCCATCTTGGTCTCATCAACAGCCATGCGAGCCAATTCCTCGGCGTGGTCGTAGATGGCGCGAGTGGTAAGTTTCACAGCTTGGTCGCAACGTTCTTGGTCAAACTGGCGAGCGTAGATAGCCTGTGCCTCACGGGCTTTTGCTATCATTTGTTCTATCTCTGTCATTTTTGTTGTGTTGTTTATTGTGTTGTTTAACAATTAAGTAAGTGTCTTATTTTATTCAAAATTAGAAAAGATCTTTATAAATCTTCACAATCTCGTCGCGTGAGAATGGCGTGTAGTTGTTATTCAACAAACGCTGCTGTGTTGCTATCACATTGTCGGCAAACGCAACCGTCTCCTCCTCTTTCATACCAAACTCATGCAATGGGCGCTTGGTGGCAAGGTTGTTCAACAACTGCTCAAGAGCCTCATACACGTTCTCGGGAGTTGTCCCAAGCATGTCGGCCATAAGTTTGTTCAAATCTTTTATTGCACCATTGGGGTTCTTCTGAGTATAGAGTTTGAAGATGTGTGTATAGAACTGGTAGTTGCTCTCGCCATGGGGCACATGGTAGTTACCACCAAGAGGATACGACAATGCATGAACTGCACCACAACCTGCATTACCAAAAGCTATACCAGCATAGTTGCTGGCGCGTAACATTTCCTCAAGATGCTCCAAACGATATTCTGGCCCTTCTTTTGCGATGCCACAGAAAATGGGGATAATAAGGCGGATAGCCTCCACCGAGAACATACGCGAATAGGGAGTAGCCTTGGGCGAGAGGTAACTCTCAGTGGCATGAATAAGAGCATCTATTGCACTGAAAGCATAGGGTTTGAAAGGCAAACTCTTCAACAATTCAGGTATCAACACAGCGTCATCGGCCAAAATGGCATTGTCGGCCAATCCCAACTTAGTGTGACGTTGTTTCAACTCGGCGATACTGATGTTGGTAACCTCACTTCCCGTTCCACAAGTGGTGGGGATGATAACCAACTGTTTCTTCTTAACAATAGGGATTTTACGCTCAAATGCATCGGTAACATTATCCAAATGTCCCAACGAGAAAATCTTCGAAATGTCTATCACAGTGCCACCACCTACGGCAACCACGCGGTTGTATTCCACCTTAGCGTTGTCGTTCATGATATTCTGAATCATCTCATCGCTCGGCTCGCCCATACCGTACTTCTCCTGCATCACAAAAGTACAAGGAAGTCCAAGGGGCTTAATATAAGGCTCGTAAATAAACGATTGGGTAATCACCAGGTCGTTAGAACCAAGTTCGAAAGCCTTTGCAAATTCGGCAAAGGTGTCAAACTGACTGATGTTTGTTTTTACTGTAAACATGGTAAATTAGAGTTTTACTACTTGTTAAATCTTTTCTCGTATTCTTCCTGCAGCATTGGACGGAAGTCGGGATGAGCGATAGCTATCAAAGCCTCCGCACGCTGACGTAATGTTTTTCCTTTCAAATGGGCAATGCCGTACTCGGTAACGACGTAATCCACATCGTTACGCGAGGTTGTTACTGCTGCACCTTCTGCCAAGAAGGGCACAATACGACTCACTTTGCCTTTTGCTGCCGTGGAGGGCATAGCCATGATGCTCTTTCCCTCGCGCGACATAGCAGCACCGCGCACATAGTCTACCTGGCCACCAGTACCGCTAAATTGTTTTATTCCCATTGTCTCACTCGCCACCTGACCCATAAGGTCAATTTCTATGCACGAGTTGATTGCAACCATGCGGTCATTTTTGGCGATGACATACGGGTCATTTACGTAGTCAACACCATAAAGTTCGACCATGGGATTGTTATTAACAAAGTCGTACAACTTTTTCGTACCCATCAAGAACGTGGCAACCAGTTTTCCTTGGTGCAGTGTTTTACGACTTCCGTTAATAACTCCTTTTTCCACGAGGTCTACAACCCCGTCGGAGAACATTTCAGTGTGTATACCCAAATCGTGCTTATCACCCAATGCCATCAACACTGCATCAGGGATAGCACCTATTCCAAGTTGGAGGGTTGCACCATCTTCTACCAATGATGCACAATTACGACCTATAGCTGCTTCGACGTCGCCAATTTTTGCCGGAGCCAATTCTGGCATATCGTACGAGCAAGGGACGATGTGTGTCAACTCGGATACATGAACCAACGTACCACCACCGACGAAAGGCAGACGGTCATTGGCCTCGGCTATCACCACACGGGCTTTCTTTATAGCGGCGACAGCATAGTCGCACGAGAGGCTAACCGAACAATATCCCTCGGCATTAGGAGGGGTGACGGTTACTAAAGCCACGTCGCACGGTATTTCATTTCCCAGCATTGGTGGGATATCTTTGAAGTAGGCAGGGAAGAACTCTCCGTGCCCACTCCATACGGCCTGGCGAGAGTTGCCACCGAGGAAGTTGCTCAAGTGGCGGAAATTGTCGTAGCACTCAGGTGCGAAGCACTCGCCATCGCCCAAAGTCAGCATGTGATAGATGGTAACATCATGGAAGTCTGCACGGTGTGCAGCCATTGCCTGTATGGTGTGGCGAGGAACGCCAGCACATTCAGACATAACGACGGTGTCGCCAGGTTTAATGCTTTTAATAGCCTCTTCGGCTGTCGTTTGCTTGGTTTTGTACTCTTCTTTCCAGTCCATAGTTCTATTAAAAATAATATATGTTCAGACTCTCGGCTCACGGACAATCGTCGTTCCCGAGAGCCTGAACATCGGTTGTTGATTGTTAACGCTTACACATTATTTATTCTGACTTTCGTCAATGTGAGCGATAGTCTTGGCAAGTTGCTTCTTGCTTTCCATGTCGCACTGACGCGAGATCATGATGCGCTGAGCCTGTGGCGAGCCAGCACCGTGCATACTTTCTGTACGGTAACCAACAGCAGCTGTACCGAGGGTGAGGTTCTCGATGAGACGCAGTATGCGCATACGGTTTTCTGTGCTGACATTGGCAACACCACGGAGGTATTTCTCAACATAATGTCCAACCTCTTTGCTGCGCAAGTCGGCCTCGCTGGGCATGGTAACCATCAAACCACCAGCAATATCTTCGGCCAAACGGGCAATTTCGTAAGGCAGACGAGTAACGTTCTGTTTGCAGACGTTAGCAAGCAGGAGGTCTATTTGGTAGTTGCCAGCAGCTGTCTTGCAACCTTCGGCCGAGCAAGCAATACCGCAAGCATAAAGGGTCTCATTGAGGTGGTTCATTTCAATAAGTTTATCCTTAATGTGGCTGGCTTTTGCTGCACCGTTGTATTCGGCTGCCAATGCGGCTGCACCAATCAGCACATCGCCGACACCAACTTTACATCCACCATAGCTCTGACGGTGATAGCCCGAGAAACGCTCAACGAGCATACCAGCAAAGTCGTATTCCTGGCACATGAACACGCGGTCGTTGGGGATAAACACATTGTCGAAGATAACAAGAGCCTCATGACCACCAAAGGTGCTGTTACCGAGGTCCATGTCGTGGTATTCTTCAAGTTTACGGGTGTCGCAGCTCTGACGGCCATAAATCATGGTAATACCTTCAGCATCGGTGGGGACAGCAAAACTCACGGCATAAGCCTTGTCCTCCTCCTTCATGGCCTGGGTGGGCATGATGAGGTGCTCGTGGCTGTTGACAGCACCAGTTTGGTGAGCCTTTGCACCACGCACCACTATACCGTCGGGGCGAATTTCAACAATGTGAAGATACATATCGGGGTCGGCCTGCTTTGAGGGCGAGAGCGAACGATCGCCTTTGGGGTCGGTCATAGCGCCATCAATGGTCAAGTCGTTATCCTGCACATATTTCAGGTACTCCACAAAACGTTTGTGGTATTCTGTGCCGTACTTTTGGTCAATCTCGAAAGTGGTCGAATAGATGGCGTTAAAGGCGTCCATACCAACGCAACGTTGGAAACAGGCGCTGGTCTTTTGGCCACACAGACGCTGCATTTTCACCTTGTTCACCAGGTCTTCGGTGCTTTGGTGCAGGTGGCAGAAACGGTTGATTCTCTTGCCAGTGAGGTTCGAGATAGCTGTCATCACTTCCTGATACTCGGGCTTCTCTGCCAACTCATAGGTCATTGCCACCGAGTTGAGCGACGGACGAATCATGGGGTGATCAACAGGGTTTTCGATCTTTTCGCCCATGTAATAGACGTTCATCTTCAGTTTGCGAAGACTTTCAATGTACTGGTCTTTGGTCATCATAATGCTTCAGATTTTTATGTTTTTTGTTGAAGGAATTTCATTTTCAAAGGGTCTACAAAGCACAAACCGCACGTCCTCTGCCCGACTTTTTAGCCTTGCGAAGGACGTTTTCTTCTGTTTATTCGAGGGGGCTTTTTGCAAAACTCCCCTCTCCTGCTTGCAACTCTTTTCAAAGGCCTCTCCTTTGTAAAGCAGGCACAAAAATATTAAAAAAAAGTTTTCTGCAAAAAATATTTTCATTTAGTGAGGACGAGAGCACAATAACCCCATCTTGTGAACAAACAACACCGCAGCCCGTAGCTTCGTTGTTTCACCTTCTCTACCTCCCAACATGGTCGGCACTTCCCTCCATAATCGACCCTCCAAAGCGCCCATCACCCACAAGAGCCATCGCATGCCTACCCTTCAGCATGGGTGTTGTCGCCCACGGTACGCTCATACATCTCCACAGCTTTATCAATGGTCTTCTCCCTGGCCTCGTTGCCGTATTTTTCAACATCGACCACATTGCGCGGGCTGTGGGTGATGCAAAGGGGCCCGTTGACACATCCACCTTCACACGACATACCCTCGAAGAAGTTTTCCACGGCCTTGCCTGCTTTAAGCAGTGCCAATTTCGAGCGACATTCGTCTATACCGTTCATCACACAAGGCTTCACCCCTTCTATACCCATCTGTTCTGCCACAGCTGCCACTCCCTGCGCCACACCTCCACTCATGGCAAAGATGCGTCCATAATAGGAGGCGTTGTCCATCTCGGTGTCTTCACACTGTGTGGTGTCGATGCCACGAGCGTCGACAAAAGCCTGCAACTCTTCAAACGACATCACGCTGTCTATCATTCCGCCTGTTTTCTCAAGCGTGTATTCCATCTTCTTCGATGCGCAAGGGCCAATAAACACCACCTTGGCATCGGGGTCGGCATGCTTTATAAGCCTTGCGGCATAGATCATGGGCGACACCGACGACGAGATGTGCTTTGCTAACGTGGGATATTGTTTCTCAACAAACTTTACAAACGACGGACAACACGAGGTGGTAAGCAGTCCCTTTTCTTTCCATTCTTTAGCCTCATGATAGAGGGTTATGTCGGCGCCCAACGCAGCCTCAACCACCTTGTAGAAGCCCAGTTTTCTGATAGCCGTCACCACCTGTGTGATGCGACCAAACCGACACTGGCTAACAATGGCGGGTGCCACCACAGCGTAGACCTTATACCGAGTGTTGTCCTCCGACTCCTTCAACATCTTTATTATGTCGAGCACAAGGCTTTTATCGCTTATAGCACCAAATGGGCACCTGTAGATACATGCGCCACATGCAATGCATTTGTCATTGTCAATCACAGCCTTATCTTCGTCGTTGATGCTAATTGCCTTCACCTTGCAGCTCTTAATGCACGGACGCTGTTGAGCAATGATGGCGCTATAGGGGCATGCTTTCGAGCATTTGCCACACTCGATGCACTTGGTTTTATCTATAACCGCATGGTGATTTTCTATGGTTATTGCATCCTTGGGGCACACATCTTTGCAGGCATGCAACAAGCACCCACGACAAGCCGAGGTTACCAGCATACCACTGGTAGGGCACTCGTCGCATGCTTCATAGAGCACCTCCACCACATTGGGGTTGTGTTTATTGCCACCCATGGCAAGGTTCACCCTATCCATAAGCACGGCACGCTCTTTGTGCACGCAGCATCGCATGTCGGGTTTAGGTCCCGGCGCTATGGTTCGCGGAATGGTGTAGGCATTTTCGAGTCCGCCTTCATAGGCTCTTCTTATCACCTCGCGCAGCACAAGATATTTCACTTGCTGCACATTGGTATCAAACAGATGTTGAGTTTCCATGTCCGACATGGTGATTTGATTAAACTATCAGAACATCGACGTGATGTTGCCAGCAAACAACTTAGCAGCCATGGCCAACAACACCACCCCAAAGAATTTGCGAAACACATATATAAGTCCGGCTCCCAACCATTCGGCCAGCCGATCAAGATAACGGATAACGACAAAGTCGAGCACCAAATTAAGCACCAACCCAATCATGATATTGATGTCGGCATACTCGGCACGCAACGAAATCAGTGCCGTTATGGCTCCTGGTCCGGCAATAAGGGGGAAAGCCACCGGCACAATCGAAGCCCCACTGGCCGAAACTTCGTTTTTTATGAACTCGCGTCCCGTTATCATTTCGAGCGACAGTATGAAAAGCACCACAGCACCAGCCACAGCAAACGACGGCGCATCAATGCTGAACAGCCGCAACACGGCATCGCCTACATAGAAGAACACCACAAATAGCCCCAGCGACACCAGCGTGGCTTGCAATGGCTTGATACTCTTGCCTTGCTCACGCATGGAGAGGAAAATGGGTATCGATCCAGTGATGTCGATAATGGCAAACATCACCAAAAAAGCACTCAAAATCTCTACTATGTCTATCGCTTGCAACATTACTGTCTTAAATTTGCATTTTTCTTTACACGAAACTCCGTTTTTGAGGCACCATTAGGCCGTATCAAAATATGCTGATAGCCGTGTTTATCAACAACTTATGCGCACCCTCATCCAAGTGTTTCATTTTGCAAACTTACACATTTTATTGCAGCATCAACATTCTTCTTTCTTTTTACCAAGCATCTCACACGTAGCACATAGGGAGCAAGTAAGGCTGTTCTTCAGTCGTTCTTCAGTTGTTCTTCAGTGATTGACTGAAGAACAACTGAAGAACGGCCTTACTTGATGCTTACATGTTGTCTATTTGATGCCACGCAGTTACTTCGCCCCACACCTCCTTTTACGGAATGAGTGGGGCGAAAGAATGCAAATCGTGTCGGTAAGAAGGATGAAAACGGGCAGGACATTAGTGCCCAAAGTCGGACATGAATTTGATGCGCATAAGACGTATTTCCTGCTCGGTAAAGTCGGGATCGTCGGCATATTCTTCGAAAGCTTCGTCGAGCGAGCCCGACTCTGAATGCCGCCAATAGTCGAGCAGTTCCTCTTGATGGTCGGGTTCTATCTCTTCGTTGATATAGTAGTCTATGTTTAGCTTTGCACCACTCGACACGATGTGCTCCATTTCGGTAAGCAGTTGGTCGAGCGAGATGCCGCGCCCAGCAGCAATGTCGGGCAATGCCTTGCGGCGATCGATGGATTGAATGATGTAAATCTTGATACTGGAACGGTTGGCTGTGCTGCGAATCACAATGTCCTGTGGACGGTCTATGTCGTTATCTTCGACATATTTCTTTATAAGTTCGATGAATGGTTGCCCGTAGCGTGCAGCCTTTCCTGGCCCAACCCCCGAGCAGTGAGACAATTCCTCGGTGGTGCAGGGGTATTGTATGGTCATGTCCTTGAGCGACGAGTCTTCGAAGATGACGTGCACAGGCAACTTCTCGCGCAGGGCAATGCTGCGACGCAAGCCACGCAACTGTGCATAGAGAGCCTCGTCGGCAGCCGCCGACCCTGCCGAGTTGAGAGCGGCCACATCGGAGTCATCGTCGTCGGCATCGGGTTGTGAATAGTCGTGGTCGCATCGCACCATTATGGAGTAGGGATGCTTTACGAATTTTTGACCTGCCGAGGTTATTTTCAGTACACCAAATTGCTTGACTTCCTTTTGCAAAAGTCCCTCAAACACAGCTTGCCGTATGACGGCTTTCCAAAACAGGGCATCGTGGTCGTTGCCCGCACCAAACTGTTCCAAGTCGTGCAGGTAGTACTTCACGATGTCGCCTGTCTTTCGTCCCATCAGCACATCGACCACATGTTTGGCCTTGAATGATTGCTTCATGGCGGCAACTGTCTCAATGGCCAAAGCCATTTCTTCTCGGGCCTCTATCTGAGGCTTGGGGCGAAGGCAGTTGTCGCAATTGCCACAATAGGATTCATTATAGTCCTCGCCAAAGTATTTCAGTATGTTGAGCCGCCGACAATCCGAACTTTCGGCATAAGAGACCATCTCTTGCACCAGTTGCGATGCCATTTCCTGCTCGGTAACATTCTTGTCGGAAAAGAACTTGTAGAGTTTTTCAACATCCTGCTCGCTATAGTAGGCAATGCATCGGCCCTCGCCACCATCGCGACCAGCACGGCCAGTCTCTTGATAGTAGCCCTCCACGCTCTTTGGAATGTCGTAGTGGATGACGAAGCGAACATCGGACTTGTCTATTCCCATGCCAAAGGCTATCGTGGCAACAATCACGTCGACCTCTTCCATGAGGAAACGGTCTTGGTTTTCGGCACGCACCTTGTTGTCGAGTCCAGCATGGTAAGGCAGCGCCTTTATGCCGTTAAGCACCAGCAATTGCGCCAAATCTTCTACCCGTTTGCGCGTTAGGCAATATATGATGCCACTTTTACCAGGGTTGTCTTTAATGAAACGTATGATCTCTTTGTGCAACCGCAAGGGGTCGGAGGGCTTGGGACGCACCTCGTAGTAGAGGTTGGGGCGATTGAAAGAGGATATGAAAGTGTTGGCCTTTTCCATGCCGAGATTGGCAATGATGTCCTGCTGCACCTTTGGAGTGGCCGAAGCTGTGAGGGTTAGGATGGGTGCATTGGGGTTGATGGCATGGATGGAATCACGCAATTTGCGATACTCGGGACGAAAGTCGTGCCCCCATTCAGATATGCAGTGAGCCTCGTCGATGGCCACAAACGACACCCTAATATGTTTCAGAAGGGCAATGGTGTCGTCCTTTGAAAGGGTTTCGGGGGCAACATACAACAGTTTTGTGTCCCCATTCAGCAGGTCGTCTTTTACCTCGTTCATCTGGTTGCGCGAAAGCGACGAGTTGAGGAAATGCGCCACCACTCGACTGCCCGAGGTGTAGCGCACCGCATCGACTTGATTTTTCATCAGCGCAATGAGCGGCGACACCACCACGGCAGTGCCGTCAAGTATCATGGCTGGCAACTGGTAGCAGAGCGATTTGCCCCCTCCAGTGGGCATAATGACAAAGGTGTCGTGCCCATCAAGCAAACTCCGTATGATGGCTTCCTGGTCGCCCTTAAACTTGTCGAAGCCAAAGATTTCTTTCAGATACGCATGCAGGTCAGTCATTATTGACACAATATTTTTACAGGCTGTGCGTTAATGCGGTTAGTCATTGTTTCCCCTTTCACGGAAAACCCTTTTACAAAGGTAGTTAAATTATCATAAATGCCGACATTTTTTTCAGAATGAAAAGTGCGAAAGAAATAAAAGATATTGCAATTCAGGTGATTGCCAACGAAAAAAAAGCCATCGAGGATTTGGCAAATCTTATAGATGGCTCATTTTCAGAGGCGGTGGAGGCTATCTATTCCTCGAAGGGCAGAGTGGTGGTTACTGGTATAGGTAAAAGTGCCAACATAGCATCCAAGATAGTGTCTACGTTCAACTCTACGGGTACACCAGCCCTGTTTATGCACGCCGCCGATGCCATTCACGGCGATTTGGGTATGATTAGACCCGACGATGTGGTGATATGTATATCCAAAAGTGGTAACACTCCAGAGATTAAAGTGCTGGTGCCTTTGATAAAGAATTTTGGCAACCCTCTGATTGCCATTGTTGGCAACCGCGACTCGTTCTTGGCTCACGAAGCATCGGTGGTATTGGATGTCAGTGTCGAACATGAAGCTTGCCCCAATAATCTTGCCCCGACCAGTAGCACCACTGCCCAGTTGGTAATGGGCGACGCTTTGGCAGTGGCCTTGATAGAGTGCAGAAACTTCACAGCTCGCGACTTTGCACGGTTTCATCCAGGGGGAGCACTGGGCAAGCAGTTGTATATGCGCGTAAGCGACCTTTATATTCAGAATGAACGCCCCGAGGTTGCTCCCAACACGTCAATTGACGACACTATACTTGAAATGACTTCAAAACGCCTGGGCTGTACGGTGGTTACAGAAAACGGACATGTGGTGGGTATAATAACCGACGGCGATTTGCGAAGAATGATGCAAACATTTCACTCGCCCAATAAAGCAGCCGACATAATGCACTCCAACCCGAAGTTGATTGCGGCCGACGAATACGCAGTGAATGCACTTCACATTATGCAAGAAAACTCGATAACACAACTGGTGGTAACAGCCCCCGATGGCCACTACCTCGGCATCATACATATACACGACATTTTGAGGGAGGGTATACTATGAGGCTATATACCGATAAGGTTGTGAAGATGTATCGCTCGCGCACCGTGGTGCGTGAGGTGTCGGTAGAGGTGAATCAAGGCGAGATTGTGGGATTGTTGGGGCCTAATGGCGCTGGTAAGACCACCACATTTTATATGATTGTTGGGATAATTAAACCTTTCTCTGGGCATGTGTTTCTTGACAAAGAGGATATAACCAACCTACCAATGTACCGCCGTGCTCAAAAGGGTGTAGGCTACTTGGCCCAGGAGGCCTCGGTATTTCGCCAAATGTCGGTCGAAGACAATATTATCTCTATTCTCGAATTTAGAAAAGACCTTACCAAACAACAACAACGAGATAAGTTAGAGTCGCTATTGAATGAATTTGGACTGCAAAAAATACGCAAAAGTAAAGGCATACAACTCTCGGGCGGAGAGCGTAGGCGCACCGAGATTGCACGTGCGTTGGCCAACGACCCTATGTTTTTGCTGCTCGACGAACCTTTTGCTGGTGTAGATCCCATTGCAGTGCAAGACATTCAAGACATCGTTGCACATTTGAAAGACCGCAATATAGGTATTCTTATCACCGACCACAACGTCCGTGAGACCCTTGCCATAACCGACCGAGCATATCTATTGTTTGAGGGTAGTGTGCTGCATCATGGTACACCCGAAGAGATGGCCTCCGACCCCGACGTGCGTGAGAAGTATCTTGGTAGGGACTTTGAACTTCGAAGAGCCACAACAGCAAATATCTCTTAAGCATACAGTATGGGCACCTACACTTACAACTATCCCCGCCCTATGGTTACTACCGACTGCACTGTGTTTAACAGCCGTGGGCAGATATTGCTCATACTGCGATGCAACAACCCCTTTGCAAACCACTGGGCACTTCCTGGTGGGTTTGTCGAGGAAACTGAAACCGTAGAGCAAGGGGCTGTACGTGAGTTGCTCGAAGAAACCAGTATAAGAGCATCTGTAGCAGACCTACATTTAGTGGGCGTTTATAGTCGGCCACATCGCGACCCTCGTGGCCGCACAATTACAATAGCCTATCTCCTTATGCTGCCCGATGAAGGGACAAATGTGCAAGCAAACGACGATGCCTCGTCGGCACAGTGGTTTGACATAGACGCCCTCCCTCCACTGGCTTTTGATCATGACAACATCATAGCCGATGCCGTAGCCTTTCTCGCCGCAATAAAACATCAATAAATCTCTCTTCTACCTTACTTGTAATGACAGAACAATCATCTTCGAACCAACGAGGCAGTTTCATTCTCATACTCATAGCCATGATTATGGGAACCCTGATAGGGTTGATGTTTGGCAACAACCCCTCTTTCAATAAGCGAAGTGAGCATAAACTGCACGATAAGCTTGACGAGGTGCTACACATTATCGAAACCGAATATGTAGACCCCGTAGATAGCGATTCTTTGTACGAAAGGATTACGGCCACCATTCTTTCTGAACTCGATCCGCACAGCGCTTACATGTCGAACAAGGCCGTAGAGCAAACGGCCGAACATATGCGTGGCAGTTTTGAGGGTGTTGGCATTGTGCTTCACCGCGAGGGGGACACGTCGTATGTGGGACAGTTGATTGCAGGTGGACCTTCTGAAAGAACTGGTATACTGCCTGGCGATATGATACTCACCGTCAATGGCGACACAGTATCGGGAGTGAACATGCCTGCAGACTCGGTAGTGGCACGTTTACGTGGTCAACGTTATTCCGAGGCAAAAGTGGAGGTGATAAGACAACAAAACACATCTCATCCCACACACCATACATTTACCATTCGCCGAAATACGGTGCCGCGCAACAGCGTGTCGTACTTTGGTATGTTGTCGCAACATACAGGATATATTGCTCTTTCAAGTTTCACCAACACAAGCAATGATGAATTTCATCAAGCTCTTCTTTCACTAAAACACAAAGGAGCCACACACATGGTGGTAGACTTGCGCGGAAATGGAGGCGGCTCTCTTACGTCGGCCATTGATATTGCCAACGAGTTTCTTCCTGCAGGCAGGACTATAGTCTATACCGAAGGCTGCCACGACCGCCGACATACAACCACCGCGCGTCGCGGAGGGTTGTTTACCGAAGGTGAAGTAACAGTAATGGTTGACGAAAGCTCGGCATCGGCAAGTGAAGTAGTGGCTGGAGCATTGCAAGACAACGACCGTGCCACGATAGTGGGTCGACGCACATTCGGTAAAGGTTTGGTGCAACGCGAGTTTGTGCTGGCCGACCAATCGGCCATCATGCTCACTGTGGCACGATATTATACTCCTTCGGGGCGGTGTATACAGCGCCCTTATACCAATGGGGCTGACGAATACTATCGTCAGTACCTATCGCAAGTGCTGGACGAAGTCTACTCGGGCGACAGCATCAATCATATACAGGACTCGACTCCCTATCACACAATTGGAGGACGCACGGTTTACGGCGGAGGAGGAATTATTCCCGACCGAACATTGGCCTACCACCGAGACGAAAACATAGGCTACTATAACCGATTACGTGCAAAAAGCATAATCGCCAACACAGCCTTTGATTACGTCAAAACCCACGCCGAAACACTTCTCAAGAATTATCCAGACGCTCAATCTTTCACTACTCGTTTCCAAGTGCCTCAAACAATGATTGATAAGATGGTGGAATGTGGTGAACGCATGGGCGTTGCACGCGATGACAAAGGGCTTTCTGAACACAAGCACCTGTTCGAGGCCATGCTCAAAGCCCACATTGGCTCAAGCCTTTATGGCAACGATGGGTTCTATCTAACGTCATTGCAATTTGACGACGATATTAAGCAATTGAATATCACAAAATAAACATTTTCCATACAATATGAAAAAGCTACTGACTGCGCTCGTTTGTATCGCCACTTTCTGTGCGGTCAACGCCCAAAAAAGCACAATAAAAGTAACCTTCAGCGGAATGAACGAGGGGACCTCGATAATTGTAACCGAGTCGGACAATGGTCGAGCCGTGCCTACCGACACTCTCATGCTGGATAAGAAGAAACAGGTAACGTTGACACGCAACCTATCGCAACCAGCATTGATAGTATTTGTTGCAATGGTTGATAAGAATCCCATGTTGCATATCCTTGCCGAGCCTGGCGAACAGATTAACCTGCAAGCCAAATATGTGCAACCCTACAACATGTTTACCATCGAATCTACCAGTGGTTCGCTCAATATGCAGCTCTACAAGCAATATACAAAAATGGTTGCAGAAGGGTTTGCAACGGGCGACATGACAACTGTTGGTTCACAACTTGAAACGCTCATCAAGACCAACCCAAAAACTCTAATGAGTTCTTTCTTGGTAACCTATTTTGACAATGCTTTTGAGCAACACTACAATGTTTATAAACTGGTATACGACAATCTGAAGGGACGCTATTCGAGCCACGAGTTGGTAAAGTACATAGAGAAACGGCTATCGTCGGCACTTCTTCCTGGCACTGAAGTACCCGAAATTGCCCTTCCATCGCCCGAAGGCACAACCTTGCACCTTTCTGATCTTCGCGGTAAAGTGGTTTTAATCGATTTTTGGGCATCGTGGTGTCGCCCCTGTCGCATGGAAAATCCCAACGTGGTACGTCTTTACTCGCGCTACCACGACCGCGGATTTGAAGTGTTCAGCGTATCGCTTGACAATACCCGAGAAGCATGGATAAAGGCCATTGCTGATGACCATCTATCATGGCCCAACCATGTCAGCGACTTGCGTGGATGGCAATCGGTCGCAGCACGCACCTATGGCATACAATCAATTCCATCAACCATACTCATTGATGCCTCTGGCAAAGTCATAGCTCGCAACCTGCGTGGCAGCGAACTTGAAAACACACTTAAAGACATATTCGACAGATGATTACTTCGACACAGATAGAGATGGCCTTGAGCCATGTAAACGACCCCGATCTTGGCCAAAGCCTCACATCGTTGGGCATGATTGATAATATCAAGATTTATGGGAAAAAGGTGATGTTCGACCTCGTACTCACCACACCCGCCTGTCCAATGAAGAAGCGCATGAGCGACGATTGCATCCAAGCTATACACGAATACGTGGATCATGAGGCCGAAGTGGAAATAAACCTTACATCGCGCCATCCACAACACAAAGCCGAGGAACCAGATTTAAGCAATATTAAAAATACCATCCTCGTGGCATCGGGCAAAGGAGGCGTGGGCAAAAGCACCGTTGCTGTCAACTTGGCTATATCGTTAGCCAAAACTGGAGCAAAGGTGGGACTAATCGACGCCGATATTTACGGTCCATCAATCCCTATCATGTTCAACGTTACGGGCGAAGATGTATACGGACACCGCGTGGGCGAAAAAACATACATGTTACCCATCGAAAAATACGGCATTAAACTCATGTCAATAGGTTTTCTTGTCGACCCTGAGAAAGCTATGGCTTGGCGTGGACCGATGGCAAGCAACACCCTTAAACAACTAATAACTGAGACTTGGTGGGACGATATTGACTATCTCGTAGTCGACATGCCTCCAGGAACGGGCGATATACAACTCACGCTTGCACAAGTATTGCCCGTAACTGGTGCCATCATAGTAAGTACTCCGCAGCAAGTGGCATTGGCTGACGTGGTTCGTGGTGTACAACTATTCCGTGCTGAAGGTATAAACATACCAGTGTTGGGATTTGTGGAAAACATGGCCTATTTCACCCCCGCCGAACTTCCACAAAACAAATACTATATCTTTGGAAAGCACGGATGCTACCATTTGGCCAACGAAATGGGTATACCACTATTGGCGGAAATCCCCTTGGTACAAAGCATCGCCGAAGGAGGCGATAGTGGCATACCAGTAGCACTTACGTCCGATAAGCCCACAATAGAAAGCGAGGCTTTCGATCAGTTGGCTATGAATACCATCAAAGAAATTTGTAAACTGAAACAGTAAAATGACCGAAGAAGAAGAGAAAACCATACTTGAGAACAAGGTAAAGAATGCCCTATTGCAGATACGTCCCTATCTGCAACAAGATGGAGGCGATGTGGAATATGTTGACATGACCAACGAACGCGTAGTAATAGTACGCCTCAAAGGCCATTGTGGTAGTTGCCCACATGCCATGGCAACTCTTAAGGAGGGCATAGAAAAAGCCATTCGAAGAGCCATACCCGAAGTAAAATCGGTTGAAAGGGTATAATCTTATGGTATATACCAAAACTGGAGACAATGGCACCACGTCGCTCGTGGGAGGAAGTCGCGTGGATAAAGATAACGTACGAGTAGAAGCCTATGGCACTGCCGACGAACTCAATTCGCATATTGGACTATTGGCCGAAATGATTAAACAGGAAGCTCCCGACCACTATACGCAACTTAAACGAATACAACATAACCTGTTTATAGTGCAAACTCTCTTAGCAACTGAAGATGAGTCCCTCTGCACAAAATTACCACAACTGCACCCAAACGAGACTCCTTTGCTTGAACAGCAAATAGACCTACTGGTATCTACCCTGCCACACATCAACCGTTTTGTAATAGCTGGGGGCAACATGGCTGCAGCGCAAGCTCATGTGTGTCGAACAGTGTGTCGTAGGACAGAGCGTCGTGTGATAACACTTGCTCGTACCAATCTCATTGAAACCCACTTGATACAGTACCTCAACCGACTATCGGATTACCTTTTTGTGCTCTCACGCCATTTAGTTATGATCCACCATGATGAGGAAGACCTCTTTGAACCGCCCATCGCCTAATATCGCTTTGACGGCCTCTATAGAAATCAAACATTACCACGAAAACAAGTAAGCGTAAATAGAGTGTTAATATGCATGAAAAGCCTAACAAGATTCATAGTTAATTACTATATATTTCCTATCCTCTTGTAGCAAAGCACCATAACAACCTAATTTTCAAGCCATCCAAGCCACATTCAAAAAAAAATTGCAATGTTTGATAAAAAGGGTACTTTTGCAAAATTTTTTACAATCACACAATATCAATGTATTGGACACTTGAATTGGCATCCAAATTGGAAGATGCGCCTTGGCCTGCAACAAAAGATGAATTGATTGACTATGCACAGCGCACCGGAGCCCCTATGGAGGTGGTGGAGAATCTGTCGGAGATTGAAGATGAGGGCGAACAATATGAAAGCATAGAAGACATTTGGCCAGACTATCCCACCAAAGAAGACTTTTTCTTTGAAGAGGACGAGTATTAGTTTTGTTGGCTCAGGCAATGTGGCCACACATCTTGCCCAAACTTTCTGTAACGCGGGCTTTCGCATAGGACAGGTTCTTTCTCGCGAGTACGACCATGCCCAACTGCTGGCTGCACGTGTAGATGCCATACCTATTGATAAACCCTCATTACTTGATACTACAGCCGATGCTGTGATTTTGGCCGTGGCAGACGATGCTCTTTATGACCTCGCACTTGACCTACATCTTCCCCATTCATTGGTACTTCACACCTCGGGTACAACATCGATGACCGTACTGAAAAACATCAGTCCTCGTCATGGGGTGTTGTGGTCGCCGCAGACATTTGTACGTGACGTAACCATGGACTACTCACGAATGCCTCTGTGTATTGAGGGGTGCGACACCGAAACCACCAAAGACATTGAGGAGTTGGCGCACACCATTTCGGACAATGTATTTCTACTCAACCTTGAGCAACGCCGCTGGGCGCATCTGTGCGCAGTGATGGTAAACAACTTTGTCAACGCCATCAATGCCACAGCACAAGATATTATGCAGCAGCACGGCCTTGACTTCGAAATGTTACATCCCTTGGCCGAAGCAACATTCCACAAACTCAATCACGACAACTTATGGGCACAACAAACGGGTCCAGCATGTCGACGCGACGAAAAAACACTTACCATTCAGCGTAAACTGTTGGCCGACGACAAACAATTGCTCCAACTCTACGACCTGATTACCGACATTATTCAGCAGCGATGACATTTGTCGACACCCACACTCACCTCTACGACGAGGCTTATGATACCGACCGAGAACCGACCATTGAGCGAGCCTTGCAAGCAGGTGTCACACAAATGCTGCTCCCTGCAATAGATAGCTATTCCTCTCCTCGCTTGATAGAACTCTGCCAAAAGCATCCCACCGTGATGCACGGCATGGCGGGCTTACACCCTACGTCGGTGAAAGAGAATTTTGAAGAAGAATTGGCCTTTGTGGAGGAACAGCTGTCGGGGCTTGACGATGCTGAAAATCTGCAACACGAAACCTTTACTCCTGTGGCTGTGGGCGAAATTGGCCTCGACTTTTATTGGGATCGAACCTTTGCTGCCGAACAGCAAGAGGCGTTGATGAGGCAGATGCAGTGGGCCATTAAGCGAAACTTGCCCGTATCGCTACACGTGCGGAAAGCTCACAACGAGTTTTTCTCGCTTATGAAAACCATCAACAGCCGACGTTTTAACGGGGTGTTGCACTGTTTTGGCGGAGGTTTGAACGAGGCTGCTCAAGCCATAGAAATGGGCTTCAAGCTGGGCATTGGAGGTGTAGTAACTTTCAAAAATGCCCAATTACGGGAAGTGGTCAAAGCCACACCGTTAGAACATCTGCTACTTGAAACCGACGCTCCATACCTTTCGCCCACCCCACATAGGGGGCAACGAAATGAAAGTGCTTACATTCCCATCATAGCACAAGCCATTGCAGAGTTAAAGGAGATAAGCGTAGAACATGTAGCCGAGCAAACCACCTACACCGCAAAGCAGTTGTTCCATTTAGCCTAAATCATCATCTCCATGTCGTCCCCCCAAAAACAAGTGGCCATAGGTCATCTATCTTGTGCAGCAGCCTACATAATATTTGGGATAAACGTAGTGGTGTGTCGCGACATTGCCACCGAAGGAGGAATACCGCCAATAGTACTCTTTTCTATGCGAGCCGCTGTTGCGGGGGCATTGTTTTGGCTGGTATCGATTTTCACACCCAAAGAGCCCATGCCAAGACAAGACTTGATAAAGACCTTTGGTGCAGGCATTCTTGGCCTATTCTTGCCCCAACTATCATTTCTCCATGCCATAGCCCTTACCACCCCTGTAGATCTTTCTATTATGAGCACCATCACTCCCATTCTGACCATGATAATAGCTGCCATATTTCTAAAGGAGCCTATAACGTGGAAAAAGGTAACTGGTGTTGCTGTGAGTTTTGTTGGTGTGCTATGGTTGATTCTGCAGAGCGCCACAGGCATAAGGGGAGCCACAGAGACGACTCCATTAGGTATCGCTTTTTGCTTTATAAACTACATGGTGTTTGCGCTATACTTGGGCACATGTCGCAACCTAATTGCGCGCTATTCGGTGGTAACCACCATGAAATGGATGTTCTTGTCGTCGTTCATTCTGTCGCTACCTTTCAGTCTGCCTCAGATACATGTTGTGAAATTCTGCGCTGTTCCCACACAAGTGTGGTGGGAGATTGGTTATTTAATTGTATTCTCAACATTTATAGCCTACTATCTTGTTCCCATTGGTCAGCAACGCATACGCCCCACACTGGTCAGTATGTACGGCTACCTGCAACCCTTGATAGCCATTGCGGCAGCCATAGCAACGGGTATGGATAGGCTAACCGCAACAAAAATAATAGCAGCCATACTGGTATTCAGCGGAGTAGCCATAGTAAACCGCAGTCGTGCTGCCGCCGATATAACCCCAAATAATAAAGAAAATGAAACTTGAAAAAGGTGATAAAGCTCCCTACTTTGAGGGTGTAGACGAAAATGGTAATCACATAAGCCTGAACGATTTTAAGGGCAAAAAGCTGGTTTTATACTTCTATCCCAAAGACAGCACTCCAGGATGTACCGCCGAAGCCTGCGACCTGCGCGACAACTACGAACGTTTCTTAGCACAAGGCTATGAGGTAATTGGCATAAGTCGCGACAGCAGCGCATCGCATCAACGCTTTATCGAAAAATATAGCCTACCGTTTCACCTTGTGGCCGATACCGATTGCTCCATTCTAAAAACATACGGGGCTTGGGGGGAGAAAAAAATGTACGGAAAAACCATAGAGGGCACGCTGCGCACTACCTTTGTCATAGACGAG
Source organism: Bacteroidales bacterium (assembly GCA_017480185.1). Classification (GTDB taxonomy): domain Bacteria; phylum Bacteroidota; class Bacteroidia; order Bacteroidales; family P3; genus Colimorpha. The sequence goes on from JAFVBC010000026.1 coordinate 41,223, forward strand.
AACGGTGTGATTGATGATGTTATACGCAAAGTGAACACCAAGAACCACACCTCTCAAATATTGGGCTAATACCCAATACCTACATTTCTTCTATCTTTCCCTCAACACATCACCGTTACTTTCAACAATGCGGCGCAAGAACCATTCGGGATAAGGTGGCTGTTGAGGGAAACGTACTACACCCGTTTCCGTCGTTTCAATCTTACCATCTTTCTCGAACTTCACGTTGCCATCAATATATTTCATCAGCAATAGTTGGTCCAGTTCGGCCCAACGTCGCATCATAGTTTCAGCTTTTTGATTAGAAAAGCGGTTCAACTCGCCCACCAAACGAGCTTCATTCTCGGTTTGAGCCCATCGGTCAGCATGAGCGGCTTCCTCTCGCATAAACGTTTGCTCCAACTCTTGTTGCACCTTCACAACGTCTTGAATCATCAAATCGTAGCGCAGGTAACAGAAATTACTCACCCTGTTGAAAAGCCAGAAAGCTGCCGTTGATGAATACTGACTCATACTGCCATTGCCCTCCTCAAAGCAGATGGGTATCTGTGTTGCACCACAATACACCGGACAGTAGCACGTTGAGTAGGTATCATCGACACCAAACCACAGCACTCCGCCAAGTTTTGACGGCAACCATCTTCTGCATTGCGCAACAAAACTGAAACCTGTCTGCTGCGTCGAAATAGCACGTTCGTGAATATATTTCACCCCATCTACTTCAAAATCCATCGGGCGCCAGCGGTAGGGGCAGTGGAAAGGGCCTGCACCCTCGTCTTTGGTCATATCCATAGGTGTACCCTCAAAATGGTCGCGCATCAACGACATCACCTCGTTCAGAGAGAGTTTATGTGAGGGCTGAATCCAAAGCGGAAGACGTTCGGCCGAGGCATCGCCCATGGCATACTTTTCATATCTTTTCATTCCATCGGCAACCCTATTAAACATTGAGTAGACACGTGCCTCACAAGCACGAAGACCACTAAAAGTCAACGGGTTGTATGTGTCGGCAAACGAAAACGCCGCATCGCTACCACTATACCACCCCATTTTGCGTGCAAAAGAGACCACATCATAACTATATACACATTCCACCTCGGGGCGATCAATCAAGTCAATATGCCTACTGCTAATGGCAACATTTTTGGCATTTTTCTTAAACTTGCTTGGTTCCTGTGGGAAAGTGGTTATGCGCGCTTGGTTGGCATGACCACATACAAAACCGTCGGGGACGCGACGAGCCACCCACACAGCACCTTTCTCTTCTCCTTTGTCTATAATCTCAAATATCCACACCTCATTGGGGTCGGCTATAGAAAAACTTTCTCCGCCCGACGCATAGCCGTAGGCTCTGGTCAATTCGTCCATGACAACTATAGCTTCACGACAGTTCTTTGCACGTTGAAGGGCAACGTAAATCAAATTACCATAGTCAATGCCCTGCTCGTTGCCATGTTCCAATTCGGCACGTCCACCCCATGTGGTCTCGCCTATTGCCAATTGATGCTCGTTGATAAATCCAACAACATTGTAGGTGTGAGGAGCTTGAGGAATTGAAAGGCGATAGCGGAGAGAGCCATAATCGTAGAGGGCGAGCATCTCGCCAGGAGCATGATCGGCAGCGGGGCTATGGCGCAACTGACCATAGCGCGTATGACTATCGGCAGCATAAGTAATAAACGTGCTGCCATCAGCCGAAGCGCCACGACTAACTATAAGGTTTGTGCAGGCCATACCACATACAGGTACCACCAGCATAAGCAATAGGAAAAACTTCTTCATGGTGAAACTTTTACTAACAAAACGTCTGAAGACATATTTTGGTATATCTCTGTCAACATAAAATCTGGTGGCGGTTGCCTTTCGGCAACCGCCACCAGATCACTATTACAAAAGGCTATAAACTATTTCTTAATAACCTTACCCACAGCCATAACAGCATCGCCAGAGAGAAGCTGCACAAAGTATACCCCACTATTCAAGTGTTGCATATCAACCAACTCTTTCTGACCCTTTATGACTTGCTGAGCCACTTTACGGCCTTGCATATCGACAACCACAACTCTATCGGCATTCAAACCCTCGACACTGACCGTTATGCTATTAACAGTCGGGTTGGGATATATGGTGCAATCTGCAACCACAGGGGTATCTATGCCATCCGTAGAAGAATACATCTTACCATCAGCACGGAGGCTCCACACATTGGTGCCATCGAATTGAGCCAATACAAAACGTGAATAATTAGTAGCAACTGCCGATCCAGTAAGCACCTGATGGCCACTAACATAACCCAATCCGAATGACCCAGTTTCCATGTTCACAACCATGGGTAATATCTTTGCCATAACATGGTCGTAGTTTTCTTCGACAATTATGCGAGACGTTGTGTCAAGGAACAAGAAGCTATTCGTATCCATGTTGAACGATGGCCCAAATTCAACCGTCGAATTAACAACGGCCATTATTCCACCCAATCCAGCACCGCCAGCAACTGCCAACACTGGGGGTACATCATCACCAACATATTCATTACCCGAATATCTACCAGCATTCAGTTTCACAATGGCATTCAAGGCCGCAACTGGGCTGTCCGTAGCATTATTTGTTATCTCGCAATCATCAACAAGCAGCATGGCCTGTGCCTCATCAGTCCAAGAATATACCGCCATCATTGTACCAGCATAATTATCACTTATCACCGAGTTGGACAACAATAAATTGCCAGATGCCTGAAGTATGTCGTTTTCGATAGTATCGTTGTTGACTACCAAATTCTCCCCTTTAACATTTGAGCCCGAGAACAATCCTTTCATATTGCTGTTGGATACAGTAATATTGTTGAGGGTGATTGGTGTCCAGCTATCGATAATCTTGACGTTCGGAGCGTAGACCGAATCAAAAATCATGCGGTAATCGCCATCGCCAGAGCGGCCAAGCGCAAAGTCGCCTTGAGCCTCAATCAGAGCAGAATTACCAAGCAAAGTGGTGTCCACACTGAAGTTAATGCTACGACGATAGGGATAGAGAGCTCCCATAGTGAACGAAAGCGTGTTTGTGAAAGTGTAGTCGGCCATGAGATAGAAAGCACCTACACCGTTTTGTGCACTCAACATGCTATCCAGACTTGCCACAGGCGTTTGGGCAGTCAGACCATTGTTAGAATCGTCGCCATTGGCAGGATCAACATAGAACACAGGCAGTCTGTAAGAGTCAACAAATACTGTGTATTCTTCCTCTTCCAACGGATTGCTGCTGCACACAATCAAACGATACAAGCCGCTGTACGGAGCCATGGTCATGATGCTATTACCTTCATTAGCGATGGTGTTGTACGCGCTATCCAACAAGTAGGCTGTTGCATTGTAGTTAAACGCTTGAAGTTCAACCTGTATCACACTATCCTGCTCGGCACGGAAAGTGTACTGTTTTGCCAGGCTTCCAGCCTTCAACTCGCCAAGCATCGGTGTGGTGCTTATCAGGCTGTCGGCAACAGTGTTGCCAAGGGTGATAGCGGTGGCAGCTAAATCACGGAGCATCACTCCATTACCAAGCAGCTGTACACTGACGGTGAAAGTCTGTGTATGCGAGACTGGCGAGCTGCTGTAGGTTGTGGCCACAATGCGATATGTGCCTGGGTCAAGCATCTTCACAATACGACTTCCATCACCACCATCATCGTTGCGCTCCAACTCTTGATAGTTGTTGTCGAGCAAGTACAGATAGCTATCAAAAGAGCAAGCCATGTCAATCATAACCATTGTAGGATTGGCCAGCACGAAAGTGTAGCCTCTTGCAGGAGCTCCCACACGCAACTCTCCAAGCACGGTGTCGGTCTCTGTCAACGAATCCTCTATGGTGAGGCTTGCTGGTAATGGATGCCATGTCAGTTGCTGCAAGGTAAGCATCGCGGTGGTGTCTACGGTCAACACAAAATCAAGATTATCCGTAGGCTGAGAGTGTTCGTACGTAGATGCCAAGATATAGTAGCGACCTGCGCTTGCGCGGTATACCAACTCGCTACCACTAAAGTCCTGTGCATCATCGTTATGGGCCACCTCGGCGAAGTTTGCATCAAGCAAATACAAATAGCTGTCGAACGAGGCCTCCATAGCAATCTTCAGCGTCACTGAATTCGGCACATCAATAGCGTAGCCTATTGCGGGAGCGCCACTGCGCACATCGTCCAACAACGGAGTGGTCGGATGCAAGGTGTCGCTCACACTTATGGGCAAAAGCCAATTCAACGAACGGTAGTTGAGATCTCTCACTCCTACCGTGCCCGTCTGCGAATTTACGGTAGCCATTGTTGCCAATAGCACCAAAAAGAGAATAACTGTTTTTTTCATGGCATTCTTTTTTTTTTTACTTTTTAGAACATTCTTTCATAATTATTGATTACTTCCCACAAACTGCGCAATCCAATCGCGGTCGGCGTTGTCGGCATCGTGCCAGTCTGTGGTGTCAATCGTTACTTCAAGCAGGCGCGCTTCTCCGTCGCAATGCAACTCAACTTCGTCGGCTACAGCTGGCACCAACACACACTCTCCCTTACGCATGGGAACAACCTCGTTCATTGCCTTGACTGCCGCCATGCCATCCACACAGAAGTATACCACAAAGCAATCCACCTGTTCAAGATTTTTTTTGATTGGTTGCGTCAGGTGTAGCACTTTGGTTAAAAACTGGTCGCATGCCACCACGGTGGTCGACCGATTGGGCTGCGCCTCATAGCGCACATTTGCTCGCGCCACTCCGCCAAAGTCTATTGCATCAAGGGCTTGCTGGGTGTGCAGTTCGCGGAGGTTGCCATCCTTGTCAACACGGTTGTAGTCGTAGATGCGATAGGTGCAATCCGACGTTTGCTGTATCTCGGCAACCATCAGTCCACGTCCAAGCGCATGAACGCGCCCTGCCGGAATGAAATACACATCGCCCACCGATGGCTCTTCGGCATGCAGCAACTGCTCTATCTGCCCATGCTCAACAGCATCGACATAGTCCGCGCGACTGGTGTCGTGGTCAAACCCACTAATCAGTCTTGCCCCTTTGTCGGCCGCCATCACATACCACATCTCGGTCTTTCCTCGGGGCATACCACGTCGCTGTGCAAGTTCGTCGTTGGGATGCACCTGCACCGATAGGTCTTGCGCCGCATCAATCACCTTGAAAAGCAGCGGAAAGTCGTTTCCAAAACGATTGTAGACCTTTTCTCCCACAAGGTCGCCCATGTACACCTCTATCAACTCGTTGAGTGTGTTCTCGGCCAAGAAGCCATTTGCCACAACCGATTCTTTACCTTCAACCGACGACAGTACCCACATCTCGCCACAATTGGGCAACGGTGCATAGTCGAATCCCATGTTGCGCAACCTATTGCCGCCCCATATCACATCCTTATAGAGAGGCAAGAACTTGAGTGGATAAAGCGATCCCATCAGAATGAACGTGTTGTGTGACTATTGGCCTTGTTGGTACCTTTCACCTTGATGTTCGAATTCACCTTGCGGCTCTTGTTTGACTGTTTGCGCTCATACATGGTTTTTTCTGTGCTTGCGCACGACACTGTCACGACACTAACCGTCAGCAACGACGCAATGAGCATCAGCGGCAACGTTTTCTTTAACAAAACACGAATCTTAACCATATTATTATCAATTGGTTGAAAACAAAACAGGCAACATACCTGTCATTGCAAAGAAAACAATAAAAAACCTATTTTGCAAACCCATAATACGCGTATGCCCTTGTCGAATTCACACTGCAAAGGTATAGTCATATCAGCATGGATTTTTACTCAAAGCAACATATTTTTCCCCTCCAATGTGGCAATATCTACAGGTCAACGGCCTTAAAAAGAGGACTATCCCCACAATGGGGAATGGTGCGGAGCCACGAATACCCCCTTTGTCCGCATCAAGTAGGTATCAAGTAAGGCCGTTCTTCAGTGATTGACTGAAGAACGACTGAAGAACGACTGAAGAACGGCCTTACTTGACACTATGTTGTCCCCTACTGGAGGGGAACTTATTGCTTGCCTTCAGCTGCCATTGGGGCATAAAAAGACTTCTCCTATCGAAAAATGAGGAGAAGTCTTATTGAACAGAAATCGTAATGCGATGCACGATTGGCCTTTTGACGCACAAAGCTTTATGCTCCGTCGGGGATGTAGATAATACGCCCATCGTCAAGTTCGTAGGCTGTGCCTACCTTTTTGCCACGTTTTTGATTGGACGACTCCTCGTCGGAAGGGGTGTATCGGTTTATTTCGTTACCCTCCTTAGTGATAATCTCCATATTGTCCTTACCCGGATTTTTCACAATGGTGAAGTCGTCGCGACTGAACATCTCGGTCATATTATACCGCCCTACAAGAGCCACCATCAAAGCCACAGCAAAGACCATTGCCACATCGAACAGGTTGCCCACCACCGACATGGGGTCGTTGTCGTCGGCCTGACTGCCAAGAAGCCTGCGCCGTCTCATGCCTGTATGTTTTTGTCGTTGAGCAACGAGGCCACAAATTCAAGTGTATTCATGTCGGCTGCATACCAGCGTTGCTTCGACTGCAACACTACGAAACCCACCGCAGCACTGAAAAGACCAATAACAGTGGTGGCAAAGGCCACCTGCATGTTGTAGGCCATGGAGGCAATGTCGCCTGTGGAGAGGCCAACCAATGCTGGCCCCATGGGTATAAGCGTGCCCATCAACCCAAGCATTGGCCCCATCTTGCTCAAAGTTTTTGCCAGCGACATGTCGCGGTCGGCCATAATTTCATAGTCGGCAAGCAACTTCTCAATGCGTGCAGCATCAGTCTCGGCAAGCATTTTGCCAAGGGTGTCGACAAGGGGCAAACGGCTGGTGGGCAACGATTGGGAAAGATTGCGCACCGTTTGAGCCGTCAAGGGGGTGATGAGGGGCAAAAGACGTGCTTGCAAACGTCGCACGTCGAGGTATTGCCCAAACCAACCTCCTATGAGGATTAGCGAACGAATAAAGAAATAGATGAGCAACACAACAACCGGCACAAGCAGTCCGGTTGAAATCCAGTAAAGAGTGTCTGTGATATAGTGCATAAAGGGTTCAGTTGTTTTTATGTTTCAATCTACGTTTTCTGAAAGCCATGCCGACCAAAGAGCCAGCCACGGTGATGGCCACCACGGTGAGCAGTTGGGGCAACTGTATTGAAGTTGTCCCCACCACTGCCGTGCGTCCGTTGACCGTTGCCACAACACCAAGTGCAGCCAAGACCACGTTGACAGCAAAAAGCATCTCGATGCGGGTGCGTCGGCTCGGCAAAAGCCGCGATAAAAGCCACGACAAAAGTGGCATAACGATGGCAGTTGCAGCCCCAAGCATCCACGACAGGCGTGCAAAGCTGGTGCCTGGCATGGCAAAGATAAGCCACACAAGGATGCTGAAAAGCGAGAGGAAAGAAAGCACTCCGGGGTAGATGTTGAGCAGCCATCGCAAAACGCGCGTATGCCATCGGGGCCTATCCGTGCCCAACGAGGTTGCTCCCGATATGCAATAGGCCATCATAAGCGACACCTCTACGGTTACCACCACGGCCACATCGGCCATCATTGACGGTGATTGAAGAAAGGCTGCAATGGCAGTTTTGCTCTGGGCAATGGCAAGTGGCCATGAAAAACCTATTGCAACACTCAGGGCTATGGCCCACCCCACTCGCCAACCCGTGGGGCTGAGGCTCTGCTTGACCACAAAACTTACCGCTGCCAAAAGCAGCATTATGACCACAACAGCCTGCATGTCGCATCAATCGTCGACGCTGTCCTTACTGCGTTTCCTCAAAATTATCACAACTATCACCAACACCACAACAGCACCAACGATGACCAACACGTTGCTCAACGCGGTGCGATGGCCGTCGGCATTCTGATTGAGTTGCTCGCGCTTGAGCACCATGTCTTTGTCGGACGCAGTCGTCGACACGTTCCCCTCACGAGCCTGACGTATACCATCGGTGTACTCGCGCGCTTGCGATTGGTCAACATGCGTTTTAACAAAGTCGTGCAACTTGGAGTTGTCGCACACCGTGGGCGAACAAGAAGCGGCGTATTTGCCAACCAGTTGGGTATGGAGTGCAGCGATGGTATTCAACTGCTCGTCTGTGGCGTGCCACATACCCTTGCGAGCCGTCTCCATCATCACAGCCGTAATCTCCTGCAAAGCGGCTGGATTTTGCGATTCGAAGAATTGTTGTACGCCGAGGCCGTAGCTATCTTTGACATAAACATCGTAAATCTCGTCCCACATCTCGTTATCAATGGCCAAGGGCTTCATCACATTCCAACCATAAGTGTTTTGCACCAACTCGGCAAACGTGCCTGCAGCCGAACTGCCACCTTTCATCATCTCTTTGATGTAGTTGGGGTTGAAAAGCGTAGTGCGGCTCTCAACACCAATGGCCTCTTTCACTTCCTGTATGCGTGCGTTGTTGCGATTGCGATAATCGCTCATGTAGGCATCGGGGTCTTTGCCAGTAATGTTCCTCACGGCAAGATTCAACCCTCCCATAAACTCGTACACATGGTCGAGACTCAACGCACCCCAAGTGTTGCTTTGTCGGGGCTGAATGATGGCATCGGTGCCCGTAAGTGCGGCTTCAAAAGCATTGTTTACAACACTTTCCCACTGTTTCTCATCGCCATAGAAAGCTCCCATGTTGTTCAAATAGGTCTCTGCTATCTCGCTTTCGTCTTCCCAACGGTCGCCAGCCTGCACCATTTGTTGTATGCCAGTACCATATCCACCGTTCACACCACCAAACACACGGTAGGATGCCACCTTGCGCGCCTCACGTGGCGATAGACCTTTGTCAACAAGCGCACGCTCCGACTCTGTTACTCCATCGGCCACATAGTTTTGTTGCCCATCATCGGCCTTGGCAGCCATTTCTACAGCACGGTTGATAAGGAATAGCCGCGAAGCAGCCAAGTCGCGTAGTTGCCCACTGGTTTGCACACACACATCAATACGCGGGCGCCCCAATATTTCAGCAGGTATCAACTTTAGATCGGTAACCCTGCCAAATCCATCTCTAACAGGTTCCACACCAAGCATATATAACACCTGAGCAATGGTTGCCCCTTCGGTTTCAATAAACTCGCCACTCCAAAGCGTGTAACTAACCTTTCGGGGTAAACTATCGTGGTGACGTTCACGATACAGGTTGATAGTGTTTTGCGCCAATGCAATGCCCTTGGTCCATGCAGCCTCGGTGGGTGTGTTTTCGGCATTTATACCATAAAGGTTGCGCCCTGTTGGCAAGACATTGGGGTTGACTATGTGGTCTCCTCCAGGCGAAGGCAGTGTATACCCTCCGTTTAGTGCATTAACAACAGCGTCCAATTCATATTTGGGTGTGGCCGTAAGAAGTTGCCTATAGTTTGCCACGTTCATCACCGTACGATACACCTCGGCAATAGCATCGCTGACTTGTTGTTTGTGTTTCTTCGCCTCATCGGCAAGCCGCTGTTTGCGCATCTCGGCCGTATCGACAGTCGTCTGACTATCTTCTTTTGCCATCATCGCAGCTTTCATTTTAGCCAAAGCCTCATCACTTGCTCCCATCATTTTGGCCATTTTTAGGGCTTTCTCGGGATTCATCCCCTTACCCTTTCGGCGCATCATAGCATTACCCCTACCCGACTTGCCATCACCTCTGTCGGCATGCATCTGCATCCCAGCAGGCATCTCTTCGGCCATCGACATCATCATGCCAAGCATATCGATAGGTTTTCCTGCCTCGTGCACAGCAAGGGCATCATCAAGTTCCGTTTGCGAAATACCTGTAAGCTTGCACACCATATCGGTCGACCTTGCACTGGGACTATGCAACAGTTGCATCACCGTCCGTTTTGCAGGTTCAAGATATTGTTTTGTAAAAGCAACTTTATTTTTGTTGGGGTCTAAAGTTGTCTTTCCTTTCAATTTATCAAGAGCATACAAACTATAAGCAATGGGGTCGACTGACATTGAATAAACACTTTTTTCAATATTGTCGGCCGAGTATGGCACACCAAGCACGTATGGACGTCCCACCATCTTCTCGTTAGCAATCTCTTCAGCAAAGTCCTCAATCATATCAATCTGCTGTTCACTATAGACAGCCGACGCAGAACTATCAAGGCCAAGCGGACGGTGTATACCCATTTTCATGGCTTCTTGCTTTATCTGACTTGCCAGTTCTACACAGTCTTTCCCCTTTTCAGCAGCATCGTGATAAGCTTCAATAGCGTCCGTCAAGCGCTTATATTCGTTTCTAACACCACTCTCCATAAATGGTGGAGTGATATAAGAGACAAGCGAAGCATAAGAACGGCGTTTTGCAATTAGGGCTTCTCCCACATTACCGACAGTGTAAAGATAGAAGTGAGGTACATCGCCTATCAATCTATCAGACCAATCATTATCGCAAAGAGCCACTTGTTTGCGAGGCGTATACTCCAAACTGCCATGCGTTCCGAAGTGTATGATCGCATCTGCACCAAAACCATAGCGCGCATACAGATAAGATGCGATATAGGTATATGGTGGTGCCGCGTCTGCTCCATGCACTATCTTAAAACTATTGCTACCCAAACCTGCCATGGGTTGGGGGATCAAAATAATATTTCCAAAATCAAGACGAGCCACAGCCAATTGGCCATCGGCAGTAGACATGTATTCGCCTGGGAAAGTACCGTAGATGCTCTCAACCTCCTTATTCAGTGATGGGCGGAAGGCTTTGCCGCTCCACTCGGAATATTGTTCCGACGAAATATATACAGGGTTCCCTTCTGACAAAAACGCATCAAATGCTCCTTTAGCATAAGTGCCCAATACACTGCCCTGTTTTTGCAGCATTTTTTCCAACTGAGAAACGCTCTCGGGCATATTTTTGACACGATACCCCTCGTTACGCAACCTGACAAGTAAGTTATAAAGAGATGGCACAACCTCAAGTCCTGCAGCAGTTAGTGCATTCTGACCAGGCCCTTTGTAGTAGTATATTGCCACCTTCTTCTCACTATTTGGAGTGTGTTGCAAGCCTATGTGGCGTGCAACGCTATTGACGAAACTCACAAGGCGCGACGAGTCGGCATATATCTCCTGCAGGCCTTCGTCGGTTAGACGATGAGAAAACAAAGCATAGGGGCGTATAGCACCGTCTATTTCGGGTGTTACAACACTTTGCGACAAAAAGCCACCGTTCATACCCATCTTGTCATCTTCCCACTGCTCTGTCAGTTGTGGTACATACACCGTGGTGAACAATGGTATATTATGCTGCCCAAGCCAGTCGGTCATATAGTCGCCCATACGACCATGAGCCATATTGATTATGGCCGATGGCGAAACAGAGTCAATCTGTCCCGAGCGCACAAACTTTCTCATGCCCGACACGGGGTATACATTTATGCCTTTTTTCTCCAGTGCTCTTATCAATGCCATCGGTTCACCCATCATACCAGTCAGCACAATCGATGGCGCATGCTCGACATATAGGCCTTCTTTGCGCAAATACTCTTCATACGCACCCACCGATGCAAAGCCCACCTCCTCGGCATCGGGGTGTTCAACATCGGGGTGATACAGCAAATGCCGAGTTACTTCCATAACGGGCATAGGTTCGTTGACAAATGTGTGCTTACCGTCAACATCGCGACGCACCATATTCAACATGCTACGGTAGTTACATCTACCGCCATTGTTCAAATACTTTACAATAGTGTCGCACAACGCACTGTCAAGACTTGTTATGCTGTTGTCGGGATTTGTGGCGGCTGTTGTCAACACTGGAACCTTTTCGGCCACGCGTTCCAAAGCCTCACGCTGCTCTGCCGTAAGCCTCAAGCCCATGCCATTCACAAATGCCATGTCATATTTTCGCAGCTTTTTAATCTCATCAACGCCCACCTCTCTCAACTTTATGTGGCCGTTGTCATTGCTCTTAGATATCTGACCAAGTGTTGTTATCTGATAATTCACAAAAGCCACCTTCGTTGGAGCCAACACTCGGTTCCATACAACAAGAGCCACGGCAACAACAATCACTGCCGCAGCAATCAGCAATAGTTTTTTCTTCATATCCTTATTTTGTAGTGCCGTCCAGTTTTTTCTTCGACGGCATTCTGCTTATTCGGGGCTTATTTGAAAAACTTGTCTATGTCTAACGCCACCGATAGGGCAAACGTGGTACCGTTGGTGGCTGGAGAATTGCTATAGTAATAGTCGGGCACATAGTTGAACAGGTTGTCGATCGTTGCCGCCAAAGTTATGCCACGATCAAATCTGTGGTTGAGTGTCATGCGCCAAAGGGTGTAGGCAGGATAGGTAACCGACTCGGTTTTCGTGAGGTCGGTCAAATCGGTATACTCGTCGCAAGTAACATCCGACAACACTCGCCCGTTCAAAGCCACGGTGGTAGTACCTGTTTTCCAAGTATATTTATAGTCGAACCTTACGGTAGCCGAGTGTGGACGGGTTGACGACGAGCGCATCCCGTTCTCATCTGCACTCTCATGTGTAAACACATAAGAAAGCTTCACACCTAAACCACAGTCCAGCCTCGCCATAGCACACACGTCGGCGCCACAGATAGTGATGCCCGACACATTGTTATAGACCATACCGTTCTTTGCACGACTCCAAATGGTAGTTATGCGATCGTTGACATAGTTGTAGAATGCCGTAGCCGTGAGGTTGAAATTGGATTTAGGATACTCTATGGCAATGTTGAAATTGTGGCTTTTTTCTGGGTTCAAATCCGCATTGCCATAAATGGTGAATATATTAGCCATGTCGAAGTTCATATACATCTCCTTCAACGTTGGAGCGCGGAAGCCATCAGCATACGATGCACGCAACGTGGTGTGTGGCAACTTATACATGGCACTTATTTTAGGCGATAAATGCATCAAGTTCGACTCTGAATAGTAGTCAATTCTTAACGCCGACACCACATTCACCTTCTTTGTCAGTTGCCAATCCCACTGTGCAAAAGCATCAGCAGTGTATTGCCGATGAAAACCGTCAACAAACTGGTAGCTCATCAGATAGTCGCGCATGAGGTCTCCACCCAGCGTGAGGCTATTTTCATTGCGAAACGTGTGGTTGAAAAGTGTACGCACGGTGTGCTGCACATTGCTGTAGTCGCGCACATCGGTACCCTCGGCAAGGGCATAGTCGCTTTTGTCGTACTGATCGAAAGAGTAGCCCACCATCACATTACGGTTGTCGTCAATGGTATAGTCGGCTTTCAGTCCGCCCATAAAGTCGCGATAGCGGTCGTACGATGTAGCCTGCGACTCTCTTTCACGGAAGAAATATCCTGCTCGGCCAGTAAAGCGAAGTCCTTTCACTGGCTCAAACGTTAGGCGTTCCTTAATGTTGAGCGAGTTGTTGCCATACACCGTGCCAATATCGCCAGCATTGTTGAGCACAATTGGGTCGCACGATGAGTGTTGCACATTGGTCAGACTGGTAACCTTGCCGAGGTTAAACCCCATCGTGCCACCGTAGCGAATGTTGTTGTACGAACCATATCGTCCGTTGACATTCAGAGTCCACTTATCATCAACCGGCTGACTTATGATGTGCACCACCCCACCAATAGCATTAGAGCCATAGAGCGACGAGGCAGCACCTTTCACAATTTCAACGCGCCCCACATTGTCGAGGTTCAAGCGGTCGTAGTCGATGTTGTCAAGAGTTTCGCCTGCCATACGCTCGCCGTCTACCAAAAACAGCACGCTATTTCCGCCAAAGCCCTGCATATTGACCGACACCTGCTGATTCATCGAGTAGGAGAACTCAATGCCAGGCAGTTCGGTTTGAAGCAGGTCTTGCACCGAATTTATGTCGAGAGCCTCTATCTCGCGCCGTTCTATCACACGTGTTACCACAGGTGTTTCCGACAGCAATTTGGGCGTGCGCGTAGCGGTAACCACCACTGTTTCGAGCAGTTGGCGGTCTTCCTTCATCACAAGCACCAACTCGGACGTTTCTTTTCCCGACACCGGGCGCACCACCTTAATCATACCCACCATCGTGGCCTCAATGGTAACAGTATCGGTGGTCTGTAGCGCCAAACGGAAGCGCCCATCGACATCGGTAACCGCCCCAACCTGTGGCATTTCCTTCACCCTTATTGTTGCCCCTGGCAAAGGTGCACCGCTGGGGATAACCACCTGTCCGATAATGGCACTCTGCCCCCAGGTGGCCACCGAACAAAGCAGCATGACCACCAAAGACAAGGGCAGACGCACAAAACGTTTTGAAAAAAGCATTGCTATTGAATCGGGTAGCGGTACTTTATAGTGATGTAACCTTTGGCCGATGCCGAATTGATATAGTTGGTGAATTGCAAAGCTGCAAACGAACTATCGGCCATTCGCACCACATAGATGCGGTTAGACATGGTATACACTGGAGGCATAGACGAAGTGTTGACATCAAGCCACTTGCCAAGCACCGCGTTAAGTTTCGACGAGCGCCGTTCCAACAAGCCCTGCATCATACCCGACATGTCTACCACCACCGAGGTGTCAATATCTTCCGTCAGTGGCATAAGCGCCAACTGCGTGGCACCCGCCACAGCATCGAGCGTGGCCACATCGGTCTCGGCAGCAGCACCGCCGTTGGTTTTCACATCGTAGCGGTGAAGTGCAATGTCCCACCGTTCGGGAGCAGGTTCATCTTGAAAGATATTTGCCGTGTCAATTGTCTGACGATGAAAGTCGAGATAAGTCCACCGCTGATAGCTCGTGGCATCAACATAGATGGTACCACCCGTTGGGGTGGTCTCAATAAAACCATAGGGGTAGGCATCCTCCTGCGGTACAGTGTCGTAGATACCACCAAAAATGCCGTTGCACGCGGCCATAGCCACGCACAACGGCACAATCAATAGTTTATTTGTTTTCACACCTAAATATGCACCCTATTTACTTGGTGGTAAAAGTAAGGTCAATGCTCATGGGCATTGCGCCAGGCTTCAACGAAGTGGTGAGGGTGAGTTTCTCGCTCTCAACCGAGCCCGACAACGTACCAGTCCAAGCAATTTCCTCAACGGTGATGTTGATTTCTTCTTTGCTCAAGTTGTAGGTCTTACCATCTTTGCTCACGCTAACACCGCCAATGGTCAGTTCGGGCATAGCCATGCGACCCTCGCCCATAGCGGGGATGGTAATGCTAACCAGGTTCTCGTCCTCGGACTTGATAACCACCGTAGCGTCCACCGAAGGATAGTCGGTCGACTGAACCGACATTTTCATTGTTCCCTCATACGAACCAGTAACCTTGTCGGCGTAATCTTTCGAGCAGCCAACCATAGTCAGCCCCAACATAGCCACTACGGCCAGGGCAAACATTCTAACGTTTTTCATGGATTAAATTTTAATTTGGTTTTACTTATAACTATCATTCTCCTTCACCCTCTCCTACCTCCTCCATTGCGTTTGCAAAATTACACTTTATCGTATAAATCGCACATCACCAATAGTTGTGATTGTGTAGGCCAAGTATTCATCACGACATGCAACCATCCTCAACACAGCAAGTAGGTATCAAGTAGGGCATTTCTTCAGTCGTTCTTCAGTTGTTCTTCAGTCATTGACTGAAGAACAACTGAAGAACGA
>JAFVBC010000027.1 GCA_017480185.1 Bacteroidales bacterium
ACTTTCAAGATAGGTAAGGAAGACAAATGAGCAAATGCTCGCCGCAAAGGGTGAGCATTTAGTCTTCCTTGCCAAGGTATCCTAAGACCTCACGTTGGAGACGTTGAAAAATGCTCTCCTTTTTTTTTTGAGTGAGGTCGTGTCGGATACAGGATTGGTGAGGACAGGTGGCAAGCTGCAGAGAACAAACAGCGACGAAAAAACAGAAAAATATTTTTGTACTTTACCAAAAGTGCGTATCTTTGCACCCGATTTAGGAAAGGATCTGTTAGCTCAGTTGGTTTAGAGCGCTTGCTTGACAGGCAAGAGGTCACAAGTTCAAATCTTGTACAGATCACCAACCATGCAGCGCAGCCCAGCACGACGAACGTGTTGGGCTGCAAGTTTACTATAATCTGCTATAGGGAGAAATCGAGATAGGGCGCTAACCTTTGTGCATCGCTGTCGGCAACTGATGGTACGCTTCGCAGGTCGTCAATGCTGCCAAGTGTTATACCATGCTGCCGCAAACGCACAATGTCGGCAACTTGGTAATAGCCGAAATAAGGGTGTCGCAAAAGCTCTTTTAAGCCAAGGCTGTTTATTTTCAATCGTTGAACGGAAGTTGTATCTATATCGATAAATGGAGCAATGGTCTGTAGCCTAACGCTATCCATACCGTAAACCTCCAAGAGTTGTCCCTTATGGTAAAAACCACCCAAGCGGTTGCGATAGGCTACAATGCGCCGTGCAAAGGTTGGGCCAATGCCTCTTAACAGTTGCAAGGTGGTGGTATCGGCACTATTCAACTCGACAACTAAAGCTTTGCGATGCCATGGATGTGAATAGATGGAGGTGTCGGGTGTTTGAGTGGTACGTGGCGTTGTATTGCCTGTATACGACTTTGGGCGTTGGTAACCATTATTGTGTCTTCTGTCTATCCGCCGATAGTCTGGAATTGGCTCCTCGCTCAGGGGTTCTTTATTTGGCGTATTGACCTTATTCCCTTCAATATTCGAAGATCTGAACATGAAAAATAAAGCCACCGCGACAAGCACTACACCCGCTGACAACCAGATAATTCCGATGATCTGTGTATGAGTATTACCACCTTTTTTTCTATTCATGAGAATAAAAATTTTGTTGGTTTCTCTAAAATGTGTACCTTTGCAGACGATTTGATTGGACGAAAGGTCTGTTAGCTCAGTTGGTTCAGAGCGCTTCCTTCACACGGAAGAGGTCGACAGTTCGAATCTGCCACAGACCACTTTTAAGCCTCCTTTTTGTGGGGGCTTTTCTATTTGCTTTAATTCTGTCTACGTTTTGCATTTGGTATTAGTTTAGTGCCTAACAGAACGTTGCATTTTAAGTATTATTGGCTGTTGTCGTAAAAAAGACAAATGGCCATCGTTGTATATGTTCTTATAACCACACCTGCAAAGGGGTCAATGGCGTGTTCCACGACATCTGCGACGAACTGGCTGGCCGCTATCCCAAGGACTTCAAGTTCACTGGCTGGCATCCCCATTGCCGCTGCTATGTTACTTCGATACTCAAGACCCCTGCCGAGGTGCAGGACGTGCCGCAGGCGTTCAAGCAATGGCTGGGCGACAATCAAGAGAGAGCGGCCACCAGTTACTCTGTGCCGTACTTCCTAAAGGACAATATGCAGTACGTTCCTGCGGAGTATCGGGAGGCCTATGCCTCGCGTATGCCCTACGACACCTACGAGGAGTACGCCAAGGCCATGCGCTACAATCGCGCTCACGCCCAATTCTCTGCACCCATCCGCAAGAACAACGCGGCTCTGTCAAAGGTGCTGCCAGTGGTGCAGGGCAAGATTATGAATTTCACGGAGGCCGACGAGGGAAAGGTCAACCCTAACTTTGACACCTCCCGTAAAAGCACGACATACAATTTCAACTGCGCTACTTGCGTTCCTGCCTACCTGCTACGGCGCAGGGGCTACGACGTGACGGCTGGAGAGTACACGAATGGAAAGGGTGTGGTGTACGACATTTCCCAACATGGGCTGATACCCTACCAGCGACAGGATGGAACGGCCATTAAAATAACCGACACCGAGGTAGTTACGTTCAGCCACTGGAAAGGACAATTGGAAAAAGGACAACCAGCAGGGCTTGTTACCTTTGTCAGAGACAATACAAGCGATACTGGCATTTATATGGTGCGCCTTGGGTGGAAAAACGGCGGCGGTCACTTTACGATTGCGGAGCGCGATAATGACGGGAATCTGATTTTCTACGACCCTCAAACTGGCAAAAAAGGCTGGAATAGTTGGTGGAGAAATTCTGTCATACTATCCCAATGCTGGCTGATGCGGATAGACGATAAATTGATTGCCCCGTCTGTTGCTGGAGCGTTCAAAAAATCTCGGCATTGACGCTCTCAATCTCCTTGCGATCATAGGTTACGCCGTACTGCCCATTCCTGTGCGTAATCAGGTGTATATTGCCTGTTGAACTTTCGAGCGACGGCTTATATTGTGGCTCAAAATACGATGTGCCTCCCTCGGTGCCAATATACTTGGCTCCGAGGGCAAGGTCGCTAATCTCTTGTTGCGCAAATTGCAGTGCGCCTTGTTCGAGTTGTCTAATTAAATGTTTTATAAGCAGTTGCAAAGATAGTTTTTTCCAAATTATGCGCTCTCGCAACGAACTTTCTACGCTTGGGTACTTTATTACCCCGTGGATTTTCGCTTGCGAGAGGTTGCTTTCTGTTGCTTTCGGATAACGGACTCACGGGTAATGCGGCATAACTTACTCGCGTATGGCTCTCCGTTAGATACTCCGACGTTCCACAGGTTTTCGACCTTGCAGCCGACCTGTTCGGGCGTGAACACCTCGTAGATGGCTGCGAGGCTCCCGAAGAAGAACTATTAACGTTCTATATTTCAATGAGAAAAAACTTTTCTAATAACTTTGAGGGCAAATCAGATATACTTCGATTGCATTTTAACATTTTTGTAATCCAATTTAGCCGACAAGGTGAGCATCATGGTGTTGTCGCATACTTCCAGTAAGGCAGAGTTCGCAAACACCTGGTTTCACGAGGTCGGCCATTGCGCAAAACACATAGCCCTCGCCAATGGCCTTGACTGCAACGGCGAGGCCGTAAACTATGTGGGCGGAGAACTCGCACGTGCCATGCACCCCATTGCAGCTCGCCTTATGTGCCCGACCTGCGGAGAGTAGAGAAATAGTAGTAATACGACATATTACGCCTGCTTACCTCTTTTATGATGTGAGCAGGTGTGATTGTTTGGGATTACAGTCGATTATGGAAAATAAAAACAGCGATAAATATTTTTACATACTTTTCAACTCATAAATCAAATGGTGGCGTGATTATCATGCTGTATAACTTGCGTTACCCTTGCATGGTGGTGGTATTGGAAACGACCGCGCGGCATCCATTTGAGCCGAGGAACACCTTAACAGGTTTTTTCTATTTCCTAAAAGCAAGTGAAAACAAGAAAGATTATCCAAATTGAACGTGAGTTTCTCTCTGCTCAAAAAAAAGTTATATAGAGTTAAAAAAAATGCCGATACCTTCAACCGCATTGTGGTGGCAAGACCTACGCAAAAGAAATTCCTCAAAGGATGGCTCCGTAGGCTCGATTCGATAGGTTATGGCACGCTGACATACAATGGCGGCAAAAAGGTACGATTCAAAAACAATCAGCAATGAAAGGTGTGGCAAAAACAACGGGCATTCTTGCAATGGTGGCGATTTCTGCTACACTTGCAGGGGGGCTGTCATTGCCGCAAGTCGGCGACATCAGACAGCACGGGGCGGTTGCATCACACGTTGGAGAGTATACAGCAATAGGTAAACCTTCCTTATGATGGCAGTGTCCTTGTGTCTGACACCAACACCTACGAGATCCATTCAAGTGTTAAAGACAACTCCAGAATCGAGTATGTCGAGAAAGAGTCGACCAAATGGCAGATGTTCCAGATGAGTGCCTTTTGGTGGCTGTCTGTCGGGCTTGTGGGGTTCATCGTGTAAGTGGTGGATGAAATGGAAGCAGCATTGAAATTGAAAAGAGGCTTGGCGGTGATTTGTCAAGCCTCTTTCTTTTTGACCCCTAAAATGCCTGTTTTGGGGAATTTTAAGGAAACAACATCAGAATACGCTGATGTTCTGTTGAGGTTTGCGGAGAGAGAGGGATTCGAACCCCCGGACCCTCGCAGGTCAACGGTTTTCAAGACCGCCGCAATCGACCGCTCTGCCATCTCTCCTTTGGGTTTGCAAAGTTAATACTTTTTCATTCTTCCACGAAATTGTTTTTGCTTTTTATTGTATATTGTTGTGCTTATCAGTTATTTAATGGCGACAAGTTTGGCTAAAATTCGGTTCATTTTTTCATTTACTTGTGCTGTTGAACACTCATGATTGTTTATTATGACGGCAAAACTATAGGTGTTGCCGTCGTCTTTTTTTACGTATCCAGCATAAGCTCTTACCCCATCAAGTGTGCCTGTTTTGAGAAATATGTGCGCCGATGTGCCCAAATGGGGTAAAATATTCTTTGCAGTGCCACTCTTGCCATTTTCCGCCAACGTGTGAACAAAGTCGTCGTAGTAGTCTTCCCGAGTTATCATGTTGAGATAGCGACATATAAAATCTGTAGTTGTGCGGTTCAATCGTGAGAGTCCACTTCCGTCAACCATTCTCACACCCGATGCTTCGAGTTTCTTATCTTTGAAATACGAAGATATTTCCTTCACCCCACTGGCAAACGAACCTTGCTTATTGTTCAGAGTTCCCAGATACTTCAATATACTCTCGGCGTAGACGTTGTTGCTTGTCAGATTCGTATACTGCGCAATAGTATAGTAATCGGTGCTGTAATAGTCCATCACCACTTGCAGACTGTCGGGCATGGTGAGAGTCTGCGTTGAGGTGGAGTGCACGTTTATGTCGTGGGTTCGTAGGTAGGTGGCAAACATGTCGGCGCAGCATTTAGCGGGTGAAGCCAAGGCACCACGCACGGCAAAATTGGATGAGCCGATAGGAATAGTGCCAGTGCACAGCCGCTCTTTACCATAAGGCGAACCGTAAATCACGACATTGTCGCCTGTGTTGGCCGCTGCTGTAGTTACTTCGCTGAGGGCTAAAATATTTGCGTTTTTAGGTTTTATAGAGGCAATTGACACCTGTTGCCCCATTTTTTTGTCTCCATTGAAGTATACAAAAAACATGTTTTCGTGGAAGTTGAGCGCACTTACGCCAGCCCCATAATAGTTGCCAATGTCGCTCCATTGCCACGAATCGTGCACTTGCTGGTCGTCAAAGAGCGACGTGATGTAGCACACACGTCCATCAACACGCCTCACCCCTCTTTTTTTCAACGATTTTGTCCAGTTCTCAAACAGACTATCGGCCGCCGTCTGACGGTATCTGTACGACCCCAATAGAGGGTCGCCACCGCCTATGATGTACAGGTTGCCATGCAAGACACCTTCTCTGTCAATATACCCACGCATAGATAGTCTGGTAACAAACCTAAAATGAGCTCCCAAACGGGCAAATCCGGTTCCTGTGGTGAATATTTTGTTGACGGATGCCGGTATTACCGATTGCTCGGAGTTGTAGGAATAGAGGCGGCGATTGTTTTGTGTGTTGTACACGCAAACACTTATTGTGGCATGCTGCATGCCCTGTTCTTTAGCCACCTGTAGCACTGTTTGTTGCAGATCGGCAGTGTTTTGTGCCGAGACTGGATAAAAACATGCAGATGCAATACACAAGGTAAACAGTGCCAAAGGGCTGATTCTTACACGACGAGACATATCTATAGGGTGTTGTTTATTCGTTCAATGTCGGCCAATAGTTCGTTTTTGCCATGCCCATTAGCTGCCGATGTGAAGAACATTGGTGGCAATTCCTCCCATTGTTCCGACAGTATTTGTCGCATTTGCGATGCTGTCTTCATGGTGTCGCGTTGGCTACCCTTATCGGTTTTTGTGTAGACTATGGATAGGGGGATACCATTGACGCCGAGAAAATTTATGAAATCGACATCTATTTGTTGAGGTGGAATGCGGCTATCAATCAGAACATATACGTTAATCAGTTGGGTGCGATTAAGGAAATAGCCTCGCATCATGGTCTCCCACTGCTGACGCATTGCGCGCGAGATGCGAGCATAGCCATAGCCTGGCAGATCGACAATATACCACTGGTCGTTGATTAGAAAGTGGTTGATCAACTGAGTCTTGCCTGGTCGGCCCGAAGTTTTTGCCAGTCCCTTAACACCAGTTAGCATGTTGATGAGCGACGACTTGCCCACGTTGCTTCTACCGATAAAGGCATATTCGGGCTTACCGTCGATAGGGCAACGACGATAGTCGGGGCTGCTGGTAACGAATTGTGCTTTTTCTATCGTCATTCTTTGGGCGACTTTTTCAGTTTTCGGCGTACCCGTTTTATGCTTTTCAACTCCTGCTTCAACTCTTTGCGCAATTCTTTACTCTTGTTGCGTAGGGCTTTTCTGGCCGATTTTCGACTTTTCATTTCCTTCAGCTCGGTCAGGGACGACATCTCATCGGGTGTGGTGTTTTTCCACCAGGGGAGCAACTTCATGTTTATGTGGAACAGCCTTCTACGATCGAGCTTCTGATTTCTAACCTCGTAGCTTTCCAAGTAGCGACTTCGTTTTTCGGGAAAGAGGTCGTTGAGGGTGATAAGTATGCCCGTGTCGGTGGTGCCAGCCAAGTGGTGGTTAGGACATGTGCCAAACGACCGCATGGTCGACGAGAGGTTCATATAGGCGTTTATCAGTGGTGGCACGGTGCTTCCGTGAGCACGCACAGTGCGCAGCAGTATCTGGTAGTCTTCCTTATAGTTTCGTCCGTTAAAGAGGTGTACCAACTCGTTAAAATCGGTCTGAATGCTTATTGGTTCGTATGGCCACACCAGTCCGTCGCGATCGGGGAAATGCTTTTGATAGAAGTAAAGTATGGCATCGCGAGCGGCCTGGTCGAGGTCGGCATACATGGTGATTTTTCCAAAGAAATAGCGCGTTTCTGGCACCTCAAGGGCTATGCTTCCCAGGCCGTCCCATAGGTTGTCGAGGCTGTAAAGCCCCTTACGCAGATTGGTACCAGGCTGGTAGGCCGGTTGCACAAAGGCTCGTCCCAGTTCGATGGTGTAGGGCAGGTAGTTGTTTATAAACTCTTGGCTGAACTGATATTGGTCGGCTGTGGGGGTGACGATACTACCATCTTCTCGGCGCATCATGTTGCAACCGTGAATGAAACGGTAGGCTCCAACGATTTCCTCGTCTTCTGGTGCCCAAACAAACAACTGTTTGCAGCAGTAGGGGTCGTCCATCGTGTCGTACTCATCAATGTCGACAGGTTTACCTGTGCCGCCCCCATCCGATGCAAAACTCAACTCGCGCAGGCGGCCTATCTCTTGCATTACGTTGGGCGACAGATGCGCCGTGGTGACGTAAATCTCCTTGTTGCCAAAGTTGCTTTTGCGCAGGAAGTGTTTTTGTTTCAACTCTTTTTTTATCAGCTCGCGGTCTACCGGTGGGGCTATATACGAGAGGTCGGTCATTGATGCAGATATTGTTGTTGCGCGACGATGCAAATATTTCCTTTCGAAGCTTTAGGCCTCAAAAGTAGCATCGGGGTTGTCTTTCAGTTTATAAACATGTTCTTTAAGCAAGGCAGCCCACTGCGAGGCGGTGTGTCGACTGTCGAATGTCTGCCATGGTATGGGACGACCAAACACAAGGGTCATCTTTCCTCCGCGTTGGGCATACATCTCCGATGGCAACATGGCCATTTCGAGGGGGAATTTTATGCCTATGTGTTTGCGGATGTTGGCTGCGTTGTAGAATCGGTTGCGGTTGCGGGCATCGGTAAACACTGGCACTATGTCGCGTTCATACCGCACGGCTTTCTTCACAAACGTCGATTTCCACTCAAGGTCTTTTATCACCCCTTTCTGTTTGCGCGAGCAGGCCCCAGCTGGGTAGTAGAGCAATGCTCCCGACGAAGCAAAGGCTTGTTCGAGCGATGCCAGCGCACGTGTGCGGTTGACCTTGTCAATGGGCACGAACAGTTCGCGCAATCCTGGCAGATAAAGCAGGAAGTCGTTGACCGGAAAGCGTATGTCTTTTCTCACCCTACCCACGGCACCCATGAGCGCCACCCCGTCGGGGCCACCCAGCGGATGGTTGCCCACAATCATGGGGTTGCCTTCGGAGGGGATATTCTCTGCTCCCACGGTGGCTATGGTCATACCCAAGTTGTGTGGCTCCTTACCCTCGATGAAAGCGTAGACAAAATCCAATCCAAACAAGTTGCGGTTCAGATAAATGCCGTTGTTCAACTCCTCAACGTGCAGCAACCGTTCCATTGCTCGCAACACAAACCCTGGCACCCTAACCCCTTTGGCGGCAAGAATGCTTTTCAGGTCTATATAGTTCTGTCCAATTTCTTCGTGCTGTTGGTTCATCGGTAAAGGTGCATAGAGCTGCTTCTGTGCCAAGCATGCAGGTCAAGCAAACTGCAAATTTACGTTTTTTCTTGTAACCGTGCATTTATTCAGCGTGAAAAAAGGTTTTAGTGCGCATTCGACTATCCTTCCACCCCGTGTTGTGGGGGTGAAGAGAAGTATCAACTATGGCTCAAGTAGGGCCGTTCTTCAGTTGTTCTTCAGTCGTTGACTGAAGAACAACTGAAGAACGACTGAAGAACGGCCTTACTTGATACCTACTTGATGCCTTGTTGTTGGGCATGATGTGTGGCAGAAATGGTGAAAAAAACGTAACTTTGCGCTGCAAAAACAACATGTATATGAACCGATGTGGCTTTATAGGAGCTCTGCTCGTCATAGGATTGGTGCTTGACTCTGTGGTTGCCGAGGCGCAGGCCAACCGACGCGAACTGCAAGAAGTGGTGGTAACGGGTAGCCGCGACACGGCCAGTGTGCGACGCATCCCAGCCACGATAACGGTGGTGAATCGTGCTGCGTTGGAGGCTGTGCCCATGCCAAACATGTTTGCTGCTGTCGGACAGGCTGTGCCGGGGTTGATGGTTACTTCGCGAGGCATGTTGGGCTACGGTGTGTCGACCGGTGCAGCTGGTGGGTTGAGCCTTCGTGGATTGAGCGGATCGGCGGGACAGATGCTTGTTTTGATTGACGGGCATCCGCAGTATAGCAGCATTTATGGCCATCCGGTGGCCGATGGATGCCGCAGCATGTTGGCAGAAAAAGTCGAAGTGTTGCGTGGTCCATCGTCGGTGCTTTACGGCAGCAACGCTATGGGTGGCGTGATAAACATAGTGACGCGACAGATGTCGAGCGACGGTTCGCACACGCGCCTCAATATGGGCATGGGCAGTTATGCCACGCAGGTTGCCGAGGTGTCCAACGTCAGTAGGCAGGGGGCGTTTACAAGCACTGTGGCTGCCCAGTATGCGCGTTCGGATAACCATCGTCCGCGTATGGATTTTGACCAACAAAGCGTGTTTGTGAAGTTGGGCTACGACCTGTCCGACCACTGGAATGTGAACGGGATGGTTGACTATTTGCACTTCAATGCTCAATATCCGGGCAGTGAGTTGTCGCCCATATTTGGTGCGCAGCAGTGGATTTCGCGTGGCAATGCTGCTTTGACCCTTGAAAATCATCACCGACGGTCGTCGGGAGCCATAAGCCTGTTTGCCAACGCTGGATGGCACACCATTGATGATGGCACACGCAATGCCGACTCGCTGTCGTCGCGCTACTTCCGCTCGACCGACCTTTTGGGAGGCCTCTCGGCATGGCAAACGCTGCGACTGGTTGAGGGCAACCGTCTGACGGTAGGTGCCGACCTGCAGCGCCTGTATGGCCATGCGTGGTACGAGTCGCAAGAAACGGGCTCAGAGCTTGAACTGGGCGGACAGCAAACGGGCAGCTCTGCTCGCAATGAGGCAGCAGCCTATGTCAACGTGAGCCAAGACGTGTTGCCGTGGATGAGCCTTGATGCTGGCGTGCGCTACGATTGGCACTCGGTGGCTGGGGGCGAGTGGGTGCCTCAAGCAGGCGTGGTGGTACGCACGGGTGGTACTGGCGAACTGAAACTTCTGGCATCGAAGGGATTTCGCAATCCCACCATGCGCGAACTCTACCTCTATGCTCCGGCCAACGACTCGCTGCGTGCCGAGCGGCTGTGGAACTACGAGCTGGGGTGGCATCAGCAGGTTCGTTCGTTGTCGTATGGCTTTAACCTGTTCTACATAAAAGGCGATAACATGATTCAAACCGTCGACCGCCACAATGTTAACACTGGCGAGGTGGAGAATTGTGGCGTTGAGGTGCAAACAGATTGGCGTGTGGCCGACTGGCTGACACTCTCGACCAACCACTCTTACCTGCACATGGAGCATGCCGTGCTGGCTGCACCCACCTATAAAGGAGTGCTCGTGGGACGGCTGCATCTGGGACGGTTTGCGGCGCAATGTGGCGTGCAATATGTCAACGGCCTTTACACATCGGTCGGAGCAAACGAGCAAAAACAAAGCTTCTGCTTGGTTGATGCCTCTCTGTCGTACGACATCGCCAAACAAATTGGCCTGTGGTTGCGTGTCGACAACCTGCTCAATCAAACCTATCAATACGTTGAGGGATACCCTATGCCAGGCATCAACTTTATGGCTGGCATTAACATCAATATCTGACAATGGACTTGCAACAACTGAAAACCACCGTGCAGCAGTTGGCACAGCGACAAGTGGCCGAGGTGGTGGAGTGGCGTCGGTGGCTGCACCGCCATCCCGAATTGAGCCAGCAAGAGGTGGACACCATGCACTATGTGGCTGAGCGGCTGCGCGAAATGGGCTTTGAACCCCGCGAAGGGGTAGGAGGGACCGGAGTGGTGGCACTGCTGCGTGGCGGCATTGCCCCCGACGACTATTGTGTGGCCCTGCGTGCCGACTATGATGCGTTGCCCTTGACCGAGTGTACTGGTCTGCCTTTTGCTTCGGAAAACCCTGGCGTGATGCACGCCTGTGGCCACGATATGCACACAGCCTCGCTGCTTGGTGCTGCCAATATTTTGCGACAATTGCAGCCTCAATTGCATGGCACACTGATGTTTATCTTCGAACCAAGCGAGGAGAAATACCCTGGTGGTGCTCGTATGATGATGGACGACGGCCTGTTTGCCGACCTTATGCCAAACGAGATTTATGCTTTCCACTGTCTGCCCGAGATGGATTGTGGTATGGTGGGAATGAAAAAAGGTAAGTATATGGCCTCGACCGACGAACTTTACTGGACTGTGAAAGGACACGGTGGGCATGGTGCTACTCCTCATTTGAGCGTTGATCCGATTGTTATAGCTTCGCACATCGTTATAGCGTTGCAACAAGTGGTCAGTCGCAATGCTCCTCCCATGATGCCGACGGTGTTGAGCTTTGGCAGCATTGTTGGGCAAGGACGCACCAATATCATTCCCGACGAGGTGAAAATGGAGGGCATTATACGCACATTCGACGAGCAATGGCGCCTTCAAGCACACGACACCATACGCCGCATCAGTGAGGGTGTGGCTCAAGCCATGGGTGGCGAGTGCGACCTCTTTATTGACTACGGCTATCCATACGTGGTAAACGATGACGGTTGCACCCAGCAAGTGTACGACAACGCCTGTTGTTATCTTGGCGACGACAAGGTTCAGTGGCTCGACCTACGTATGACAAGTGAGGATTTTGCATTCTTTGCACAGAAAATACCTGCCTGCTACTTCCGTATAGGTATCCATCAACCAGGTACACCATTCAGTAACCTGCACCGACCAAACCTTGTGGTTGACGAGCAAAGCCTCGAACTTGCCACTGGGCTTGTGGCGTTTAATGCCGCAGTGGCTCTTGAAAATAGGATAAAAAAATAGGTTGCTCGCATATCAAAACAGATTGTTTGGGCGTTACATCAACTTGATATTCAACAAAAGAACATGAAATACGCAGAATATAAACAACTTGACCTTACTCGCATTGCTACCGAAGTGCGTCGCTATTGGGAAGAGAATCGTGCCTTTGAAGAAGGCCAGAAATTGGCCGAGGGTCACCCCTCGTATGTCTTCTACGACGGTCCGCCAAGCGCCAATGGCAAGCCGGGCATACATCACGTTATGGCTCGCACCATTAAGGATGTCTTCTGCCAGTACAAATCGCAGCAAGGATTCAGAGTAGAGCGTAAGGCAGGGTGGGATACCCACGGCCTGCCTGTTGAGCTTGGGGTGGAAAAGAAACTTGGCATAACAAAGGAGGATATAGGCAAAACGATAAGCGTTGACGACTATAACCGCGCCTGTCGGGAAGAGGTTCTGAAGTATAAAGACCTGTGGGATGAGTTGACTCGTCAGATGGGCTACTGGATAGACCTCGACAATCCGTATATCACGTTCGATAACAAGTATATCGAGACGCTGTGGTTTTTGCTGAAAAAGCTCTATGATAAAGGCTTGCTCTACAAGGGCTACACCATTCAACCCTACTCGCCAGCGGCTGGCACTGGCCTTTCGAGCCACGAGTTGAACATGCCAGGATGCTATCGCGATGTGAAGGACACCACCTGTGTGGCCATGTTCCGCATGACCGATAAGGAAATGGTGGCCGAACGTTTTGCTGCACAGATAGCCCCCGAGCGTGAGGTGTACAGCATTGCTTGGACAACCACACCGTGGACACTGCCTTCAAATACGGCTCTTTGCGTTGGCCCAAGCATTGACTATGTATTGATAAACACCACTCACCCCTACACCTCGGCCCCAGTTTGCATTATTATGGCTCAACCTTTGGTGGCGACATTATTCAAAGAAGAGTGCGAAATTATTGGTCAGTGTAAGGGTAAAAACCTTGATGGTTTGCGCTACGAACAGCTCATACCGTGGGTAAAACCCACAGGCGATGATGCTTTTAGGGTGATTCTTGGTGATTATGTTACCACTGAAGACGGTACGGGTATCGTGCACATAGCTCCCACATTCGGTGCCGACGACGCTCGTGTGGCAAAGAAGGCTGGCATTGGAGAGCTGCTTATGTTCGACAAAGATGGCAAGCGTATGCCTATGGTCGACCGTCAGGGACGTTTTGCCCGTATCGAAGATCTTGACGAAACATGGGCAAAAGACAATGTCGATACCGACATGTATGCTCCCTATGCAGGAAAATATGTCAAGAATGCCTACGATGCGACAAAGACCGACAAGGATATGTCTCTTGACATAGAGATAGTGGTGATGCTTAAAGGACAAGGAAAACTCTTCAAGAGCGAGAAACATACCCATAGCTACCCCCACTGTTGGCGCACAGATAAGCCCGTTTTATACTACCCACTTGATAGTTGGTTTATACGTACCACGGCCATGAAGGAGCGTATGATCGAACTTAATCGCACTATCAATTGGAAGCCAGAGGCCACCGGTACGGGACGTTTTGGCAATTGGCTTGAGAACATTGTGGACTGGAATCTTTCAAGAAGTCGCTATTGGGGTACACCACTACCTATATGGCGCACAGAAGATGGTCGCGAGGAGAAGTGCATAGGTAGTGTGAAGGAATTGAGAATGGAGATAGATAAGGCTATTAAGGCGGGCATAATGCAAGAAAATCCCTACGCATCGGACGACTACAACGCTTTTGACCTGCACCGTCCTTACATTGACAAGGTGATACTGGTGTCGGATAATGGGCAAAAGATGTTTAGAGAACCCGACCTGATAGATGTGTGGTTCGATAGTGGCGCTATGCCATACGCACAGATGCACTATATGGGAGAGCCGTTGCAGGCCGACCAGTTCCCAGCCGATTTTATTGCCGAAGGGGTGGACCAGACAAGAGGATGGTTCTATACGCTGCACGCTCTCGCTACAATGTGTTTCGACAGCGTGGCCTTCAAGAATGTTATCAGCAACGGCTTGGTGCTTGATAAGAATGGTAACAAGATGAGTAAGCGTTTGGGTAATGCTGTTGACCCATTTGAAACACTGGGTAAATATGGCCCCGATGCTACGCGCTGGTATATGATTACTAACAGTCAACCGTGGGACAATCTGAAGTTCGACATAGAGGGTGTCGACGAGGTGCGTCGCAAGTTGTTCGGTACGTTGTATAACACATATAGTTTCTTCGCTCTGTATGCCAATCTCGATGGTTTCGACTACTCTCAACCCGATTTGCCATTTGAAAAGAGACCAGAGATTGACAGGTGGATTTTGAGTGAGTTGAACACTTTGGTGAAGACGGTTACCGAGGCAATGGAGGACTATGAACCCACACGTGCTGGTCGCGCCATCCAAGTATTTGTTGATGCCAACCTCAGCAACTGGTATGTGCGTTTATGCCGTCGTAGATTTTGGAAGGGAGACATGACCGACGATAAGGTGTCGGCCTACCAAACTCTTTATACATGTTTGGAAACTCTGTGCCGTTTGATGACACCGATAGCACCTTTCTTTAGCGAACGGGTGTATCTTGACCTCAATGGAGTTACACACCGCTTTAATGCTATGTCGGTGCGCCATTTGCCTTTCCCCACGGTCAACGAGTCGATGATAGATAAGCAACTTGAAGAGCGTATGCAATTGGCTCAAAAGGTGTGCTCGATGGTGCTGGGCTTGAGGAAGAAGAGTAATATTAGGGTGCGTCAGCCGCTTCAAAAGATAGTTATCCCTGTGGCAAGTGATGCTACGCGTTGTCAAATAGAGGCTGTAAGTGGTCTTATCTGTTCGGAACTGAATGTTAAGCAGGTAGAATTCCTTGCTGCAGACAACGACATATTGGTTAAAAAGGTGAAACCAAACTTCAAAACTCTTGGACCAAGATATGGAAAGATGATGAAAAGTTTAGGTGACACTATCGTGGCAATGTCGCAGGAAGAAATAGCCAGTCTTGAGGTTAACGGGGTGATAGACCTGACGGTGGACGGCACAGTGTGCCACATTTCACTGGCCGATGTTGAGATTGCTACGCAGGATATTCCCGGATGGATTGTGGCAAACGAGGGCAACTTGACTGTAGCGTTGGATATAGAACTGACGCAAGAACTGCGCGATGAGGGTGTGGCACGCGAACTGGTAAACCGCATTCAAAACATACGCAAGGAAGCTTTTGACGTTACCGACCGCATTGCCATAGTGATGCAAAGTGGCGACTGGGACGATGCGGTGAAGCACCACATGGAGTACATCTGTACCGAAACACTATGTACCAGTTTCCGCCTATCATTGACGGTCGAAAATGGGGAGGAAATTGAGTTGACCGATGGTGTGAAGTGCCGTATAAGCGTTGTTAAAAACTGAAGGTAGACACTATTTTGCAGAGAGGGGCGGCCAATGATCATTGGCCGCCCCTCTCTGTTTTACCCTTTTATCTGTATGCTAAATCCTTCGTCAATCAATGGCTGCACCATTTTGTACATTTCCTCTGGCGATATTTTTTGTAGACCCTGCATAGGTGTCGGTCGGTCAATTGTGTAGACCATGATCTCGCGTGGGTGCAGTTGACGCACTATTTGCATCCATCCATTTAGCACTTCGGGGCTTGATGAGTCGAACTCTGCACTACGTAGCATACATGTTTGCAACACAAAGTTACCGTCAAATTGCTTTAGGGCTTCCACCACGCGTCCAACGTCGTATCCTGGAGCAGGTTGGTTTATTAGTGCTGCCAAAGCGTTGGTGGGCGCGTCAATTTTCATTATGGGATTGTCTACACGGCGCAAGGCTTCAAATATTTGAGGAATATGCACTCGCGTGGCATTGCTTAACACCGATACCACTGCTTGAGGGTAGTAGCGATCGCGTAGTGCCAGTGTGAGATCTATTATTTCGGCAAATTGGGGGTTGAGCGTGGGCTCTCCATCGCCACTGAAGGTGATGCTATCTACTGGTGTACCATTGGCGCAAAGCTCTTGCAACTTTTTCTCAAGATCGTGCTGTACTTTGTTCGCAGTGGGGAGCACCATGTCGTTACGTCCGTCGCGATTCCAACCACACTCACAGTAAATGCAGTCGAAATTGCATATTTTACCTTTTTCGGGCAATAAGTTTATCCCGAGCGAACTGCCTAATCGGCGGCTAAAAATAGGACCAAAAACGGTTTCTTCACGTATCATCTACTTTTCCTTTTCTTTTATCCCTAACGCATCGGGTGCATGCTTATTGCGCTGTGTGTTGCCTATTTTTGCCATAACATGCGAGGTATGGCGTTATCTGCTTTGAACATGCTCCGAATAAATTCACAATGTGCATGGTTCATGTATAGGTTCACGTGAGAATCGCTTTTTTTGACGTATCTTTGCAGACTATTTTTTCGGCGTTATGCAATGACAGTGTAAGTTCTGGAATTGCAGTACAAGGTTGACCAAAAGAGTATGAACGATCAGAAAATTAGAGACCTCGAAACTCGTCCTATTGGGCAGTTGCTTTTTACTTATGCTTTGCCGGCGGTTATAACCCAGGTGGTTGCGTCGGTATACAATATTGTTGACCGTGTATTTCTTGGTCAGTATGTAGGAGCTTTGGCCATTGCTGGCTTGGCCATCACCATGCCAATTATGAACATTATCCATGCCTTAGGCTCGTTGGTGGGTGTCGGTTCAAGCGCCCGCATGAGTATTGTCCTTGGACGAAAGGATATTCGTTGGGCTGAAAAAATACTTGGCAACAGCATGCTGCTCACCATTTTCTTCGGCGCATTGTTCCTTACGGGTGGCTATGTGTTTATGGATAGGATTTTGCAGGTGTTTGGCGCTTCGGGCGAAACTATTGACTACGCGCGTGAATACATGCAAATTGTACTGCCAGGCATGTTTTTTACCACTGTGTCGTTTAATCTCACAGGCTTGATGCGAGCCTCGGGCTATCCTACAAAAAGCATGTGGATTATGGCTGGTGGAGCCATTCTTAACATTGCACTTGATGCTCTTTTCATCAGTATCATGGGTTGGGGTATTGCCGGCGCAGCGTGGGCTACCACCATCTCAATGGTTGCTACTTCGGTTGTAGCTGCGGTGCACTTTGTATTGCCAAGTACTTTTATTCGTTTCAAACGCCACGCTTGGTCGCCGAAACTATACATCTTTCGCAATATTCTACTGATAGGCATGAGCCCTTTTTTGATGAATTTTGCAGCCTCGTTTGTTGTGGCATTACTAAACATGCAGATTATCAAATTTGGAGGCGACCTTGCTATCGGTGCTAATGGCATTGTCAATACCTATGGTGCCTTTATGGTAATGTTTATTTTGGGTGTGTGTCAAGGTATGCAACCCATTGCAGGCTATAATTATGGTGCAGGACATAACCGTCGTTTGCGCGATGTCTATTTGCTTGCTATGAAGTGTACCGTGGCTGTTGGAGTGTTCGGCTCGTTGCTGGCTATGGTCGTACCTCGCATTATTTTGCGCGCTTTCACCAGTGATGCCGAAATGCTCGACATTGCGGTGCCAGCCATGCGCTATCTTAACGTTATGATGCCTCTGATTGCGTTCACAATCACCAATTCTCAATTCTTCCAAAGTATTGATAAGCCGTGGATTGCAATTGTAACTTCGCTATCTCGTCAGGTGCTATTCCTCATTCCGTTGGCTTTTATCGTACCCTCCATTGTCGTGCACTTTGGTGGGTATGGGCTCGATGGTGTTTGGATGGCATGCACTGCAAGCGATGTGCTTGGGGCTATATTGGCCGCAATTTTGCTCGTGTCGCAACTGAAAGTGTTTCGTCCAGGCTACGTCGCTCCACAAAAGACTCCTGTAAAGGAGGCCACGCCATCAACGTTGGACTGACGTGTCAGGGCTATAAATAGTTGAAATGCATGCGTATTGAACATGATGTCTCTTTAAGACAAAAAAATACTTTCGGTATAGAGGCAAAGGCCGAAAGCCTCGTTTTGTTTGAGCAAAACACCGATGCGGAGATAGAATCACTCTTTCAGCAGGTGCAACACATCCCAACGCTTATTCTCGGTGGTGGTAGTAACGTCGTCTTTACCAGTGCTACCATTCCCCTCGTATTACAACACAGTGGCCAGAAAATTGAGGTTGCAAAGCGAGATGACAATACCGTTTTAGTAACGGCCGATGCAGGATGGGATATGGATTGCTTGGTGCAACACTGTATCTCAAACGGTTGGTATGGCCTTGAAAATCTTAGTGCTATACCAGGAACTGTTGGAGCGTCTGTTGTACAGAACGTTGGTGCTTACGGCGTGGAAGCAAAAGATGTGGTGCATAGTGTTGATGTTGTCGATCTTCAGTGTCGTGAAGTACTGCACATGACAAATGCCGAGTGCCAGTTTGGATACCGCGATTCTCTATTCAAGCACTTCCCCAATCGTTTCTTTGTTCTTAGAGTCGCTTTTCTTCTTTCAACACATTTCCACCCCTGTCTCGACTATAAGGCATTGCAAACACGTTTTGAACGGCGAGAAAATTCATCTATTTCAGCTACGGAGATGCGTAGTGAGATATGTAATCTGCGATGGAGCAAACTTCCTCGGCCAGAAGAAAATGGAAGTGCAGGCAGTTTTTTCAAAAATCCAGTCATCTCAAAAGCCGATTTTGTAGCGTTGGGTAGTCGCTTTGCCAACATCCCTGGACATGAGGTTGACACAATGGTCAAAGTGCCTGCTGCCTGGCTGATAGAGTATTGCGGATGGAAAGGCCGCTCCATGGGACGAGCCGCTGTATGGCCCAAGCAACCACTGGTGATTTACAACACTGGCAATTGTTCGGGCAAAGAAGTGCGAGCGTTGGCAGAATCCATTCAGCAAGATGTGTTTAATACTTTTGGAATAGCGTTGCAAACAGAGGCTATGTTTGTATAAATTGCACAATACCATATATTTTAATGCAAAAGAAAACTTCTTTTTCGGCTGCCGATTTTTGGGCTTGGTTTTGCCAAAACAGCGAACAACTAACTATGTTGAGCGAGTTGACGGACGACGAGCGCGCCTCGTTGCTGCGCCAACTGGACGATAAACTAAAGGCCTATTGCCCCGGCTTGACTGCCGAGGTGGGAGAGAGTACACCCTCCGGACGCAAACTTGTTTTCTCGGCCGAGGGCGACACCGACCTTTTCCGCTTTGTGATAGACCTTGTCGACTCTGCGCCAGATGTAGATTGGTGGGAGTTTGTTGCTTTCAAGCAGCCTTTAGGGAAGGGATTAAAAGTTAGATTCGACAAGTTTTTGTTCGATACACGCCACATGTTTTTCCAGCAGTTGGAGTGTGAAGAAGAGCCCGACATGTTGGGTTTACGCGTAGCAGTGCCTGGTAATGACCCCGAGGATGATGATTTTCAGGTGGGCGTGTATGTAACAATCGAGGCTCTGATTGGCGAGTTTGTTTGTGCCACCAGACTTGGCTATTTGGAGACTGCCGACCTCCCCAAAGAGCCTTTCAAGGAAGGATACAAGCCCCTTGACGATTTGCCCGACTTTGTCGAGTGGTTTATTCAGAAGAGCGATGCCTGACGCAAGGCACGCTGCTACTGATTTTCGTACTGTTGTATTTCGTCGTGGAAGAATTCTATGCTGATGCCAGCTTGGCGAAAAAGAGCTTCACTTTCGGCTCCGGCGTGGTATTTGCGCTCACAAACCACGCGCTTTATTCCGCAGTTGATTATGAGCATGGCACAGGTGCGACAAGGTGTCATGCGACAGTAAAGGGTGGCACCATCAAGTGCTATGCCACGTCGGGCGGCCTGACAAATGGCGTTCTGCTCGGCATGAACGGTGCGCACACAGTGGGTTGACGAATGTCCGTCGGTGTCTATTACTTGACGAAACAGGTGTCCGACCTCGTCGCAATGTGGCAGGCCCGATGGAGAACCAACATACCCTGTTACCAGCAACTGTTTGTCCTTTACAATCACGCATCCCGACCGTCCACGATCGCACGTGGCTCGGGTCGAGACGGTGTTGGCAAGTTGCATGAAATATTCGTCCCACGACGGACGAACGTGATTGCATGATGTTGCCTGAGAAGTGCCGTCTTCGTCCTTTGCACAGTTCTGCGATTTTATTTTGTCAAGCACCTGCTCTACCTGTTGCTGCAATTGTTCGATGGTTCCGCTATTGTCGAAGTGAAAGTCGGCGTGGTCGATGCACCATTTCAAATTCTGTTTATTGGGGTCGGTGTTGGTCATTTCGCGCTGTTCGTTGGCAATAAATGTTTCGTATGACACGTGGTCGGTGGCACTGCCACGAAGCACAGCACGGTCATAACGCTCCCGACTGTCGGCATCAACTGCAAAAAGGTGGAAGTTTGGCTTATCGCGCAGAGCTTCAACCTCACCGGGGGTGCGAATGCTCTCGATAATGCAGTCGGAGTGCGACGCTTGAGCACGAGCATATAGCTGTTCGACAATAAACGACGGCGTGTGGGTGGCACGCAAGTCGTTGCCCACAAGGGTCATGCTGTCGCGGTTGACGGGTAGGCCGCGGCGCTCAATTTCTTCGGTTATAAACGCACGGACCGAGAAATGTTTGAATCCGTGACGCTGCACCAGATGGTCAACGATGGTGCCTTTGCCGGCTCCTAAAGTGCCGGTTATGCCTATGGTAATCATGCCTTTGTGGTGTTGTGGTGGAACTTTCTTGTGGTTAGACCTTGAATTTGTAAGGGAGGTTGGCTAACTCGTTATTGGCCTTTACAATCTTTTGCTTCAGCCCTGCTTTATAGGTCGAAATCTTTTGTGCAAGTTTATCGTCGGCCAAAGCCAGCATTTGTGCAGCAAGTATGGCGGCATTTTGTGCTCCGTTTATGGCCACCGTGGCGACGGGTATTCCTGGAGGCATCTGCATTATGGCAAATGTGGCATCCAATCCCTCCAGTACACTGCCCTTTATAGGGACACCAATCACAGGCAGTGTAGTCTCGGCGGCTATAACACCGGGCAAGGCAGCGGCCATACCAGCCCCTGCTATTATGACCCGTATGCCACGATTCTGTGCGTTTTGGGCAAACTCTGATACCTCGCGAGGTGTGCGATGGGCAGAAAGTGCGTTGATTTCGAAGGGTATTTCCATCTCTTCAAAAAACTGGCAGGCCTTCTCCATAATGGGTAGGTCGCTTGTACTGCCCATGATGATGCTAACTATGGGTTTCATCTTGTTGCTTTTTGTTTCGTATTGCAAAGGTAGTTTTTTTTCAGAAAATGAGTTGCAACGACTATGCATCGCGGCAACATATAGACACCAAGTAAGGCCAAGTAAGTATCAACAAGGGAGCATGTAGCGATCACAAAGGGCGTTTGAAGTATAAAACAATGTTAAAAGCCTAACTTGATACTTAGTTGATACTTAGTTGATCCCTACTTGATACCTTGCGTGTGGGATGAAATGCCCCGTAGGAGGGACGAAATTGCCCCATTTTAGCGCGGTTTTTGTCGAGAGATGCCCTTTGATGGGCAATATCGTTGTTGTCGGAGGCGTTAAGAGAGGCGAATGAAAAGGTGGTTTTCATACTTTGTAGCACTGGTTGCACAGGTTGCTGCCGTGGCGCAGAATGGACTTTCGTTTAGTGAGTTGATGTTCCAACCGCGCACAGGTGAGCCCGAATGGGTTGAATTGTACAACGTTTCGGAGGTTCCTGTGCAATTGTCTGCTTTTGCCTTGGCACGTGTGTATGGCGATTCGGTGGGTAGACTTTATGACTTGCCCGATTATCAGGTTGCTCCTAAGAGTTTTGTTGTGTTGACGAAGAATCGCGAGGCGGTGCTTGCGGCCTATGAGGTGGCTTGTGCGGAGTGCTTGTTGCAGTGCTCGCAGTTGCCGTCGCTACCCAATGCTGGGGCATCTTTGGCGCTGTTAAGTGCTGATAGTATGATTGTTGAACGCCTCGATTATAAGCCATCAATGCACAATAAGATGCTTCGCAACACGGCTGGGGTGTCGATTGAACGCAAAAGTTATGTCCGCTCGGTGGCCGAACAATCAAACTGGACGTCGGCTTCTGCAATGGTGGGCTATGCCACCCCGACTGGCGAAAATTCTCAGCACGAGGCTGATTATGAATCTGATTTTGCCATTAGGCTATCCTCTTCCATAGTATGCCCAAACTCTGATGATGCCGATGGCGTTGTTGACATGGTTTATGAAAACAGACACGAGGGGGTGATGGCTACGGTTGTTGTATTCGACAGACAGGGTAGGGCTGTGAAAAAATTGGTCGATAATGCTTTGCTTGGCACGAAGGGGAATTTTGTGTGGGACGGACGTGATGATGCTGGGATAGCCTGTGCTACGGGTAGTTATATCGTGGTTTTTGCGTTGCACGATGGGTTTGCATGGTCAAAGAAAATAAAAAAGGTTGTGAGGGTGAGGTTCTAAATAGCGCGTTTTGCACGCAATATTCTTGCGCAAGTTGCGTTTTAACGGGGTTTTATGCTTGTCTTGATACATAATAGGCAGTTCGTTGGTGTGGCGTTGTTGCTTGCGTCATTGCTTTGCTGTGGGGCTATTGCAGCACAGACTAAGGCTGATGCCACAACGTCGGTTGTTAACGGGGAGGCGCCCACTCAAGAGCACTACACCTATGGAGTGGTGGTCGATGGCGATACCTTGCCACTGTATTACTTGCGTGAGGTGAAGATTTACTCGTCGGGCATGCTGCTTACTCCGAGCGAGATACGTCGCAACGCAAAACTGATTAGAAATGTGAAACTGATGTTGCCGTACGCTCGCGAGGCTCGGTTGCGTCTGGATGCCCTTGAACGTGAGATTGCTACGCTTCCAAAGAAACAACGTAAGGCAGCCATAAAGCAGGCAGAGAGCGATCTGCTGGCACAGTACAAAGGTGAATTGTCGAACTATACTTTCTCGCAAGGGTTGGTTTTGATTAAACTAATTGACCGCGAGACGAATAGAACGGCGTATAGCATAGTCGGCGACCTGCGTGGGTCGTTGCGGGCTGGTTTGTATCAAACGTTTGCCAAGTTGTTTGGCTTTAACCTAAAGTCGCAGTTTGACCCCGATAACGACAAGAAAGACAACTTGATAGACCGTATTGTGGTTTCAATTGACAGGTATCAGTTATGAGGGGATATGTGTTTTTGAAATCGGTTCCTGTTAGGCTTTCGCCATCCAATCGTGCCGAGATGGTCAATCAGTTGCTCTATCGCGATGTGGTGGAGGTGGTTGAAGATAATGAAGAATGGACGCTGATTAGAAGTGTGCACGATGGCTACCAAGGCTGGATAGATAGTAGGCAGATTGTGCGTTTTGAGTCGGCAGCCCAGCTTGCAGAAAGGTTTTTCTTGAATATGCCTTATCTTTGGGGCGGGCGTGGTGAAGGTGGAATCGACTGTTCGGGACTTGCGCAGGTGTGCTTTGCGGCAATGGGTGTTGCGCTACCTCGCGACGCATCGCAACAGGCTCTGCTTGGTAAAAGTGTTGATGTGGATAAGGCTGTTGAGGACGATTTGTGCTTTTTCGAAAATGGAGAGGGACGTGTTGTTCATGTGGGCATTTGCAGAGGCGATGGAACGGTTGTTCACTCGTCGGGGTGGGTGCGCATTGACGGCCTGGACGGCCGTGGCATTTTTGACCGTAATTCGCATGTTTACTCTCACAAATTGCACTCTGTCAAAAGGTTGACGGAGGTGTGGTGTAAGTAGCCTCCCAAAAAGTTGTTGAAAAAATAATGGGTTAAGTTAGGCGATACTGCCTATTAAAACACAGAAAGCAAGAGCGTTGTTAAGCGGCTACGCTCTCTTTTTTTCTTTTTTTCGGTAGCAAACATGCTGCAACCG
The DNA here is from genome assembly GCA_017480185.1 of Bacteroidales bacterium. Taxonomy (GTDB): domain Bacteria; phylum Bacteroidota; class Bacteroidia; order Bacteroidales; family P3; genus Colimorpha. The sequence goes on from JAFVBC010000027.1 coordinate 23,770, forward strand.
TTTACTTGAAAGGGTGCGTGCTCATGCAAGTGCGCTAAAAACTGGGCTAATTGGGTTTCAGAGGCTGCACTTTCTTTGTCCGAAATGGCTTTAAGAAGTTGTTTGTGAGTGAAGTCGGTTGTTGCGAGAGAATGGGATAGGAGGCATAGTGCCACGTCGTCGGTTGTGGCGATGGATGTGCGATGATCAAGCAGTGCGATTTGTTGTGTGTCGTTGTTCGCTTTTAATGCCATCTCGCATAGCGATGGAAGTTGGGGATGTTTTTCGTAGGTAAATAGTTGTACCAAGTGTGGCATTTGTGGTGCAATTAGTCGGAACGATGCGACCGCCATGTCGTCGTTCACAAACATGTATCTGATTGCGTGTCCATTCATTATATTGATATAGTCCTCTGCTTTCAAGTCGTTATCTATAATTATCGGAATTGCTCCGATTTTCTGCAAACAGAGACATGCCATGCACTCGGCAAAATGGTCTGTTTTGACCAGCGCTACGTATTCGCCGCGCCGAATGGCGTAGTCCAATAGGTTGCTGCTTGCATTTCGACAGCTTAGGGAAATGTCGGAAAGTGTGACTTCGGTGTGGCTTATGGCATCAACAATATGCACGGCGTCGTACAGACGCTTGTTGGTGCCGATGGTGTCTACCATGTCAAATACTCTTGTCGCTGTCATTTGAGGAATGTTTATTTTGATGAAAAACGTCTTTCTCCTATGCAAAACTAATGCTTGTTTTATCCCACAATGTTGTATTGTTTTGTGTGATGAAATAATGTGATGAAATTCTGGTATTGGTACCTAAATGCCCTATTTTAGGGATGAAATTGGATGTTTTGTGTTTTATCCCATGATAAAATGTTAAAAAATGTCACCTATTTCATCACATTTTTATGTGGTTTATAGGAACTCTTGTTGGTGTGTGTAGTCTCGTTTCCCGTAAAAAGTGTACCTTTGCGTAATAAATAAATTCTGCAATTACTTTTTGATATGGAACTTTCGGAACAAGAAAGAATAAGGAGAGCTTCGCTCGACGAGTTGAGAAAACTTGGCATCAATCCCTACCCAGCGGCCCTCTATGAGGTGAATGTTGACAGCGCAACGATATTGAAAGACTATCCAACCGACAATGCTCGTTTCCAGAATGTCAGTATTGCCGGTAGGATTATGAGTAGGCGTATAATGGGTGCCGCCAGTTTTGTTGAACTGCAGGACCATGCTGGGCGCATCCAGTTGTACATCAAGCGCGATGAAATATGTCCTGGAGAGGATAAGACGATGTACAACACTGTCTTTAAGCGTTTGCTTGACATCGGTGATATAGTTGGAGTAACGGGGTATGTGTTTGTTACACAGATGGGTGAAACATCAATACACGTGAAAACACTCACTGTATTGAGCAAGAGTTTGCGCCCTTTACCAATTGTGAAAGAAAAGGATGGAGTGGTGTATGATGCTTTTAGCGATCCGGAACTACGCTACCGTCAACGATATGTAGACTTGGTTGTTAATCCTCAGGTTAAAGACACATTCATTAAAAGGGCGAGAATAGTGAACATTATGCGTCAGTTCTTCAATGAGCGTGGCTACCTTGAGGTAGATACCCCTATACTTCAAAGTATTCCTGGTGGTGCGACAGCACGTCCCTTCGTTACCCATCATAATGCGTTGGATATTGATTTATATCTGCGAATAGCAAACGAGTTGTACCTTAAACGTCTGATTGTAGGAGGATTTCCTGGTGTGTATGAGTTTGCTCGCGACTTTAGAAACGAGGGTATGGATAGGACTCATAACCCCGAATTTACGTGTATGGAAATATACGTTGCCTATAAAGACTACAACTGGATGATGTCGTTTGCGGAGACCATGTTGGAGCATATAGCAACAAGTTTGCATGGAACCACGAAGTTGCAAATGTGGGGCAACGAGATTGACTTTAAGGCTCCATTCAGAAAAGCCCCGATGTTGCAACTCATAAAGGAAGAAACGGGTGTGGATATAAGTGGTATGGACGAGGATGAATTGCGAGAAGTGTGTAAGAAGCTTGGAGTTGAGACTACGCCTGCTATGGGTAAGGGAAAACTTATTGATGCGATATTTGGTGAGAAATGTGAGGGTAAACTTATACAACCTACCTTTGTAACCGACTATCCTATAGAGATGTCGCCCCTGTGTAAGCGCCACCGCGACAACCAAAATCTTACCGAACGTTTTGAACTTTTTGTGAATGGCAAGGAATTGGCCAACGCGTACAGCGAGTTAAACGACCCGATAGACCAACTTGAACGTTTCCAAGAGCAGCTGAGATTGAGCGAAAAGGGCGACGATGAGGCCATGTTTATTGATATGGACTTTGTGCGGGCACTTGAGTATGGCATGCCACCAACGTCGGGAATGGGAATAGGTATTGATCGACTGGTGATGATGATGACTGATGCTCAGAGCATACAGGATGTGTTGCTGTTTCCGCAAATGAAACCAGAGAAGAAGGCTGTAGTTACGTCTGATGAAGAATTTGTAAAACACGGTGTCCCGATGCAGTGGGTTGCCGTATTGCGAAAACTGGGTATCAATACAATTATGCAGCTTAAAGAGGCTAATGTCAATAAATTATACAACGACCTAAATGGGCTTAGAAAGAAGAATAAGATGGAGGTTGACCCTGTGAAAAAGGAAGAAGTTGAGGCTTGGGTTAATGGTTGATCAATGGTTAGGACATTCGTTTTCAATCATTACGGGGTTAATTGTTACGTGTTGGGTGATGACAAAACCGACGCGTGTGCTATAGTTGACCCTGCCTGCAACAATGACGCAGAGTTTAATACGCTTGTTAGTTTTATAGAAGCATCGCGCTTGAAAGTTGAAGCTGTGATGCTTACCCACCCACATGTTGATCATTTGGCCGGCCTGCGAAAGGTGTGCAAACACTATTCGCTGCCGGCCATTTTGCATTCTGAAGGGGTCGAAGTGTTACTTGAGGCACCTTTGATTGCGCCTTCAATGGGCTTTGCAATTGACGATATGGATGACGTGGAGATAGAGGCTAAAAGTGATGGTTACCTTTTTGCTGTGGGTGAGTGCGAGATAGAATGTCGTTATACACCAGGCCATTGCCCAGGTAGTTTTAGCTATGTGGTGCATAGAGATAAGATGGTGTTTACAGGCGATGCCCTTTTTCATTTCAGTGTCGGAAGAACCGATCTACCTGGGGGCAATTATGAGTTGCTGATAGATGGTATAAAAAGGCAGATACTCTCTTTACCCGACGACTATGCAATTTTGCCAGGACATGATCTGCAGAGCATGGTGTGGAAGGAGCGTCGGTATAATCCTTTCTTAACGTGAAGCCACGTATAGAACCATCGTGGTATGAGGTGCTTAAACCACAATTTGACGCGCCTTATTTCCCCGAGTTAAAACAGTTTTTAGTTGAAGAACGCTCTCAATATGAGTGCTATCCACGAGGTGGAGATATCTTTGCTGCGTTCGACCAAACACCGTTTGAAAAGGTGAGGGTTGTGATATTGGGACAAGACCCCTATCATGAACCTGGGCAAGCCATGGGGCTTTGTTTCTCGGTGCCAAATGGCGTACAACCGCCTCCGTCGTTGGTCAACATTATCAAAGAGATTAATGCCGACCTGGGTGCGTCGTTGTCAATTTTGCATGGCGACTTGCGTGGATGGGCACAGCAGGGGGTGTTGCTGCTAAATTCCACCCTAACGGTTCGCGCACATAAGGCGGGTTCTCACCAGGGGCATGGTTGGGAGACATTTACAGATGCTGCCATTGCTGCCATTAGTAAGCAACGACAGAATGTGGTGTTTATGCTATGGGGCAGTTACGCACAGGCGAAACAGGGACTGATTGACAGCAATAGACATCTTGTATTGAAAGCTCCGCATCCGTCTCCGCTATCTGCTTATCGAGGCTTCTTTGGTTGCAGACATTTTACTAAAGCCAATGCCTATTTGATTGAGCATGGACAGATGCCTATTGATTGGATGAAGATAGGGTAGAGCCTCTAAAGCTTGGATTATCTACCCGTCGGCCCATCTTATATTTCTCGACATATTTCCTGCTGTAGAAAGGCATGTTAAGTCCCTATCAAGTCCTGCTTTGGCAGGAGATGATAGGGACTTGGTCAGGAGATGATAGGGACTTAATAGTTGTCGGGGATGGCTTGAGAGTTGCTTTGGTCTTCGTTTTGAGGATAGCCTATGAGGTGGCCACGCTCGTTGACCAATTGGCGATAGTAGTTGGTGCTGTGGTTGGGGGTGAGTGGCTGCTGGGCGGTGCCGAACGATGGCAGTCGTAGGTTTCCACGATCATCGGACTCTTTGGCATTAAGATCCATGTATTTCATAAGCAAATATTGGTCAAGCGCCGTCCATCTATTCATCATTTGACTTGCAAGGTTGGAACAGAAATTGTTTTCCATGGCTACAAGGGTCGAGTCGTTAGCGTTGGCAGCCTTATGGTCGAAGTCGGCTACAGCCTGAATAAAACTGGTTTCCAACTCAAATTGTGCCTGCTGGATGTCCTTAATCATGTCGCTATATCGGCTGTATGCAAAGTTAGCCACTCGGTTGAAAAGCCAAAATGCCGATGTAGTGCTGTAGCGAGTGAGCGATCCGTTGCCCTGGCGAAAGCATTCGGGCGGAACGGTGATGCCACAATAGAGTGGGCAATAGACGGTGGAATAGGTGTCGTCGACGCCAAACCACAGTATTCCCCCCAACTTGTCGGGCATGTTGGCGCGACACTGGGCTATTAACGAGAAACCTGTTTGTTGTGTCGACACGGGACGTTCGTTGACGTAGCGGTTACCATCGAGCGACCATCTCAATGGTAGTGCACGGTATGGACATCCGTATTCGCCTGCCCCAATGCCTTGCGTCATGTCCATTAGGGTGCCTTCATAGTGGTCGCGTGTGAGTTGCATTACGTCGTGGATGCTTACTTTGTGCTCGGGTTTAATCCACAAAGGCAGTCTTTCGGCAGTGGCATCGCCCATCGCGTATCGTTCGTAGCGTCGCACATCTTTGTTGAGTTTAAGAAACATGGCGTAGATGCGTGCATCGCAGGCGCGGATGGTTTCAAATTCAAGAGGGTTGTAAGCATCGGCAAAACTGAAGTCTTCGTCTTTGCCATCAAAGTAGCCTCGCATACGCGCAAAGGCGATGACATCGTCGGAGTAAACACACTCTACCTCGGGTTCATAGATGTAATCAAGGTGTCGGCTACTGATGGCTCGGTGCAGACCTTGTCCTTTTGTCTTATTCCAACGTGTGGGTTCTTGGGGAAAGGTGGTGATGCGAGCTTGGTTGGCGTGCCCACACACGTAGCCGTCGGGTACGCGCCGTGCCACCCATACAGCCCCATCGCGGTAGCCACGGTATTGTTTTTTCAGTACGGGCTTGCCTTTCACGGTGTCGTATTCGGCACGTTTGCTCATCAATTCCAGTATCCATACTTCGGCGGTATCGCTTATGGAGAAACTCTCGCCATTGTTGCAGTATCCATAGCGGTCGAGTAGGGTGGTGAGTTCGACGATGGCTTGGCGTGCCGATGTTACGCGTTGCAACACAATCCATATCAGTGTACCATAGTCGATGCCTTTTTGTGGGGTAGCCCACAGTTCGCGTCGGCCAGTAAAAGTGCTTTCGCCCATGGCCACTTGATGGTCGTTGATGTAGCCTACCACATTGAAGCAGTGCTCAGGTTGTGGGATGGTTATCTGTGGTATGCCATCCTTATGGTAGAGTCCGAGTGTTGTGCCAGGAGGATTGACCGAAGGAGCATGGTAGTAAAGTTCGCCATAGAGGTAATAACTATCGGCCATGTAAGTGATGATGGTGGACCCATCGGTGGTGGCTCCTCGGGTGAAAAGGAAGTCGGTGCAGGCTTGTGTTGGTGTGGTAAATATGGTGGCTGCAATAAGGCAGAGAAACAAGGTACAGTGGCGTGGCATGATGCGGTGGTATTTGTGTTACAGACAGGTTAAAACTCACGCAAAGATACGTATAAATGCTTCCATAGCCAAACTTTCACTATCTTTGCACTATGACGAGATTGCTCTTTATATGCCACGGCAATATCTGCCGTAGCCCATTGGCTGAATATATCATGCGTAGTAAATTGGAGGCTGCTGGTGTGGCCGACCGCTTTGAAGTAGTTTCGGCAGCTACCAGCATGGAAGAGATTGGCAACCCGGTGTACCCACCAGTGCGACGCTTACTTGCCACAAGGGGTATTGACTGTTCCGAGAAAAAGGCACGAAGGGTGTTGGCGGCCGACTATGATAGGTACGACTTTATCATTGGTATGGATATGGCTAACATTCGCAATTTGAACCGATTGTTTGATGGCGACCCTAAAGGGAAGGTGAAGTTGCTGATGGAATATGCAGGAGAACATTGCGACGTGGCCGACCCGTGGTACACGCGCGATTTCGACACTGCTCTGCGCGACATAGAGCGTGGCTGCGATGCTCTGCTAACACATTTGCTTCATCGTTGATGCCAACGCCCGTTTCTTTCGAACAGATTGAGCCTCTTGGTATAAGCCATGAGGTGTATGACGAGATGACGAGCATCACTGGTCATTTGCCAACTATGGAAGAGGTGACCACCCTGTTGGCCATGTGGCAAAGCAATGGGCAGCAGCAAAGTCTTTATTCGTGGCTGCGGGGACAGACTCACGCCGTGGTGCGCGACGATTACCTATACGATGGCCACGAGGAAAACCGTGCCATCGCCGAGCCGAAGGTGAAAGAGTGTGTAGGGTTGGCACAACAATTGTGTAAGGATGTGCAGGTGTGTGCTGAAGGTGAGCGGTTACCAACAGGGGCTCTGATTTATTTAGTGGGCAATGTAGGACGTGAATTTGTTAATTCCGCCTACTCGCGTTCTTGTCTGCATCTTGTGTCAACACACGATGATGCTGTGGCCCCAGATGTTGACTGCCAGTATGTGGGAATGATTGTGCAAACCATGGTAGCAAAAGGGTTGCTGATAAAGTATAGGGAGGTGGCCACAGGAGGCCTATTTTGTGGCGCATTAGGGCTGACAGCTCCGTTGGGATTTGACATTCTTGCACCCCGTGAGGTACGTTTGGATGCTTTCTTGTTTGGCGAGCAGCAGGGACGCTATTTGGTGGCTTTGTCGGTGCAGCAGGACGACACATTTCTGCAAAAGATGGCCGAGGCTCGACTAAACTGCTGTTTTCTTGGGCGCACAACGCAAAATCGGATCGTGGTAGACGGTTTCGACTTTGGACGAGTAGATAGGTATGTGAGTTCAAAATAAACGAAGAGTGGCGGATGTTTTATACACCCGCCACTCTTCGTCTGTGCTCTAACACTAATAAATGGAGCATTAAAGTAAGATAATGTCAAAGTCGCATACCTAACATGATGCCATAAAACAAAGACTCGTGTAATTCATATAGGTCGCCAGCAACAGCACCAAATAATCTCGCACCAATCATTATTTTATTAAAAGAAACGCCTGCTCCACAACCAATGTAGAGGCCGCCATCATCAACATAATCTATTTCAGGTATATCATTATCATAATCATACCCTATGTATGCTGCATATTCAGTTAAATACACGTATCCTGCCTGTACCCTAAAATCGAAACGGAGCGAGGACTTACCAAGCATTATGCCCACTTGTGGTGAAGCCTGTAAGGTGAAAGACATATCGCCAGTGTAGGCGCAGCCAACCTCAGCACCCCAATAAGGTGCAAATGCCTTCTGAGAACTGCCTGCAAAAGTGTGCATAAATCCGTAGGTCAAGCCTGGCCCAGATGGGTCTTTTGCAAGGTTGAAGTCCGAGAAAAGATAACCCAACCCTATATAGTGCTGCGTCGTCTTATAGCTCGGCTCTTGTTCGCGCACAACAACAGGCTTTGGGGTCTGAGGCTTGATGGAACGAGGCTCGGCTGTGCGAACTTGGAGGCTACTCTTTTGGGGTGATGCTGTAGACATCAGTGGAGGTAGGAGAGACGGAGCAGGAAGATGCCGACTGGATGTGTTGAACACTTGAGCCTGCATCCCCATGCACGCAAGGCACATTAGCAGTGCCACAATCGTTTTACGCATGTCTATATTTGCTTATTGGGCAACCACCTCTACCTGCACACCATCGCTGTCCCATTCCACGTATTTTCCGATGTGAGCGCGTACTTCGATAACGTAACGTTTACCATCCAGTTCCGAACGTACGTTGAAGAGTGGAGCTACAAGTACGTCGCCATTATATTTCTTGAGCGTCTCGTAGGTAAGGATTACTTTAAGTTTATCGCTAATCTGATTTGGCGTTTTTGCTCCCGACGTGGCTTCTTCAAGTTCGGTGCCTTCAAAACTGCGAGTCTCTTGCACAATAAGGGGCTCAACATTTATTTTGGCTGTGGGCGGTATTATTTCAAAGTGAGGTTTACTATCCATCATCCTACCCTCGGCATAACGATAGTGACTGCACGATGTCATTGAAATGGCCATCAGTGCCACTGCGGAAATGATAATTGCTTTTTTCATAGTTGTGATTGTTTGTTAGTTTTTGATGTTTTTTTTTGAAGTTGCAATGATACAGCATTTTTTTGAAATAAAATACAATGAATAGCTATGTTTTATGGGGGGGGGTACTGCATTGATATACAGTGATTTATAAAGGTGTTGTTTCTGTATTTCTTTACACAGAATACCCTTTTTACTGCCACAAAAAAGTGCACTAAAGAGAAAAAATAAATGATTGCGGGGCGACTCCCTAAAAGGGAGTCGCCCCGCAATATAACCAAGCATATCTACAAAGAAAAAAGGCTTAGTGTCTCTTTTCTTTGATACGAGCTTTCTTACCGGTGAGATTACGCAGATAGAATATGCGAGCGCGACGCACTGCTCCACGCTTGTTTACATCAATCTGCTCAATAAACGGGCTTGAGAAGGGGAATATACGTTCCACTCCAACGCCGTTTGCAATCTTCCGAACAGTAAAGGTTTCAGTGGCTCCGCTTCCGCTGCGTTGCAACACAACGCCTTGGAAGTTCTGGATTCTCTCCTTGTTGCCTTCTTTAATTTTATAATGGACGGTGATGGTGTCGCCAGCCTTGAACTCGGGAAACTCCTTGCGTTCCACCAAGTTCTCTACGTATTGCATCAATTCGTTCTTTCCCATGACAAATAGTATTTTTTAGGTTTGCACTTATTTCTTTACCATCTTAACCACCGCGGTGAAAGCCTCGGGATGATTCATCGCCAGGTCGGCCAACACTTTACGGTTTAGTTCGATGTTGTTTTTGTGGAGCTCGCCCATAAATACAGAGTACGAAATGCCGTTCATGCGGCAACCGGCGTTGATACGGTTAATCCACAATGCACGAAATTCGCGCTTTTTATTCTTTCTGTCGCGGTAGGCATAGGTTTGACCTTTTTCCCATTTGTTTTTGGCAACAGTCCAAACATTTTTACCTCTTCCCCAGTAACCTTTTGTACGGTTGAGGATTTTTTTTCTGCGTGCTCTTGAAGCAACTGCATTTACTGATCTTGGCATATTTTTATTGTGTTTTTCGTTTCAGCGGCAATTGTTGATTGCTCTTTGGGGCTGTAAACAATGGTTAATAACTCCAACCACCCTTTGGTGGCTTCTTTGGTTAAGCTAAAAGCATTCTTTTAACGCGCTTCTCATCGTCGCGGCTCACAAGAGCGGTGTGATCGAGGTTGCGCTTTTGGGTAGTCTCTTTCTTGGTCAGAATGTGGCTATGGTAAGCATGCTTTCTCTTAATCTTGCCAGTGCCGGTGAACGCAAAGCGTTTTTTGGCAGCGGCTTTGGTTTTCATTTTTGGCATTACTTTACTGTTTTTAGGTTAGATATATGTTTGATATACTTGGTTTCTTTTATTGTTTTTTGGGCGCTATAATCATTAGCATGCGTTTTCCCTCCAAGCGGGGCAACTGCTCGGGTTTGCCATAATCCAGCAGTGCTTCGGCAAATTTGAGCAATTGGGCTTCGCCCTGCTCTTTATACACGATGGAACGACCGCGGAAGAATACGTCAACTTTCACCTTGTTGCCGTCTTTCAGAAAACGAATGGCGTGGTTGAGTTTGAATTCAAAGTCGTGTTCATCGGTTTGCGGCGACAGGCGTATTTCTTTCACCACTATCTTGTTCGAGTTTGCCTTACGCTCTTTCTCCTTTTTTTTCTGCTCGTAGAGGAACTTTTGGTATTCTATGATTTTGCAAACAGGTGGGTTTGCAGAGGGCGAAATCATCACAAGATCAAGTCCTTGATCATAAGCCCGACGCAGGGCATCTTTGGTGTTAAGAATGGTTGGCTCCATTCCTTCGCCCACCACGCGCACCATGGGCACGTCTATGCGTTCGTTGATGAGGTGTTCGGGCTCTTTTTTACCCACGTTACGACCGCGTTGTATGGGGCGTTGGGGCAGGGGTTTGAATGTGGTTGCTATAACTTGGTTCTCCTATGTTAATTATATTCTTTGTTACAGGGTGACTATTGCATGACGGTTTTTATCTCGTCGTCTATTATTTTGGCAAATGCCTCGGCGGTCATTGCTCCAAGGTCGCCAGCTCCTTGTCGACGCACACTTATAGTGCCAGCCTCTATTTCTTTCTCGCCCAAAATCAGCATGAATGGTATTTTTGCCAATTCGGCATCGCGTATCTTTCGGCCAATCTTTTCGCTACGCTCGTCAATCGAGCCACGCAGACCGAGGTTTTCAAGATGCGTCTTCATGTCTTGTGCCTGGCCTATATATTTCTCGCTCACAGGGAGGAGGATAAACTGGTCGGGGGTGAGCCACAGTGGGAACTTGCCACCCGTGTGTTCAATCAGCACTGCACAGAAACGCTCCATCGATCCGAATGGGGCTCGGTGTATCATCACCGGACGGTGCTTTTGTCCGTCGCTGCCAATATATTCCAGACCAAAGCGCTCGGGCAGATTATAGTCTACCTGTATGGTGCCCAACTGCCAACGACGACCTATGGCATCTTTAACCATAAAGTCGAGTTTGGGTCCATAGAATGCGGCTTCGCCCAGCTCTACGCGAGCTTTAAGTCCCTTTTCCTGACAGGCCTCGACAATGGCTTGTTCGGCACGAGCCCAGTTCTCATCACTACCCACGTATTTAGTGGTGTTCTGTGGGTCGCGCAACGATATTTGTGCTTCAAAGTTCTCAAAACTCAATGCCTTGAAGATTATCTCAATGATTTCCATCACTTTGATAAACTCCTCTTTCACTTGATCGGGGCGACAGAAGATGTGGGCGTCGTCTTGGGTAAACGAGCGCACGCGTGTCAGCCCGTGCAACTCTCCGCTCTGCTCGTAGCGATACACCGTGCCAAACTCTGCCACACGCAGTGGTAGGTCTTTATACGACATCGGCTCGTTCTTGTATATCATGCAGTGGTGCGGACAGTTCATGGGTTTCAGCAGGTACTCTTCTCCCTCTTCGGGGGTGGTGATGGGACGGAAACTATCGGCTCCGTAGTGATCCCAGTGGCCACTGGTAACATACAGCTGCTTTCCTCCGATGTGTGGTGTCATGACCTGCTTGTAGCCATAACGTTTCTGTATCTTCGACAGGAAGTCTTGCAGGCGCAGACGCAGGTCGGTGCCTTTGGGCAGCCATATCGGCAACCCCTTACCAACCATGTCGCTAAACATGAATAGCCCCATCTCCTTGCCAATCTTGCGGTGGTCGCGCTTCTTGGCCTCCTCCAACATGGTCAAGTATTCGTCAAGCTCTTTCTTTTTGGGGAACGAGATGGCATATATGCGAGTCAGTTGCGGACGATGCTCATCGCCACGCCAATAGGCACCCGCCAGACTTATCAGTTTCACAGCCTTTATCGGGCCAAAATCAGTCAAGTGCGGTCCACGGCAAAGGTCGGTAAAAGCTCCGCTGTCGTAAAAACTAATTTCGCCATCGTTCAACTCGCTGATGCGCTCCAATTTATACTGGTCGCCTTTCTTCGTAAAGTGGTCAATAGCCTCGGCTTTGCTAACCTCGCGACGTGTGATGGGCGTTTTGGCTTGCACCAACTCCATCATCTTCTTCTCAATCTTCGGAAAGTCTTCGCTCGATATTTGATAGTCGACAAAGTCGATGTCGTAGTAGAACCCATTTTCGATGGCCGGTCCAAATCCAAACTTCACGCCTGGATAGAGCAATTCTATGGCCGAAGCCAGCAAGTGAGCCGAGGTGTGCCAAAAGGTCTCCTTACCCTCTTCGTCGTTCCATGTCAGCAGTTGCACCGTGGCATCGCTGTTTATGGGGCGATAAAGTTCCACCACTTGATCGTTCACTTTGGCCGACAAAACGTTGCGAGCCAATCCCTCACTAATGCTTTTTGCTATGTCAAAAGCGGTTACGCCGGCCTCGTACTGGCGCACCGAACCATCTGGTAATGTTATGTTTATCATCACTTTCTTGTGCCGAAGAGCTATTGTGTTCAGTCGCGCAAAGTTACGAACTTTATCTGTTGTGTGCAACATTTTATTTTAGTGGTCGGTGGGTTGCCGTTAATGCCACGCTTGTTGAGCATGGTTGAAGCTATCTTCGTCAGCAACCGTCCCCCTCGCCGACACATCATGTAGGTATCAACTAAGGATCAACTAAGTATCAAGTTAGGCTTTTAACGTTTATTAACCCTACAAGGTCCTTAGATGCTCCGTAGTTGATACCTACATGGTACGTATATAGTGAGCTGCGAATATGGAATATGATTTGCAAATCACCATAGTTGGTTATTGCGCGAGCGGGAATGTGGGTGTACCTTTGCAACAGAAAATGGTCAGAATGGTTTGAATGAGGATTGTCCATTTTTTGTTTTAGGATTAAGGCATGGGGGCTACGCAATAAAACGTGGCCCCTTTGTTACAATCGCAATACCTATTTTAAGGCTATTGCGCCAACAACTCTCCTATGTCAAAGCATTCTTGATACTTCGCACCAACAGTGGGTGCATGCAATCATTCCCTGCTGCAACCTGCTCTTCAAAATAGTGGCTTCGCAACAGTTTCTCAAAAAAAAATAATCTTTGAAAAAAAATATAGTAACTTTGCAAACTTAAATGGCGAGAGAAATGGATAGAAACAATGCAACGATTATTGTCCTTGATGACATAAAAACAGCGCGTTACGTATGCCACTTCGATCTCGACAAAGGGTTCTTTGACAGGTTTGAAAACGACGAGTTGATCGACGGTAATGTGGCCGTTGGGATAGAGGCCGAGCGCGTTGGGCAAACCATCGTGGCGCGGTTGACGTTAGGTGGGAAAGTAATGGTGCCGTGTGATAGGTGTCTCGACCCCGTTGGGGTTGAAATCAGCGGCAACGAAACCCTCACCATACGCTTTGCCGACAATGCCGAAAACGACGATGCAAACGAAAACGAGATTGTGTTGTCACCCAACGCCAAAAGTGTAGACCTCTCGCAACGACTTTACGAGTATGTGGCTGTGCGTATTCCGCTGCGCCATGTTCACCTCGAAGGTCAATGCAATGCTGGGATGCAGCAGCTGTTGCAAAACCACAGCAGTCAGACCAACTCAGACCCGTCGGACACCGACCCTCGTTGGGATGCCCTTAAAGACCTTATGTAGAAAAAATAAAAAATAAAATAATAGTAATATGCCACATCCAAAACACAGATTCTCGCAAACGAGAACAGCCAAGAGAAGAACGCACGATGCGTTAGAGAAAGCTCAACTTACAACATGCAGCAACTGCGGTTCGCCGGTGATGTATCACCATGTGTGCCCCGAGTGCGGTTACTACAGAGGCAAACTGGCTATTGAGAAAAACGCCGAGGAATAGACCTTGCATTGTAAGTAAAACGATAGAAAAGCCTTCTTTCACGGGGAGGCTTTTCTGTTGAAACATCAGATGCCCACTCAGTGGAACTCTTGATAGGCATACTTTCGGGTTTGGCGCTGTCGCTTTTTTTTAGCTTCGGCCCCGCCTTTTTTTCGCTGCTGCAAAACAGCATCCGACATGGCTTCAAGAAAGCCTTCTTGTTTGTGTGTGGTGTTAGTCTGAGCGACGTTATCATCGTGTTCCTCATGCTCACGGTGTTGCGCAACATTGACATGGACGCCACGCTGCACAACGTGTGGGTGTCGGTGATTGGTGCGGCAGTGATGGCCTATATAGGTTGGTGTACGTTCCGACAAAAAGCCAAGTCGATTAAGGACGAACGAGGCATGTCGCGCATGGCTTATAACAGCGACTCGCACTGGTATGAGTTGCTTCTGCACGGTCTTGCTCTCAATATACTCAACCCACTTATTTGGATCTACTGGATTTCAATCATCACCTTCGTCTCGGGCGAAGTTGGTCTTTCGGTCAGTGAGCGCTATGTATTCTTTACCGGACTGCTTGCTGGCAACCTGCTTATGGATATGCTTAAATGCCGACTTGCCTCATTGCTCAAGAAGTTCATAAACCACAATATGTTCAATATCTTCAACCGTATTGTGGGTGGTATCATGATGGCATTTGCTGTTTATCTCATTGGATCGATGATCCACTATCAAGCCACTAAAAACCAACACGAAACAAAGACAGAATTGCCCACCCAAAGTGAGGGAATAATTAAATCTTTGCACGACAATATTCCCCGTCAGGGAACGCCGCGCAAATAGTGTTTGTTAACACACATAAATAAAGAAGGCCGCCCTTGTTTTTCAAGGGCGGCCTTCTTTATTTATACCTATTAACGATTTAATAGTTCTCAGCTTTGAGTTGGAAATAGCTTTGCGCATGGTTGCACACCGGGCACTCCTCTGGTGCTTTCTTACCTATGACAATATGTCCGCAGTTAGAGCACTGCCATATCATGTCGCCATCGCGACTGAACACCACTCCGTCGTTAATATTCTGCAACAGTTTGCGGAATCTCTGTTCGTGCTCGCGCTCAATGGCTCCAACCATTTCAAATTTGTCAGCTATCTCGTCAAACCCTTCCTCGCGAGCTTCACGCGCCATGCGAGCATACATATCGGTCCACTCGTCGTTTTCACCATTGGCGGCATCAAGCAGGTTATCGGTGGTTGTTGGTACCTTGCCTCCGTGCAGATACTTGTACCATATCTCTGC
This sequence comes from Bacteroidales bacterium, assembly GCA_017480185.1. Taxonomy (GTDB): domain Bacteria; phylum Bacteroidota; class Bacteroidia; order Bacteroidales; family P3; genus Colimorpha. The sequence continues at coordinate 38,897 of JAFVBC010000027.1, forward strand.
ATGTTCTTTCTCGTTTTTGGCAGTCTCCTCAAAAATATTGGAAATCTGCACATAGCCATCTTTCTTTGCCTTTGACGCATAGAAAGTGTACTTGTTTCTGGCCATGCTCTCGCCAGCAAAAGCCTCCTTAAGATTTTGCTCGGTCTTTGTTCCTTTGATCTCTTTCATAATCGTGTATATAATATGTATGTGTTGTGTTGTTGTATTGATTCAACTAAATATTAGTTGTGAAACGGCCATCCTGCCCGAATATTGCATCCCGTATAATCCGCCATTCTAATTATTTTACATATTGCATTGGCTAAAAACGCTTGCGCTTATGTGAATTATTAAGTAATATTGCAAGCGATAATATCCCTATGAAAAGAGGGTAAAGGTGTTGAAATATAACTATTTAGCGCTTTATGTATGGCGAAAATATACCGAAAAAATATGTTTTATAAGGTTAAAAATACGGGAAAAGCGATAACCTGGATGACAGTTTTATTCTGTTTATTCACTTTTATCGCTTGTACCAACGATAATGCTCATCGGTGGGCTATTCAGGCCGAGCCTTTTGCGGGCAATGGCACAAAGATGACTATCAACCAGCGTACAGCTTCGTGGGTGTCGGGCGATGCAGTAAAGATTAACAGCATCACTGCTCCCATTGTTGTTGATGGTGCAATGTCCTATCTTGATGGCGACATTCCCGAGGCAAATGTCTATCGTGCCATTTTCCCGGCATCGATTGCGCAGAGTGGTACGTTGGATGTTGATACCGTTACTGTAACACTTCCTTCGACCTACACCTATCACGAGAGTGGTGGCCTGCAGCAGTTAGATTTGCCTATGGTGGCTGTTGGCCGCGAGTTTCCGCTCACTTTTAAGCACCTCACAGCAGGAGTTATGATTGGCATTACCAACTTAATAGATTATAGGCCGAGCACTGCAACTACAACCAATGCATATTATATTGATAAAATAGTGGTTAGTAGCGATGCCTATAGTCTATCGGGCACACGTGTGTTTGACATAACAAATGTCGATGGCATCGAGTCAAGGCAAAGCAATGACGCCGACACTATTGTTGAGATGGACTTCGCTAATGATGAAGTACTTGTGCTTCAGAATGCCACAAAAAATATCCTTGTCCCAGTGCTACCTGTCGGCACAAGTAATCATTTCTCGATTACGGTGAACGGACACATTAACTTGGTGCAAACTAATGGTACGACCACCCGTCGAAGCTATGCTGTAAAAATGACGCAACAGGTAGGGGGCTCTTTAGGTAGAAATAAACTTGCGTATGCCCCAATGGAGTTGAATGACACCACTCGTCCAGATGCCTCTATGGCTTTTCGCCAAGTTGACGATACCGTATACATCCTTACTTCAGATGGTATGAAAATGGTATTCGATAGTTTACGAAGAGTGTCTACTTGGAAGAGTAAAAACATTGTGCTGAATACCGATGTTGAACTTCCAGGCCATACCATGAGGCCCATCGCAGGATTTAGCGGTACTTTTGATGGCAGAGGGTATTCAATTTCTGGCATCACGTTGTATGATACATTAATAACAACCAGAAAGTTTGGCCTGTTTACAGATCCATCTAATGCTATTACCCTTAAAAACCTTACGCTTAATGCTGTTATAAGGTATAATGTGGATAAATCTAAAACACATTATTATGGAGGCTTTGTAGGATATACAACAAAACCTGTCAATATTGATAATTGTACTGTGAAATTCGCAGCGTACAACTACAATGTTATTGCTGCTGCAAGCGATGTTGCTACAATAGACTTTGGTGGTATGGTTGGATATACGTCAGCTAATGTGAGTATCACCAATTGCGTAGTGTCTTTTAGCGATGCCACGCTAAAAATTGTGGGTTACAGCACAACAAAGACGAACATCTATGCAACTGGACTTATAGGATATGCAACTGCGGCGGCAAACATAACATTGCAAAACAACGAGGTGAAGGAAGGGACGGTATCGTTTAGCAAATATAACAATGGATACTTCTCTCAATATTTACGACATGCATCAGGAGGTTCAAGCACAATTAGTGGAAATACCTTTTCTGCTGTATTTAAAGATAAGAATGGAGCCTCTATTTCCCTTACAAATCAAAATAATTGATTGGAAACATGAAAATACAATATACCCCCCCCATACTAACAGTCGTCGACTTCAGAACAGAAAGAGGTTATGCGTTCAGTTCGCTACAAGAAACCATTGATCAGCTGATAGACCGACAATCAACCACCAGTTCATTGGAACAATTCGAATATCAGTCGGGTTGGAGCCAAAGCGATGGCGATGGCTTTTGGACAAACGGCAACGGTGGCTATTTCTAATATCCATGCAGAGTATGTGATCTCTTGTTAGTTTGCATTCTGTAAAACCAACGACACATTTCCATTATCATTCAAAGATGATAATGGAAATGTGTCGTTTCATGTATGTATCATAGAGGGATTGGAGTGAGTGGTATGTGCCCTTTTAAGTGTGAAGTAGAGTGGGGGAGGGATTTGTATAGTGCGTCATAAAATATGGGTGGGGATTTATACAATGCGTCATAAATGGAGAGAAGCAATTTATAGATGCATCATAAAAAAGGAAGTGAAAGATTTATATAACGCATCATAAAATAGAGAAGGGAATTTATATATGCGTCATAAAACAAACAAGGGTGGAGATTTACACATCTCCACCCTTGTTTGTTTATTTGTTTGCCAACGTGCCTGCAGGTACAGTGCACGTGACGTATTTTGATTGGCTGCTTATTTCTTCTTAAGGTACTCTTGTACGTTGTCAGAGGGGACTATTTCCTCTTTGAATACGTATGCATTAGTCTTGGGTGAACGCACCATGCGTATCACTTTTGCATAGCTTTTACCTGTTGAAGTTTTCAGTGTAGCAACAACTTTTTTTGCCATGGTTCGGTTCTCCTATAGTGTTGTTTTTACTTGATTTCTTTGTGTACGGTAACCTTCTTCAAGTACGGGTTGTACTTCTTCAGTTCAAGACGTTCTGGGGTGTTTTTTTTGTTTTTGGTGGTAACATAACGGCTCATTCCAGCCACACCACTGGTCTTCTGTTCGGTGCATTCGAGGATTACCTGCACTCTTGCGTCTTTATTTTTCTTTGCCATGTTGTTTGTTTTTCGGGGTTAATCAACTGGTTTGCACGAAAGAAAGAGCATCAACATTCAATTCCTGCAAAGGCTAAATCGAATGCAAATTTACATCTTTTTCTGCATTGGGCAAATTTTTTTTAAGAATATGATGTGTGTCTAAAAAGATGTGGGCGCACATTCTTAAATGTGCGCCCACCAGATTGGTTAGATGATGTTATTCTGTACGGGGCTTACGATATACCATTATTATGGCCACAACCATGCCTATCAAGGTTGCGAGCGATATGATGAGTGTGATGAGGTCCAGGCGGTGTAGGCGAGGGGCTTCGTTGACAAAGGTGATGGTGTGCTCTCCGGCTGGGATATTCATAGCTCGCAACACATAGTTGGCGCGAATGTAGTTGGCTGGTTTCCCGTCGATGTAGGCAAACCAGTCGGGAGCATAGTGTATTTCCGAAAAAACGGCCAATTGGTCGGTAAGGCTTGATGTGGTATAAGTTAGTCGGTCTGGAGTATATGGGTGTTCTTCTATGAGGACAATCGTAGCCGTGGTGTCGGGCGTGAACTGTGTGGGTAGTCCATGGAAAACAGAGGTATCTACAACTGCTGTAGTGCGTGGATCGAAGTCGTTCAGTGCCAATATCTCCTCGTTAGGATTACCGACGGCTTTTATCTGATTTACGAACCATGCGTTACCGAGAGCGTCGGGATTTCGTTGCACCATGGGACCTTGTTGGCTTCCCACAACAACATATCGAGTGTTGAGCATATTTAGCACCGACATATTCATGTGGCGCGATATGTAGAAATCAATTATGTTTTGATAGCGACTCAGTTTTGCTGCACTGTAACCGCCAATTTGATGATGGAAAGCACTCGGTTTAGAGTCGTTGAATGTGTTTACGGCCAGGTTTAGCACACGGTAGTTACTGTCGTTGAATGCCTCGGCCATACGGTCTATCTCGTAGTCATACTGGTCGCGTCGCAGTTCTACTTTGCGTTTGTTAACAAAGTTTTCTTTGTTGAGGTAGCGCACGTCAACACCCCACAGGTCTATCGTTATGAGCAGTGCCAGGGCTACTATTGGTATAGACTGTTTTTTAACAAGCTTTTTGTTGTTATAGAGCCACAATACCAACGCTGCAATAACAACCAGTGCCAAACTTCGCCACGAGTCGGCACGGAACAGATGCTGGCGTTCAGCAACAAGAATGTTGGCTATGCTGTCCCACTGTTTGCCATATTGAGCCTGCATTTGACGGTCTGACGCTCCACTATAGTCGAACGTGCCCGAAATAATGAGCCCTACAAGTATGATGCCTGCTGTGAGTGCGGTCGATATATATAAGCCACGGTTGATGCGTTTCTGATCGCTGTCTTTGGCAAAGATACTTTTCAGTGTCAGTACAGCCATTATCACCATGCACACGTTGGCCAAAACAAGTGCCATGCTTGGGGTGCGGAACTTATTGTAAAGAGGCACATTGTTGAATATCCACTCGTTGAATGGCATAAAGTTATGCCCCCACGACAGCATGATTGCCAACAGTGATGATGCAAGAAGCCACCAACGTTCGGGACCTTTGGTAATGAACATGCCAGCCACAAATAGTAAGATTATTATGGCACCAAAGTAGGATGGTCCGCTGGTGAAAGGTTGTTCTCCCCAGTAAAGAGGTGCACGGTCGGTGCGGAATGCACGGTAAAAATCGCTGTCGCGACCTACTTTCTCTGTCGAACCTCCGCCTAAAGCCCCAGGCACCAGTAAGGTGTAAGTCTCACCTCGGCCATAACTCCAGTTGAAGGCATAGTCTATGTTAAGGCCGTTCGATGTATTCTCTGTAGCAGTGGGCGTTGTTTCACCATACAGGTCGTCGGGTGTAACTGTGAGTTCGTTTCCCCCGCGCATCGTGTAACGACTGTATTCTTCGTTGACAAGTAGCAAACGCACGTTGCATCCAAAGGCTATAGCTGCGCCCAAGATGAGCACTGCAAAGCGTACACCGATTGCCTTTGCACAGTGTTTGTACAGGGCATAAATAAGGTAGGCTATGCCCATGATGACGCAGGCAATGGCGGTGTAGAATGTGATTTGTATGTGATTGAATGATATCTGTAAAATCAAAGCAAGGGTGAAAAGCAGTACTCCCCAAAGCATGCGTCTTTTCCGTTTTTGTGGGGCGCTGTCGTCGTCGGCAAATGCTGTGCGCAAGGTGAGGTACATTCCAGCCAATACTGGTGCTATCATCGACATTGCCCACCCTTTTGTTATGTGGCCAGCCTCAATTATTATCAAGTTGTAACTGCCCAACCCAAACGCAAGTGCACCTACAAGCGCCAGCCATGGTGTGGCTCCAAAGGCAAGCATTGCCACGTAAAATCCCAAAAGATAAAGGAAAAGCACTCCTATGTTGCGGTCAAGACCAAGTGGACGCAGTATGAGGGCGTTTCTGACTGGTTGAAATGCCGAGTGCTGGGGGCTTACAGCCACCTGATAACCTGGCATGCCACTAAACATAGATGCTGCCCAATTGGGAATGTCGCCCGTTTGTTTCTGTACCGCAAGTTGTTCGTAGGCCATTGCATCCGACTTCTGTATATCGCCTTGCATTATCACCTTACCGCTCAGCGCGGGTGCCATATACACGCATGCCACGGCAAACATGAGTACTATTAAGCCGATGTGAACGAGGATGTTACTTCTTTTCATTTCTTGTCAAGTGTGGGATATTCGATTCTAACGTGGTAAATGCTCAGCATTTTTTGTTTCAACAACTGACGTATCTTTGCTATATCGTTGAGGGTGAGCTGACTGTTGTCAAGTTGCCCACCATCAATCTTGCTGTCAATAAGTTGGTCAATTAGGCGGTCGGTGCTCTCTTTAGTGTGGTTTTTCAGACTTCTACAGGCTGCCTCTACCGAGTCTACAAGCATCACGGTGGCAGTTTCGCGGCTGTATGGCTTTGGACCAGGGTATTGGAACAGACTTTCTTTGAAGTCGTGATCGGGGTGATGTTCCAACTCCTTGGCGTAGAAATATCCAGTAAACGTTGTACCGTGGTGAGTGCGGATAAAATCCTGCACCTCGGCAGGTATGTGGTATCTATGGGCAAACTCAAGCCCATTCACCACATGCGATATGATTATTTGTGAACTCTCTGCGTAGTCGAGATCTTGGTGTGGGTTTAACCCCGAGTTTTGATTCTCCGTGAAATACAAAGGCTCGGCCATTTTGCCAATATCGTGATATAGCGCTCCCACTTTTGTCAACAGTGCATTGCCACCTATTTCGTTTATTATGTCCTCGGCGATGTTGGCAACCTGCATCGAATGTTGGAAAGTTCCAGGGGCACGGCGCGATAACTCTCGCAAAGCTGGATTGTTGGTCGAGGATAGCTCAAGCATTGTCAGATTGGTAGTCATGCCAGTCAGTCGCTCGGAAAGAAATATCAATGGATAGGAGAGAAGCGTCAAAAAAGCGTTTAGGGCAAATATCAAGAACCTCTCTGCCGACAAAGCGGCAAGTGTTGTCTCTTGGCTGAGCACGCCGCAAGTGTATATCATCGAATAGCTTATGAATATTACCCCCGAGAGATAGAAGAACTGTTGTCGCTGCTCAAGTTTCTTTATGGTGATAATACTCATCATACCAGTGATGAGCTGGTAGAAAATAAATTCGAAAGAATTTGGCACCAGGTTGGCCAATGTGATCACTGTGGTAAGGTGGACATACAAAGCCACCCTTGTACCGAAAAACACTCGCATCAGTATTGGTATGATGCAAAGCGGTACAAGCAATACCCATTCTGGCCTTGTGCGTATCATCAAGGCTTCAAGTGCCGACATGGTCAGTATCAGCACCAGTATGAATGTCAGTTTGCGGTTATCATCAAGCAGGTTGTTACCAGTGTTTTTAAGGAAAAGGTAAAGGGCAATAAAGGCAATTATGGCCAGCAGTATTTGGCCAATTATTTGTCCGACAAGACTGAAGTGGCTCGAATGGCGTCGGTCGTTTTCGGCTTCAAGGGCTGCAATTGTGCGTGCTTTCTCGCCATCCACCGTCTCACCCTTACCTATAATTGGGTCGCCTGCCATGACGGTGCGACTGCTATAGGCAATTTGCGACAGCCTGCTTTCAATCTCCATGGCTGTACGATTGGGGTCGGGAATAATGTTGGGTATTAGAAGTGAGTTGCGCAGTGTGCTATCGTCTATGTCGTCGGGCAGTATAAAATCGTGTGCGTTGTGTTCGCTTCCCATGTTACCATTGAGCAACACTATTGTGCGATTGTCAAGGTTGGTGGTGTTGTTTGGCGGAAGAAGGTACCCCCGACGGTATATGCTGTCAATGGCGTGGCGCATCGCTCTATGTTGCTTGTGCGACATGGTTGCACGCATAGCCTCAAGCCTCATTAGTGTTTGCGAGTAGGCTGAACTATCTGTGCGGTAGTAAAGCAGTGCTTTCTGCCGTTCGATATCCTGCTCTATCTGCAACTGATCGGCAGTTTTGGGTACTGTAAAATCAAATGGGGCTACAAGGTCGGTGTGGCGCCAAAGCGACCCCTCACGGTAGTCGTAGTGCGTGCCGTGGTTGGTGTGAGGAAACGACAACACTATAAGGGTAACCGTAACAATCATCGCAGCCAATTTATACAGCAGCGACAAGTGGCTTACGATGCTATGCGGTCGGTTCTTCATTGCGCACCACTTTGCGGTTTATTCGTGCAAAGTTACGTTTTTTTATCCATTACCATTGTGTTTTATGTCGTGCTTGGGGACAATGGCTCTGCCCACGACGGCCATTTAGATTGTCGTTTCTGTTGTAGCCATAGCGACGGGTGGCGTAGCAGTTTGCCAATGCGGTAGGCTTTGTTTCGCCATTGCATGGCCGAAACGTATTGTCGCAGGTCGAGCAACGTGTATGGTTCAATGCCATAACCTCGTCGCATGCAGGCGTTGTGCCGAGCAATAAGATTCCAATAAAAGCCTTTATCCCACGCTGCGGTGATGCTTTTGTTGTGTATGCGATAAAGGTAGGTTGGGCTTTCGCAGTAGGCTATTGCGCCCACTTCTTCCAATCTAAAGTACATATCGCTGTCAATGGCGGCCTGCAGCACGGTGTCTATACCTCCACATTGGTCGTAACTCTTCTTGCGGAAAAGGGCAAAGTTGAGTGGAAAGTACTCGCGGTTTTCTAAATATCCTCCTGTGGTGGATAGCTGAGGTGTGCGACATTGAGCCACGGGGACAAGGTGCTCGTTGCACATCAAACATCGACTGGCTACAATGCTGGCGTGTGGATTGGCAAGCATCGTGGCAACGGTGTCGCACAAGGCGTTGGGCAAAAGAGCATCGTCGGGGTCAAGAAATCCGCACAGCAGACCTTTGGCCTGCTGTGCGGCAAGATGCTTTGTCGGTGCCACACCACAATGAGCCTTACCCTCGTGGTGCAGCACTCTGAACTTGTCTGTTGACAACGTGGCATAAATCTGCTCCGAGTCGTCGGTCGACCCGTCGTCAACAATCACCACCTCATAGTTGGAGTAGGTTTGTGTGGCAATGCTCTCAAGTGCTTGTGGCAGATAGTGAGCATTGTTATAGTTGGCAATCAGTATTGAAATCAGTGGATTATGCTCACCGAAATCACTGATTGTTAGTGTATCGGTGTGGGGGGGGTACTATTAGGCATTGATGTTTGCAAACATCTTTTCGAGTTCGGCAACCATGTTCTCGGCACCGTCGAATATCTGACTTATCCTTTCTGCCACCATGTAAGCCGGAGTGGTCAGTATGCGATGTTCATTGTCAACGCACACCTCTGTTGCCTTGCAATCTACCACGTTGCATCCCAGTTGTGCAGCCACCTTTGCAGCTTGGCACTGACTGTCGCCCAAGGTGAGGCTCACGCCATAGCGGCCGAAGGTGTGTGCCAACACCATTGGTGCAATGCACATGGCGATGATGGGTTTGCCGGCGCGGTTGGTGGCCAGCAGTGCATCTTCAACGCTATCCATCACGGTCATCCCTGGACCATCAAAGGCAAAACTGCTCAAGTTGCGAGCGGCGCCCATTCCGCCGGGCAGAGCCAAACAGTCGTAGTCGGCAGGACTGTACTGGTCAATAGGCAGCAGGTTGCCGCGAGCAATGCGGGCACTCTCAACAAAAATGTCGCGCTGCTCGGTGTCGACCACCGTACCCTCTTCTTCGTCGTCGGGGGTATCAATGTGGGGCACCACTTCAAACAAACCCTCGGGGGCAAAGCATTGATATTGCCAACCTCGACGGTCGAAGGCCAGCATAAGCGACAGGGTTTCTTGCAGTTCGCTGCCGTCGCGATTGCCGCAACCAGACAGTATGAGGGCTATCTTCTTCATCTTATGTGTGTTTTATTGATGGTAGTTGCAGGCCATTTGGCCTGCAACTACCATGGGTTGTTAGCGCTTGCTCTCTTCGACCGACTCTTTGATCAACTGGAATGTGGCCTCAATATCGTTGTCAAGACCCATGCTAAAGCGTATCAAGCCTTCGCTCATACCCATCTCGCGTTGTATGTCGTCGGGCACTTCGCTCGAAGTCGACTTACCGCTGTTGCTAAACAGGGTCTTGAAGTAGCCCAAACTCACGGCCAGATAACCCACGCCTTTGCGTTGCATTATCTCCATGATCTTGTTGGCAGCCTCGGCTGTACCCATGTCGATGCTTATCATTCCACCATAGCCGTAGCCTGCGTTCATCATGCTGTTGAACAATGCGTGGTCGGGATGCTCGGGCAAGCCAGGATAGTTGTACTTGAAGCCCACCTCTTTGAAACGTTTGGCCAAATACATGGCGTTCTCCGAATGTTTCTGCATGCGTATGTGCAGTGTGTGGAGGTTTTTCAGTATGGAACTGCTACGCATGGGGTCGAGCACTGGACCAAGCAACATGCAGGTGCCGTTGTTCACATCAATAAGGCTGTTGATATAGTCGCCGCTGCCGCATATGGCACCAGCCACGCAGTCGTTCTTACCGTTGATAAACTTGGTCATCGAGTAAACCACCACGTCGGCTCCCAAACGATAGGGACTGAAAATCATGGGGGTGAACGTGTTGTCAACAATCAGTTTGGCACCAATCGAGTGGGCTATCTTGCTCAACTCTGGCACATTGGCAATGCGCAACAGGGGGTTGTTCATCGTCTCGGTATACAGCACTTTGGTGTTTGGGTGCTCGCTGACGGCTTTGCGCACAGCATCAAGGTCTTGGAAGTTGACGAAGGTGGTCTCCACGCCAAACTTCTTCATATAGTTGGCCATAAAGGCAAAGGTGCCACCGTAGGTGGTCATCGAACTAATGATGTGGTCGCCACTTTGCACCTCGTGAAGCAGTGCACAGGTTATAGCTGCCAGTCCGCTACCGGTTACCCAAGCGGCCTCGGTGCCCTCCATGGCTGCCAGTGCTTTGCACAGAGCCATGTTCGACGGATTCCAATGGCGGCTATAGAGGAAATAACCCTCGGTTTCGCCGTGGAATGTCTCGGTCATCAGATGAGCCTCGGGGAAAGTAAACGTAGCACTGTCGGTTATGGCAGGGTTCACACCACGGTTGGCGTCGGAAGCGTCAATACGCTGAATGGCTGTTGCCGGATCAAATTTTGAGGTCATAAAATATGCTTTGAAAGATTTGTTGGTGCAAAGTTACTTTTTTTTCTTCAGAGTGGTGGAAGATATTACGCATTGTCGCAAAGCCCCACCCCTTGGTCCCCTCCCAGGAGGGGAAGATTGGCTTTGTGTGTATACTTGCCCCTCTCAGGGGAGGGCTGAAACCTTTCCATCAAATTCCTCCCCTCCCGAGGGGGTATTTCCTCTCATTCCTCCCCTCCTGGGGAGGGGGTAGGGGTGGGTAAGAATGTAGAGCGGTAAGATGGGATATAGAAAGCGAGTGCATGCAATGTTCCCGTTGCCCCACCCCTTGGTCCCCTCCCGAGGAGGGGAAGGTTGCAACCTTGAGTACGTGGTTAACGTTGCCCCACCCCTTGTCCCCCTCCCAGGAGGGGAAGGATGGCTTCGTGTGTATACTTGCCCTTCTCAGAGGAGGACTTAAACCTTTCCATCAAATTCCTCCCCT
>JAFVBC010000004.1 GCA_017480185.1 Bacteroidales bacterium
TATGTTATACATAATGACAGTGGGGCGCGGCCAAGGCCGCGCCCCTCTGTCGTTTCTTACCCCAACACCTCTGCCCTACTTCAACGCCTCTACAAGCGAGGTAAAACATCGTCCACGCTCTTCAAAGTTCTTAAAAGCATCGTAACTGGCCGCTGCAGGCGACAGCAGACAGGCTTTTCCTGTTGCAGTTTGGGCATCGCACCAGGCAATAATCTTTTCATAATTGTCCTCAACCAGCACCTCGGCAGCTGTGTGTCCCATCATACTATACATCCGCCGCCCTGCGGCACCTACAAATGCAATGTTTTTTACGGGATTAGCTTCGAGAAATGAGGTTAACGGCGAGTAGTCGATACCGCGATCGAACCCTCCAAGAATCAGCGTTTCAACGCCTTCTATCGACTTCAACGCTGCTATCGTTGCCTCGGGGATGGTGGAGATGCTGTCGTTGTACCAACGCACCCCTCGCTTTGTTCCAACCAATTGCAGACGGTGAGGCAACCCCTTAAACGAGGATAAACGCTGCGCAATGTCGGCATAGGGCTCGATAGCGTGCACTACGGCGCATGCCACCTCGGCATTGATCCTGTTGTGCGCCCCATCAAGCATACAGTGATGCAACACCATTTCACGCTCTGGACTGGGCAATGTTTCGCCAAAGGGGTGTAACGAGCCGTTAAAACTATGCCTGTCTACCAACTCCACAAGGTCGGCATTGCAAGCATTGTAGAAGAAATGGTCTGTCGCCGACTGATGCAACGCTATCTGCATCTTTGCCATTTTATAATCGAGATAACTGCCATAATGGTCGAGATGTTCTTGAAAGAGGTTGAGAATTACGGCGATGTGAGGGCTGCGATGCAATATTTCCAATTGGTGGCACGACAGTTCGGCCACAAGCCATTTATCATCATTCAATGCTTCAAGCGTGTCGAACAGTGGTATACCAATGTTTCCTCCAAGCACAGAACGGTCGGCCAGTAGGTGGTGAACAAGCGACGTGGTGGTACTTTTACCTTTCGTACCCGTAATGCCAATAACCCGATCGGCGTACACCTGCATAAAGATGTCGGTCTGCGACGTGATCAACGGGCGCACTTGCTCGGGGAATACCGCAAGCGGAATGCCAGGCGACTTGATTATCATGTCGTATTCCCTGCCCAATGCGGCTTCGATTGCCTGGTTGTTTTCTGCAATATCAACGTGTTTTTCGCCAACAAGCTGCCGAACAATGGCGTGTGTGCTTCGTCCTTCGCGTCCATATCCAGCTATTAGGATGCGTTTGTTGGCAAACAACTGTTCTAACTGATGCTGGCGATACATTGTTGCAAGATGCTAATTTCTTCGTTGTTAAGGAAATGCTCATTGCACAGATGAGCCAAGTCGACCGAGGCAGTTGGCCTGTAATCGACCAACAATGCAGGCCTGTCGGTAGCATACCACCTATCTATAGCCATGGCCAAAGCCGTATTAACTTCGTCTACCGTACCCACACATTCAAAGGGTTTGGTTGCAGCATGGCCAACAAGTTGCTCAAAAATGGGGGCAAGCCGTATGTCGTCGAGCATCGATTTGCCAAATATGGCATTCAACTTGCGCGGCTCGATAAACGGCGAAAGGATAATATAGGCAAACAGGCACTTGGCACAATTGCCACACCACGAGTCGGTCTTGCTACCCACGTTGCACGACCTAAACACATCGTGGTAGGCCTCAAGGCGACTGAATATCATGGCAATCTGCAACTCGCTCAATGGACGTAGGAAACTGAAGTAACGGCATCCCAAGTGCATACTCTCTCTCACATAGCGTCCAAAATCGGCCTCAAACTCTATACCTTTAGAGTACTGGTGATTTACCGATGTGCCCAACACTGTGCTTTCGTTGGCCGAATTTTCGTTACTCAACGCAATACTGCCCATTCCACTGGCTACCGAAGCCACCAACGCATAGAATGCCAACATTGCCGAAAAGGGCGTGTGTCCGTTCAGACATCCCTTTGCATTCATCTCAAGCAGCAGCGGATCAATGCTACGATGAATAATCACAGCATCGTTTATCGTCACGCCTCCCGCCTCAACACAGCCAATGGTAGCTCCACGAGGGTTCATAATAAGTGGACGTACCGTATAGCCAGCCCGCTTAAGTAGTTCCCATGTCACTACCGAGTCCTTACCACCTCCCACCGGAACAAGATATTGGCAGGTGTTGATTAGGACTTGATCAGGACTTGATAGGGAGTTGGTACCTGCATGAATGCTTGTAAAGTGCTCGATGTCAGTATTTATGCCGTTTGTATAGAAAAACTCGCCCAAACCGTTCCAATAAAGTTTTTTCCAAAAAGCTACGTCAGACTCGGAAAGTGCCCCACACAAGACATCTATTTGCTTGGGGCACACGCATTTCCAATAGCTAATCAACTCTATCATACCGATGTTGAAAGCCAAAATATTCAGCGTCTCAACAGGCTGGTTGAAATTAAGAAATGGGCGTTGCTCGATCCAACTGTGCGGTCGGAATACAACGTCGTCGCTCAATCGAAACTCAAATTCAAACTCCAGTCCACGGTCGGAGACATAGTGCCGATACGACGCATATTGCAACACTGGCCATTCGGTGCGCAGTGTGTCGAACAATTGCTGATTGTTTTTCTCCACGTAAACTCCTTTCTTTCAACAGTAAAAGTGCATTGCTCAAAAGCCAGGCATGGCAATCCACAGTGTGGGCAACATGAGTAAAAAGCCAATAACGATTAGCGCCACGATAAAACGCCACACCCATCGCAACCAAGTGGCATAAGGTATGCGAGCAATGCCCAACACTCCAATGAGCACACCACTGGTGGGTGTGAGCATGTTGGTAAAGCCGTCGCCAAATTGGAATGCAAGCACGGTGGTTTGCCTCGACACCCCAATCAGGTCGGCAAATTGGGTCATGATAGGCATTGTCAGTGCGGCTTTGGCCGAGCCACTGGGCATGACGATGTTGAGCGCCGTTTGGAAGAGGTACATCACCCCCAACGATGCCACCTCGCCGGTTTGAGCCAACGAGCGCGAAAGTCCATAGAGTATGGTGTCAATCACCCGTCCATCCTTTAGTATGAATATTATCCCACTGGCCAGGCCCACCACCAGTGCTGCCGAGAGGATGTCTTTGCAACCAGCAAGAAATAGTTTAGCTATGTCGTCGGCGCTCTGCCTGTCGAGCACACCGGCCAAGATGCCCATGGCAAGAAATAGGGCCGAAATCTCGGCTATATACCAGTGCCACACCAATACCCCAACCACAAGGGCAACAATTGTCAGCAAAAGCAGCAGCAATATCAGTCCCTGTCGCACGGTTAACGTTGTCTGCTCTGCTTGCTGTGTGCGTTCGCGCCAATAGTCGTCAAGTTTATATACCAAACTTCGCTCGGGTTTTACTTTAATGCGGTGCGCGTACCAAAGCACAAAAGCAATGCCCACCACGGTGAGTATCACCCAACAAATCAGTCGATACTCGACACCCGAGAAAAGAGGCAATCCAGCAATACCCTGCGCTATACCCACCGTAAAGGGATTGAGCATGGCTCCTGCAAAGCCCACGTGCGCAGCCACATAGCACATGCAAACACCGACAATGCTGTCGTAGCCCATCTGTATGGCCAACGGTATGAATACCACAACAAAGGCAATAGTCTCTTCACTCATGCCAAACACGGCACCAAACAGGCTGAATATCAGCATCACAAATGTGATTATGATATTGTTCACCCCAAGTTTCCGCACCAGTCGCCAGCGGCTCATACGTTGCACACGTCGCAAAAAGGCCATAACACCCACGTCGATGGCATGACTATTGTTCAATATCCAAAAGGCGCCACCCACCATCAAGATGAATATGATGATGTCGGCCTTGTCTACAAATCCATTGAATAAGGCCGAAAACACCTGCCATGTCTGTGGAGCAGCACTTACACGATGATAAGAATCGCCCACCACCACCTCACGACCATCCACCAATTGGCGCACGTATTCGCCTGCGGGGACTATCCATGTCAGTACCGCTGCAAAAACAATAAGTGCAAAAACGATGGTAAACGTGTGGGGTATGCGTTTCATATATCACATGTTTAGCGCGAGGTAACTATTCCTATACATAGGCTTGCTACTAACATCCTCTCCAAACCAGGCGGGTGGAATAAAGGCATCAGCCACCTCAACAGTTGGAAATTCCACCTCAACCAGTAGCAAACCGTCGTGTCGGCCATGGAATACATCCACCTCTGCCACAAGGTTTTCATACATTCCGTCGCCCTCTGACCTGCGCAAGTCAACTCGATAGCGCGTCTTGCACACCATCCGTCCATCACACTTCGCCTTCAGATGTTCGTACTTACTCGCCGTCAGCTCAAATTCTTCTTCACGGTTCACTATGGCATTCGATGCCATGTGCACCTTTTCCTTCACCGTCAAAATAAAAAAATCGCCCATCTTGCGTATGCGCAAGGTGGGCGATGTGCATAAATAACCTTGCTCTATCTCTGTATGAGGATAGCCATCAAGCCCAAAAGGCATTTTGGCAACAAGGTATTTTCGTTCAATCTCCATCAAAGGCTCGATAGGCAACTTCCAACGTTCTTCTCAATCCTCTTCTCCACATCGGCGCAGTCGTCGGCCTTTTGAAACTTCTCACCGGTGATGTGTTCATACAGTTCAATATAGCGTTCGCTTATACTCTGCACAATCTCATCCGTCATTTCTGGTACCGTCTGCCCAGTTTTACCCTGAAAACCATTAGCCATAAGCCATTCACGCACAAACTCCTTACTCAACTGCCGCTGATGTTCTCCTTTTGCAAGGCGTTCTTCATACCCCTCAGCATAGAAATATCGACTGCTATCAGGCGTATGTATCTCGTCTATAAGGTATATCTTACCGTCGTGTTTGCCAAATTCATATTTGGTGTCGACCAGTATCAAACCTTTCTCTGCAGCAATTTTAGTGCCTCTTTCAAACAGTTGTAGAGCATATTTTTCCAGTTGTTCATAGTCTTCCTTACCTACCAAACCACTGGCTATTATCTCTTCACGACTGATGTTTTCATCGTGTCCGGCATCGGCTTTTGTGGTAGGGGTTACTATTGAAGAGGGAAATTTTTGGTTTTCTACCATGCCTTCGGGCAGGGCAACTCCGCACAATGTACGAGCTCCAGCCTTATATTCTCTCCATGCACTACCTGCCAAGTAGCCACGTACTATCATTTCAACCTTGAAACCCTCGCATTTCAATCCGACGGTTACCATGGGGTCGGGCGTAGCAATTTTCCAGTTGGGGAGGATATCGGCGGTTGCATCAAGGAATTTTGCAGCTATTTGGTTGAGCACCTGTCCCTTATAGGGTATGCCCTTGGGTAGGACAACGTCGAATGCAGAGATTCTGTCGGTGACCACCATGGCCATGTATTTATCGTCTATGTTGTATACATCGCGCACTTTTCCAATGTACAGGCTTTTTTGCTTGGGAAAAGTGAAATGGGTTTGGGTTACTGCTTTCATATTTATTGATCGAATTTGTTTGCAAAAAATGAGAAGTTTACTTTGCCATAGGCACGGTGTTGCCAGAAGTGAGCGTGCGACTCGAAATCAAACTCACGTGGGTGTTCGAGGATAAAGATACCATCGTCTGAAAGTAGATTACCATCGAAGACAAGGTCGGGCAAAGAGGCCAATTCGGTCATGGCATACGGAGGGTCGGCAAATATTATGTCGTATTTTGTGCCAAAGCCTGTACTCATGCCCATTTTATTAGACGACAGGCGCTTGATAAGATCGAATACATCGGCGCGTACAACTTGAAGGTTGCCGATGTTGAGACGTTGGCACTCGGAACGGATATAGTCTGTGCACTGGCTATTGATGTCGACAACCGTTACACTGCTGGCTCCTCGCGATATAAATTCAACGGCGACAGCACCTGTGCCAGAAAACATGTCCATGACTTGGCACTGCTCATAATCGACATAGTTGTTGAGTATGTTAAACAGACTTTCCCGTGCCATGTCGGTGGTAGGCCGCACAGGCAAGTTGGCCGGAGGGTTGAGTCGACGGCCACGTAGTGTTCCTGCTATGATTCTCATGGCCGAGAGAGTATTAAAGCGTATCGATGGGTTTGCACGGTACGCGTGGCATCGGCTATAACGACATTGCCACGGTACAATGTTGTTTGGCTAAAGTAGGGGGCAAAGCAACGATATGTGTCGCGTCCAACGTCGCCACACATCATCAGTTTGGTTTCGGCATCCTTACCAAACAGCAGCACCTTTGTTTCAATGGTTCGATATAGCATATCGCCATCGGCAATGCGCCTTGTGGTTGTGCCAAACACGTAACGGCCGTCGCGATAGGCCGCATAGTCGACTTGATTTGCGCGGAAGTGTAGCAGCATTAAACCTTCTTTGTCGGCCATTTGCCGCATGGGCATGCGCGCCATTTTCGCATGCTGGCTTATTACCTGCAAGCCAGGAAGTGCCACTTTGAAGGCTTTAACGCGTGTGTCGTCGGCCTCATACAGGTGCGTCGAGGCCGTAGCATCGTCGTGGCAGGTTAACAATGCCAACGGTTGACCGCCGTCGGTGGAGGATGCCGTAGCACCCACGCGAGCCATGTATGTACGGCTCATTGCCACATCAAACAGCTCGTCGGGCACCCATACACTGCGGTCGGCTGGCACAATAAGTTCCATTTGGCCATATCCCAAGGGCACAATTCCAACGTGTTGGAAAAGGCTTTTTATGGCCGACATCTGCTGGGTCATGCCGAGAGAGGTGTCGCCCTGCGCAACGGCAAGTGTGAACAACTGCCCATCGGCATCTATTTCGGAAAAAGAAAATCCACCAGCATCAAGGCAGATGGAGAGTTTTTTCTTGTCAGACGTCACATCGGAGGCAATCGTCACCAGGGGTGTGCAGGTGTACATATCTGTGGCTTTCTGAAGGTTTTGCTATTTGTTTGATTGAAGGGCTGGGGCAGCTGCAAGGACATGTGTGCCATGCATGAAACCACAGCCCTACTACTTTGTCTTATTACAGTGATTCCGTTTGCAGCATTATTCGAAGTTACCGTCGGTTACGGCGTTTTTCATGTCGCCAACTTTCCAACCAGCATAGCGACCAGCCACCTGTTCAACTTCGGCTATCTTGTTGCGAACAGCTTGCTCGTCAAGGTCGGACAGCAGACTTGTCAACGGCACTTTGCACTCAAACACTGGCACATAGTAGCCATTCTTTTCAATCTGTCCTGCACTGAGCGTAAACTCGTATTTCTCATCGCGAGGATATGGCACATAACGGACGTTGCTCACTTCTTCTTTCGTCATCTGACGCGTACGACCACTTGCGTCCTCAATGGGCAGTTTTTTATCGTCAATAAGTTTCTGCAAGGGGTTGACATACACCTCAACACGCGATATGTAGCCCTTCTTTGCAGCCTCCAACTCGGGCATTTCATTGATGTCTACGTCGGCAGGGATAACGTCGTAGTTGATCACCTTGCTCACCACAAGCATGCTATCCTCATTGGCAAGGCGATTCAAGAGCGTGTCGAACGAGCCAGTGTAAACACCATAGGTTTGCTTATAGGCATCTTCAAGGGTGCGGATGGTCTTCAATTTCTGCGCACACGCGTCGCGACGTTTGGTATACTCATTGTCGAACTTCATGGGCTTTTGAATGCTGTTGTAAAGGCCATATATCAACACGACAATGACCACAGCAAGCACAATTTGAAGAATGGTTTTGGCTTTCATATTACTTTAGTTTCGTTTTCTACGCTGAAAAATTCTGAATGCAAAGTTACTACTTTTTTCTTTGCGTACAAAAAAATCATGGCACCTACAGCACAACCGCACACCCCAAGGGTTGCATCACCCCATTTTTGTACTATCAACTCCCTATCATCTCCTATACAACGCCCTATCATCTCCTGCCGTTCTTCAGTCAAAGTGGGATTTGATAGGCTTGTGGCATGGAGATAAATGGGGGAATGGAGTAGGTGCGTGTTTTGAGATGACGACGGTTTATTCGTAACTTTGCGACCAATTCGGTTATAGAAGGACAAATTCATCAAGAGTTATTGGAAGTAGCACCGTGAGCAAGTATCGGTCGGGCTACCAGATAAAAAAGAGACAAATTATGAAAATAATACTTACAGGAGCCACAGGCTATGTGGGAGAAGGAACGCTGCTGGAATTGCTTAAGGTTGATGCAGTGGAAAAAGTGTTGTCTGTCAGTCGCAAACCGACGGGCATAAAGCATGAGAAGCTGGAAGAGTACATCGTGTCTGACTTCATGAAACTAAAGGCTGATGATGAACACTTCAAAGACTATGATGCCGTATTCTTTATTGCGGGCATCACATCGGTCGGTACCCCAAAAGATGTATATATACGAATATCGCAGGAAATCCCCCTGCACTTTGCCACCATCATGCCAGACAAAGAGCGGATGACCTACATCTATCTCAGCGGTGCTGGCACCGACCCCAACGGCAAGCAGTTCTGGCAGAAAGTGAAGGGCAAGACTGAAACGGATATTCAGACGATGGGGTTCAAGCGAACCTTTGCTTTCCGCCCTGCAATCATGAAGTGGGCAAAAGGTCAGAAGCATATCCAGACGATGCAGTACCTCTTCCGCCCACTCTACCCACTGATTCGTCTGATGGGGCAAGGCAACAGCATGAAGGAGATTGCATTGTCTCAACTCGTTCTTGTCCGTGATGGCTACGACAAGTTTGTCATCAATCCGAAGGATATTATAGAACTGACCAAGAAATTCTAATTCGCAAAACCAATATGAATTAGGAAATATGTTTAGCCTAAATTACAAAGTATCGACAAGTACCTGCGACAGCGAGGGTCGACTGAAATTGTATTCAGCCCTTCAGATGATGCAGGACTGCTCGGAGATGTGGATTGACAGCGAGCCTGGTGTCAAACAGTATTTCACCGAGCAAAACATGGCTCAACTGTTGGCGTCACGCCAGGTTGAGGTGATACGTGTCCCTGAATACAAGGAAGAGCTGACGGTGACGACTTCTGTCTATGGCATGAAACCTATGTTTGGTTTCCGCAACACTTTCATCTACGATGCAGAAGGCCGTCCTTGCTACAAGACGTGGAGCATGGGGGCATTTGTGGATAAGTCAACAGGTAAACTGAAACGAGTGGATGGATCAACAATCGATTCCATGACGATGGAACCTCAGTTGGAAATGACCTATAAAGACCGCCGAATCACTTTGCCCCATGAAGGTGGAACAGTTATCGAAGGCATAAAGGTGCTTCGTGCCGACATAGATTACAATCGCCACATGAACAATGCCAACTACATTCGCATGGCGATGGAATTGCTGCCAAAAGGTTTTGAGGTAAGAGGATTGAGAGTAGAATATCGCGTAGCGGCGAGGTTGGGCGATATACTTATTCCGACGGTATTTCAGTCAGAGGAAAGCGTAATCGTTTCGCTGGCAATTGGAAATGAAGTTAGTGCGATCATAGAATTTACACGATAGATAAATCGTTGAGTTATATGGCTAGTAACACCGACTTTGTACAATACATTGCCGACCAGTGTAGCAAGGCAGGCGAGATAGGCGTCAAGAAGATGTTTGGCGACTACGGCATATATTGCAACGGCAAATTGTTCGGCCTCATTTGTGATAACCGTTTCTATGTAAAACCCACTGATGCTGGACGTAAACAGCTTAAAACAGAAGAACTCCGTCCGCCCTACCAAGGGGCAAAGAAGTATTTCTATATAGCCGATGTGGATGACCATGATTATCTTTCATCACTTGTCTGCGAGACCTGTAAAGCCCTGCCTAAACCGAAGAAAAAGAAAGCTTGACGAAGAATGAGTGTAACCGAAACACCGACAGACACACGCTGCTGCCCGAATGTTGACAAAACGATGTTCGGGCAGTTTGTTTTGCACCATGGCTTACGCCGCATCCCCGTTTATCGTGGATGCGGCAACATAACTTCTCCACCAATCCTCACAAGTTTGCATAATATCGATTTCTGAGCTTCCCTATTCACCCTCGGATTGTCTTTATTTTAGGATGATTTGCGTTAATTCGCCAAAATCCCTCGTTTGTTACAACCTTTTTATTGTAACTTTGCAATTCTAAAACTCAAGCAAACATTTATTAACAAAACAAAAAACATTAGCAATGAAACGCTTCAGTATCATTTTGGTGGCACTGGCCACCCTGACGCTGGCTTCGTGCAGCATCTTCCAATCATCATCGAGCAACGCCGCCGCTCAGGCTGCTGGCCAATCGTGCGGATATGCCGTACAGGGTCTGTACAACAACTACAAGTCAACCGGCACTCTTAACCTCAACAACGCTTCTAACCTCACCAATGCTCTGACCGTAGTAACAAGCTACAATCTGTTGAAAAACAATCAAAAGGATGCTTCTTACAAAAAATCGTTTGTAAGTGGTATGGTGGCCTCAAGCGCAGGTTTACTCACCACCCAGACAGCCACATCGTTTGTTGATCAACTGATGGCTTCACAAGGCCTTAACAACATAAATAGCAGCAACATAACTCAAACCGTCAACACGGCTAACACCATTGTTACGCTGCTCAAAGCCCTGAATAACTAAGAACCGATGATGGAAGCATTGGAAAACATGCGCGCCCGCCGAAGTTGCCGAGCTTTTAAGCCCGACATGCCTGAACGCGCATTGATAGAGGCCGTGTGCACGGCAGGTACCTATGCCCCTACAGGCCACAACAAACAAAGTCCACTAATTGTTGCCATAACCAACCGTCAGTTGCGCGACCAATTGAGCGCCATGAATGCGAAGATATGGAACGAACTGACGGTGAGCCATGGTGGAGTGGCTCGCGAAGGGATAGACCCCTTCTACGGAGCACCGGTGGTTGTGGTAGTGTTGGCCAATCGCGCCGTACAAACGGCCGTTTACGATGGTTGTGCGGTGATGTGCAATATGCTAAATGCCGCCACCGCTGTGGGACTCGACTCATGCTGGATTCACCGCGCAAAACAAGAGTTCGACAGCCCAGAGGGCAAAGCCATATTGGCCTCTCTTGGCATAGAGGGCGATTATGAAGGTGTTGGCCATGTGGTGCTGGGCTACCGCGCCAAAGACCTACCTGCTATGCTGCCCCGCAAAGCAGACTACATACGTTGGGTGGAATAAGTCCACTGTGACCTGTGCACCCGTGAATTACAGGTGTGCAAGCAATACAAGATTAAGGGCTGATTAGACACATGTCTAATCAGCCCTTAAATCAATTTATGCTACTCGACGCTCTGTCGTATTGTAAACTCTATGTAAACTTCTTTTTCGCGTGTGTCAAACACTACACACTCGGTCTTCAATGCAAGAATGCAAGTAGGATACCAGCCGCAACAGCACTGCCTACTACACCAGCCACATTCGGTCCCATGGCATGCTGCAGCAGATAGTTGCTCTTGTCATACTCTAAACCGATGTTGTTCGAAACACGAGCTGCATCAGGTACTGCACTGACACCCGAGTTGCCTATCAGTGGGTTAATCTTATTACCCTCTTTCAAGAACAGATTCATTATCTTAACAAACAGCACACCACAGAATGTGGCCACAACAAAAGAACCTGCACCAAGCGCAAATATCTCAACCGACTTGGCCGACAGAAACACTTCGGCTTGGGTTGATGCCCCAACAGTGATGCCTATTAACAGCGTACACACGTTAATCACCGCATTTGATGCCACCTCCGACAGACGTTTGGTAACGCCACACTCTTTCAACAGATTGCCGAAGAACAGCATACCAAGCAGTGGCAGTCCACTCGGCACCATGAAAGCACAGAACAGCAATCCAATGATGGGAAAGGAAATTTTCTCAAGCTTCGACACCTGACGCGCAGGCTTCATCTTTATCACTCGTTCTTTTTTGGTGGTAAGCAGGCGCATGATGGGAGGTTGGATAACTGGAACAAGTGCCATATACGAGTAAGCCGACACGGCAATGGCACCCATCAACTCGGGGGCCAACTGGCTAGAAATGAATATCGCAGTAGGACCATCGGCACCACCAATGATGCCAATTGCTCCTGCCTCATTGGGTTGAAAACCGAGCCCCAGAGCACCCATGTAGGCTGCAAATATACCCACCTGCGCTGCAGCCCCAATCAACATCAGTTTGGGGTTGGATAGCAAAGCTGAAAAATCGGTCATTGCCCCTATACCAAGAAATATTAGTGGCGGATACCATCCATTTTGCACACCGTGGTACAATATGTTAAGCACCGATCCCTGCTCATATATACCAATTTTTAGTCCTGGATAGAACGGTATGTTGCCAATCAGCATGCCGAATCCAATCGGCACAAGCAAAAGGGGTTCAAACTCATATTTTATACCAAGGAATATGAAAAGCAGTCCGATGAGTATCATTGCAATGTGACCAATCGTCACGTTTGCAAATCCAGTGTACTCTATGAATTGTACAAGCTGCTCCGACATGAACTGGGCAAAACTGCCCCCGTCTGCTGCTAATGTAATCATTATTGAGTTGTTGTATTATTCTTCAGCCTTATTCAATCACTACGAGGACATCGCCTTCCATGACGCTATCGCCTTTACGTGCCTTGACTTCTTTCACTACACCACTACATTCTGCGTCAATATTATTTTCCATTTTCATCGCTTCGAGCAAAACTACAGTCTGTCCCTCTTTAACAGTATCGCCGACGTTAACAAAGACATCCAATATGGTACCAGGTAAAGGCGATGTTACTTTTTGTCCACCTTGCGACGAGCCTGCATTTGAAGATTGAGTTTGAGCGGTCGATGCTTGGTTTGTCGCTGTTGGACGAGGCGATGGAACAGCCTTTTGCGTGTGTTTTAATTCGCGGTCAACCGTAACAACATATTCTTGTCCGTTGACTTCAAGTTTCATTTCCTGCCCTTCTACCTCGTTAATATTAACCTCGTAGGGTTTGTCGTTTATCTTGAATTTGTAGCTTTTCATACGCCTTATTTTCTTCTGTTGGTAAAATAGTGGTTCATGTTGTAGAATTTAGCATTCCACGGAGTCCAAGTCCGTTCGGCTCGTTCTATGGTCAATATGTCGGCCTCATCGTCATGTAGCTCGTCGGTATAGAGATGAACGGCAGCAGCAATGGCCGCTATGACATCATCTTGATTGTTGACATTTTCAACACTTGCACCTTTTCTCTCGGAGGTATCTGATGTTTTCTTCGCCGATTTACGTCCCTCGACACCCGATATCAACTTACTTGAGCCTTGTAATATTAACGTTATAACTACCAATGCTAAAAACACTACAGCCACAGCCACAGCCGTAAGTCCGATGCCAATGGGGTCGGTCTCCTTTATTCGTTCCGACTGTTTGGGTACACGATAGTGTATTGTAGCGGCCTTCGCACTTTGCAGACTGTCGTAGTTATCGGAAATTGGCAGGGCTACAATGTCGTACCCTCCACGGCTAAACCCCACAATGTGCAACAATCCATCCTCCTCGTGCATAGCGTATGCACGACAGGGCATGTCTCTACGTGCCACAAGGTGCAACGTTCCAGCAGTGTCGGCATCGAACTCAAGCACTCCAAGATACGACTTGTCGATTTGTGCCGACGCCAAAAAGAAGATGCGGCCATCAAACACACCCACAGAAACTGGGCGTATGATGTCGTTCACATCATGACGTTTCACTTGATTGTCGGTAACAAAACGTCCCTGACGCACAATGCTGTCGTCCTGCAACACAAGCAAATCCACAGCACAGTCGGCGCTATCAATTACCACGTATGCACCCATCTGAGGCACATACACACTTTTAACACTTGAAAAATTATGGATGAGGTTTTGTGGAGACTCGAACGGCTGCGATTGAGCCCCAATCGAACATACCGTCCAAAGGAGTATTAAGAACGTTCGTTTCAGTCTGTTCATCGTTATTTTTGTTCTAAACATCAAATATCAACAGCGAAAAAAGATAGGCCGAGAAAGGTGACCATTATGATATTTTTAGACACCTCTCTCGGCTCCCGGTCAAAATTACTTCTGACACTCTTCGGCTTTCGGGCACTGCTTTTGGCAGCATTGCATAGCGGCGGTGTCGCCAGCCTTGCAGCAAGCAGAATCTTTTTTAGCGCAGCATGCGGTGCTATCGCACGGCTTGTCGCATTTCTTTTCGCATTGTTCTTGCTGAGCGCAACCGGCGTCAGTACTCTCTTCTGCGGGTTTGCTGTTGCACGAGAGCATAGCAAATGCCAATGCAACGGCCATGAACGATGAAATAACTACTTTTTTCATTTTTTTGATATTTTAATGATGTTTTGAATTTCACTGGTTTATAGAGGAATATTGCAATGCTTTTTCATGGGCAAAGCATCCTTCTTGGTTTGCAATGCTTGCAGCGCACGTATCACGCGAAAACGGGTATTGCGCGGTTCTATAACGTCGTCAATATATCCAAACTTGGCTGCATTGTATGGGTTAGCAAACTGGTCGTTATATTCTTTTTCTTTCTCGGCCATAAACTTAGCCTTCTCTTCAGGGTCTGTAATTTCTTTCAGTTCACGACCATGCAGCACCTCTGTTGCTCCACTTGCACCCATAACAGCTATTTGCGCCGTTGGCCAAGCATAGTTAATGTCGCTGCGCAGTTGCTTACAACTCATCACTATATGTGCACCGCCGTAACTTTTACGCAACGTAACGGTTACTTTGGGCACAGTGGCTTCGCCATAGGCAAAAAGCATCTTTGCACCATGAGCAATCACACCATTATATTCCTGCCCTGTACCTGGTAAGAAACCTGGAACATCAACCAACGTAACCAGTGGGATATTAAAGGCATCGCAAAAACGAACAAAACGAGCCCCCTTGCGAGCGGCATTGCTATCAAGCACTCCAGCCATTGATTTGGGCTGATTTGCAACCACACCAACACTCATACCACCCATGTGTGCAAAGCCCACGACAAGATTTGGGGCAAAACGCTCGTGCACCTCCAAGAACTCACCATCGTCTACTATTGCCGAAATCACACCTTTAACATCGTATGCTGCATTGGGGTTGTCGGGAATAATTTCGTTCAAACTATCCTCCTTACGATCAATCGGGTCGTTGGTTGGGCGCACTGGTGCCTCCTCAAAGTTGTTGGAAGGCAAGTAGGAAAGCAAATTTCTGATCAACTGAAGTGTAGCTTCCTCGGTTTCACCCACAAAGTGAGCAACGCCACTCTTGCTGGCGTGAACCATTGCGCCTCCGAGTTTATCGACCGTAACATCTTCGCCTGTAACTGTTTTAACCACTTTAGGGCCTGTCAAAAACATATAACTATTCTGTTTTGACATCAAGATGAAGTCGGTCAACGCCGGACTATAGACCGAGCCTCCTGCACATGGACCAAAGATTGCACTTATCTGCGGCACAACTCCCGAAGCGAGAATATTTCGTTCAAATATCTCACCAAAACCAGCCAACGCACTACATCCTTCTTGAATGCGTGCTCCACCCGAGTCGTTCAACCCAATGACCGGTGCACCCACCTTCATAGCCTGGTCCATTATTTTGCATATCTTCAGCGCCATTGTCTCGCTCAACGAGCCACCAAAGACGGTGAAATCTTGGGCAAAAACGTAGACCGGTCTACCATTAACCGTGCCATGTCCGGTCACAACACCGTCGCCAAGAAACGACTGCTTTTGCATGTCGAAGTTGGTGCAACGATGGGTAACAAACATATCAAATTCCTCAAACGACCCCTCATCAAGGAGGAGTGCAATACGCTCACGAGCTGTAAGTTTTCCCTGTTCGTGCTGCTTGTCTATTCTTTTCTGTCCTCCACCTATTCTCGCCTCCTCTCGTTTGTCAAGCAGTTCCTTTATTTTCTGTTCAAAAGCCATGAATATGGATTTTAATGTACTATCACTTTTCTATACACACCTCATTCCCAATCTGTTATACAGGCAAGATACAGGCATGTACTTTTGCAAAAATACTAATTTTTCTTAAATTCACCAATTCTTTTCCCTTTCTTGACCACATCCACTGCCTGTAGGTAAGCATCATCAATGTTGCGCATGACAAGGTAGTAGTAGTCCGACCCAAACAAAGCACGAGCTATTTGTGCTTTAAGCATAAAGGAAAGATAGCGGTTGGTGTGGCTGGTTTGTTCGGGATGAAGACGCTCATAGGCCGTGTCTCGCACGATGTTTTTCTGTGCTGCCACAGCTGCAAAAAGGGTGTCAACTTGCAACGAGTCATACTCGCGCACAAACATTTCGAATGTTTTTAAGCGTTCGTCTCCCCTATTTCGGTCTGCCCACTGCATGGGGAATATGGTAATCAGCCCACTTTTGCGCAATGCAACATAGTAAGGGGTAAGACGCATGGTATCCATCGGAACAAAGTAGTCGGGCATTATTCCCCCACCGCCATACACTGTTCGTCCATGCACTGTGCTGTAGCGCAACGAGTCGGGCATCTGAATAGAGTCCACACTCACCAACTCGCCATGCTTATACCGTCGGTCAATCTCGTCGCGATAGGCATCCGTACCATTGTTGTATGGGCGTTGTATGCAACGACCCGAGGGGGTATAGTAGCGTGCTGTGGTGAGCCTCACCTGTGCCCCATCAGTCAACTCATACATGTGCTGCACCAGTCCTTTGCCATACGAGCGTCGTCCGAGGATGATTCCTCTATCCCAGTCCTGTATCGCCCCCGACACTATTTCCGAAGCCGAGGCCGAGTTTTCATCAATCAACACCACCAAGCCCCCATCGCGCCACCTACCGCGACCATTGGCACGATAATTTTCTCGGCGGCTATTTCGTCCCTGCGTATAGACAATCAGATTGTTTTTCTCCAGAAACTCGTTAGAAAGGCGAGTAGCAATGTCGAGAAAACCTCCAGTATTGCCACGCAGATCGAGTATCATGGTCGTCATGCCAATCGCTTTCAACTGACGCATCGCAGCAAGAAACTCGTTGCTCGACGTACGAGCAAAGCGTTCCAGACGGATATATCCAATTGTGTCGTCGACCATAAAAAAGGAGGTAACCGAGCGTATCGGCACATTTCCCCTCACAATGTCGTGGCTAATCACCTGTCCTCTATGCATCATGTCGATAGCAACGTGCGTACCTTTCTTGCCACGCAGGTGCTTGAAGACATAGTTGTTGTCTATACTATCGCCCGTTGCAGCCTGTCCGTCAATGCGCAATAGTTTATCGCCAACCGCCACGCCTGCCTTTTGGCAGGGGCCACCGTCAATGACATCGGTTACGTAGATTGTATCGTCAACAATCTGAAACGATATGCCAACGCCTTCAAACCCACCTTGCAGACTTTCGTTGGCACGTTGCACGTCGCGCGCAGCAATATAAACGCTGTGAGGATCAAGGCTTTTCAAAGCAGCTGCGACAGCCGCCTCCGACGCACGGTCAAGGTTGGGCGTGTCAACATAGTGTTGGTTTATCAGATTCATCACATCCGACAGTCGCCCCAAACCAGCCACCTGTGCGTTGATGTCGGCCACGGTTTTATGTCTCTTCCACAACTGACCATAACTGCACAATGGCAACACGGTCAGCGCTATTAGTAGCAATGATAGTCGTTTTTTCATCGGCTAAATTCTTTTTACCCACGACTTGTAGCTGGCATTTGCTGACTCAAGCAATGAAAGCTGCCCAATCCCCAAACAATATCGGTCGAGTCAATGCCTATCACCTCTCTATCTGGGAATAAGGCCTCAAGGGTGTATGCCGCCTCGTTATCGGTCAAGCAGCGATAGGTGGGGAAAATCACCTTGTTGTTGGCAATGTAGAAGTTGGCATACGAGGCTGGCAAACGTTGACCATCGTAGAACACCATGTCGGGCATGGGCATTTCCACAATGTCGGGTTGTTTACCGTTGGCCAACCTGCAACGTTTCAACATGCGCAAATTTTTCTGCAACGGCTCATAGTTTTCGTCCCATTTATTCTCTTCCACAACGGTGAGAACAACGTCTTTGCCAACAAACCGAGTCAAATCATCGACGTGGCCATCGGTGTCGTCGCCCACAATGCCGTCGCCCAGCCACACGATGTTGTCAACGCCATAGTAATCGCGCAAATAACTCTCTATCTGATCTTGATTGAGATTAGGATTGCGGTTGGGGTTGAGCAAACACGACGTGGTGGTGATCAAATCGCCACAACCGTTAACATCTATCGAGCCTCCCTCCATCACTATGCCGGGTTCAAACAATGGCATATCCTCGACCACCGACATCCGTCCACTCAAATAGTCGTGTATACGCAACGGCACATCGGTGTCCAGCTCGTAGGGATACTTGCCCCCCCAGGCATTATGATTCCAGTTGACCATGGCGCGCTTTGTGGGGTCTAACCTGTTGAGCAGGAATGCTGGCCCATGATCACGACACCACGCGTCGTTGCTCGGTATGATGTGCAGGACTACGTTTTCCATGTTTGTACCTATGGCCTCAAGTTCGGCATGCACATGACGCATCATCTGCTCATTGTCGACATTGATATGCACAACCTCGTCCTCGGCAAGCATTTTAACAAAAAGGTGATACGAGGGGTATATCGTCTCTATCTTACCCGGCCACGAGTCGGGATTTTTAGGATAGGTAAGCCACGTTGCCTCGTGCCTTGCCCACTCGGCAGGCATATAAAAACCTTGTTCTTTGGGTGTCATAACCGATGCATTTTTGTTTGTTTTTGCCCCCTGACGTCAATCAATATATCTTTTTGTTATGTCGCCATAGCTGTCAATGCGGCGGTCGCGTAGATATGGCCAATGACGACGATAGTGGTCGGTGTCGGCAAGGTCAAGTTCCTCAACATGCAAAGCCTCGTCAAGGTGAGGAGCTTGATACAGCACTCTGCCAAAAGCGTTGGTAACAAACGAGCCGCCCCAGAATTGCATGCCACGCTCGGGATGGCTGCCATCGGTGGCAAAGACTGCTGCTTCCAAACCCGTGCGGTTGACACTCACCACTGGCACCCCATTGGCCACGGCGTGGCTGCGCTGAATCGTTTGCCAAGCCTCGTATTGTTCACGGTTGTCTTCCTCGGTCTGACGCACGTCCCACCCAATGGCAGTGGGGTAGAAAAGTATCTGCGCCCCTTTCAAAGCAGTGATACGGGCAGCCTCGGGGTACCACTGATCCCAACACACAAGTACACCGATAGTGGCATAACGGGTGTGGAAAACCTTATATCCTAAATCGCCAGGCGTGAAATAAAACTTCTCATAATAGCCCGGGTCGTCGGGAATGTGCATCTTGCGATACTTGCCCAAATAGGTGCCGTCGGCATCTATCACGGCCGCTGTGTTGTGATACAGCCCCTCAGCACGTTTCTCAAACATCGAGCACACCAGCACCACCCCCAGCTCTTTGGCCAGCCCCATAAAATGTTGCGTAGTGGGACCATCGGGAATGGGCTCGGCCAAAAGGAAGTTTTCGTAGCGTTCCTCGTCGCAGAAATACAACGATGCAAACAACTCTTGCAGACAGATAATTTGAGCCCCTTCGGCAGCCAAACGGCGCACGCTGTCGGTGCAATGGGCTATGTTGGCCTGCTTGTCGGCCACACAACTCAACTGCGCCATTCCTATCTTTACTTTCATAAGCACCTATGCTGATTGCATTATTAAACAGACTGCAAAGTTACGAAAAATGCGCAACATACATTCGCCACCTCCCCTTGCCACCATCGCCCTATCATCGCCCTATCATCGCCCTATCAACTCCTGCTTTTGACTGAAGAACGGCAGGAGATGATAGGGAGTTGTATAGGACTTGATAGGGCGATGATACCACCTTGGGGCAGACAAAAACAGACCATACTGCACACAATAAAAAATCGAGTCCCTACGTTAGTGAGGGCGTGAACCGTAAGAAACATCTTTTCATTGCTATGCTTGTCGGGCTGTTGAGCCTTTCCACACAGGGGCAGGGCCTGCTGCAACGGGGCAACAACGCGCGCGACAAGGGGCTTGACGGCCTGGCCGAAGGCTACTATCGCCAGGCCGTCGACACCAGTGCCGAGGCTCGAATGCAGTTGGGACTGCTGTTGCAACGGCTGGAACGCTATGCCGAGGCAGCACAATGGCTGGCGCAGGCCGACACCACAGCCGCCTCGATGACGGCTTTGGCCGAGTGCCAAATAGAGAACGCCAACTTCACCGACGCGCGCACCTCGGCCGAGAAAGCTATCGAGTTGTCGGACGAGGCCGACAGTGCGCTACGTTCGTCGGCCATGATAAGCATGGCTCTTGTCAACTGCAGCAATCAAAACTTCACCAACGCCCTTGACTGGATTCATCGTGCCGAAAAAGAGTGTGGGGCAACACCACGACTGCTCAACGCCATGGGGGTGATCCACCATCGTCGCGGCAACGATGCTGAAGCCATTAGATGCTTCAACCGTGCACTCAAAATTGCCCCATCCAACACCGATGCCAGTTTCAACCTGGGTGCCATGCACTGCTATCGTGGCAACCACGACATGGCCATCAGCGTGCTACGCAAGGGGTTGAAACAAGAAAATCGCTCGGTAAAACTTTACTACTGCCTCGGGTGGGCCTACCTGCTTAAAGGCGACAGCCAGCGAGCCACACAATGTCTGCAAACCGTGTTGGATATTGACAGCATGCATGTGAACGCCCACAACCGCATGGGCGACATCTTTTTCAGCAAAGGGCAATACAACGAAGCCCTTGATCACTATCGCCATGCAGCTCGCATCGCCCCACATCTGCCCGAAGCACAACGGCTGATGGGTCGCACCTATACCGAGACAGGCCAGTTTACAAAAGCCCTCTCGCACCTGCAACGCGCCACCACCATCGACCCATCCGACCACCAAACCTACTGCCAGATAGCCGAACTTTACGAGCGTCAGCGACAACCCAAACGCGCTCAAGCCAACTATAAACGTGCCGCACGTCTGGGCAATGAAAAAGCCCGACAATGGTGCGTCAGAAAAGGGGTGGCCTATTGAAAAGCACAACACAACGAAATATGAAACAACTGAAAGAGTACCTCTCTGACGTGGAATACACCTTTGCCCAGGCCAACTTCTCAACCCAGCCACCATCGCTCTACGACCCAATAGACTACAGCATGCACATCGGTGGCAAACGCCTGCGCCCCACCCTACTGCTCATTGCCAACGACATGTTTGAAGGCAACACCGATAAGGCCATGCCCGCTGCCATAGGCATAGAATTGTTCCACAACTTCACCCTCCTACACGACGACCTCATGGACTGCTCGCCACTGCGTCGCGGCCAACCCACCGTTTATCGCAAATGGGGCAACAACACAGCCATACTCTCTGGCGACACCATGTTTGCCCTTGCATGGCAGCACATGCTACAAGTCCAGTCGCCAAACTTGATGCAGGCACTGCAATGCTTCAACCAAACGGCCATCGAGGTGTGCGAGGGACAGCAATACGACATGGACTTCGAACAACGCGCCGATGTCTCCATTGACCAATACCTCATGATGACCCACAAAAAGACAGCCGCCCTACTGGTGGGTGCATTGAAAATAGGTGCACTTTTGGCACAAGCACCAGCCGACGACATTGCCCACCTCGAAACCTTTGGCCACCACTTTGGCTTAGCTTTCCAACTGCAGGACGACCTACTGGATGCCTATGGCGACACACCTCAATTCGGCAAAGCCACTGGCCAGGACATCATCGACTGCAAAAAAACCTACCTCCCACTGCGCTCGCTCGAATTGGCAACAGGCGCCGACATGCGCAACACATTGCTGAAACTAATGGATAAGCAGCATCCGCTATCGGCCCAACAGCGCGTACAGCAAACCATGCAAATCTACAACAGCCTCGACATAGCAAGCCACACCCGCCATGCCATAGCCCACCACTTCGACCAAGCAGCCAAAGCCCTGCAGCACATCAATCTGCCCGAAACCCATAAAGAACCGCTGCACCAGCTGCTGCTAACCCTGCACGACCGAAAAAAATAAATGCAAAACAACGTGATTGAAAAAAAACGTATATTTGCATTCACACCGAAAAAACTGTACAAAACTGAAAATAATTATAAACCAACACATTAACAACATCATGAAAAAAGCAATTGCCTTAATGTCAATCCTTGGTGTATTGACATTTGCCAATTTCAACGGAGTGATGGCACAAACCGACCAAGCAACCGATAGTGCCGCCACCGTGCAAACCGACACCGCTGCGGCAGCCACTACAATTGACGAGGCTACAGCAGAAAACACCGACGTTACAACTCCCGCCGACGACACCAAGACCTTCCACCAGATGTTGAAAGAAAAATACATCCAGGGCGGCGCAGGCTGGATGACCCCAGTGCTCATCTGTCTCATTTTCGGCATGGCTCTTGTTATTGAGCGCATACTTTATCTCAATATGGCCACCACTAACGTCAAACGTCTTTTGGCTGGCATTGAAGACAACGTAAAAGCTGGCAACGTAGAAGGCGCTAAAGAACTCTGCCGCAACACCCGTGGCCCCGTAGCAAGCATCTTCTATCAAGGTTTAGACCGCATGGATCAAGGTCTTGAGAACGTTGAAAAAGCCGTTACCAGTTACGGTGGCGTTCAGATGGCTCGCCTGGAAAACAACCTAACTTGGATTGGTCTATTCATCGCCCTTGCTCCTTCGTTCGGATTCCTCGGCACTGTGGTCGGAATGGTGCAAGCCTTCGACGACATCGAGGTTGCTGGCGACATCAGCCCGACAGTTGTGGCTGGCGGTATGGAAGTGGCTCTGCTCACCACCATCTTTGGTCTTATCGTAGCCATCATACTCCAAATATTCTACAACTACATCCTTACCAAAATTGAAAGCCTCGTCGACCAAATGGAAGATGGTTCGATAAGTTTCATGGACATCCTTGTGAAATACCATAAATAATGGTCTCGTCAGGCGTCCGACACACACCTATGCCTTGACGCCTTTTGTTTCACCAAAGTAAAAATAGAGAAACCATTATGAAAGAAAAAACAGATAAAATAATCACTTGGCTGGCTTTGGGTGTGGCCTTGATTGCCACGGTGTTCAGCATCGTCTTTGCCATGAACAATGGTGGAGTGAAAGATCTCAACGCCGTGCAGCAGGGAAGCATGTTCGACATCACCTACATCATCCTCCTGTGCATCATCGCAATCTCAATCATAGCCATACTACTATTCTTGGTAGTAAAACTCGTTAATCGCTTCAGGCTGCAACCTGGCTATTGGAAAAAATTCCTCTTGATTGTTGCTGTGGTGGCAGCGGTCTGCGTTCTTGCCATTGTATTTACAACGGGCGACGATGTAAAAGCCGCTCTGCTTGAAAAGTACAACGTTTCGGTAAATACATCCTACTGGATTGGCGCAGCTTGCTATCTCGTCTACATCGAGGTCATACTGGCCGCTTTAGCCATCATCTTCACCGAAGTTCTAACAAGTTTGAAAAAGAAATAACAAGATGGCAAGAAAAACTCCTGGACTTAACACAAGTTCAATGTCCGACATATCCTTCCTGTTGCTCGCTTTCTTCCTCATGGTGAGTAACATCAATAGCGATATGGGCATTGCACGTAAGCTCCCGCCGCCACTACCCGACAACGTGGAGCCGCCAGAAGTTCGCGAGCGCAACATCTTCGTTGTTATGGTCAATAAAGACGACCGGTTGTTATTCAACAAAGAGTACGGCAGAATTGACGATTTGAAAGATCGCGCCAAGGAATTCCTCGGCAATCCCGAAAATTTGCCCAATCTGCCCGAAAAAGAAGAAATTGAAATCCCTCTGCTCGGACCAATGCAGGTGTCAAAGGGTGTCATCTCTCTTCGTAACGACCGCGGCACTTCATACGAAATGTATATTCAGGTGCAAAACGAATTAACCGCTGCCATCAACGAAATGCGTAACGATCTGGCATTAGACAAATTTAGCAAAAGCTATACTGACTTGGCAAACGCACAACGTGAGGCTATAGACCAAGCCATTCCGGTGGCCATATCTGAAGCCGAACCCACAAAGATAGGAGGTAAATAATGGCACGATTTGCAGGAAAAAAAGCTAAAGAAACTCCAGCCCTCAACATGGGTTCGATGAGTGACATTATTTTCATGCTCTTATTCTTCTTCATGGTTATCACAACCATGCGCGAGAGTTCGTTGTATGTGAAAATCATACCACCTCAAGGATCGGAAGTGAGCAAACTTGAAAAGAAGAGCCTTGTGAGTTACATCAACGTTGGTGTGCCACTGCCCGACCAGCAAAAGAAGTACGGAACGGAGCCCCGTATACAACTCAACGACCAAATTGCTGAGGTGTCTGACATCATGCAGTTTGTAGAGTTGGAGCGTCAAGCACG
This sequence comes from Bacteroidales bacterium, assembly GCA_017480185.1. Lineage (GTDB taxonomy): Bacteria > Bacteroidota > Bacteroidia > Bacteroidales > P3 > Colimorpha. The sequence goes on from JAFVBC010000004.1 coordinate 24,423, forward strand.
CATCGAGGCCGACCGTCCGTTCATCACCACAGCAATTAAGGCCGACAAGCAAGTGCGCATGGGTATGATCTCCGACATCAAACAAGAGTTGCGTCAAAGCGGTGCATTAAAGATCTTCTATAATGCAAGCAAGGGTAGCAGAAAATAGTTGCCCCTACGTGATGAGACAACCGAGTGTTTGAAATAAAAGTTGAGTAATAGTCAAATCTCAACTACACAAAAAGTATCGGGCGATGTTTTTACAAAACATCGCCCGATACTTCTATATGCGTGTGTTTACAACTATAATCGCCGATTTGAATTGTCCCCCCACTCGCCAAATTGGGAAGCAGCCAATACATTGCATCGCACCAAAAAGTAACGGCAAAAGCATCTTCCTCCCGGCCTCGGGTTATCGCAGGGGAGGTTCGCTGTACAGGGCGGGCGATTGGATCGGCTACTGGTCGGCCTCGCTATTCACACACGGTTCTTCTTCAGATGCACAGTACTTCCTCTTCTTTGATGGCGACCAGTACGGTCCGTCCGTACCCGCTGGAGCGGGATTTCGGTGCATCCCGTGCGTTCTGCGCGGTAGACGCGCATTCCGAACCATGTCTTTATGTTATGCCCTACCTCTGCTCACGCCCATCACTATCGTATCAGCCCAACCATACCATCATTCTATAAAGCGGGCCATAGTGTCCTTAGCTTATCGCATAATAAATCCCAGCAAGCATCGTGGTGCTGCTGGCTTGATGGCTTTGGGGCATACCTCCGCAACGGACGCATAAGACGAAACCCCGCACAGGCTATTGCCAACACATGACTTTGCAGGTGATGCATCAAGAATGTAAAATAGAGAGAGCAAACTTTTGTCAATTTTATTTCTGTATTGACGAAAGTTTGCGTACTTTAGCACCACTAAACTGAGATAAAATGTATGACCATTTACACATAGAAGACTTGCATAATGCGCTGGGTAACAAAAGAGAAATATCATTTAATGATTTGTTTTTTTTCTATCGTGGGTATTCTCCAAATATACCTGTTCCCACTGTCAAGCAGCGAATACATTCATTAATCGAAAAGGGACTCATTCACAAAACTGGCTATGGGAGATACCGCTTCGGGGGTAAACCAACATTTCTCCCTAATGTATATACGGAGACACAGAAGATTGCGCGATTAATGGATCATCGGTTTCCCTACGTGGACTATTGTCAGTGGGACCTGGCTGTAGCAAACATCTTTTCCCAACATCTGCTCAATATTCAGTTGCTTTTTGTAGATGTTGAACGTGATGCCACAGAATCTGTTTATCGTGAAATACGTGACCGATATCACAATACGGTTCTGTACCGTAACCTTAGCGAAGAACTGCCCTATTACGACGGTTGCATTGTCGTTCGAAATATAGTTTCAGATGCACCTATTGTTGATGTTGACGGACTTCCTATGGCATCGATAGAAAAAATACTTGTTGATTTTGCCATAGACAGACTCTTCCCTTTTCATAACCATGAGCTGTATAGTATTTATGAAAATGCGCTGTCATCCTACGCTGTAAATATAAATCGTTTGTTGCGATATGCGGGGCGTCGTGGCCGCCGGGACACCATTGAAGACATACTAAACGAAATTGACTATTGATGTGATAAAGAATAATTCTTTCACTCTTGAGTGGATATACAAAGTATCCAAAAACACAAAGGCTGACAGGATTCTTGTAGAAAAAGCCATTCGGGCGATGGCACTACTTGAAGGGCTTTCCGAATCTTCCATGCAGTTCATATTCAAGGGTGGTACAGCCTTGATGTTGCTATTCCAGAAGCCTCATCGCTTATCTATCGACATTGATATCATCGTCAATCCTCAAGAAGGTAACATTGAAAATGTCCTCAAATCCATTTTTTCCGCCAAAGGTTTTATACGTTTTGAAGAGCAAATTCGCCCATTAGGAAACAATATTCCTGTCTGCCATTACAAATTCTATTACACCTCTGCCGTGGAGGGCAAGGAATCATACATACTACTGGATATTCTATTTGAGGACAACCCATACAATTCTCTTGTTGAGATTCCTATTGATAACGTTTTCGTCGATACACAGGCTCCTGCAATTAATGTAAAAGTACCCGACTTCAACAACCTCCTTGCCGACAAAATGACAGCCTTCGCACCTCAAACCATCGGTGTTCCTTACAAGAAAAAGGATGTTAGTTGTGGAATGGAGATTATCAAGCAATTGTACGACATTGGATGTCTTTTCGACAAAGCTTCAGATATACAATCCATTTCAAATACATACCATCGTATTGCAAACCAAGAATTATCCTATCGTGGCCACATCACTTCTGTTGATGTAGTATTACGTGATACCATAGACAACGCTCTTTCTATATGCTTTCGCAAAGCGTATCACGAGGCCGATTTCGACACGCTCTATTTAGGAACAAAGCAAGTTGGCAGTTTCATTTTCTCCGAGCACTTCCACATCGAAAAAGCCATACTCGCCGCAGCCAAAACCGTTTATTTGTCCGCCCTGCTGCTTTCTAGGTCAACCACAATTGAGAAATACAGCGATAAGCGTATCTCGGATATTGCCGACTGGGCAATCAACGAATACGAATACACCAAACTCAACAAACTAAAGAAAACCTATCCAGAGGCATTCTTTTACTTGTATTTGGCGTTACAACAAGCAAATACCAACCAATAGCCATTTGCTAATAAGTAAAAACTTATAAAAGACAATGAAATTTATTGTTACAATTCGAAACAAGGATATCCTCAATAGAGAACTACAGATGTTACTCAAAAAATATACAGGTAGCAATCTGATAGGTAGCACATATTGCATAAACCCAAGAGAAATCTGCTATGAATTCAAGAATTGGTTGGAGGTAAGTCTTGACAGTAGTTTTTCCATCATTCGTAACGCAATTGGAGATTGTAAGATGTGCTACGAACAGGCGGGTATAGTCTCAACTGAGGCTTGGAATAGGATAAATGTTTTCTTCTTCCAACTACAGAAGTTATTGCCTTACGCCAGAAAAGATAATGAATGGCCTTCGTGCAAGGAACTACTTAATCATTCAGAGAAAGACATTGTTAAGAAATTTCAAGAGTTAATCAAGGACGAAATAATAAAGCAGAACATCCGTACTGTTCTGAAGATAACAACAATGAAAGAGGCTATTACCGTTGGACATCTTGCTATGTATTACATAGAGTCTTTGATTTCTATCGAGAATGAGCTATGGGCTTCTCCCGATGACCCACATGGAAACAAGCACCGCCTTCTGCTCAAATTTTCAGAGGAATTAGACTATTGTATGCAAGTCGTATCAAAAATAAATGTGGAGATTGCCCAAGACAAAATGATGGCGGCGCAAGAAGCTCAACGCAGGTGTGAGGAGATGAAAAGCAACTATCCTGCTATTGGGGAAGCCTGTCAATGACCAACGCTTACATATCATTATTGTTGAGGATAGATAACCAACTGCCTTATCGGAAGCTTCTTTGATCATTCTATGTGAGCTCTATTAAGACAATCGATCTTTTATGACTTTTTTAATTGTTGCACTATCAAAGCCAGTTTCTTTCATTACGCAACAAACTAACAATTTTCGTAATTCTTTTGTTGTCTTGTATAACTCCCCACCTTGCAACACATTCTTTTTCTTTCCTTTTTTTTAGGAGATGGGAATAAAAGTCTCGTGTATCCTTGATGGAAGCAATATCAATACCTCTTCCATCAAATTCTACTTCTCTTTGAAATTCGTGAATTAACGTTTCTAACTCTTTGTCCAATCCAATCTTAGTTGTTATTTTTACATTATTAGTCAACCTGTAAGAATCTTCTCGGAACCTTTGCCAGAACCCGTCCACACCTTGTATTATGGTCATAAATTCGGCACTGTTAAAAGATCTGTGAGCAACTACACTATCTACTAAGTGTTCGATAATTAAGGGTAAATCATCGTTGTCAACTAACCAATTATTAATTATCTTATGGAACGAATCACTTATCTCATTATAATAGAATAAAAAGTCAGCTTTTTTTAACTGTTCTTCTGTAAAACGCTCAACATACAAATAAACCGGTAAATAGTGTTTCTTTCCATCTTTTGTGATTTGAATAGTTTCCTCATCAAGAAGTCTAATCTCGGAAAAGTGACATTCTTTTTGTGAGGTAAAAGTCAACAACTTTTCAAAACGGAAAATGTTTTTCAATATTTCTGGTATTGATAGGCCGCCGTGCTTTGCAATGCAAAAAGTCGTATCTTGGAATAATAATGGGTCTTCGCTGAATCCCCCCTCCTGCATAACCACAATCTCTATTAATTTTAATGGTTATATCATTACTCAATGTTTCCTCAAAGATAGGACAATTTGTCAAAGAGACATCTGCCTCTATGGAAATTTTATCTATTTTGTTTTTATCATAATGGAAACGTTGTTTGATGATGTTTGGGGAACACCACCACTTTAATTCGTGGAAACGAGCCTCGGCCTCAATGTTATACAACTTTTCAAAATCGTCAATATGCTTTCCGTATACCATATAGACGACCCTATATTTCACCATTGGGAACGGGCAAGACAAATTAAGACTTGTCCTATTTCGGATTGCATAGAGTGAAATTTTCTTCGCATCTGAATCCAAACCATGTATTATACATGCTTTTCGCATTAAACTTTTATTGCCTGTAAATTCTGCGAATCTATTACTATCAGAACTAAGACTACCTATCAACTCCAATTCAATTCGACTATTCGAATACCTTGTGATAATACCTGGAATATCTTTTTCTGTATCTGTACTTGACCAAAAGTAGCCCTTATACTGCTGAATAATACTATGTAGCGGTTCGTTTGCCATTTGTCAAAATATTTTCATCTAATCATATTTTACTTCACATATTTCGAATTGTCCACAATTCTAGCTATAGCATAAGGCTCCGTTTCTATTATTTCATTTAAATATTTCATATAAAGTAGTAGCCACAATGGCTTTTATTGTTGCATTGGAGTCTTTTTCAAGTAAGGAAGAAAATATCTCAATATTAGCAGGATTAAGTTTATATGAAATAGAAAATTGTTCTCCATATTCTAGTTTTGCTGGGAAAACAATCGGATGTATGGCATTTAACATTTGGAATGAATCATTTGTCCCTACAATCGGAATTGAAGTCCTAAATATGGGATAGTTAAAAAATCTTGATTCTTTTTCGCAATTTGTGACTACAACAGTAATTGCAACGCCATCAATTTTACCTGTAGGCTTTCCGACATATGTCTCAAACAATAATCCTTGGCTTAAATCCACATTAGCTACTGGATGGAGAGTATCTTGTCCTTGTTTAGCACCTTCACTCTTCAAAATACTGGGTATTTCTTTTTCATTTATGATAGAATCCGCAACAATTCGCAATTTATTTTCATAATCTGCATCATTTGAAAAATCATCTCCTGCCCTACCTGCAATATAGTAGGGAAGGAAGTCTCGAATGTGCCTGAACGAAGAATTGGATAATATTTAATACTGTCGATGTCGTTCATCAATTCTGTACTAATTATTGATCCTTCAAAAGCCGCGCCTTCCCCCTGCTCGGCTTTTTTCTTATATTTAGGAGTACCTATTATTAGCACTTTGTCTGCGCGAGATATACCCATTTCCATAAATCTAGTAAGAGGATATCCTTTCGGCAAATCTTGGTCCAACAGGATCTCAAATTTTCCAAATTTCATCAGGTCGTTGGCGAATTTGCCTACCCACGCTTTATGACTCTCTCACTATCATGTAAATACGCAATAAAAATAACCTTTTTCACCCCCTACAATTGATTAAAAACTTATTAAGTTAAACAACGATAAGGCATGTCTTTTATTATTGATAATAGCGATTTCTTCGGGGGGGAGGCTGTAGAGTTAGTAGTCTTTATTTATTCGCCAGCCATACGGAACTCGAACTCGTAGCTCTTGATGAATTCAATCTCTTCTTGTGTAAGGACTTATAGTGGTCCGATGTGATCGTCTATTTCATCAATGATTGCTTTGGAACGTAATATCTTGTATTACTTGAAATAGTCCATAGTATACCTTGACCCTGCGGAAACCATTCTAACATTAGCATTGTGTTCTACGTCATCCAAATATCGTTTATATATAGCTTCAATGTTTATCACATCACTTGATGACATACTCGATAACGGTGTCGTAGATTTGCAAACATCGTATGCAGAACCTGTTAGATTATTAGAATATACTTGGTAAAACCCAAACGCAAGGTTACTGCTTAAGATACACCCTACAATATCTCTGTATTATTTATCAACCATTATATAGGTTTCGGTATTTGAGTGGGTGCTATAGTTCGTTCCTATTTTGAAGTATCGTCCACCTGTGGCTCTATAAAACGACTCTCTACAATGCCATAGTTCGATGAGGCGTCAGCAAGGAAATGCGATTCTTCCTAAAAATTTTAGATGATAGGGCAATAAAATAAAAATTGAACGACGGCGTTTATACGAGTGTAATATGAACTGATATGGATTATTGTTATATTCATAATTCGCCGATTATTACCCCCCCAAGAAGTTGCAGTTGTAAACATCGGGGCTAATTCCTCGCTTTGTTTGTTTAATTCACTCTCTGCTTGTCGCAGGTTTTGCGGCGGGGTGGAGTTGTTTTTGTAATTTCTAATCTTATTTGAATATGAAGAAAGCAATTTATTCTCTCGGTTTGATGCTGACGTTATCAGTTGCAGCATCGGCACAAGGCCAAACGGAACCCGACCTTTGGATTTATGAATACAAAGAGGTTATCGACACCGCCAAAGCAGATTCGATTGTTGCAGCATACAACGCAGAATATAATGCTACGGCAAGAATAGAAGCATTACGTGCTTTTGCTGCTCCTATAGAAGAGGAAATCGCAGAAATTGACAAATTGATGTCCTACGAAGAGAGCGGAAAGAAACTTGAAACTGAACTGTATAAAAACTCAACATTTCTTGTGCTTGTTCGGCTTTGTAAAGGTAATCCGAATGTGACAGATAGAGAACTGAAAACCGTATATAAAGGGAAAGTACCCAAAGGTTTCACCGATAAGGTTTTACTTCCTGCCAAGTCGGAATTACAGTCAAGGATTGATAACTTTGAATACACGCCTGTAAAATACCATTCCTGGGGTACAGTCTTTAAACAATACTATTACGACAGAGAGGCCGGTAAGGAGATGCCAAGTAAGTTTTCCTCCAATGAGGATAAATTAGACAGACCGATGAAAACAATCACCATACGCAAGCCAAACACTGAATGTGCAGATAACTACTTCAATGGAACATTCCGCCTAAGCGATTATAAGCCGTGGAGCGAATACGAAAGCCACCATTGGGACAAGATTCAGCAATCGCAAGGATGGGAATGGTCCGATGGAAAGGAGTTGCAAAGCAAAACCGTCTATTTCCCCGAAGAAAGAAATTACAGGTATCACCCCTCGCACCCCGAATACCGCATTTCGTGCAATTGGCGTGACAACTACTGCCACCACCCCAATGTTTATAATGACAAGGGCGTGCTGGTGCGGGCAGGAAATATAGACGGACTTGGGCAAGGGTACAAGGAGATGACAGAGGCCGTAATGACGGCTATCTGCAAGCGCGACTTCCTCGCCAACAAGTACAACATCAACAGCGCGAAGCCCGAAACGCTGTTGGCATTGCGCATCAAGTTCGACCTCATCGACGCTGTGGATGCCCGTTTCAAAAATTATATGAAGATGGCGCAGGATGCCCGAGACGAGATAGTATCCGCCACAACTCCTGCCCAATATGCTGCTGCAAAGAAAAAACAGAGCGAGGCACTTAATGTTCTAATGGAATATGTTTCCAAAGAGCGAGAACCGCAAGCAATGAACTACATCAAGCAATTGAATTCCGACCATCAAGCCGAATTGTCGTACCTCTACAAGATTGAACGTGAGGATAACGTGACATTCAAACTCTATTTCCTCAACGACAAAATGGAGTGCGGTTGCATAGCACTGATGAAATGGAGCAACAAAGAACCCTACGAAGCGCAGTACGAAATTGAACTGCTGCCATGCGAAACCATCACAATTAGACGATAAATAATTAACCTCAAGTGTCACCAATAAAAAACATTAAGATTATGAAAATACCCATTCAAATCGACACTGTCAGCATCGCGCGGGCGACCAACGCGGCACACTATGAGTACCTTGATACGGTGCGGAAGCGCATCGTTGAGATACGGCTCAAAAACAAGTTGTGGCATCCATGCCATCGAGGAGTTGCTCACTTTATTAGATTGAATTCGGGGGTATTCGCAGCCTTTGGCACCGCAAAGACTTCGAGAACTTGGACGCGACATTCAAACGCTACACTGCAAGCCTCAAGACAGCCTCGCTACGCGATGCCGTGGAACTTGTCATTCGGCGTAGCATCTATGTTACTGAAAGTGCAATTAAGAGGGCTAGCTGGTCTCTTGCAAAGCTAATTACAGATGTGTTTTGTGGGGTAGAAAACTTGATAGAACATTTTTGCACAATGGATAAAAAAGATTTACCACATCGGCTAACGTTCGTATACTTGCAATAGCAAAACATAATGTCAGAATCAACCAAACACACAATGGCATAACACTTTACGTGTTAATAAAGCAAGAAACTATAACAACCAAAGAGACAATACCATGAGCTTCTTTCAACGCTATCTATCCCTATGGGTGGTGGTCTGCATGGCGATTGGCGTAGCCATTGGACAATGGCTACCTGTCGTGCCACAAACATTGAGTCGGCTTGAATATGCCCACGTGTCGCTCCCCATGGCAGTGTTGATATGGTTAATGGTTTATCCCATGATGCTGAAGGTAGATTTTGCCAGTGTGCGACAAGTGGGGAGACATCCTAAAGGGTTGGTGGTTACATGCGTTATGAACTGGATAGTCAAGCCCTTCACAATGTTCGGCATTGCTTGGTTTTTCCTACATGTTGTCTTTAGGCAATGGATTGCCACACCTTTGGCCGACGAGTATATATCTGGTGCCGTACTACTGGGAGCAGCCCCATGCACGGCAATGGTCTTTGTGTGGAGCCACCTCTGCAAAGGGGATGCTACCTACACCTTGGTACAGGTGGCGATAAACGACCTCATACTGCTGGTGGCCTATGCTCCAATCGTAGCATTGCTTTTGGGCGTGGGGGGAGTGCATCTGCCATGGACTACGCTACTGCTTTCGGTGGGCTTGTTTGTGGTGGTGCCATTAACGGCAGGTATTATAACACGTCACGTGGTAACCCACCAACGAGGAGACGTCTATTTCAACCAGAACTTTGTACACCGTTTCGACAATATCACCACCATAGGCCTGCTGCTCACACTCATAATCCTCTTCGCTTTCCAGGGCGAGACCATACTGAGCAATCCGTTACATATAGTGCTCATTGCCATACCACTGGTACTGCAGACCTACCTCATCTTTGGACTTACCTATGGTTGGGCTCGCGCTTGGCATCTTCCCTACCCCATTGCCGCACCAGCTGGCATGATTGGGGCAAGCAACTTTTTCGAGTTGGCAGTGGCGGTGGCAATATCGCTCTTCGGGATGCAAAGTGGTGCAGCATTAGCCACGGTGGTTGGCGTGCTGGTAGAGGTTCCTGTTATGCTCTCACTGGTGCATATTGCTCGTCGCAATGCACCTCCCTCATACAACAACCATAAAGGATAAATTCAGATACATACCTCACCGCGCCATCACTATACGAACTAAGAAAACATCGTTATACGCGAGTTATGATACTCAACACAGGCGGACGCACCGACACGGTACAATACTACAGCCAATGGCTACTGAACCGCTTTCGCGAAGGTTATGTACTGTCGCGCAATCCCATGTTTCCGAACAACGTAAGCCGCATCGAGCTCGCCCCTGCGACTATCGATGTGGTGGTGTTCTGTTCAAAGGACTACAGCCCGATTCTGCCGCACCTAAATGAGATAAGCAGTCGCTTTCGCTGCTTCTACCACTATACTATCACCGCTTACGGCAGCGACATTGAGCCTCGGGTGCCATCAATAGAGGCAAGCATCGACACCTGCCTCCGCCTATCGGCAATGGTGGGGCGCGAACGCATAGCCTGGCGCTACGATCCTGTACTACTTACCGAGAAATACACTATTGAGCGACACCTCGACACCTTCGACCGAATGGCCACTCTTCTCGCCCCTCACGTAGGACGGTGCATATTCAGTTTTGTAGAGGTATACAAGAAGTTGGAATTCAATATGCCAGAGTTACGCCCCATAAATGCCCAGCAACGACAAGCGCTGGCCGAAGGGTTGGGTCGAATTGCGCGGCAGCACTGCTTAAAGTTGCAAACTTGTGGCACAGCCGAGTCCTACGATACTTACGGCATTGAACACAGCGGATGCATGACAACTCAACTTTTCCACGATGCTCTTGGTATTGACTTCAAGCGCATGACAAATCAAGGCAACCGTGCAGGTTGCAGATGTATGGAGAGCCGAGGACTGGGCGACTACAATTCGTGTCCCAATGGCTGTCGCTACTGCTATGCCAACCGCGACCACTTGCAGGCCATGCGCAACTACGCGTTGCACGACCCAACATCGCCCCTGCTACTGGGGCACTTGCGTTCCACCGATATAGTACGTCCCTTGCGACAGGTGAGCATTACCACCACCGAACCCACGCTGTTCTGACTACACCTACATCTCAACTACACACACATGTTGTCGCACTACACAACAGGTAGTGTTTTCCCCTCTGGAGTAATTCTGTCCTGTCCACTTTCTTTTGTCTATGACCACAATATAACTGGTTAAAGCATGTGAACTACCATGTACCATCTCATGGCAGAAAAAGATGATTAACATCGTTGACGTGTAGGGCTTGCACCTTACTGTGCGGGATAAGGCGGCGGTCATGCACCGCACAATAAACACGCCCATCGTACGTTACGGAGGCTGAAGTAAAACGACAAAAAGCTCTAACAAGATGAAGAAAGTTATTTTAGTATGTGTCACCTTGATAGCATGTACAAGTACACTGCTGGCACAGCGGCAAAAAGTATCTGTCGGTAAGGACGGCGAAATGATTGTTAACGGCGAGACAGTGGCCTATATCGAAAAGGAGGGTTGCAAACTACTTAGTAACACATGTATGTTCACCATTACCGACGAGAACGACAACTTGCTTATGACCATCACCCAAAAAGAGTTTGCCGACAAGGAGTACGCATCGGCCAAGTTTCCCAATGGTGCAGCAACATTCTACCTTGTGTTTTCATTCCGCGGCTACGAAGCAGTGGCCGAAGTAGATTCGCCCATCATACCAAAATCGGAGGCAATAGCCAAGATCATTGCTCGCTGGAGGCTTATAAAAGACAAGCAACTTGACCCCGAGGCGGTACAACAGTTCATCACCGCCAACGGCACAAAATTCAGCGAGAAAGAACGTCTACAAAACCAGCCACCTGCCATACAAATAATTCAGCAATAGAAACATTGGAGCTACCGATACTGTAGTTGTTGTAGCCATAGACTATGAAACGCATAAACAGACTGGCATCGAGGCTTTCTTAAGGCAGGCCTACAGTGGCGAGGTGGGCTTTGTAGAGATAAATCGCGCACACCGTTAATGATGATGATAAGACGCTACAGCGCGAACTATCTTCACCGACAAAGAGTTTAGACTCATACTCCAAATATCTTCTCACTACCGACTTTGACACATAAAACTACGGAGGCATCCAGAAACTCAACGTCACCGACTGGCTGATAGAAGTGATACACCGAATAAGATATACTTATCCACGCAGAAAGAGTATATCTTCTTGCACGAAAGATATACTCTTTTCTGTGGAAAGATGCGCCCTTCTCTATTTACAATGATTCCAACGGAATATCCTTATAACATTCTCCATATCCGCTTGCCATAGAGCGGCTTCTTGCTCACGGTACGCAGTCATTACCATCGCCATTTCATCATAGTTGTACAGGTAGTACATCGCGCATGCAGTTGTATTTCCGTTGTTTCCACTACGCCTGTACTTTACCCGTATTGCCTTTGTGCCTCCGATATCTACCCAATCGTAGGTCGGAGAGGAAAGCAATTGTTGTGAATATGCCAGATTCCCATTCACTTCCTCCAACAACCAGGCGCGGGTGTCGGCGTTACTTCGGCAGTACCTTATAAATTCTTATCAATGTCCCGCCTTAGGATGTTGCTTTGTAAAATTATCAAGCATTACTTTGTTTGCACCTTTAGAAAAATTACTTCTGTGGCGAAGATCTACATTAGAGTGGCATGCAATACAAAGACACTCAAGGTTGCTCTCCCGATTATTGGTTTTATTTCCGTCTTTATGATGAACATGTATATATTGTCTGCCAATTTTTGTATTCGGCTTGTATCCGCACCTCTCACAGGTGAATTCCTTTTTTGTTCTGTATGCCTCTGATATTTTTTGCCATTTCCACACGTATCCTTCCAAGTCTGCATTTTGTTCTTCTGTTGCATCCTCGTTTGCCGTCCGTAGAATTTCTTCAAATTCAGTCGAGGTCATATCCCTACCATAATTCAGTAATCCTTCATTTAAAACTATACTCAAACAGTTTTTACACAAAGGCAAACCTTTAACCGCTACATCCGCGCCTTTATTTCTATCATAAACTACGACAGTACCTGTATTGGCTCTTCTGTACTGGTCTTTTCCTATTTGCTGAATGGTCATGCAGTTTCTAATGTGAAACCTCGGCTTGCCATACTGCTGGATATCATAGTTTCTCTTGTACAAAAATATTTGATGGCGACTGCCATTGTGGGGATTCACATAGAATATTCCTTCGTTTGTAATCTCAACCTCTCCATTTTGTATATTGTTGAAGTTGACATCAGCCACTTGTAGTGGTGTATACGGCTGCGCTACTTCAATAATATAACCATGCTGCCGCAAAGCCTCTTTAAAATGTTCAAATGTGTTTAGTGGTTTTTCTGTAGGCATAACTACTGATTATTCTTTTCAACGAAATTGACCAATATATCATCGCCACTCGTCACAATGCGAATCTCAACTCGTCTTGAAAGATCTCGATTTATTGGTTTATGGGTAATCTGAACATAGCCCCCATCCATGTCAAGTGCTTTCCCATAGGACATTCCATTGGCAGTTAACCAATAATCTATTTGGCGTTTATCATTCTCGTTCAATGTCCTATATGAAGACATATTACGATAGTATTCTACCACTCTTGCAGCTCGCCTTTGAGAGAGGCGAAGGTTTTCCATGTATGGGTCTGCTTTAGGATCGAACCACTGGTCATCAGTATGGCCTTCTACACGTATCTCCCTTATCTGTGTACGCATGCTATCCGCCAATAATATTTGCATATACCGAGGCAGAAATTCATCAAGAATAGACTGGAAAACAGGTGTTAATACGTCTTCCCCTGAAGCAAAAAGAACTCCGGGATTATTAAATTTCATAGTTAAATCCTTTCCAATAGACATTTGCCAGCGTGCAGTATCACCTGCAAATTCGCTCACCAACTTGGCGTGAAGTTTGGTTCGCGTTTCAACATAATCCGTCAGCACAGTTTGATTTTCCCTTACCTTTACCATGTAAGAAACAGCCACAAACAAGAATATTACCATTAGACCTGTCATAAGGTCAGAAACCGACATCCAAACATTTGTCTTTGACATGGCTTATCTTCTCCCATTTATCAAGGCTTGCATACAGGTGTCAAGTTCTGATAATGTAGCATTCAAACGCTGATAGAAATGCTGGTCAAGGTCGGAAATTTCATTATTCAACCCATCCACAGTGCCTCTAATGCTTGCCACAGCATCATTTAAGCCACGTCTTGTGTCTTGCCAAAACTCCTCGCTATAATCATTGATTTTGTTGATTTCATCAAGTTTCAATATCAACTCGTTCACAGCATCCACAAATTGGCGTTGCTTGCGAACCCAATTATTCAGCGTCTGCGTAGATTCGTTGAATGCTTGCATGGAATCTTTTGCCAAATTCGACGATTCCGTAAGGTTTGTAGTAACTTGAACAAATCTCTCATCGTCAATCATAACTTTGTTTAACGCATCTATAATCTGTCGTAGTTTGCTGCCGTCGCTGACAAGGTGGTTTGTGTCATCTCCAACTTTTTGTAATGTAGTCGACGTGTGCTCAAATTGGTTGGTCATTTCCTTGTATTGTTGTGTGAGCGATGTTATCATCTCTTTATTCTGGACTTGCCATGTGTTCAATTGCTCAACACTCTTGTTTAGTTGGTCGAAATTCTCTTGAACAAGTTTGTTGATAAGTTCCCCCATTTGCTTTTGGAACTCTTCTGTAACTCGCTTCATCACCTCAACCAGTGCTTCTGTGTTGCTCTTCTTCAAAAGTTCAGTAAATTCGTCAAACTTTAGCGATAACAGATTGTTGGTCTCATTCATGCTGCGTTCTATATTTTCAGCTTCAGCATGTATTTGCTCTGAGATCTTGTCCATTCTTGTATTGGTATCATCTATTTTAGATATCATAGCACCACTTAATACCGTTTCTATAGATGATACACTATCCTTGATCAGCAAAACATCCTCCTTAGTTGCTAGGTTTGTTGAAACAGTGATTACATTCTGTAGAACATCGGTTGTATTTTCGGCTATGGTTAATATTTGCGCATTCAGCGTACGCAAATGAGTATTTATCGAAGAGGATGATGACTGAATTGAATTGATGGTAGTTCGTATGTTGTTTATGTCTGGTACTTGGTTCTTAAGTATGGTTTCTAAACTGTTAATGGCTTGCACAATGGTAGCAGCAGCCATACTTGCATCTGACATACCTTTTTCTGTTTTGTCAAAAGCATCATTAACTTGCGTTGACAACGCCATCGACCCAAACATACCAGCCAACGAAGTAAAGAATGCTGTTTTTAATCCGTTGAGAAGCTGTGGAATACTTCCCTCAATGTTGGCAGTGTTGAATCCGAGCAAACCAATGGTTATGCCCAAAAAGGTACCAAGTACTCCCAATGTTGATATAAGTGAGGGTAATTGTTCAATCCTACGCTTGTTTTCAATTAGATTTTTACTTCTTTTCGCTTTGATAATAATGAAACAGCATGCGATGTAGGCAGCCACAATGATTATTGTGGAAACAATTGTTAGTGGTGTAACTCTAAATAATGAAGCGTCCATATTTAAGAATTTATACAACAGCATTTTCAACTTCTTTTCAAGCCAGAAACTGATGTGTCGTAAATAAGGGCAATAAGAAAGGCGCAAATCCTTTCGTTTATTTCCTCATTCATACGATAGGTGCTGGTGGAACCTCTGGAACGAACAAGTTGCGAAAAGAACTCACGCCATTGCGTGAACCCTCCGCATCCCATTCCCGTTCCATAAAAGTTACCAGCTTTATCGTATGGGAACAAGAGCGTCAAGCTCAATTATAAGTTTAAGTCTATACTATTCGGTAGTCTATTGTTACGTGTTTTTTTTATTTGACTTCTGTTGTGTTTTACAAGCCTATACTATGCGATTGTCATAGTTTGGTTTTCCTTAACTAAAAAGGTGTTCATCGCCCCGTCACGTGACGGAAATAAACGATTATCAATGCCGTGAGCAGCGCCAGACCGCCGAGTATGCACCAAAAGGCGGTGGTGTTGGTGGTGAACGGGAAGTCGACGTTCATTCCAAAGAAACCTGTTACCACTGTCAGTGGAAGCATGATGGTGGAGAAGTAGGTCAGCACACGCATGATTTCGTTGGTGCGATTGGTCAGCAACGAATCAAAGGTGTGCGACAGGCCCTCAATCAACTCGCCATAGTCTTCAATCGAGTCGAACATCTTCTGGTACTGGTCAAGTATGTTTCCCCAGTAGTCTTCCATGTCAATCTGGTCGGGATTGACGAATCCTTTGATGCCACCGCTTTCAAACATGTGCAGCACGCGCAACTGGGGTTTGAATGTGGTGTTGAGCAGAATGGTGTTGCGTCGGGTGATTGAGATTTGCTCAATGATGCTCCGAGCACGTTTGTTGAAGATGTCGTAGTTGATGAGGTCGACTTCGGCACCGACGCGTTGCACCAGTGTGTTGGTTTCGAGCATCAAACGGTTCAGTATGTGATAGAGCAATTGATCGCTCGTGGCAAGCATTTGCTCGGTGTCGGAGTCGCCCTCCTGCAAGTCGTTGTTGATCTCGTCGAAGAATTTCTTCACCACCCAGTGGGCTTTACCAACGGTGATTATAAAGTCGCGTCCCCAGAATATCTTCACCTCGCGTATGCGAATGAACTTGTTGCCCTTGTCGAAGTAAGGGAAGTGGAGGATGAGGAAATAGTAGTCGTCGTATTCGTCGATTTTTGGGCGCTGATTGGTGCCGCGACAGTCCTCAATGTCGAGGGGATGGAAATGGTAGTGGTCGAGCAGCAAGCGATAATCGTCCTCCGACGGGTTGGTGATGTCAAGCCATTCCAGAGAGTTGTGTTTTATTCGTTCAATCATCTTATCACCTCCTGCTTTTTCGTGTTGTCAATTGGTGTTCAGAATGCTACGTCGGCTCGCAACGCTGCCTTTCATCCGCAAAGATACGTTTTTTGCCCAACAATGAGGCCTAAAACTTTTTTTCTGCGCCGCACCATCGCCCACCCTCCCCCTGACCAAGTCCCTATCAACTCCTGCCGCGGCAGGAGTTGATAGGGACTTGGTCAGGGGGAGGGTGGGCGATGGTGCGGCGCAGAAAA
>JAFVBC010000005.1 GCA_017480185.1 Bacteroidales bacterium
AGGGCATTTCTTCAGTAGTTCTTCAGTAGTTCTTCAGTCTTTGACTGAAGAACTACTGAAGAACTACTGAAGAAATGCCCTACTTGATCCCTACGTGCACGTTGGGTGTTGCGGCCAAATTGGGTGGTCGATTTCTTAAAAGATGTTATATTTTGCGTGGCGCATGCAACAAAGAAACTACAGGTGTCGTTATACGCGTCCTATGAAACGGTTACTGACAGTTGTCCTTTTTCTACTTTCAATCACTCTTGCAGCGCAAAGTCAGAGTTTTACGTTGCAAGGAGTGGTTACCGATGCCAAAACTGGCGAGACCCTTATTGGCGCTACAGTATACGATAGCCGTAGCGGCAAGGGGACGGTTACCAATGTCTATGGCCACTATTCGCTCACGTTGAAGCGCGATTCGGCCTCGGTGCGTATCTCGTTTATGGGCTACGAACCGCAGTTTTTTAACCTTTTGCTCGACCACAATCAGAAGATTAACGTGAAGTTGTCGCCCAGTGTGCAGCTCGACGAGGTGGTGGTTACGGCCGAACGCACCGGCGACACACGTTCGTCGCAGATGAGTGCCACGCAGATGAGTGTGGAGAAAATCAAGTCGGTGCCCGTAATGTTTGGCGAGGCCGACATCATAAAGGCCTTGCAGCTTATGCCCGGGGTGCAGAGCGGTAGCGAGGGTAATAGTGGCATGTATGTGCGTGGTGGTGGCCCCGACGAGAATCTTTTCTTGCTCGATGGTGTGCCTCTCTACAACGTGTCGCATTTGGGTGGGTTCTTTTCGGCGTTCAACACCGATGCTGTGAAGAATGTTACGCTGTATAAAGGTTCTTTCCCGTCGCGCTTTGGTGGCCGATTGAGCTCGGTGCTCGACATTGCGCAAAACGACGGCAACGACCGTGAGCTGCACGGCAATGCCTCGATAGGGCTTATATCGGCCAAGTTTAGCTTGGAGGGACCACTTGTTAAGGAGCGCACCACGTTCTCTATATCGGCTCGACGCACCTATGCCGAGCTGTTGCTCATACCCTTGATAATGCACTTTGCACTTGACGAGACTGCCGACGAATCGCCCGATGTGGCTGGGGTGAACAACGCCAGTATTGATGCAGGCTACTATTTCTACGACCTAAACGGCAAGATAACCCACCGTTTCAACGACCACAGCCGTCTGTATGGCAGTTTCTACATGGGCGAGGACTATGTGCATGGCAAGGTGAACACCGTTACCAGCCTCAACGAAGATATGCTTATGGGATTTCGCAATGGCTGGGGCAACTTGATTGGTGCCTTGCGGTGGAACTACACCCTCTCGCCAAAGGTGTTTATGAACCTCTCGGCCTCCTACACGCAGTATAAAAACACCATCATCGGAGAGTTGGAGAAACGCGAACCCAATGGCGGACGGTCGCCCTCGACCATGGAGGGCGAATACCGTTCGGGTATACGCGAGGCCAGCGCAAGGGTCGATTTCGACTATGCTCCCAATCCCGACCACAGCATAAAATTTGGCACTCAACTGACGCGCCATTGGTTTACACCCGAGGTGGCCACGGGCAGTGTGGACTACTACGACTCGATACAGATGAATGGCAACTTCACGCTCGATTCAACAATCTTCAGTGGTGTGGTGCCCGCCAACGAGATGACCCTCTTTGTTGAGGACGACTGGAGCATCACCGAGAGCCTGAAGTTAAACGTCGGTCTGCATGTCAGTGGCTTTCAGGTCGAGAACTCATTCTACCGCTCAATACAGCCTCGGTTGTCGGGACGTATGATGCTGACCGACGACTTGTCGATAAAAGCAGGCTACGCTCGCATGACGCAGTATGTGCATCTGCTGTCAACCACCAGCGTCAGCTTGCCAACCGACCTTTGGGTGCCTGTAACCGACCGCGTGCAACCCATGGAGAGCAACCAGGTGGCAGGCGGATTGTTCTATAGCCGTAGCGGTATTGCCGACTTCTCGGTTGAGGGCTACTACAAGCGCATGTCGAACCTGATTGAGTACAAGGATGGTGCCACATTCTTCGGATCGACCGACAATTGGGAGAACCTTGTCGTGGCAGGCGATGGGTGGAGCTATGGCATAGAGTTTCTTATGCAGCGCGACATTGGTAAACTGACGGGCTGGGTGGCCTACACGTGGAGCCGCACCATGCGCCAGTTCGACCGCGAGGGACAGGTGCTCAACAACGGCGAGCCTTTCCCAGCCAAATACGACCGCCGTCATGATGTGTCGGTGGTGCTGTCGTATAAGTTCAACGACCGCGTTGATGTCAGCGCCACATGGGTTTATTCCACTGGCAATGCTGCCACATTGTCAACGCAACGCTACCCTGTGGCATCCGACAATCCCGACGACTATGACCAGCCTGTCAATGGGTACGGAGGCGGACAACTGTCGTATCTTGATGGAAGAAACAATTATCGCTACCCCGACTATCATCGTCTTGACCTCGGTGTTAACCTGCATCGCAAGTTCAAACACAGCCATCGCACCATCAACGTCAGTGTCTACAACGTATATAACCGCCAAAATCCATATATGATCTACCAAAGTGCCCGCGACACGTATAAGGGCTATCCTATGGCCTTGATGCAGTTGTCGCTGTTTCCAGTGCTTCCGTCGGCGGCCTATACCCTTTATTTCTAATCAGTCATTGGCAATATCATAAAAGTTATGAATAGGAAAACAACGACATATTTGCTACTCTTGATGCCACTGCTCTTGCTGGTGGGATGCGAGAAAGTGCTGGATATTGACGACAACAATCAGCAGCGCAAGTTGGTGGTCAACGCGGTGCCCACTGCCGACCAGCGTCTTTTTGTCAATTTCAGCTACACCCACTTCTTTCTCGACAACAATAACAGTCAGGTTGTTGATGGTGCCGAACTGAAGATGTATGTGAACAATGTGGCCTACACTCCCGACTCGGTGAGTAACTGTAACTACTTCTTCCCCGTGGTGCTGGCTCCCGACGACAGTCTGCGCCTTGAGGCTACAACCCCAAGGGGTAATGTCTATGCCGAGACATACGTGCCGAGAATGCCCAATATCGACTCGGTGCGTTTCGCTTCGTTTGCAAGTTCGTCGTTCAACTTCTACACTGCTCGGTTTAATCTGCACGACCATGCAAACTATCCAGAGTACTACAACATCACCGTGATGCAGCGCGACAGTGGAGAAAGGTATAACATCTGGACACGACAGATTGACACTGTTGACACCATCCGCAACACCTACTTCCTCATACCCAACAATCCAAACATCACCGCTTCGGACGTAACCCCCAATATGCCACTGGCAGGTTACCTCTACACGGGCTTGATGTGCACCGACAAGCGCATTGATGGTGCCGACGAGCAGGTGCAGTTATATATAATGCATCTCACCGACACCAACGAGATAGCCCCCTTTAAGCACGAGTATACGCTGCGCATAGAGTCGGCCACCTACGATCGTTTCCGTTACCTCATCAGTGTGGCCTCGGCAAATAGTATGTCGTCGTTCTTTGCAGAACAGGCACAGCCCTACACCAACATCAGCGGTGGTGTGGGTATATTTGCAGGCACTGGTAGCCTCACGTTCCGCTTTGACCCCGACACACTGGTGCAAGAAAACTGATGATCGAAAATCATCGGTGTGAAAAAATATTAGTTGGTAAAAGAAAAAGTTGTAAATTTGCAGTCCGATTTGTGGGTGTGAAGGGTGTGTTCAACGAGAAAAGTTAGTTAAAAACAAATAGTTAGAAATGTACGCAATTGTAGAAATCGCAGGCAAGCAATTCAAGGTAGCCCAAGATCAAAAGATTTTCGTCAATCGTCTGCACAACGACGAGGGTAGCGAAATTACTTTTGACACCGTGATGCTTAAGGACAATGATGGTAATGTAGAGGTTGGAAAACCCTATATTGCAGGTGCTAACGTCAAAGCCACCGTGCTGCGTCACCTTAAAGGCGACAAGGTTTTGGTGTTTAAGAAAATACGTCGCAAAGACTATCAGAAAATGAATGGTCATCGCGATTATCTGACTCAAATTAAAATTGATAGCATCAACTAATTGCTTCGTTTAACCTTGTAAAAACACAATATTATGGCTCATAAAAAAGGTGTAGGTAGTTCCAGTAACGGTCGCGAATCCGAAAGTAAACGATTGGGCGTGAAGATATTTGGTGGTCAGAAGTGCATTGCTGGCAACATCATAGTGCGTCAGCGTGGCACGGTCCACAATCCTGGTCTCAACGTCGGAATGGGAAAAGACCACACGTTGTTTGCTTTGGTGGATGGCGTGGTGAAATTCCACAAAGGCCGTGAAGACCGTTCGTTTGTGTCGGTTGTGCCGGCCGAATAGGTTTCGGAAAAAACCAATAGAAATTAAAAAGGCATCTTCCTCTGTCGGGGAAGATGCCTTTTTGTTGTCGTGGGCTTAGTGCTATTTCTCTATTTGGATACGTAAACTCTCGGCGTGGATTTTCTCCATCAACTCTTTCACAAAGTGTTGGTCAAGCCCTTCGTTAGAAGCTTGTTGCAGCCTATTGTCAAGCACCTGTTGCCACCGTGTTGGTTGATAGGCCGAGGCTTCGTGTTGGTATTTCACTTGCGCTATCTGTCGGCTGATGGTCATGCGTTGGGCAAGTAGATGGAGCAAGTCGTGGTCGATGTTGTCAATTTGTTGACGCAACATGGCCAAAGCGTTGTCGAGAGTGTCGCCAGTGTTGGTGTTGATACCTTCGATATTCTGAAGTAGTTGCAACAACTCGCGAGGGGTGATTTGTTGCTGGGCATCGGTTAGGGCTTGGTCGGGCGCATGATGCACCTCGATGAAAAGACCGTCGTAGGCCAACTGTAGGGCCATGTGAACAAGCGGTTCGATGAGAAGTCGGTTGCCAGCCATGTGGCTGGGGTCGCAAAAGATTGGTGTTTCGGCAAGGTGTCGGCGCATGTCAAGGGCAATGTCCCAAAGGGGAGCATTGCGAAAGCCATGATTGTCGTAGGTGTAGAAACCTCGGTGGATTGCCACCACTTGTTCTTTGCACACCTTTTGTATGCGCTCAATAGCACCAACCCATAACTTTACGTCGGGACAGATGGGGTTTTTTACCATCACTGTCATAGATGTACCTCTCAATGCTTTGCATATTTCTTCTACCATGAAAGGATTGGTGGTGGTGCGAGCCCCTATCCAAGCGTTTTTTATGTTGTGGCGAAGGCAGAGGTCGACATGTTCGGGACGGGCTATCTCGCAGCAGAATCTTACGGGACGACCGTCAGACATGCGGAGGTCGCTATTCTGCAACTCTTGCATCCAGATTAGGGCTTGTTCGCCCAGCCCCTCAAAACCACCAGGACGGCTACGTGGTTTCCATACACCTGCACGGATTAACCCAACTTGTGGCAGACTGCAAAGTGCTTGTGTGGATGTTAAAAGCTGCTCTTGGCTCTCAACGCTGCAAGGCCCTGCAATGATGTTTAGTTTGTTTTTGCTTGTCATCAAACACTCTGAATATATTGCAAAATTACTAAAAATGAGCATAATTAGCCCATGCGGTTGTACTTGACAACAATAAAAAGAGCAGTGCCTCGTTAACGGATGGTATGAAAATGAAATACTTGAAACTGAAACAGTGGCTGATCCTGTCGCTGATGAGCGCTCTTGGATTTGGTGCCTGCAAAAGCCATAAATCGGTGGTAGAACCGCAGATGGAAGAAAAGATTGAAGAGATTGAGGAACGGTCGGAGATTAGGTTGATGTATGGTGTACCAACGATGGACTATCGGGTGCGCGGAAAGGTGATTGATGAGAACGGTAAGCCTGTTTCGGGTGTTAAGTTGAATATGCTTGAGCCTGGCATAGAAGCCACGGCCGATACTGTGTATGGCGACCAGGAAAATGTAAAAAAATACTTGCAGAATACATCGGTAACCAGCGATGAGGATGGTCGGTTCGAGGTGTCGTTCCAAGGTGTGCCTCAGGAGGAGGTTCGTGTTTTGGCACGAGATGTGGATGGCTCAGCAAATGGCCAATTCAAAAATCAGTTGCTGAATATTAAGGTGGATGAGTCGTCGGTAGACAAAAAAGAGGCGAAGGGGTGGAATAGAGGCTCATTCAAAAAAGAGGTTACTATAAAGTTGGAGCGGAAGTAGTAGCCAACTGCTGTAAAGGGACATTATGTCGTTAAGTTTACGACAGCGAGTGGGGCTTGAGTTGCAGCGCAAATTGCGTAAGAATAGTGCGCAGTTGCATCCTCTTCGGACTCTGTTTTGGGAATGTACGTTGCGTTGCAATATGAATTGCAGACATTGTGGAAGCGATTGCAAGGTGGAGGCGTCTGTACCCGATATGCCCGCCGAGGACTTCCTTCGAGCAATAGATGCGCTGGCTCCGCACGTTGATCCTAATAAATTGTTTGTCATTTTTACTGGTGGAGAAGCCCTTTTGAGGAACGATTTGGATTATGTTGGGATGGAATTATACAAAAGGGGATTTCCGTGGGGTGTGGTCACAAACGCTTTTTTGTTGTCGGAACAGCGATTGGAAAGCCTTGTGGAATGCGGTATGCACAGCATGTCAGTTAGCCTTGATGGCTTTGCCGAGCAGCACGATTGGATAAGAAGACACAAAGATGCGTTCGGTCATGCTGTTGACGTTATTAAACTACTTGCTGATCGACATGATGTGTTGTGGGATGTGGTTACGTGTGTGAGCCCAAGAAATATTGATGTTTTACTACCATTTAAGGATTTTCTTGTTTCGATAGGAGTTAAGAAATGGCGCATTTTCAGTATCTTTCCTATGGGACGAGCTGCGTCGGAGGGGGAACTTCTCCTATCAGATAAGCAACTGAAAGGCCTTTTAGACTTTATTGAAATAAGCAGAAAGACTGATGGAAGAATATCGGTGTCGTATGCCTGTGAGGGCTTTTTAGGCCAGTATGAGGGGAGGGTAAGAGATCATCTGTTTTTCTGTCGGTCAGGAATTGAAGTGGCATCTATCCGTTGCGATGGTTCTATAAGTGGATGTACGTCGGTGAGAAGTCAAATGAGTCAAGGTAATATATATACCGATGACTTGTGGGATGTGTGGCAAAATGGATTTGCGAATATGCGTAACCGTGAGCATCATCGAAAGGGGCAGTGCTCACAGTGTAACATGTGGCGTTATTGCGAGGGCTCTGGGTTGCACCTGTATGATGATAATGACGAACTGCTAATGTGTCATTATCATCGTCTCAATGCTTGAATGACGGTTACTTCAAGCAATTGAGATATTCTGCAATCGTTTTCTTAATGCCTAAATAAAGAGCATCGGATATTAAAGCGTGTCCGATAGATACCTCGTCTACGTAAGGAATTGCCTTGTGGAAAAAAGCAAGGTTTGTGAGGGATAGGTCGTGGCCAGCATTCAAACCTAACGAACATTCTTTAGCAACATGTGCGGCTTCTAAGAAAGGGGCAATGGCGTATTCACGATTTTCCTCATAATGACGGGCATAACTCTCGGTGTACAACTCTACTCTGTCAGCACCTGTTTTGGCAGCAGCCTCGATTATTGCAGGTTGTGCGTCAACAAAGATAGACACCCTTATGCCACATGATTGGAATTCTTTCACCACATCGCGCAGGTAGGCTTGGTGCTTTATTGTATCCCAGCCAGCATTGGAAGTTAGTACGTTTTCGGCATCGGGTACAAGGGTTACCTGTGTGGGAAGTACTTCTTTGACCAAGTCGATGAACTGTCGTATTGGATTGCCCTCAATATTAAACTCTGTGGATATTATAGGCTTAAGGTTGCGGACATCGTCGTAGCGAATATGTCGCTCGTCGGGACGTGGATGAACGGTTATTCCTTGCGCACCAAACGCTTCACAGTCTTGTGCAAATCGTACTACATCGGGGACATTTCCACCACGTGCATTGCGAATGGTAGCCACCTTATTTATGTTAACACTCAATTTGGTCATTACGGTTATACTGTTTTTTTACGTTGTTGCAAAGGTACAAAGAAAAACCTTTGATGTGAATTATAGATGTTGTAATGAGCGATAAGTTTACGTTTATTTAGTACCTTTGTTAATTCTTTTGGCAACGATAAAGAAGTATGGATGTGAAATATAAGAGAGTGCAAGGGCTTGTGTTTAGTCCTACTGGTGGTACACGACATGTGTGTGAAAGAATAGTTGGCACCATGTCTCGGGAAATGAATGTTCCAAGTGTTATTAAGGACTATACGTTGCCAGCAGAAAGGGAAACTTCTCTGCAATTATCTTCCGACGATCTCCTTGTGTGGGCTACGCCTGTGTATGCTGGCAGAGTACCCAATAAGATGCTTGAATATATGAAGATGGCTGTTTGTGCTAAAGATACTCCGTCGGTGGCTATAGTTGTATATGGAGGTAGAAGCTACGATGATGCTTTAGCTGAGTTAGTAAGTATAATGAAACAGAGTGGGTGCAAGGTAATTGGTGCGGCGGCAATTGTGGCGAGACATGTTTTTAGCGATAACCTCGCAGTAGGACGCCCCTCGGCAAGCGATGTAGCATCGTTGGATTTATTTGGGCATAGAATGGTAGATAAACTGCTGTTACACATTTTCTCAGAGCCCATTGTGCCAGGAGACGCTGAACCGACAAAGTACTATGCCCCATTGAAAACCGATGGTACTAAGGCTTCATTCCTTAAGGCAAAGCCCGTTTGTGACAATAGTCTATGCACTTCGTGTTGGACATGTGTAAATGTATGCCCGATGGGATCGATAAAACCTGACGAAAAATACCCTAGATTTGATGGCATTTGTATAAAGTGTGCTGCATGTTGGCGCATGTGTCCTACAGGGGCTCTCTCTATTACAGATGTCGATTTCCTATCGCATGTTGCCATGCTTGAAGATAATTATAAGGGCAATCAGCCTCCGCTTTTTTTCTATTGAATCCTGTATCTATGCAAATGTGGTGGCAAACTATTTGCCACCACATTATGTTATACCACTATTTATTCAGATATTGAATTCCGATTTCAACTGCTGAACATAGTCAAGTTTTTCCCATCCGAAGAATTGCACACGTCTCTTCTCCTCTTTACCGTTATTGAAGAACGACACTTCTTTGCTGTAAGGTTCTTTCCCAAAGTGGCCATAGGTGGCCGTTGGTAGGTAGATGGGGTTCTGAAGACCAAACCTTTCCACGATGGCGAAAGGTCGCATGTCGAATATTTTACCAATCTTTTGGGCAATTTCGCCATCTGACATGTCTACGTGCGATGTCCCATAGGTGTTGATATAGAAGCCAACAGGTTCTGCTTCTCCAATGGCATAGGCTACTTGTACGAGTACTTCATCGGCCACACCCGCAGCTACCATGTTTTTGGCAATGTGTCGTGCTGCGTATGCTGCCGAGCGATCGACCTTCGAACTATCTTTGCCGCTAAAGGCTCCCCCTCCGTGGGCACCACGTCCGCCGTATGTATCCACGATTATCTTGCGTCCGGTGAGACCAGTGTCGCCGTGTGGACCTCCAATAACAAAACTGCCTGTGGGATTGACGTGCAACTTCAAGGCTTTTGAGGCCGTGTCATTCTGCCC
Source organism: Bacteroidales bacterium (assembly GCA_017480185.1). Lineage (GTDB taxonomy): Bacteria > Bacteroidota > Bacteroidia > Bacteroidales > P3 > Colimorpha. The sequence goes on from JAFVBC010000005.1 coordinate 9,579, forward strand.
TGGCATGACAAACAACTGTTGAATATTTGTGGGCTGTTTGGCTATGACGCGTGGTATTAGTATATTGCACACATCGTTGTAAATGCGTTCTTGGGACGTATTGTCATCGTGTTGTGTGCTGACAACAATGGCCTCAATGCGTTCGGCAATACCTTTGTCAGAATATTGTACCGTTACTTGACTCTTTGCATCTGGCCGTAGGTAGGGCATCAGTTTTCCCTCGTGCCTAATTATAGACAACTCGGTGAGTAGCGAGTGTGCCAACATTATGGGAAGTGGCATGTATTGTTCTGTATCGCAACAAGCATAGCCAAACATCATTCCTTGGTCGCCAGCCCCCTGATTTTCTTTTGTACCGCGTTCGACGCCTTGATGTATATCTGAACTTTGTTCGTGAATAGCACTCAATACGCCACAACTTTCAGCCTCAAATTTATATTCTCCCTTTGTGTAACCAATTTTGCGTATAACATCTCTTACTGTTTGCTGCACGTCAACATAGGCATGTGTCCTCACCTCTCCACTCACGATGGCCAAACCTGTGGTGACCATCGTTTCGCAAGCCACTTTCGAGTTGGGGTCGTGACGTAAGAATTCGTCAAGCAAGGCGTCGCTTATTTGGTCGGCTATCTTATCGGGGTGGCCTTCTCCAACCGATTCTGATGTAAAGAAATAGCTCATGATTGAATTGTCGTTTAGGTATAGGTTGTGTTAATTGAGATGCATTGGGTGGGGACACATTTATCGTATGAGCAACACGCTTCCCACCATTGTACGTGTGGTTGTGGGATAGTCAATCGCACGATAGTTCAGCTTCCACACGTAGTTTGCTTGTGGACATCCATATCCAGTCCAACCTTGGGTATAGTCGTCTGTGTGGTAAACAAGCAGTCCGTCTCGGTTAAAGATATACAACTCGCCATCGATCACCCCGTGTCCCTTTATTACAAACTTACTATTGGTTTCAAGGTCGGGAGTGAATGCATTGGGGGCGAATATTGCTATGCGTAGCACAGGCAGTTTATAGGTAGATATGTTGATGCAACGCCCGTTGAATATCTTCAGCATTATTTCTATAGTGTCGGCGTTTATGTCGGCCGTACGGTGCAGGTGGCTTGAAGTGTCGGTTTGCAGTACCCCATTTATGTACCACCATCGCTGCATCACGTCGTGCCCATTGTCGTACAAATCATATTCGATTTCATTGTATGTAATCACCTCTGGCACTACTTTTAGGTTGGCTAATGGTATGTTTACTGGGCGCAAACGCAACGTACGCGTGGTGGGGCAAAATGGCTCCTCTCTATAGTCGGCATACACCATGTAGTCTGTTGTTTCAGGCGGATCCAACGTTAATCTTCGTTGCTGCTCTCTTCCAATTAGAGTATTGTCATTGGGGTAGGAGGTGATATATGTGTAGGGTACATCGCATGTGATATCAACGGTATAGGTCAAAAGCTCGCAGTCGGTCGATACATCAAAACTTATGTTCGGTTCGGCCATCTGGGTCAAGTGCATGGCTATTACCGAATCGCATTGATATTGTGTGCGCAACGTATCCAACAACGTACCCGTAGTTGTAATGTTGTTATCTTGGTTGATAAGTGATACCTGCTGGTTGCGCCACGAGTAGTGTTGATTATAGCAGATGGTGTCAACGGTGTCGCGGTAGGTGGCATAGTGCATCTTGAGCTCAAGGGTTACAATCGAGTCGCACCCGGCCACTGTTGGCAGTGTGTGTTGAGGTCCAAGGGTGTCGCTATAGTACCAGTTATCGTCTATCCATCGCGTCGAGTCGCAGGCGTTAATATGGTGCAGATAGGGATGTGTATAGTCGATGGTCAGTAGCAAATGCTCCACCGAGTCGCATCCGTACTGGTTTTCGTAAGTCAGATATGGTCGGGTGGTAGACTGGGTATAGTTTATACCATTCCGCCATGTTAGCGAGTCGCACCCATGCTGCACGTCGTTGCTTGCCGATGTGTCTTTGGCTCGTACGGTCATCACCACAAGCGAGTCAATCCCTTCTCTGCCACGCAGGTGCACCGAGTCTTTAATCACCGTATAGTAGTTGTCTCGCTGTCCGTTGGCAGCAGCAAATCTCACCCCATTCCATGTTATTGGCAACATGTTTACACACAGCGTGCTATCAACGTATGTGCGACGGTTGCGTTGCAGGTGCAGTGTGCGCAATGAGTCGCACCCCCAGCGACTATCAATATGCACGGGGTACACTCCTGTAGTATCGTACCATCTACCCTCAAACGCCATTCTATCGCCATCGTAGATGGTGTCGTACACATGAATGTCCCACGTGGGATTTACATGTAGGTGTAGCGTCATCACGCTGTCGCACCCCAGCATGTTGTCATATTCATGCACATAACTACCTGCGTTGCGATAGCGTGTTCCGCAGAATGACGACGCTGTATCGTCGCATATCGTATCGTAATGATGTATATCGTAGGCTGGGTGAATGGTCAGTCGTAGCGTCGACAACGAGTCGCATCCATACACGCTTTGCAAGTGGTCGGTTACCACAGTATCGCGCGAGGGACGCACACCATGTTCATGTTCATTTCCTGCACGCCATATCAGTCTCTGTGGCGTTCCCCAAGTAAAGTTGTGATTCTGACACACCACCGATCTGTTTGTGTGGTCGTATGTGGGGTTCACCCTTAGATGAAGCGTACTCACACTGTCGCATCCCATTATGGAGCGCAAGCTGTCTATGTAAGTGTTGGCTGCCGTCAACGTACGGACACCAAAACGATAACTCTCATTATCGCAGATACTGGCGTTGGTTACAGGCGCGTAGGTGGGATTGACATGCAGTCGCATCAAGATGATGCTATCGCTACCAGTGTGCGACGGTATGGTGGTAAGTTGTTGCAGTATAGCAGTGGCGTTGACGTTGGTCGAGAACGAGAGCGAGTTCCAGACCAAAGGCAGCCTGTCGAAACAGACGCTGCTATCCAATATCGAGCGGACATTACGATGCACGTGCAACGAGTAGTCAATCACGCTGTCGCATCCAGCGGTGTTGGTAATGGTAACTGGAGTGTGTTGCACATCGGAGCGGAAAGTGTGTCCGTTGAACGAGCGAGGCAGCGAGTTTTCAACCACCGTATCGAACACCACCGACGACGAACTGTGTCGTATTGCGAGGTGCAACGTGGTGGTACTGTCGCAACCTACGGCATTGGTTGAGAGGTGAGATGCCACATTGCCAGGTTGAGAGTAAGTGTGGCCGTACCACGAGAACTGGTCGCACACATCGGCAGTTGTGTCGCCAGTAGAGGTGGCTCTAACGGTGAGAGTCAGGTGTCGAATACTGTCGCAGCCATGCACCGAGCGGAAAG
>JAFVBC010000028.1 GCA_017480185.1 Bacteroidales bacterium
GATAAAGCACGTATTTTAAAGAGGACGGCTTCGCACGCGAAGCCGCCCTCTCTGTTTTTTGCGTTGTTGTCTCTTTGTGTTGTTGATCAGAAGGTGAGGTTGACACCTATGCAGGCCATGATTGGCAACTGATTAACTCGTTCGAAAGTGGTGCGATTAAAGTAGAATATGTTTTGGCGGCTATACACATTGGTGATATTGGCACTTAATTCAAGTATAGAACGTTTGCCAAAATTGAACTTACGTTTCAGTCCAAGGTCAAGTCTGTGATAGTTTGGCAGCCGACCTTTGTAGAGGTCGCCATAGTGTATGCTGAAATCTCCATTTTCTTGAGTATAGTCTGTACCAATACCTCCATGGAAAGGCAGACTTTGATACACACCCTGTGTTTGTGTAAACGGGAAACCGCTACCATAAGCCCAACGGGCACTTATCTCCCATTGCTGCTGCGCACCGAGGGTGTAGGAGGCAAGGAGGTTGACATTGTGGCGACGGTCGTAGTGTGGGTTATAGGTCTGCACTTCATCGGTGCGTTCCACGTATCCCAGTGAATATGTAGCCCATACATACAGTTGCTCAAGGTCGAGACACGCACTAATGTCAAGACCTGTGGCATAGCCTTTCTCAATCACATAGTCTTTGCGCAAATATTCTGGTTTCGCGTATATCCCCCCCTCGATATATGCAGGGTCAGATTCGTCGAACATCTTGTTGCGATTTGCATTGAGCAACTGGTCAAAATGTTTGTAATAAACTTCGGCGTTAAGGGTGATGTGTTCGGTTAGGTCGTATTCGGCACCCAACACAAGGTGTTTTGCTTTTTGAACGCACGTAGACACTTCGTCGCCGAGGAAATAGGAGGGGGTGTTTAGTGAGGCCGACCCCGTGAGGAAACCGGTGAACAGATTTACTATGTCGTTGTCGGAACGAGCATCAAGAAATATCTGACTATATAGACCTCCTGCCATTTTGAACCGCAGATGGTCGGTAGCGTTGAACTTTGCGGCCAGACGTGGTTCGGGACTGAAAGAGTTAAGTGTGGCGTAGTACACCAATCGCAACCCCGGATCGAAAAGCCAACGTGAGGAGTTGTGATTGTATGTGGCGTAGACCGACAGGGTGGTTGAGGGCTCTTGCTGCGACGACCGTATTCCGTAGGCATTGGTGTATTGGTAGTCGGTGTTGTAGCCCTCCATGCTCAACCCGTATCTGACCTTGTTTTTGTTGATGAAGTTGGTGATTTGCATTGACATGTTGAACCCACCAATTTCGCTGTATTTATCGGTTGTCGAGCCATCGTCAAGGTTTATGCGGTAGTTCGAGTAGGCTATGCTACCGTTGAGTATCGACGACGAACCCGTTACAAGCATAAAGTTGGTACCGGCACCGTAGTTCATCCAGTGGAAATCGGCTATGGATTGATAGGCGGTTACTTTGTCGTCGAAACGAAAGCCGAAGAAACTTGCTTTGCTCCCCGTGCCCGAGTTGAATGTCAGTTTGCCGTATATGTCGAGGAAGTCGAATGGCAGGCCCCCTTCGATGTAGGGGTAGATGATAGGCGAGGTTTTAGAAAGAAACGAGTTCTTAGCCGTTAGCAGATAGGTGATGGTCGACTTCGACTCCTGTCTTTCTCGTTTCAGAGGCCCTTCAAGTATCAGGTTTGCTCCAAAGGTGTTCAGCCCTATTTTGCCAGTGTGATGGCGTTTGTTACCATCGCGAGTGGTAATATCCATCACCGACGACATTCGTCCGCCATATTCGGCACCGAATCCACCGGTGTATATGTCGGCATTCAGTATGACATCGGTCTCAAATATCGAGTATAAACCAATAGAGTGGAATGGATTGTAGACAATCATGCCGTCAAGCAAACACAGGTTCTGTATCATCGAGCCACCTCGTATGTATAGTTGTCCACCCTGGTCTCCAGTCGAGTTTACTCCAGGCAGCACCTGCATATACTGGGCTATGTCGGCCTGCCCACCCACGGCGGGCATCTGCTTTATCTGTGCTGCTGTTACTTTTTCTACGCTCACCTGGGTTTGTGTGCGACGCTCTTCGGCCTTACTGTCGGTTATCACCACGGCTTTCAGTGTGTGTGAACTGGGTTTCAGTCGCACGGTTACCGTTACCGTCTTATTCTTCCCAACGGTTATTTCTTCATAGTAGTCCTCATATCCCACAAAACGTACGTGCAGTGTGTAGGTACCCTCGGGCAATTTGTTTATCAAAAAGAACCCGTTTAGGTCGGTGGCGCTACCAAACTTGGTGTTGTCGAGAACCACATTGGCAAAGGGTACCGACTCTCCATTATTGTCGTCAAACACGGTGCCTTTCACCGTTCCGTTTTGTGCCGTAAGGGTTATGGGTAAAAACAGCAGAATGCAGGTTGTGAGCAGTAGAGCTATTTTGCGTTGCATGGATGAGATAAATATATTGTCGTTAGTGTATAATTTTGAATACCAATTCCTTTAGCAATTCGCCATCGGTTACGTCGTTGGCCTTGCCGACACCTTTAGAGCGGAGGTCGGTCTGATGTAGATAGCCTATGCATGAGGCCAATTTGGATAGGCTATAGTTGCGTGCAGCGGTGGCATAGTCGGCTACGAACGAGGGGGGGCAGCCCAGTTCTTTGGCCGCCGAGGCTTTGTCGTCAAGTTGATGATAGACCATCACTTTGACAAAGTAGCCATATAGCAATGCCAACAGTGGGGGCAAAGGGTTTTTGGAGGGATTGGCAGCAAAGTGGTTGACAATGCGATTGCACATCAGAGCATCGCGTCGGCCTATGGCTTTTTGCAACTCAAAGGCGTTGTAGTCCTTGCTTATCCCTATCTGTTGTTCAACCAGCTGGGGGGTTACGGCCTCGCCAGGCTTTAGCAGCGGAAATACTTTCGACAACTCGTTGGCAATTTTCCCCAAATCGTTGCCTATAGCATCGGCAATGATGGTGGCTGTGTGGTCGTCGATGGTGTGGCCGTGGGCTTTCACCTCTGTCTTTATAAAGGTGGGCAATTGATTGTCGTATAGCTTATTGGCTTCAAATACGGTGCCTGTCTTGGCAATTGCCTTATAAACACTCTTGCGCTTGTCCAGTTTCTTGTGGCGGTAGACCAGCACCAGTACGCTGCTCGTTGCGGGGTGCGACAGATAGCTCTCAAGGAGCCCCCACTGACGGTCGTCAATGTTTTGAGCCTCCTTTACCAGCACCAAGTGGTGGCTCGACATCATCGGGAAACGGGCAGCCATGCCAACCACCGTGGCCATGTCGGTGTCGGACCCGTAGACCACCGTTTGGTCGAAGTCGCGTACATCGGGCTGGATAAACTGGTTCTCGAAATAGTCCGACACGATGTCAATATAGTGATTCTCGTCGCCGGTAAGCAAATAGACTGGACTGATATGCCCCTGCTTTATTTCGGTAATCAGTTGATTTGCAGATGTTGCCATGGTGCGTATTACTGAATGGTGAAAAGCAAATGTAGCAAAAAAACGCGACTGTCTGCTACCGTATTTCACCCTCTCTTTGTTACCCCACCCCTTTATCCCCTCCCGGGGAGGGGAGGTTTGTATAGCACATCTGCAACCTGTATTTTCTACCCCTCTTGGGAGAGGAACGAATACTCTCTCAAATACTTCCCCTCCTGGGAGGGGTCAGGGGTGGGTCAGGATAAGGAGGGGATAAAGGGGTGGGGCAAAACGGCATTAACCAGGTATCAAGTAGGGCTCAACTTCGGCCGTTCTTCAGTTTTTCTTCAGTCGTTCTTCAGTCTTTGACTGAAGAACGACTGAAGAACAACTGAATAACGGCCCTACAAGAGGCCTCCATGAGGCGGCGAAAATGGCAACAAGTTGCATGCTACAAATTGTGATTTACAGCCTTTTCGATAGAGAAGATGCTTTTTTGTTGAAAAAATAAATCGGCAGATAGTTTTGTTTCGGTAAAAAGACGTAACTTTGCATTCCGAACCATTAAGGCGGACATGGCGTAATTGGTAGCCGCGTTAGACTTAGGATCTAATTCCGCGAGGAGTGGGGGTTCGAGTCCCCCTGTCCGCACCAAAGCACAACACGCAGAGGCTCACTCCTTTGCACTCTGACACACCGACACCGATGGCACCGACGGGCACAAAGAAGCAATGCTTGCGGCTGCATGTATCAAGTGCGCTGCTGGTGTGTTTTTTGTTGTGTGGCATGGGGACTGTGAGAGCATCGCAACTGCTTGTGCCCATGGACGAGACGCAGCGCAATCATTTGAAAGCTTATGGCTTGGCTTACTTGGCGTTGCAAAATGGCGGCGAGGTAACGTGGTTGCTTAACTATCGTGGAGGCTCGTTTCTGACGGCTTATGCTTCGGAGTTGGAACGAGTGGCGCGGTTGCGTGGCGTTACGTGCGAAGTGATTGCCGATGGGCAGTCGGCTGCAATTTTGGCCGACATTGCGCAACCCGACGTGAATATGGATGCCGTGCGTCTGCAAAAAGCTCCGCGCATTGCCGTTTATTCACCCAAAAACAAGTTGCCATGGGACGATGCCGTTACCTTGGTCCTCACCTTTGCCGAGATACCCTACGATGTGGTCTACGACGACGAGGTGATGGCGGGTGTGTTGCCCATGTACGACTGGCTGCATTTGCACCACGAGGATTTTACTGGCCAATATGGTAAGTTTTGGGGCAACTATCGCAATCAGCAGTGGTATGTGGACGATGTGCGTACGCAAGAGACCACAGCCCACCGTTTGGGCTTTTCGAAAGTAAGCCAATTGAAATTGGCTGTAGCAAAACAAATAAGAGATTTTGTGGCTGGTGGCGGATTTATGTTTGCCATGTGTTCGGCACCCGACAGCTACGATATTGCACTTGCTGCCGAGGGGGTGGATATTTGTGAGACGATGTTCGATGGTGACCCCATGCAGCCCGATGCTCAGCAGCGACTCGACTACAGCCGTTGCTTTGCTTTCAAGGATTTCAAGATAAGCACAAATCCGTCGGAATATGCCATTTCCGACATCGATATTGATGCACAGCGGCGGCAGCGTACCGTCAACGAGCGCAACGACTTCTTCACCCTTTTCGACTTTTCGGCCAAATGGGATTGGATCCCAACCATGCTCACGCAGAATCACACGCGTGTGGTGCATGGTTTTATGGGGCAGACCACTGCTTTTCGCCGCTCGACAGTGAAAAGTAGTGCCCTAATATTGGGTGAAAATAAAGAGTTTGGCGAGGTGCGTTATCTGCATGGTGAATACGGCAAGGGCACGTGGACTTTCTTGGGTGGGCACGACCCCGAGGATTATCGCCACTTTGTAGGTGATCCGCCAACCGACCTTTCGCTTTATCCCAACTCGCCTGGCTATAGGTTGATATTGAACAATATACTTTTCCCAGCTGCAAAAAAAGAAAAACATAAGACATGAGCGAACATCCCTCTCTGCATAATCTCCTCACGCCTGTTGCGCATCATGTGCGTCGACTGTCCGTTTCTGTTGTTGCGCTGATTGCTGCGATGACTACAGAGGCGCAAACGCCAGTGTGGACGCTGTTCGACACCCGCTCGTCGGGCATTGTAGGCGACAACGTGTCGGCCATTGCCACCGACCGCCGTAGCCTGTGGGTGGGTACGTTTCAGGGCCTTTGCCGTTTGGATGGCAACGTGTGGACGGATTTGTCGACATCTACAGAAAGGCTCAAAAACCAGTCGGTTAATTGCATTACAACCGACAGCCGAGGCAACGTGTGGGTGGGCACCGACGACTATGGGGTGCTGACGTTCGACGGCTCGCGATGGACGGAATACTCGACCGAGACGCGACGTTTGAAGATGAAGTTTGTGAAGAATATAGTGCAGGACATCGATGGTGTGATGTGGATAGGCGTTACATTGGGAGGTGTGGTAAGCTACGATGGACGAGTGTGGGATAAGTATACCCCCGACAATTGCGGTTTGACAAGCGATTTTGTGCTTGACATTGCCGTTGACCGCGCCAATCGCAAATGGATTACTACCAATGAGGGTGTAAACGTTTATAACGGTCGCCGTTGGCAATCCTACACCATTGACAATTCTGACTTGCCCAGCAACATTGTTCCGGCCATAGCTATAGACCGCAATAACGTGAAGTGGTTTGGCACGTTGGCTGGCCTTGTAAGCTATGACGGCGAGCGGTGGCACGTGTGGAATACGCAAAACAGTCCTTTGCCCGATAACCAAATCAACGACTTGGTGATAGACAACAACGGTCTGCTATGGGTGGCCACGGCCAACGGGGTGGCCGTCTTTGACCGCGAGAGTAGATGGGTGTCTTTTAATGCTAAATCGACAGGTATGCCATTGCAGAACGTGTATAAGGTTGCTGTGGATGCGAGGGGCAATGTGTGGTTTGGCACCGACAGTCGAGGAGTGGTAAAATTGAGTGGTTTTGCTATGCCAGAACCCGAGCCCGAAGTGAAGCAGCCCGAACCAGCAAAGGAGGAAACAAAGCCAGAAGTGGCGAAACCCTCGACAGAGAAAGTACATATCAATCCCCACCTTGACGAGGGGTATATCACCATAACCCTTGAAAGCCCAACGGCAACAGTGAGTTTCATAAATCAATCAGATAAGGTGGTGAAGACGGTTAATGCCTATCAGGCGGGACAACGCATATCGCTGCGGCGCTTGCCCAAGGGCATGTATACGGTTAAAATAGTAACCGTGCGTGGTGAACGTAAAGTGAAATTCAATTTGAAATGACGAGATGAAGCGCTTGTTGCTCCTTTTTCTATTGGCGTTGCCGTATGGCCTTTCGGCACAATTGTTTGTTTCGACCGATTGGTCGTTTGCGGTGGAGGAGGGACAGTCGGCTTCGCCCACCGTGGTGCTTACGGCCGATGTCCCCAGTGGCTGGCATTTCTATTCCACCAAGTCGAGTCCAGATGGCTCTTTACCTGCGGTTTTTGCGTTTGACGCATCGGCCGATTATGCGTTAGAAGGGGCGTTGAACGAGCCTCGGCCCAAGAGTGAACATGATGCTTTGTGCAACTGTGATATACAGACCCACGAGGGTAGGGTGGTGTTTAGGCAAAACATCGTGCGAAAAAACAATGGTGCATTCACGGTGAAGGGGCGCATAACGTATCAAATGTGCAACGACAATAGTTGTTTGCCTCCCGAGGATGTTGAGATAGAGGTTCGGGTGCCAGCGGCAAAAGAAGCTGTGGCACTGGTAGCAGATGCGCAACCAAATGTCTCTGAATGCGTTGACACGATGGCTGAAGGTGCGATGGCGCAGCCCTCGGATGTTGAGGTAGAAGAGGTGGATGTTGTGGAAAAAGAGTCGTCTACGACCGAGAAACAGGGGTTGGGATGGGTGTTTCTGATTGCGCTGGGAGCTGGTATTGTTACCATGTTCACACCCTGTGTTTACCCCATGATCCCGATGACGGTGAACTATTTTATGCACCAAGAGGGTTCGTTGCGCAAAAATCGCCGTCAGGTGTGGTTTTTTGGAGGGTCGATAGTGGCTCTGTTTGCAGTGATAGGAGCTCTGTTGACGTTGATATTTGGCGAGACGGTGCTGTACGACATCAGTACAGCGTGGCTGCCTAATGTGATATTTTTTGTAATTTTCTTTGTCTTTGCACTGAGTTTCTTTGGGCTTTTTGAGATAAAAATGCCCGAAAAATGGGTCAATAAGTCGGATCAACAGGCCGATCGTGGTGGCTTTTGGGCACCGTTTTTTATAGCCTTGACCACCGTTTTGGTGTCGTTCAGTTGCACGGGACCAATACTTGGGGCAGCGTTTCTCGGTTTGTCGCATGCTTCGACCGAGCGGTGGCTATCGGTAATTACGTTGTTGGGCTTTGGTGTTGGCTTTGCTTTGCCCTTTACTTTGCTGGCATTGTTCCCACGATGGCTTAAAGGGATGAAGTCGGGCTCGTGGCTCAACACGGTAAAAATAGTGTTTGCTTTCCTTGAATTGGCCTTTGGTATGAAGTTTTTGCAGATTGCCGACCAAAGTCAGGGATGGCATCTGTTGGATCGCGAGGTCTATCTTGCCATTTGGATTGTGATATTTGGATTGTTGGGCCTTTATCTGCTTGGCAAGATAAGATTTAAGGGTGAAACACCTTTACAACATTTGGGTATTGGGCGGTTGATGTTGGCTATAGCAGTGTTGAGTTTTGTGGTTTATATGATACCTGGTTTGTGGGGCGCCCCATTGAAAGGTATATCGGGACTGCTACCTGCCCCAGAGACACAGGATTTCGATGTGGAAAGGATAGTTGCACAGTATTCGTCACCAGTGTCTCAGCGCGATGAGAATCTTCAGTCGCCCGACAGAAAGTATGCCGATAGCTTGCATGTGCCTGTTGGCTTTGCTGCTTTTTTCGATTTGGAAGAAGCAAAGACCTATGCTCGGCAGGTTGACAAGCCTGTGCTTATAGATTTTACGGGACGCACATGCTCTAATTGCCGTGAGATGGAGAATTATGTGTGGCGCGACAATGAGGTAAAACAGTTGATTAACAGTAGTTTCGTGCTATGTGCATTGTTCACCGATGTAAACACCATAGAATTGCCCGAAACCGAGTGGGTTACCGACAATAATGGCCGTGTGTTGAAAACGTTGGGTAAGCGAAATCACTTTATGCAGCAACAGTTGTACAACATGAATGCTCAACCTTACTATGTGATTATAGATGCCGATGGCAATGTGTTGACAGAAAAAAATTACAGTTATAACAGAAATATTGCTAAATTTGTGCGTTGGTTGAATGAAGGGTTGAGCAAGAAACGGATGATGAATGATACTAAATGATAAAAAACCTCGGATATGAAATATAGGATGATTGTCGTGCTGCTTATGTTGATGGGCTTTGTCCAGGCAATGGCTATGCCTGTTGATAGAGCGACTGCTCATAGTGCAGCTGTTAAGTTTTGGAATACGTATCGTCCGCAGACGGTTGAAGCCGTTGATCAGTTGACGGTGCTGGAATTGAATGAATTGCAGCATCTATATGTATTTGCTGACAAGGAGCAAGAGGGATTTGTGATTGTGGCGGGCGACGATTGTGTGCAACCTATATTGGGATATTCGTTTGATGCTCCATTCCCCGTGCCAATGCACGCTTCAATTGCCGAGTGGCTTGGCGAGTACGATGCATATATTGAGGTTTTGCAAGGAAGAGAAGGCTATGGTGATGTTGAAAAGAGTTCGGAGTGGGGTAAGTTGCTCACCTCTACGGTACCCGATGTGCCCGTAAGTCTTGTGATGCATAGCCCAATGCTGAAAACACGTTGGAACCAAAGTGCACCATACAACAATATGTGCCCCGAGGCTTCTTCGGGCGAACGCACAGTTGTAGGTTGTGTTGCAACGGCTATGTCGCAGATAATGAAGTATTGGAATCATCCTTCGTGTGGTACAGGTAGCTTGACCTATTCGAACAACTATGGTTGGCAATCGCCCTATGGCCCTATTAGTGCAGACTTTGGTAACACTACGTATGTGTGGAGTAATATGAACAACGCGTTGAGCATGTTTGCTACCCAGCGTCAGATTACTCCGGTTGCCATGTTGTGCTATCATGCGGGTGTGAGTGTGAAGATGATGTACGGTACATCGGCAAGTGGCGGTAGCGGTGCATACAGCAGCGATGTCGTTTCTGCTATGCGCGATTACTTCCGCTATAACGAGAATTTGCACATGGAGTATCGCAACCAGTACGACAGTTTGGCATGGGCAAATATGATTGATGACGACTTGTTGGCACACCGTCCGATATACTATACTGGTCGCGACGAGTCGAACGGACATGCTTTTGTTCTTGACGGAGCCGATAGTATGGGTCGCTATCACTTCAACTGGGGGTGGGGTGGATATGGTGATGGCTACTACACGTTGAATAATATGAGCCCTGGTGGGAGTAACCCTGGTAGCAATTCGTCGGGGACTTACAATTTAAGCCAATCTGCCATATTTGGCATTCGTCCAATACCGCAGACTTTCGATTCTGTTGCTCAAACCGATACATTCTGCACAAACAGTAGATATTACGACTTCTATGAGCACTCTATACTGGCTGTTGATACTACATATGTGCTTACCCATTTGGAGACGGTCTATACGGTGAGCCTTGTTGGAATATCTGGTCAGCGCCTTTTCCTTGAAGCTAACAACGGTAATGGTCAAAACATGATGCTTGATTATTGCCCAGCAGTGGGTGCGGTGTTTCCTCAAAACACTTTCCGCCGTCCGGGTTGGACGTTTGTTGGTTGGGGTGAACATATTGACGGCCACGGTAATGTCTATCAGCCAGGCGATGTGTTGAGGATATACTCAGATAAGACTTATTATGCCCTTTGGCGTAAAAATTCGGGAATTGACGATGTGGAGGTGTATCAAGCCAGTATCTACCCGAACCCCGTGTGTGATGTTATGACGATAAAGTGTCCGTCCATTACTGGCGCGATGCTCTATATCTACGACCAAATGGGTAGAAAAGTAATGGAAAAGGCGTGGAGTGGTGATAGCGCCGAAATTAACGTTAGCAATTTCTCTGCAGGCGTCTATACAGTGGAGATAGTTGGAGCATCGGGACGTGCTATGTCGCGGATTATTAAGAAGTAATAGTTCGATTGTAAAAAAATATTTGCACGGAAAGGATTTTTGACGTATCTTTGCACTTGATTTCTGAAGAGAGATAAATCAGTGCGGGGTAGAGCAGTGGTAGCTCGTCGGGCTCATAACCCGGAGGTCGTTGGTTCGAATCCTTCCCCCGCTACCATGAAAGAGGTAGACTCATTAGGTTTACCTCTTTTTTTATTTTGAGAGTCATTGAACTAAAAGACGTACCTTTGCAAAGGTGAAAGAATTGGCATGGTACGATAAATTGCACTGGTTGGCGCTGATGATAATGGCAGCAGCAATGCCTATTAGTTACCATTTAGGACTATGGGCTGCTTTGTTCATGGTTGTTGCGTCGGTTATAAAGATTGTCGTATCGCGGCATGTGGGAAATACTGCTTTGTCGAAGTTCATGCGGTGGGAGTGTGTTTCGATAATCATATACTGGCTTTTGTGCTTCATAAGCATGCTCTATACATCAGATGTTGAGGAAGGATGGAGCTCGATGCGTATAAAGTCATCGCTCTTAATATTGCCTTTATGCGTTTTGTTATGTGATACAAGTTACTTGAAGGCTAAGCATTTAAGGGGAGTAGGGTATGCCATTGTGTGTGCTGTTACAGTGGTCTTCTTTTATTTGTTGGGCAAAGCATTATTAAATGTAAGCGAGGGTATGAATGTGGTGGCAGCCTTTTCAAGTCAGTTTGATACTCGCCACCATAGTTATGTAGCCATATACATCGTGATGTCGTTGTTGTTTGTCGTATATGAATTGAAGAATAATAGATCTTCTATCCCTCAATGGCTCGTAGTAGCAATGAGTATATATTCGGCAATTGGGGTGCTGTATATTGAGATTGTCAACTCTCGTGCAGGCTTATTGGGATTATACCTACTGTTGGGTGCGGTGATAGCTTTCATGGTATTTGAGAAACGTAAATGGTGGTCTATTGTTCTGCTGGCATTGTTTATTGGTGGCTATACATTCACACTTGAGAAAACACTGCCTGGTCATACCAATAGAATTACGCAGACAATAGAAAATGTAGCCAAAGATAATACTTCGGATGCGAGAATTAAGATAAATCATTCATCGGTCGAACTCTCGAAATCAAGCTTTTTTTTCGGATACGGTGTTGGCGATTATCAAGACCTATTACAACAGCAGTATGCTACTGATAATTATTTTCCAACGTCCCATTTTAATGCGCATAATCAATATATGGAGTGCATACTGGCTATCGGGTTTGTTGGATGTATTCCAGTGCTTTTTTTCTTGTTGACCCCTGTGGTGTATGTTTTGCGTAAAAAACTAAAAATATGGCCGTATATATTGGTCGCAACGATTGTAGTTTTGCTGAATTTATTGTTTGAATCAATGCTTGAAAGATTGATGGGCGTGTTGTTTATTACGTTGATTTACACGTTTATGATACTTGTGATTAGTTGTCAAGAAAATATTTTTGTGGGTAATAAGAAAAAAGATGTACCTTTGCAACGGTTTTGAAAGAGAGCCCCTGTCCAATGGTGTAATGGTAGCACTCCAGATTTTGGTTCTGTCAGTCTAGGTTCGAGTCCTGGTTGGACAACAAAAGAGTATCGCCGAGAGGTCGATACTCTTTTTCGTTTTAGGTGGAGCAACTATTGCTCGGGAACGATGGCAAAATAAGTAAGTGGTT
Organism: Bacteroidales bacterium; assembly: GCA_017480185.1. GTDB lineage: Bacteria > Bacteroidota > Bacteroidia > Bacteroidales > P3 > Colimorpha. The sequence goes on from JAFVBC010000028.1 coordinate 12,294, forward strand.
GAGTTCTGCTGTTGTTTATCATGCTGTGGGAGCTATGTTTTGCACAATAGTGGCATTGACCAGCTTGCAATACCTCCTCGCCTTTCTCTGTAATTATACGAGCCTCACCACTAAGTATGAGTATCGTCTCGCTACTTGTTTCGTGGGTGTGGTAGCCTATGCTACATCCTACGTCAAGTCGTCCCATCATAATCTTGTTTTGCCCGTCGTTGAACGTGCGCATCGCCGTAGTTCCATCGCCGCCTTTGAAATGTGGCGTTACGGTTTCTTCCATTTTACTGAAATCTATTATCATTGTCTTTTCTATTTGCTTTTGCAAAACAACGTCGGTTAAGCTTTTCTTATTGCAAGCCATTGCGCTAAATATCAGGCTGCTTGTTGTAAATAAAACGTAAATTTGCACTTTATCTTGCTTGTATGGACTTTTTTAAGATACTGAGGAATAGGTTGTTGGGCGTTTTGACGGTGGGCATAACAATCTTATTGACTGCTTCTGCCCAGTCGCAAACCACGAATGCACCAACTATAGATCTACTGCTTTTAGAAGCGAGAGCTGATGCTGAATTTACGGCAGGACAGCAGGATCCTATGTGGGGGATGCATGGACGATATTTTAACCTTAAAATGGGGGGACAACTGAGCAACAAGGTGGGTTACTTTTTTCGTCAACGTCTTCGTGCCGATGCGGGAAGTATAAACTTCTTTGATAATACAGACTTTCTTTATATCAATTACCAAGCATCGCCACAGTGGCGTTTTCGCTTCGGTAAAGATGCTATGGCTGTTGGTGGATATGAGTATGATGCTCCGCCGATAGATGAGTATATGGTGTCGGAGTATTGGAACAATATTTACTGTTTTCAGCTTGCAGGAAGTGTGGCATACACTACCCCTGGTGGGCAACACACGTTTGTTGCACAAGTGAGCCAGTCGCCATATATCAACTCTCTCGGTTTGGCATGGAATGCAGGGCTATTGGCCTACAACATTGAGTGGATGGGTAGTATTGGCAAGCATGTCTCAACGTTGTGGTCGACAAGTATGATTGAGCGTGCAAGATACCGTACGGTTGGCACGTATATGAACCTGACTATGCTTGGTACGCATGTGCAGTTTGACAAGTGGGATGCCTATCTCGATTTGATGCACCATGCTTTGACAGCCGATGATTGGGGTAACAATTTGGGCTATGTGGCCAGGTTTAATTGGCGGTGCGCCTCACAATGGACGCTCTTTTTCAAAAGCAGTTTCGAACGCAATTCCTCGCAAGTGGAGTATGATTCACCTGTTTGGATAGACCAAATGGTGCCTGCACACAGCAGTTTTACAAAAAATGGTATTGGGCTCGAGTTTAAGCCGCAAAAGGTTGTTGGGATTCGGTTACATGCTTACGCTGGCTTGCAGTCGTGTTTCGATCATCAAACCAGCACTTCGGAGTATAGTATTATGGCTAATGCTGGCCTGACTTGGACTATGGATTTCTCAAATTTAATAAATAAACATCAGTAGTATGGACGACAAACACGGCAAACGGCACGGACTTTTGTCGGTGCTAAACCCGTTGGAAGTGTTCAAACATCATCCACGCACACAATCGTCAGAGGCGGAATTGGCAAATGCCGACGCCTCGAAGAAGAGCCGACGTGGCAAAGACATTAAGTTCACCACGACGCGCAGCGTGGAGGCGGTGGTATTCCTTGTGTGTTTCTTTTTGTTTTTCGGCGTATTGGCATGGAAGATGACCTTGCCAAACATGTTGAATACCTTTATGCAGACAGCCTATAAACTGCTGCTTGACACAGTGTTCTACATCATGGCAATATGTGTGCTCATGGGGGCAATAAGCAAGTTGTTTACCGAGTTTGGCGTGGTTAGGCTCTTGGAAAATATCCTTCGACCGCTGATGCGCCCTCTATACAATCTGCCTGGTGTGGCAGCCTTGGGGGCTGTGATGACCTTTCTGAGCGACAATCCTGCAATCATCTCTTTGGCCAAGGATAATAATTTTGCACGCTATTTCAAGAAGTACCAGTTGGTTTCGCTCACCAACTTTGGCACAGCCTTTGGTATGGGACTGGTAGTGATTGCTTTTATGACAGGCAAGGGCTATGGCTACGGTGCGTTGGTGGGACTGCTGGGTGCTGTGGTTGGAAGTGTCGTTAGCACTCGACTCATGCAGCGTCTTACGCTTCGTGCCTATCCCGAAATGGATAGCCCCGTAACCGAGGAGGATGGCACCGAACAGAACATCTCGTTTAAGAGCGAGGGACCTGTCTTTCAACGCTTCCTCAATGCCATGCTCGATGGTGGCAAAAGTGGGGTAGGCATTGGCATTGCCATCATTCCAGGTGTACTGTGCATCAGTACGGTGGTTATGATGCTCACGTTCGGCCCTCGTGGCGATGAGGGGCAGTATCTTGGCGAAGCCTATGAGGGGGTTCCCGTTATAACATGGCTGGCCAATAAGATCAACTTCATTTTTCACTGGCTCTTTGGTTTCGAGAGTGGAGCGTTGGTGTCGTTCCCAATCACTGCACTGGGTGCAGTTGGTGCAGCCATAGGTCTGGTGCCAAGTTTTATTGCCGAGGGGCTGATAGATAACAATGCCATCGCCGTGTTTACCGCCATGGGTATGTGTTGGAGTGGCTATTTGAGCACCCACACGGCCATGCTTGATTCATTGGGCTATCGTAAACTTATTGGTAAAGCCATTGGCGCTCACACCATTGGAGGCCTTTGTGCCGGCATTGCAGCTCACTGGATATGGGTGCTATTGGCCTTGATATTTTAAGCTCATTACTCGAAAGTGTAGGTTGTGTGGTTAATATTTATGCGGTGTAACTTCTTGTAAATTAGTGGGTGGGGTTAGTTGTACCACCAAAAATGGTGATTTTTTTTTGTGTATTACTATTTAGTTGTAATTTTGCAATCGAAAACCTGGTATAAACACCTAAAACAATAAAATAAAAATGGCTTACAAAATCACTGACATTTGTGTTGCTTGCGGCACATGTATCGACGAATGCCCCGTTGGAGCAATTTCAGAGGGCGACATCTACAAAATCGATGAAAATGCTTGCGTGAGTTGCGGAACTTGCGCTGGTGCATGCCCCACAGGTGCTATCGTTGAGGGCTAATAGCCTGCGCGAACACACAGTTGAACAGTTATGGGCGGTTGCCAAGAATTGGCAACCGCCCATATTTTTTTTACTTCCTATCACTCTTGGTGGCCAAACGCCACCTTTTTTCTTGCCCATTCAATCGCATCATCTACCTTTTCTCGCAATGTCAACACCCTATCAAATCCTGCATTTGACTGAAGAACGGTAGGACTTGATAGGGTGTTGGTCAGGACTTGATAGGGCGATGAGGCCTTTTTACTCCCCATTAGGGGCAACTTTCGTCGGGTGTAGGGCCTGATATGCAGGTTTGTGGCGTTGGATAAAAATGTTTACCTTTGCAGCGTCGTTGGTGGCGCAAATATTATTTGCCTCTTCAACGACAGGACATATAGAAAAGACGTTGAGTTAACGTCGTTTTTATCGGCGGCTTGTAGAACTTCGCAACTTCTGTTAAGAATAGCACGATAAAAGCAACGACCAGCGCCTATTGTTGAGCGTATGCAGTGATGCATTGTATACCGTTCAGCGTGGGCTTCGGCATTGCTTATCTTCTATTCTGGGCAATGCGAAGGTCTTACAAGCGGGATAAGCGATGAACCCTTGACCCGCGCTTCTTTTTTGTATTCCTATGAATGGTTTTGGAAACAATAAACAACAACAAACATAGGACTATGAAACAAAAAATTATTTGTATTGTGCTGCTTGTTGTGGCGGCATTCTCATGGCAAGACTCTTGGGCTCAGAAGAAGCGCACCGACCCCGATCATGCCACTATAGCATCACTGGCAGCATGCAGTATCGCAGTGGGAGTCGCTATTTGCGCGACCCGAAGGGAAGGAACATTAGTTTTGAGTACGACGAGTCGCGTCCTGCCATTCCTACCGATAGTGCTGATTTGGAGGTGAAGTTTGAGTTCGTCAGCACAAAGCATCCAGGAGGTGTAACTCGTCTCGACTTTTGGCGTTACGATGAGGAACTGGCCGAGTGGATTTACGACTCGGAGGTGCGACAGGGACAAACCAAGAGCGTTACAAAAATGCAGAGCAACTTGATGTTGGTGCTCGACAACAGCTCGTCGCTCAAGGAAGACTTTGTAAAGGTTAAAGATGCGGCCATCAAGTTTGTAGACCAACTTTATCGCTCCTCGAATGAGCAGGGTGTGGTGTTTCGCATTGGGGTTATCGGGTTCTCTACCATCGAGTTTACAAAGGTGCGTGGCATCACGCCCCTTGATGCCGACAATTATAACGAAATCATTGCCTTTATTCGTGGCCTTGAGATGCGCAACGGTACGGCTCTTTACTATTCGCTTGAAAAGGCTCTTGACATGCTCGACGAAGACACCCGTAAAAACATCCCAGCCGAGGTGTATCGCGAAAGCCGCATATATGCTTTCACCGATGGCCTTGACCAAGCTTCAATTGACGACAGTCGTGGCCTAATCACTCCCACGCTTTACTATGAGTCGCTGCGCCCTAAAATGAAAGGCTCTACACGTAGGCTCATGGCAAATAGGCCCAAGAAAATAGTCCGCTCGGCCATCGTTACCGTACGTGGCGACGACATGACCGATGGCCAGGAGCGACAACTCGACCAGCGTGCACAGGAGATATGCGACACCGTGTTTAAGGAAAAGAACATATCAGAACTGATGGAGCGTTTCAAATACCTTGCCACCGACCTTGTAAACAGCAACTTCACTCTTTATTGCTACATACCTCAAGGTGCCAGCGGACTGGTGGGGTGGACGTTTGCCGACGACAAGGCCAAAAAGCAGCCGCGCACCCCCAGCGAAAAGAAATTATGGATGGGACTGGGTTTGGATGCAGGATTTTTTGAATATTATGAAGGGTATTATCAAGAAGGGCATGGCTATACTGAATGGTACGAGCAATGCCCATTTCTTGCGCTTCGTACGGACATGGCTTGGCCAATAACAAAATGGTTTGGTCTTGGCTTTACAGCATCGATGGGTCTCGACATGACTTATTTCGAGGAGTTTCTCTTTACGGTTGGACCATTGATGAAATTTACGTTTAATAATAACTCGGCTTTGCTGCTTGGCACAAACGTTCGTACAGACTTTGATAATGATTTATATATGGGTGTTGACGTTGGTTGGAAGTTCAAGTCGCCGTGGTATGTCAAAGCCTTTGTGGGTGGTGGTGATGGAATGAGCATGTCGTTAGGCATAGGCTATTCAATCATTGGCGGAAAGTAAAAGCTGTCTGATTGACAGCAAATAAAAAAGGGGCGCGTTTTTACGCGCCCCTTTTTATTTGCCTTATACCCTATCACTACTTCAGTTGTTTCAGTATTCCGAGGGTTTGATTGTAGAACATTTCCACGGTCTTTATCTCTATACGCTCATCAGGGCTGTGCACACCGCGTAGCGTTGGCCCATAGCTTATCATATCCATGTTGGGATATTTCTCGCCAATAAGGCCACATTCAAGGCCAGCGTGTATGGCTCGCACTATGGGTTCGCGACCATACATCTTCTTATACACCTCAACACCCACTTTCAGAACCCGACTTTCGGGGTTGGGCGTCCAGCCTGGATAGCCGTCGCTGTGGCTCACATGCGCTCCTATGAGGCGGAATGTGGCCTCGATTTTTTGAGCAGCGGCCAGCTTTGCACTCTCCACACTACTACGTTGGCTGGTGGCAATGTGTATTGTGCCGTTGTGCATCTTTATACTTGCCAGGTTGGTGCTGGTTTCCACAAAGTTATCTATCTCGCGGCTCATGGCCAGCACACCGTGTGCACAGGCGTAGATTACGTTGACAAGCTTGGTTTGTGTGTCAAGGTCTATCACCTCTTGTGGGACATTTATTTCTTTCAGTTCAAACTTCAGTTCTGGTTCGGTGGTGCGGAATTCGAACTGCATGGCCTTGGATGTGCGGGTAACCATTGTTTTGAACGAGCGCACTTGGTCGGAGGGTATCAACACTATGGCCTCGGCTTCGCGAGCAATGGCATTGCGCAGGTTGCCACCATCGATGTGGGCAAGGCGCATTTGGTGTTTGTATGTGCCGTTCCAAAGCAGGCGGTTGATCAGTTTGTTGGCGCAGCCACGCCCACGGTTGATGTCGTCGCCGCTGTGGCCACCGTTTAGTCCGTAGGTGCGCAGAAGGAAAGCCCGATGCTCGCAAGGGGTGGGCTCAAGGTGATAGTCGAGGTCGACGGTGGTGTCAATGCCGCCGGCGCATCCGATGCAGTATTCGCCTTCGTCTTCGTCGTCGAAGTTGAGCAGTGTGCCACTTTTGAGCCATGTCTTGCTCAGTCCAGCGGCTCCGGTGAGGCCAGTCTCTTCGTCGACGGTGATAAGGGCTTCCAATGCAGGATGGGCAAGTGTGTTGTCCTCAAGTATGGCAAGTATGGCGGCCACTCCAATGCCGTCGTCGGCACCGAGGGTGGTGCCGTCGGCGGTGAGCCACTCGCCGTCAAGCATGGGTTGGATGGGGTCTTTCATAAAGTCGAACTGCTTGTCGCCGTTCTTTTCGCACACCATGTCCATGTGAGCCTGCAGGCACACACTGGGGCTTTTTTCGTAGCCTTTGCTGGCGGGTTTGCGTATCAGCACGTTGCCAAGGCGGTCGGTTTGGGTGTCAAGGCCATGATTGCGCCCCCATTCGGCAAGGTAGGCCGATATGCGTTCTTCGTGTTTCGACGGACGCGGTATTTGCATTATCTCGCCAAACCAGTGCCATACGCGTGCTGGTTTTAGCTCCTTATTTTGCTCTTTCAGCATCTTTTCCAGGATGTTGAGCTCGCTTTTGGTGTGTGTGTTCTCTTTATTCATTGGTGTGTGTTTTTTATTTCAATTGGAGGATGTGCGTGTCAGAAAGCATCAATGCAAAGGCATGCGTCGAGGGCTGCGGTGATGGTCTGGCGGTCAATGTGTTGACCTATGAAGACTATCTTTTGCATGCGGTCGCCATATATTGGGTCCCAGTCGCGTTGCAGTCCTGGATTTCGAGCCATGAACTCGCGCAATTCATCGGCAGGCATGGTGGCGTACCACTGACCAGTGTTGCGCATCGACACTTGCTTGCCGGCTTGCTCAAAGAGGTAGCACACGTCGGGTTCGTCTTGAAACCAGCAGATGCCTTTGGCGCGGATTATTCCTGCAGGCCAATGGCGTGCCACAAACTCGTCGAAACGCCCTATGTGCATTGGTTCGCGACGGCTGTATACAAAGGTGCTTATGCCATATTCTTCGGCTTCGCCCTCGTCGTGATGGTGGTGGTGATGGTGCCCCGAGTGGTGATGCTCGTGTTCGTCGTCGTGTTCATCATGGTGATGTTCATGCTCTTCGTCGTGATGTTCGTGGTCTTCCTCCTCGTCATCGTCGTGGTGTTGCTCAATGGCATCAATCCATGCAGCCGATGTGGCCACGCTGTCAAAGTCGAATTGCCCGGTGTAGAGCAGATGCTTAAAGTCGACATCGCAGTAGTCGCACTCGATGATTTCGGCTTTGGGCTGTATGGCGCGCACTATTTCGCGTATGCGCCCCATCTCGTCGGCCGACACTTCTGAGGCTTTGTTTAGCAATATAGTGTTGCAAAACTCTATTTGTTGAATGACAAGGTTCTCGATGTCGTCCTCGGCCAAGCCTGGTCGCAACAGGTCTTTGCCGCTCCCAAACTCGTCTTTCATGCGCAGTGCGTCGACCACGGTAACGATGCTATCCACCACCGGCACCCCGTCGCGCAGGTATTCTGGCCCCATGGTGGGCAACGAACAGATGGTTTGGGCTATGGGGGCGGGTTCGCAAATGCCGCTGGCCTCGATGACAATGTAGTCGAAACGGTGCTGACGTGTTATGTCGTGCAGCTGTTCAACGAGGTCCATCTTCAATGTGCAACAGATGCATCCGTTTTGCAACGCCACAAGGCTTTCGTCTTTCTGCCCCACAATGCCGCCCTTTTCAATCAAGTCGGCATCGATATTCACTTCGCCAAGGTCGTTCACAATCACGGCAAAACGTATGCCACGACGGTTGTTGAGTATGCGGTTCAGAAGTGTAGTTTTGCCGCTACCCAGATAGCCCGTGAGCAGCAGCACGGGGATGGTTGGTGTGTTCATGATGGTGTAGATGATTTTTGCTTACATAACGCCGACTGTTCGGTTTTGTTTTCTCGGCATCAAAAATGTTGCAGTGGCCAATCAAATGGTGTTTAAGTCAGGGTGGGCGAGGGGATGAAAGCTGCCCGAATATTTAGGTGCTTCCTGCATGCCACCCTGTTGTGCACCAGTGCGTTCGATGTGCAACAAGGCCTTTTTGCGCTCAATGCCGTAGGCATAGCCCGTCAATTCGCCACCACTGCCCACCACGCGGTGGCAGGGCACGATAAGGGCTATGGGGTTGCGGCCGATGGCCTGCCCAACAGCTTGCGCCGAGCGGCAGCCCACCTTTTGTGCCACCTGACCATAGGTGGTTGTTTGCCCGTAGGGTGTTTCGAGCAGCGTCCGCCACACGGTTTGCTGAAATATTGTTCCACAGGGGTTTAACTTGGGCGTGAACGTTGGGCATTGGCCTGCAAAGTAGACGTCGAGCCAACGGCACACCTCGTCATGCAACGGGTTTACGACGCTGGCTGTTTGCGATTGTAGTGGCTCAATGTCGGCAAAGCGCAGGGTGGTAAGGGCGTCGCCGCTGGCGGTTGCCACTATCGTCCCCACTGGCGAGGGGTAGTAGAACGTATCGGTAGGCATGATTGCTTGTGTGGTATCGTGTTGTACAAAGGTAGTAAAAAAAGTGGAGAGTGTCGCACACGAGGGGGAACGTAATCATCAAGTGGGTATCAAGTAGGGCATTTCTTCAGTCGTTCTTCAGTTGTTCTTCAGTCAATGACTGAAGAACAACTGAAGAACGACTGAAGAAATGCCCTACTTGATACTTACCTGTACACCCCATGATCGCACACAACAGATAACCAATCGTTGACATGCAGAGTGGGTGTGGCCAGTAGAAAAAACATCTCTGCCATTCCCAACCAATGGCGTATGTTTGCCAATCAGAAAGGAATTGATATGAATAGCAGAAATCTACTACCAGCCGTTGCGGTTGTGCTGGTTTTGGCAATGGGATTTTTGGTGGTTGTGGCAACCACTGGAGTGTGGCACGGAGCCGAGATGTGGTCGCAAGTGTGTGCTGCGTGCATGGGTGCCATTGTTGTGGCGGTGGTAACGTTGGTGTTGATGCGCGGACAGCGTGTCAGCGAGGAGGAGAAAGGAAAGAGCATCAAGATTCACGAAAGCAAGGTGGAAGTGTACTCGCGTTTTGTTGGTAGCCTTCACAACCCTCTGCCGCTATCGGCATGTTGTCTTCGTTTACGTTGTCAATGCGATAGGGATTCACTTTGATAGGCAATGGTATGTCTGTGGTGTCTTCCTCTGCATGTTCTTTGAAGTTCTCCACCTGGTCCATCACTTCGCGGAACACTTCGGGGGTGTACTGGGGCGGATAGCCATTCTTTACCAGACAGATCTTGATGTCGAGTTTCAACTGGTTGCGCACTCGCTGGTTGTTCAACCAGTCGGCAAAAGTTGATTTGGCATCTACAATCTCTTTAATCTTGCGGGCAAGCGTCTTGCACTTCTCGTTAATGGTAACGCCATCCACAACCTTGTCTTCGCCATATACAAAGCTGTTCTTATCTCTCAGCGCTATCAGAATATCATAAAAGGCCTTTTCCTCGAAAGTCAGTCCTAACTTACGAAAACTCTCGCGGTCGGCCTTCATACCGTTGAGTATTTGCAATGCTTGCTCGGTGGCTTGCTGGATGATGCTCTCTGCCGTCTCTTCTTGAGTGGCCCCTGCCTCTTCTTCTGAAAGGAACTTCCGTCTTTCGTGATATTCCTTGATGGTAGCCTCCAGCATCTCTTGGAACTTTTTGGATGCTATCTGATTGACCCTCCCGTATTCAGATATTTGCTGACGTAGCAATTTAATCAGCATCTCCAACTTCGAGGCAGGCATCTTGATGTCGGAAAGGCGCTCTGTGAATTCGGGGCCAAAGATATCCATCGCCTCACCCTCTTCCAATATACCTTCTACATGGTTGTATTTCAGAGCTTCCTCCACCATCTTCGCCACTCGTCGATTCATCGTGTCGGTATCGGGTGCATCCGTTCCGTTCATCTTATACACCATTCCTGCTATAGCCATAAAGCATTGTGCCAAAGCGGGTTCTTCCTCTTCCAGTTCTCCTGATGGCTGACAAAGGTCGTAGGCCTTACGCATCCGCTTGACATACTGTAGAAAGTAGGTCTTGAATGATACCTTCTTCGTCTTTTTCCCGTCCTTGCTGGTTGAATTGAAACTTTCTGCCGCAGAGAACACATATTCCGCAGCCCTTGCCAAAAGGGTGTATCGTTGGGCGGGGTCGGTCTTTACATCGAGGAAAGGCGTCAGGTCGTAATCCTTGAACAGTCCTTTGAGAATCACCAAGAACTCACGGAACAGCAGCGTGGCCTGTTCTATATCGTCTTGAGTGAGAGCCACAGAATTCTCACCGCCATACATCTTTCGGGCTTCCATCATCTGGTCGCGGATGCCGATATAGTCCACTATCAGGCCATATTCCTTGCCAGGATATTTGCGGTTGGCTCGACTGATGGTCTGTATCAGCGAGTGTTTTTGCAGTGGCTTGTCATTATACATATAGGTCAGGCACTCCACATCGAAGCCTGTTATCCACATGTCCACCACAATGACAATACGGAAATTGGAATGTTCCTGCTTGAAGGCCACATCCATATCGTCCGAGCGCTTGCCGTTCTTCACACCTCCCAAATAGTCATACATGCTCTTCTCATCGTTGCTTCCCACACTGGCCACCATAGCGATGGTGGGCATCTCCTTCATCTTCTTCAGTTCTTCGGGAGCAACAATTATACCTTCGGGTGTCTTTCGCTCCACAAACCACTCTGGGTAATGCTCTTTGAATCTGAGCAGTAGATTGTAGGCAATCTCTCGTTTCGAGCAGACAATCATGGCTTTCTGCACCCTGTCGGGGTCGTTGGCAACGGCAGATACATAATGGTCGTGGATGTCGATGGCCAGACGGTCTAATCGTTCAGGCTCGCCAAGAATCACTTCCAGCGAGCTCATGGCCTTCTTGCTCTTGGCAATATCCTCTTTCGTTGAGCCTTCGTCTGCACATCGGGCATAGTAAGCCTCTATCTCCTTGGCTTTCTCTGCATTAAGCAGCACCTTGGCTATGCGGGGGTGATACTTGATGGGCACTGTTATCTCGTCGGCCACAGCCTGGTCCATCGTGTAGCGGTCTATCTCGTTGCCAAAGGTCTGGTAGGTCTCGGCAATGGGTGTGCCTGTAAAGCCTACGAAGGTGGCATTGGGCAATGCTTCACGCAGCACGTTGGCGTAGGGCTTCGATATCATTGCCTTCATGTTCTCATCGGCATCTTTGCTAAACTGGATGCGCTTCGAGCCTTCTATCTGTGTGCGGTGAGCCTCGTCGCTGAAGCAAATAATGTTCGAGCGCGAGTTTATCAATCCAATGGGGTCGTCTTTCCTATCGCAGAACTTCTGTATGGTGCAGATAAAGAATCCGCCACTCTCACGGGCTTTCAGTTCTTCGCGCAGTGTTTTGCGATTCTTCACGACCGACACCTCGCCTAACCCTAAGAACTCCGTACTCTTGGTAAAGAGTTTCGCTCCCTGTTTCTGTAGGTCGTCTCGGTCAACAATCATCAGAATGGTTGGTGATCCAATCTCCTCGGTGCAGCGCATAGAGAGTTGCCGAGCCAAGAATGCCATTGTGTAGGTCTTTCCACAGCCAGTTGCACCAAAGTAAGTGCCACCCTTTCCGCTCTTGGTCTTGATGGAATTAACCACGCTCTCCCTCAATAGGCGAGTGGCAAAGAACTGGGGATAGCGGCACACGATTTCCTTTTCGTCGCTGTCGTAGTTCTCGTCTTGGAAGTAGATGTAGTCGCGGAATATCTCAAGGAAACGCCCTGGACGATACACGCCCTTTACCATGGTGCTTACTTCCTCAAATGGCATTGTGCTTACACGGTCGCCATCCTCCACCCGTCGCCAAGCATAGAAGTGTTCAAGAGGTGTGCGAACTGTCCCCAATCGTGTCTTTACTCCATCGCTGATACAAGCCAACGGACAGTAGTGCAGCAAGCCAGGAATATCTCTCCAATAACGGATGTTGATTTGCTCCCAAGCATCCTTGATGGTAGCATTGGCATCAGCAGGGTTCTTCAGCTCTATCACGCAGACAGGTAACCCATTCACATAGAGCAGCACATCGGGACGGCGGTTTTTCGTTATGCCGTTGTTGATGTATTCTACTGTCAACTGGTTGACCACGCGGAAGATATTATTATCAGGCTCATCAAAGTCTATCAGACGTACGGTCGTTGGCTTGCCATCCTTACTGGTAGCAGGTAGACCGTTCGTCATCCATCTGTAGACTTTATGCAGGGTGGCAAAGTCTGACTCACCACCAACCAACCTTATGTTATCGGCAATTCTCTGAAGTTCCTCGTCTTTCACATCCTTATTGTTATCCTTCAGAAACTGAAGCAGGTCGTCCATATAGAGCACTTCTTTCTTATTGACTACGTCTTCCTCTGTCGCGACTCGGCCATCTTCGAGCAAGCTCGGATGGCTCTCACTGCTCCATCGGTTGGCTCTGGCTATGGATTCACCAAACAGATACTGCCAGCCTTCATTTTCAAGGAAAGAAATGAGAGCATTCTCGTAATCGCTCTCCACGAAGTGGCCGTTTATATTCTTCAGACGGGGTTTTGCCATAATTTGTTTAACCATTAATTGTTATTCTCCAGTATCCGGTCTTGTTGCTACCCACACGCACAATGAGTCCAGTATCGCGCAATACGGAAATATGTTTGCGCACCATTCGGTCGCTTATGCCCAGTGCCTGTCCCATCTCATTTGAAGTGATGTTGGGTGTTTGCTTGATGAGTGCATACACATCCCACACAGCATCCGAAAGCTCAGGATGTTTATTTCTTAATTTATTAGGAACTTTATTAGGAGTTTTATTAGGAACAGACTCCGGCACTTTATCAGGAAGGGGCTCTCCTTGATGTGCCTTCAATGTCTTGTATATCTCGTCCAGCATAAAGTCGATAAAGGGGCCCGACTGACCTGCATTGGTGCTGGCGGTGATAGCATCATAATAGGATTGTTGGTTGGCGTACACCATATTCTCCACAGGCAGATGCTCGAAGAGCGGATGCAACTTGCCAAGTATTAGTGACTGCCACAACCTCCCTGTTCTTCCATTGCCGTCGACGAATGGGTGGATAAACTCAAACTCGTAGTGGAACACACACGAGCGGATGAGCAGATGGTCTTTCGATTGCTTCAGCCAGCTGAACAGGTCTCTCATCAGCATCGGCACTCGGTCGGCAGGTGGGGCAAGATGCACCAATCCTTTTTCGCCGAATACCCCCACGCCGCCACTGCGATAGCACCCAGCATCGTCTACCAGTGCCTGCATCATCACCCCATGCGCTTTCAGCAGGTCTTTCTCCTGGAAGGCATCAAGTGTGGGGTAAAGTTCGTATGTCTTGATAGCGTTTTTCACTTCCTGAATCTGACGTATGGGAGCTACGACTGTCTTGCCGTCGATGATGTCGCTCACTTGAGTCTCTGACAAGGAATTGCCTTCAATGGCCAGCGACGAGTGGATAGTCTTGATGCGATTGACTTTCCTCAACCGCAGGCCGTCCTCCTGTTCCAGACGAATTGCGTAACGTTCTATCATACCAGCTATTTCTGCTATCAGGTTGACAGCCTTTGCACTTATGGTGAATGGTGGTGTATACATATTTCCCTTAATTATCTGTCTGTTTCCAATGAGCCTTTGATAAGAATCGGACAGAGATTGTTCAGTTGTTCTTTCAGTTGAGTGGCAATTCGCTGGCGCTCGATATAACACTTGTGGATTTTGACTATCTCACGCTGTACAGATATGTCTGGAATTGGAATTGCAACATCATTCATGTCATCCATAGTAAAGACTTCTCTAGCACTGCCCCATGAATTGAACCGCGCATAGCGGTCGAACTCTAGACGATCGAAATACATGAAAAGAAACTCTGGAAGTAATACTTTTGTATCTTTCACTCTAAAAACAGTATATGCCGATGATACGATGTGGGTATCTTTGGAATCATTATAAGCAAGGGTGATTTTCTCTCCATTACGTGATGTCACAGGAACAAATACAAAGTATTCTGGTTTCACCACGAAGTAAGATGCTAATGAAACGCCAGCCATATCTGCTTTTGTGTCAATGAACTTCTTTTCAATAGAGACTCCACGAAGATTTTTCAAAGTATAAACACCTTCGCTATTCCTCTCGTCGCACACTTCTAAGAATGCTCCTATTTTCATTTTTTCATGTTCGGCTATCAATTTATCCAAGTATCCATCACATACAAGTTTCAATTCTTCCGCCTTGCTTTGATAGGCAGCAAGATTGTTTTGGAGAGCCAAATAAACCTGGGCGTATTTCCGTTGCTGCTCGATGGAGGGAAGAGTAATGTCAATATCACAAAAGCGTTCCCAATCTAAGTTTGAACGGATACTTCCATCGCTACAGAAAGCCCCAAAACGGTCTTTCTCTTTTGACAGGAAAAGCATGAAGAAATATTCTGGAATAACGATGTCTTCTCTTGATACTTCAAAGGTTGTATAAGCAGGGGATACGATTATAGGCTCTTCACCATTATACATACTGATTCGAATGCATTCGTCTCTTCCTGTCTGCATGCCACTAAATACAAAACGTTTCTTTCGAACCACTTTGTATTTTGATTCGTCAAGTCCTTCTGTGTTAGCCCAGGTAGGCATAAACTCTTTGTTTATATTCAGTCCGTAAAAACTGGTATAGCCAAAAGAATTACGCTCATCACAAGTTGAGATTAATTCGCTTATCTTATATCTACTCAATCTCATAGCCAATACCATTAAACGCCTCTTCAAGCATACGCTGCGATTCCTTCTCGCGTTGCATCAGTTCTTTCATCTCCTGCTGAATGCGAGCCATCTCTTTCGGATAGTCTATCTCCAAGTCGTGGTCTATGAACTCGATGTATTTGCTGGGTACAAGCGTCCAGCCGTTCTGCTCTATCTCCTCAATGCACACGCTGCGGTATTGCTCTGGCTCAGCGAAGTGGGTGCCGTCAGTTCCTTCTGACTGCCACTCGTGGTAAATATCAGCCACACGCTGAATCTGCTCCGCGACGAGTTGCACCTTCTTCTTCTGTTCCCCCTTGACGGCATTCTCATTCCACTGGCGCAGGTCCATAAAGAGTATTTCATGCTCGCGGTTGCGGAGCGTGCGCCCATGATACAAGCCACCTTTCTTGTTCTGATTCAGTATCCAGAAGGTGACGCTGATGTCTGTGGTAATAAACAGCTCTCGAGGCAGAATGATGATGGCTTCCACCTTGTCGTTCTTTATCAACCGCTTACGGATTTCGAGGGCATCTGTATCACCAAGGGCACCATTAGCCAAAAGGAATCCAGCCACACCAGAAAGCGGTTTCAAGTGAGAAAGCATGTGGAGAATCCAAGCGTAGTTGGCATTGCTCTCTGGTGGAGCGCCATAGTCTGTCCAACGGGCATCCGTGCTCAAATTGTCATTCCACCAGCCTTTCAAGTTGAAGGGTGGATTCGCCATGATGTAGTCGAAGTAAAGCCCCTTGTGCAAATCGTTGGTGAAAGTAGAATCGCTTTCAGCACCAAGGTTATGGCTGATGCCCCGCAGGGCCAGGTTCATCTTCGCCAGTCTATAGGTTGCAGCCTCTTTCTCCTGGCCATAGACATTGATGCGACTGATGTCCCCCTGCTTGGCTTTCACCAAATCTGTACTTTGGATAAACATACCACCCGAACCACAGCATGGGTCGTAGAGTGTACCGTCGAATGGCTCAATGACGGTGGCTATCAGCTGCACCACGTCGTGGGGCGTATAGAACTCACCCTCTTCTTTGGTGGCATTCACGGCAAACTCTTTTAGGAAGTACTCATACACACGACCTATCAAGTCTTTCTCTTCGCCAAAGGTCTTGTGGCTAATCTTGTTGACCTCATCCACTATCTTCTTCATGTCGTTGGCGCCAAGGTTGCGCTGGGTAAACGTACCTTCCACGAAACAGCCTTTCAGCGTTGGGTTGGTCTCGCCAATGCTACGCAAAGCCGTATCAAGAGCCACATTAAGTTGTGGAGCAGCCGTGTTGATGATGGTAGACCATCGTGCCTCTACAGGCAGGTCGAATGTGCCATCAGTAAAGGTCGCATCGTCGAAGAAAGCCTTGATGATCTCTTCTTTGTCTGGGTCAAGACCCTCATCCTTAAGTTTCTGGCGCAGATTGGCCACACCATCTTCGTACTTTTCTCCGATGAACCGTAGGAACACAAGCGTCAGCATCATGTCTCGCTTCTCAAAGAACGAGCCAGAGTTCTTGGCCTGCCTCAATATATCTCTGCACTTGAACAGTATGTTGTCAAGATTCAGCGTTTCTTCCTTTACTTTTTTTGCCATATCATAATTCTTCTATTGGTCATTGCTTCATTCCAAATGCTTTCTGAGACTGCTGTCATTTCCCTATCTGCATAAAACTCTGTTTACAATCCATCCAAGAGACAACACCAGCAGGGATGTCTAAATAGGCTTCCCTGCTGGGACATGTATTGTGCGCATGCTATGGCAGTATGCCTATTTGAAGTATGCTACTCCGCTTTCGAAGATTAGTTGGTCATCGGGGTAGTGTACATTGATGGCACTTCCGTTGGTGCGACGCTCGCTGTGCCCCATCTTGCCGAGCACTCGGCCGTCGGGGCTGGTGATGCCCTCAATGGCCATGTATGAGCCGTTGGGGTTGTATTCTTCGTCCATGGTGGGTATGCCCTGCATGTCGCAATATTGCGTAGCTACCTGCCCATTGGTAAACAATTGCTCAATGCAAGCCTGTGGTGCCACAAAGCGTCCTTCGCCGTGCGAGATGGGTATGGCTCGTATCTCGCCTGGCTCTATCATACGCAGCCAAGGGCTGAGGTTGGATGTTATGCGGGTGTAGGCAATCTTACTCTGATGGCGACCGATGGTATTGAATGTCAGTGTGGGAGCATCGTCAGACTGTGGACGTATTTCGCCGTAGGGCACAAGTCCAAGCTTAATCAAGGCTTGGAAGCCGTTGCAGATGCCGAGCATCAGTCCGTCGCGCTTTTGCAGAAGCTCCATGATGGCATCGGCTATTTGGGGATTACGGAAGACACTGGTGATGAACTTGGCACTACCCTCAGGCTCGTCGCCAGCAGAGAACCCTCCTGGCAGCATCACAATCTGGCTGCGACGTATGGCGTTGACATAGGCATCTACGCTCTCGCGTATTTGGTCGCCGTTTTGGTTGCGGAAGACAATGATCTCCGTTTCGGCACCAGCACGTTCGAAAGCGCGTGCCGAGTCAAGTTCGCAGTTGGTACCTGGAAATGCGGGAATGAAGACGTGGGGCCGAGCAGCCTTGTGGTGGCACTGGTAGATGGTGTCGAATCTTTTGGGAGCAGTGGTAGCAATCGCAGTGGGACGGTTGCCAGTCTTGGTTGGAAATACACCCTCAAGTGGTTTCTGCCAGGCTGCGAGAGCGTCGTCTATGCTGACTTTCTCGCCAGCTACTTCAAATACGGGTTCATCAATCACACTACCAATTGTGTGGCTGCGGAATGGCATCTGCTCTGCTGCAAAATCGTGCGCCACCTCAATCACGATGTTGCCGTAGTTTCGGGCTGTAAGTTCGGTAGCATCTGTTACCGCCAGGCGCACACCTTTCTTGTTGCCGAATGCCATTTTGCTGACAGCCTCTATCAGTCCACCGAATCCAACAACATAGGTAGAGAGCACTTTCCCGTCGAGAATGGCGTTGTGCAAGCCCTTGTATTGCGTCATCGCATCGTCATAGTCGGGCATGCCGTATTCGGTGCTCTTAACATCAAGCAACAGCAGATGACTATTGCCACCTTTGAGTTCAGGACTGACTATATGGTTCAGTTTACCCAAGCCTACGGCAAACGAGCATAATGTGGGTGGTACGTCGATGTCGTTGAATGTGCCAGACATCGAGTCCTTACCACCGATAGAGGGTAATTTAAGACCCATCTGTGCATTGTAGGCACCCAACAGGGCACTGAAAGGTTCGCCCCAGCGATAGGGATCGGCACCCAGTTTCTTGAAGTATTCTTGGAACGTGAGACGCACACGGCTGGCATCGCCACCAGCGGCGGCAATCTTGGCCACGCTGTTCACCACATTCCACGCTGCACCGTGGAATGGACTCCACGACATGAGGTAGGGGTCGAGACCGTATGACATCAGGGTTACGAGGTCGCATTCCTGATTCATCAAAGGCAATGTGGCAGCCATCACTTGGGTTGGAGTCATCTGGTAGAGACCACCGAATGGCATCAGTACGCTGCGAGCACCAATGCTGCTGTCGAACATCTCAACCAAGCCTTTTTGTGAGCACACATTTAGGTCGGCGAGTGTCTGTAGCCAAAGGGACTTGATGTTTTGTTGCGGCTGTGGCTCAGCGGTGCATTCAATCTTTTGGGGCATCTTAACACGCACCGTAGTCGTCTGATGGGCACCGTTGGTGTCGATGAATCGACGGCTGAGGTTGACAATCTCTTTGCCACGCCAGCTGATGACCATGCGTGGATCCTCGGTAACGGTAGCCACAACGGTGGCTTCAAGATTCTCTTCGTCGGCGTAGCGCAACATTGCATCGACGTCTTTCGGGTCTACCACCACTGCCATACGCTCTTGGCTTTCGCTGATGGCAAGTTCGGTGCCGTCCAATCCGGCGTATTTTTTGGGGACACGATCAAGGTTTATTTGAAGACCATCGGCCAATTCGCCTATGGCTACGCTCACGCCGCCAGCGCCAAAGTCGTTGCACTTCTTTATCAGAGAGGAGACCTCTTCGCGACGGAATAGGCGTTGAATTTTACGCTCGGTGGGGGCATTGCCTTTTTGAACCTCGGCACCGCACGTGGTGAGGCTGGCTGTGGTGTGGCTTTTGCTGGAGCCCGTGGCACCACCACACCCGTCGCGACCAGTGCGACCACCCAGCAGTATGATGACGTCGCCAGGGTCGGAGGTGAGGCGTTTCACCGCACGGCGAGGGGCAGCGGCAATCACTGCGCCTATCTCCATGCGTTTGGCTACATAGCCTGGATGGTATATCTCGTTGACCAACCCCGTGGCAAGACCAATCTGATTGCCGTAGGAGGAGTAGCCACGAGCTGCGGTGGTAACAATCTTGCGCTGCGGAAGTTTGCCTGGCAGTGTCTCGTTCAAAGGCCGAGTGGGGTCGGCAGCACCAGTAACACGCATGGCTTGGTAGACATAGGTGCGGCCACTCAGAGGGTCGCGTATGCATCCGCCAAGGCAGGTGGCAGCACCACCAAAGGGCTCAATCTCGGTGGGGTGGTTGTGGGTCTCGTTCTTAAAGTTGATGAGCCACTCTTCTTCTTTACCGTCCACTTTGACGGGCACCACTATGGAGCAGGCATTTATCTCGTCGCTCTTCTCCTGGTCGTCCAGCAATCCCATGCTCTTCAGCCGTTTGGCAGCAAGGGTGCCAATATCCATCAAGCACACATGTTTGTCGGTTCGTCCAGCATACTGCTCGCGGTGGTCGGACAAGTATTGTTGGAAAGCGCCCTCGATTAGGGGTCTGTAATAGCCATCGTCGAACTGTACATCCTTCAACTCAGTAGCGAAGGTGGTGTGGCGGCAGTGGTCGCTCCAGTAGGTGTCAAGCACCCGTATCTCTGTCATGGTGGGGTCGCGGTGTTCCTCGTCGTGGAAATAACGCTGTATGTGTAGGAAATCGGCGAATGTCATAGCCAATCCGAGACTGGCGTAGAGCTCTTGCAGTTGCTCTTGAGCCATGTCTTTGAAGCCGTTCAGTATGGCCACACCGGCGGGCTCTTCGTAGCGCTCTTCAAGGGTTGTGGGCTTCGGGCCATCGGCACGACGGCTATCCACTGGGTTGACACAGTGTGCCACCACCGCCTCGCGTTGTTTGTCGCTGAGTGTTCCACTAATGACGTAGGTGGTTGCCGAGCGTATGATGGGGTGCTCGCTGTCGCACAGCAGTTGCACGCATTGCTCGGCGCTGTCGGCGCGTTGGTCGAACTGGCCAGGCAGATACTCTACCGTGAAGCAGAAGTCGCCCTCTTTATGTGGGAAAGTCTCCTCGTACACGTCGTCGACGGGTGGCTCGCTAAACACGGTGCCTTTGGCGCGCTCAAAGGTTTCGTTGCTCACGTTCTCAATGTCGTAGCGAATCAGTACGCGCACGGCCTCGGCTTCGATGCCGAGATATTCGTTCATCTCCGTTTTCAGTTCGTTGGCCTTGACAGCATAGGGAGCCTTTTTCTCTACGTATATCCTTCTAACCATATTGTTTTGAGTGTTATTTTGTTGCTTGAATATCGGTTGGTTCAATGAAGTTTTCTGGATGTTTGGCCATGCTTTTATTGAAAGCCGAGCGCACCTTTAGCAGGTCGGCTTCAAAATTGTCGGTTGGCCAAATGGCTTCGCCAAGGCCTATTTCGTGGTGGCCAAAGTCGATATAGGCTGGCACAATAGGCACTTTGGCGCGGCGAGCAATCTCCCAAAAACCACGTTTCCAGTGGCGGGTTGGTTTGCGAGTGCCCTCGGGAGTGATGGCCAGGCTGAATGTGTCGCCTTGGGCAAACCTCTCAACGGCTATGTCGACAATGCCGTTGTGGCGGTTACCACGGTCAATGGGGATGCAACCCAAGTGGCGCAGCAGGCCGCCCAAAGGCCAGCGAAAGAATTCTTTTTTGATGAAAATATGCCCTTCTACATCGAGTGCCCACAGGTAGGCCGCCCCCACCATAAAGTCGGCAGCCGAGGTGTGGGGAGCCACAGCAAACACGCATCGATTCAGTTCGGGACGACTGCCGCGAGGGGGAAGGTGCAGTTTCCATCCGCCTAACCTCACAATGCAAATCCATATTTTTTTCATAACTTTTGCAAAGTTACGCTTTTTTAAGCGTTCGTGCTCGTGTGCGCGAGCGAAGGCGTAAAACTATCCCTAAACCCATCCATAAAGTAGGCATCAAGTAGGGCTCAACTTCGGCCGTTCTTCAGTCGTTCTTCAGTTGTTCTTCAGTTGTTGACTGAAGAACAACTGAAGAACGGCCTTACTTGAGCCTTGGTTGACCTTTTTTTGCAACGAGGATAAAATAAACGTTTGGCGGGTGCGTTAACCCGATGTATGACACACAACAAGGTTCTGATTGTTTACACTGGTGGCACTATTGGCATGGTGCAGGACGAGAACGGCTCGCTGCATCCGTTTGCCCTTGACCGCATTTACGATGCTGTGCCTCAATTGCGCGCATGCGACTACGGTATTGACTCGGTTACGCTCGACAATATCATCGACTCGTCGAATATGACCCCCTCGCTTTGGGTTGACATTGCGAGCATCATTGAACGGGAATACGACCACTATGATGGCTTTGTGGTGCTGCATGGCACCGACACGATGGCCTATACAGCCTCGGCTTTGAGTTTTATGTTTGCTCACCTGAACAAGCCCGTGGTGCTCACTGGTAGCCAGTTGCCACTGGGCATGCTGCGCAGCGATGGCCGCGAAAATATCATTTGTGCGCTTGAGATTGCGTCGACTCGTTTGGCACTTGTGCCCGAGGTGTGCATTTTCTTTATGAGCCATCTTTACCGTGGTAACCGCAGCACCAAGATTAGTGCCGAGAATTTTGATGCCTTCCAGACGTTCAACTACCCCTCGTTGGCGCGTGTGGGCATAGAGTTTAGTTTCAAAGAGCATCTATTTTTGCCCACCGACCGTCAGCCGTTGCAGGTTAACAAACAGTTTGAACGGCGCGTGGCGGTGCTGAAGTTGTTCCCCGGCATCGGGCCAGAGGTGGTCAATGCGCTGCTCGAAACGCCCGGACTGCAGGGTGTGGTGATGGAGACCTACGGCTCGGGCAACGCCCCCACCGATGCGTGGTTTATCGAGGCGTTGGAACATGCCATTGAACGTGGCGTTACGGTGATGAGCGTTACGCAGTGTAAGGCAGGAGCTGTGAAGATGCGCCAGTATGCTGCCAGCTGCGACCTCGACCGCATTGGCGTGGTGGGCGGTGGCGACATGACCATTGAGGCTGCCGTTACCAAGATGATGTATGTGCTCGGCACTCACCACGGCGAGCCCGAAGTGGTGAGGCATTTGTTGGAAACACCCCTACGTGGTGAAATGTCAATGGGTTGATGAAACGATGGCTTGGGTTGATGGTGTTGCTGTTGCTGACAGGAGTTGGCAGCAGGGCGCAGATTGTCAACCTCGGGCAGTTCGATAGTCGCTTGTTGCATTATGGCATACAGGTGGGACTGACGCAGTCGAAGTTCGACCTCGATTTTGACCGCGATACCCCCTTGACCGACACGTTGCAGGGTGTGTCGTCGTTTTTTGCCCCCGGTTTTCACATTGCCGTGGTGGGCGACTTGCGCCTGGGGCGATGGTTCAACCTGCGCATGATTCCGGGCGTAACCCTCATTACACGCCGATTGGACTATTCGTGGCAGGCCGATTACCTTGAAAACCATCGTCTGTCGGAGCTTTCACGCAACGTCGAGTCGGTCTATGGCGAGGTGCCTATAGAGTTGAAGTTTAGGGCTATGCGCTATGGAAATTTTCGTCCCTATCTTACCGCTGGCGGCGCTTATGCTTTCGATTTTGCCTCGTTGCGCGACAATAAAAACCGCACCAACGAGAGTATTGTGCGCTTGCAGTCGAGCGACGTGCGTGCCACTGTCGGCGTTGGTGCCGACTTCTTCTTGCACTATGTGAAGTTTGCCATAGAGTTGAAACTGTCGCTGGGGCTGGTGGATTTGAAAGTGCCCGACGATGATATTTACATTCGTGGCATGGAGGCCTTGCATTCGCGCACCATATTGGTGGCATTTACCTTTGAAGGCTGACCAAAGCGTCGATGCAGCGCATGCCATCGATGGCCGACGACACGATGCCACCGGCATAGCCAGCCCCTTCGCCACAGGGGTATAGGCGTGGCAGTTGGGGGTGTTGAAGCGTGATGGGGTTGCGCGGAATGCGCACCGGCGACGACGTGCGGCTCTCAACACCAAGCAGTGTGGCTTGATTGGTTACAAATCCATGCATCTTCTTATCGAACAAAGGAAAAGCCTGTCGCAAAGCATCGGCCACAAAGGAGGGTAGTAGGTTGTGCAGAGGTGCGGCGATGGTGTGCCCCACATAGTTGGTGCGAGGAAGCGTTGCCGATTCGCGCTGCGAAAGAAAGTCGACGAGGCGTTGTGTTGGTGCGTCGACAGAAAGGTTGGCAGCCTGATAAAAACGTTGCTCGACGGCCTCTTGAAAGTGCATCAAGGCCAGTGGTGAGTTGTCGCGCACGTCGGATGGACGCACCTCTACGGCAATGCCACTGTTGGCATAGCCCGAGTTGCGTGCGGCGTTGCTCATGCCGTTCACCACCTGTTGCCCAGGGGCTGTGGCGGCTGGTACAATCACTCCGCCAGGACACATGCAGAACGAGAACACAGCGCGGTCGGCGACATGGGCTGTCAGACTGTAGGTGGCTGGGGGCAGCAGTGGCGAATGGGTAGAACCGTGATACTGGATGTTGTCTATCAGCTGTTGCGGATGCTCTACGCGTACACCCAAGGCGAAGGCTTTGGGTTCGACGAGCCAGCCCGATTGATGGAAAAGATGGTAGATGTTGCGCGCGGAATGTCCTGTGGCCAGCACCACCCCAACCCCTTCGAAAGAGGCTCCTTCTTGGGTTTTAACACCTCGCACCTCGCCGTTCTTTATTATGAGGGAGGTAACTGTGTGCGAGAAGTGGTACTCGCCCCCGTGAGCCTCTATGGTGCGGCGCATGTTGGCAATGATGGCAGGCAGACGATCGGTGCCAATATGGGCATGGGCATCGATGCGAAGTGAAGGGTCGCCCCCGTGTTCGATAAACTTCTCGATCACGTCCGATACGTTGCCACGCTTGGTTGAACGGGTATAGAGTTTGCCATCGCTAAATGTGCCAGCTCCGCCTTCGCCAAAGCACCAGTTGCTGGTTGCATCGACTTGGTGTCGGCGGGCTATTTGAGCAATGTCGAGTCGCCGTTGCTCGACGGCTTTGCCTCGTTCTACAATTATGGGACGCAACCCCACCTCAAGGGCGCGCAGTGCAGCAAAAAGACCTGACGGTCCGGCTCCGACAATCACCACCGACGGCGCATGATGGCAGTCGGTGTAGGTGGCATAGGGCTCGGGGTGTGGAAGGGGAGGCTCGCCGTTGAAACGCACTGAAAGGGAGGTGTGATAGCACACCTTGCGGCCACGGCAGTCGATGGCAGCGCGGAGCACAGTGATGTCGGCAATGTCGGTGGGGGCAATGCCAGCCTTTTTTGCCACGGCGTGGCGCATGAGTTCGGGGGTGAAATATTGCTCGGGGGTGAGATCGGTTTGCAGGGTAATCATGGGGTGATGGTATAGCGCGGAATGTGCTGCCTTGAATGGGGCTCGGTATGCCGCCGCAAAGTGCAAATTTAGCAATAAAAAGCTTTCAGATGCTTCCAAATGCTTACGTATGGGATACAAACATCGGTTGTGCGTCAAAAAAACGTACCTTTGCAGCCGTTATGAAAAAATATGCTCGGTTAAACTATTTGCTGGCAACCTATGTGGCCGCCATAGTCTACTTTACCCTTTTTAGGGTTGTGGAAACTGTGGTTTATGGGGCGCAGACAGAGGGTGGACTGAATATGGACGGTCTGTATTGGCGTGCACTCGTCATGGGGTGGCGGTTTGACACGGTGGTGTGTTGCTATGCCTTGGCATTGCCTGCCCTGGCCTTGTTGGTTGGCGAGTTTGCAAGGATAAAGAGCAAAGTATACTACAAGGTGGTCCACTATTTTGACATGGTGGTGTTTACCGTATGTTTTTTTGCTTGTGCAGCCGATATTCCGTACTTCTGCTACTTCTTCTCGCGGCTTGATGTAGTGGCTTTGTCGTGGGCAGATTCGCCCAAGGTGGTGTTGGATATGATTGTCAGCGAGCCCTCGTATGTGGTGTTCTTCCTTGTGTTTGTGGTTGTGGCCGTGTCGTGGTGGCTGCTGATGAAGTGGTTGTTGCGCAAACTTTTATTGGATAATATTGACCAATATATCCCACTGAAATGGAGCGTCCCTTTGGCGGTGGTGCTTGTGTTTGCCATGTTTGTTGGTATGAGGGGGAGGCTTTCGAAGAAAAGTCCGATACGTGTGGGAACGGCTTCGTTTTGTGGCAATGCTTTCTTGAATCAGATTGGTTTGAATCCTGTATTCACTTTTCTGAAAAGTGCAGAGGAACTGACCAAAGAGGTCAACCGCGAGGTGGCTTTTATGTCGGCCGACGAAGCCTTGCAGGTGGTCGACGAGATGCGTAATGCAGCCACCGACACCCTGGGATTACCCGTTGTGAGTTTGTCACAAGGCACTAATGTCGTGTTGGTTATCATGGAAAGTATGACGGTTGAGAAGACCTCTCTTGGCGAAGATGCTGCAAATAGTTTGACGCCGAATCTTGATAGTTTGATGCGTGGGGGATTGCTATTCAGCCAAATATACTCGGCCGGTATTCACACATACAACGGCATTTATTCCACCCTTTATTCCCACCCAGCCATATTAGCTCGGCACACTATGAAGCACGCTACTATGCCAAAGATGTGCGGTCTGCCACAAGTGCTGGAAGAGAATGGCTATCAAACGGCCTATTTTATGACCCATGATGAGGATTTTGACAATATGCGTGGGTTCCTCTTCAATAACGGTTTTCAACACATATTCGGACAGCATTCGTACCCCCAATCGGAAGTGGTTGGAACATGGGGAGTGCCCGACCATGTGATGTTCGATCATGCCCTTGCCTATTGCAACGCTATTGCCGAAGATGGACCATTCTTTACCTGCATTATGACCTGTAGTGATCACAGTCCGTATGTGTTTCCCGACGGCATTGACTTGAAGCCAAGGCATGACGAGATTGGAAAAAAAATGGTGGAGTATGCCGATTGGGCGATAGGTAGATTTATGAATGAGGCAGCAAAGCAGGCATGGTTTACAAACACGGTGTTTGTCTTTGTGGCCGATCATGGGGCTTCGGGACGACCATTGTATGAAATATCGTTGCCCTACAATCATATTCCATTGCTGTACTATTCGCCAAGAGATATAAGACCATGTGTTGTAAGTCAGCCTGGATGTCAGATAGATGCTGCTCCAACACTTATTTCGATGCTGCCAGTGGAGTGGAAGAACAACACGTTGGGCGTAGATATGCTGCGCGTGAAAAGGCCATATGCCTATTTTAGTGCCGATGATAAAGTGGGCGTGGTGGACGATGAGTGGCTCTATATCTATAATTGCAAGCAGGAAAAAGAGAGCCTGTTCGACTATAAAAACCGAAGCACAAGGAATGTGATAGATAGTTTGCCCGATAAAGCTTTGGCGATGAGGCGTTATGCTTTGGGAATGATTCAGCACAGCCAACAGATGTTGCTCGAAAAAACTACGGGGTGCAAGTGAAGAATATGCCATCAACATTCCAACTACACTCGGATTTTAAGCCAATGGGCGACCAACCAGATGCAATTCGGCAACTGGTTGATGGCATAAATAAAGGGCAGAGAGCCCAAGTTTTGCAGGGAGTAACAGGCTCGGGTAAGACGTTTACCATTGCAAATGTTATTGCCCAAGTAGAGAAACCTACGCTTGTTTTGAGCCACAATAAAACGCTTGCTGCCCAACTATATGGTGAGTTTAAGCAGTTCTTCCCCGACAATGCAGTAGAGTATTTCGTGAGTTACTACGACTATTATCAACCCGAGGCCTATATTCCTTCCACCAATACCTATATTGAGAAAGACCTGGCTATCAATGATGAACTGGATAAGTTGCGGTTGAGAGCATCGTCGGCATTGCTCAGCGGAAGAAGAGATGTCGTGGTTGTAAGCTCGGTGAGTTGTATTTATGGCATAGGTAATCCAGACGAGTTCAAAAAAGGCACAATAACTCTGCATGTGGGACAACGTGTGAAACGCGACGACCTACTGTTGCAACTGCTTAATGGCCAATATGTAAGAAATGAGATTGAGTTTACATACGGTAAGTTTCGTGTTAAGGGCGAAACGGTAGATGTGTTCCCTTCTTTTGCCGATTTTTGCTACAGGGTTGGTTTTTGGGACGATGAAATAGAGTTTTTGGAGAGTTTTGACCCGGTTACAGGCAAGACATTGTTGCGCTTTGATGCGGTAACAATTTATCCTGCGAGCAATTTTCTTACTTCCAAAGACAATCTTCCGCAGGTGATTCGCCAAATACAGGATGACATGTATGAACGGCGAGATTATCTTTTCTCCATAGATAAACCAGTTGAGGCCAAACGATTGGAAGAGCGTGTGAACTATGACGTGGAGATGATACAAGAACTTGGCTATTGTAGCGGCATTGAAAACTATTCACGCTACTTTGATGGACGCGACCCAGGCACTCGCCCTTTCTGCTTGATTGATTATTTCCCCGACGATTTTTTGTTGGTTATTGATGAAAGCCATGTAACGGTTCCACAGATTGGAGCTATGTATGGTGGCGATCGTAGTCGCAAGACATCGCTTGTTGATTATGGCTTTAGACTACCTTCAGCCTTGGATAATAGGCCGTTGAAATACGACGAGTTCTACGCTTTGACGGGGCAAACAATATACATCAGTGCCACCCCAGCAGATTATGAACTATCCGAGGCCGAAGGAGTGGTGGTTGAACAGGTTATTCGTCCCACCGGTTTATTAGACCCTGTTGTTGAGGTGCGCCCAGCGGTTAATCAGGTTGACGATTTGCTGAATGAGATAGAGAATACCGTAGACCGAGGTGAGCGTGTGCTTGTTACCACTCTGACCAAGCGCATGGCCGAAGAGCTGACTTCCTACCTAATCAATTTGGGCATAAAAAGTAAGTATATACACTCGGATGTAGACACTCTTGAAAGGGTGGAAATCATGCGCGACCTGCGTATGGGGGTGTTTGATGTGCTTGTTGGAGTGAATCTTTTGAGGGAGGGACTTGACTTGCCAGAGGTGAGTCTGGTAGCTATATTGGATGCCGATAAGGAGGGTTTTTTGCGTAGCGACCGGTCGTTGATACAAACCATTGGACGTGCGGCTCGCAACGTGCACAGCAAGGCCATACTTTATGGCGATACGGTGACGGGTTCAATGCAACGTGCTATAGATATAACTAATCGCCACCGAGAGAAACAAATAAGGTATAATTTGGAACATGGCATTGTTCCGAAACAGATTGTTAAGAGCACTGAGGCCATTCTCGGTACTACAGGTGTGATAGAAGTAGCCGCGGAGGTATCGGGCAACGAGGTGGCACGTAGTAAGACGTATGACACAGCCAACGAACCCATACCCAAGGCAGCTGAAAAAGAGGCTGTGTATGAGGCCGACAAACGTCTGCTATCATTGACCAAAGAGCAGCTGAAGAAAGAGATAAAGACGGCGCAACGCAAGATGCAGCAGGCCGCCAAAGACCTTGACTTCATTGAGGCTGCTAAGCAGCGCGACGCCGTTAAGCGCATGCAAGACTTACTTGACGGCGCCCGATAGCGTGAAAGATATAGACAAAATAGAGGGAGGCCACTTGCCTTTGGCGAGTGGCCTCCCTCTATT
Organism: Bacteroidales bacterium; assembly: GCA_017480185.1. Taxonomy (GTDB): domain Bacteria; phylum Bacteroidota; class Bacteroidia; order Bacteroidales; family P3; genus Colimorpha. The sequence continues at coordinate 41,245 of JAFVBC010000028.1, forward strand.
TATGTATCCAATTCCCTTTACTTGGTTGAGATTACCAAATAGTCGGTATATTTCCAGAATTGAGCAGGATTGGTGATGTGGAGGTAGGCGGTAATTCCGCTGTCCTCGGTGTCGGCAACCAACTCGTAGCTGTTTTCTGGGTGTTGGGTAATCAGTTGCGGTTTCTTTTTGTTAATGGTGATGGTGCTCACCTTGGTACGGTCAATCTCGGTGAAACGTTCGGTGGTCATATCGTTGACTGTGCCTTGCTTACGGCCGATACCGATGAAACCACCAGTTTTGTTTACGATGCCAGCTTCTTTCAATTCGCTGTAGCTTCCCACTACAAAATAGGCGCGGTTTACATCGGCCATTTGTTGGGCAATAAAGTGGTCTTTTTCTTGGTTGGAAGCGGTGAGGTCGCTCACATTTTTGTTCAGCCCCTTGATAACTACCTTGTTGTTCTCTAATTCGGTGAGCAGTTCAGCTATTTGCGTTTCTTGAGCGTTGCTACGCTCTTCAAGACGTGCAACGTAGGCTTGCAATTCCTTATTCTTCTTACTCAAACTGTTTATACGACCATTCAACTGAGCAATTTTCTCCTTGTTCGAGTTCATGATGCTCTCAATCGAGTTAATCTGTTCGGCTATCTCGTTTTTGCGGTCGTAGTTGCTCTCTGGATTGTTGCGACGCATTTCTTGTACCGACGAATATTTCGAAGACACTGTTGTTAGGTTGTCTTCGATCTCGGTCAATGTGGCAAACAGGTCGTTCATTTCTGCGTCTTTGGCCGTTACCACGCTTTTCAACGAATCGATGGTGTTGTTGGCTGCGTCAAGTTCTTTTTGATTGCACGATACAAAGCCCAGCGTCATCGTTATCAGGCTCAATGCCAATAATGTCTTTTTCATAGTTTTATGTTTTTTTGTTTCTTTTCTTGTCCTTTGAACGCATTTTTATTGCAAGTGTTTAACGTTATGTGCTATCTATTATTGCACGAAAGAATTGTTAAATGTGTTAAAAAAACTTAATTTGTCCCTATTAAGTCCTGATCAACTCCTGCTTTGGCAGGACTTGATAGGGCGATGATAGGGAGTTGGGCAGGACTTGATAGGGCGATGATAGCGGTTATCCACCCCTAATGGGCGTGTGTTTGTTGCTTTTTTGTATTTTTGCCAATCGATTTTATGGCTACTATTTGCTCATGACACTTACCGATCTTTATGTGCGCGGCGTGCTGGCAACGCAGATAGACAAGTTGCTTGCGCAGTCGCAAGCTCGTGTTCATGCCTTGGGACTCACAGGTTCGTTGCCAGCCCTTCAGGTGGCAGCACAGGCTATGCTTAACCCCCGACGCTCGCAGTTGCTGGTGGCTCCAGACAAAGACGAGGCTCACTATTTGGCCAACGACATTGAAGCTTTGCTTTCCGATGCCGATGGTCGTGCACCACAGGTGATGCTGTTTCCAACCAGTTACCGTCGTGCCTATCAGCACGACGCTTCGCTCACCGACAATGCCAATGTTTTGATGCGGTCGGAGGTGGTCGAAGCCCTTTCCGATGGGCGGCCACTGGTGGTGGTGTCGTATGCCGATGCGTTGAGCGAAAAGGTGGTGGACCGCACCACGCTGCGTAGTAACAGTGTACAGCTGTCGGTGGGCGACCGATGCGACATGGAACAACTTGTTGAGCGACTGCAGCAAATGGTGTTCGAACGAGAGGATTTTGTGGTCGAACCGGGGCAATATGCCCTGCGTGGTGGCATTGTCGATGTCTTCTCATTCACGTCTGATTTCCCATTCCGCATCGAGTTTGATATTGATGTTATTGCCTCGTTGCGCACATTTGATGCTGGTACACAATTGTCGGTCAATCAGTTGCAGCATGTCGGTATCGTGCCAAGTTTTGATAGTGCATCTGCTGGCGAGCCTACCGTACAGCAAAGGGTGTCGCTGGTCGACTATTTTGCCGACACCGATGTGGTGTGGGTTCAGGGCTTGATGTTGACCATTGACCGTTTGGAACAGTTGTTTGAGCAAACATGTAGGGCTTACGACGAACGTTTGGCCGATACGCTTCACCCCGTTGCGGGCACTTTGCCAAAGCCCGAAGTGTTGCATTCGTCGGGACGGGAGTTTATGCAAGGTGTGCTAAAAAAACGGATTGTGGAATATGGCAACAGTCGCTATTTCTCACAAGCTATCGATGTGAGTTGCGACAGCGAACCTCAACCCACATTCAATAAGCAATTCGACCTTCTGAACGATAGCCTTATGCAATATGCAGAGAAAGGCTATCGCCTGTTTGTTACCGTGAGCAACGAGCAACAACACCGCCGATTGACCAAAATTTTCGACGAACACAAGTCGGCAGGCACCCCGTTGCCTGTTGAGGTTGTTCCGATGCAACTATCGCATGGCTTTATTGACCACACACAGCGTCTTTTGCTCTATACCGACCACGAGATATTCGAGCGTTTCCATCGTTACCACACAAAAGACCTCATGGCCAATCGTGAGGCTATGACTTTGAAAGAGTTGTTCGAACTGAAGCCTGGCGATTACGTTACCCACATTGACTACGGGGTGGGGCGTTTCAGTGGTCTGGAAAAGGTTACCAATAATGGTAAGAGTCAGGAACTGATAAGATTGATATACCGTGGTGGCGATGTGCTCTACCTCAGCATACATGGTCTGCACAAGATAAGTCGCTATGTGGGGCGCGAAGGCGAGGCTCCGCAGCCCGACAAGTTGGGCTCAAACACGTGGCAAGCCCTTAAACAACGCACCAAACGGCAGGTAAAAGACATTGCCAAAGAACTTATTGCACTGTATGCCAAGCGTAAAGCGTCGCATGGTTTCGCTTTCAGTGCCGATAATTCGCTACAGGAACAGATGGAGGCTTCATTTATCTACGAGGACACTCCCGACCAGCAAAAGGCCTCCATAGCCGTAAAACACGACATGGAAGAGTCTTCGCCGATGGACCGTCTGGTGTGTGGCGATGTTGGTTTTGGCAAAACAGAGATTGCCATCCGCGCTGCTTTCAAGGCCTGTTGCGACTCTAAGCAAGTGGCTGTGCTTGTGCCAAACACCATCTTGGCTTTTCAACATTACAACACATTTACCGAGCGTTTGCGAGGCATGCCAGTACGTGTCGACTATCTGAACCGCTTTCGCACCGAAAAAGAAAAACGTCAAATCTATGCCGACGTCGCGGCAGGCAAGATAGACATTCTGATAGGCACTCACGCCATAACTAACAAAAACCTCGCTTTCAAGGATCTTGGGCTGCTTATCATCGACGAGGAACAGAAATTTGGCGTAAGCGTCAAAGAAAAACTCAAGCAACTGAAGTATGGTGTCGACTGTCTTACCCTCACCGCCACCCCCATTCCTCGCACATTGCAATTCTCGCTCATGGGGGCGCGCGACCTTAGTATCATTCAAACCCCTCCGCCCAACCGCCAGCCTATAGACACCGTGTTGGCCGATTTTGATGAAGCGTTGATTCGCGATGCCATTATGGAGGAATTGAGTAGGGGCGGACAAACATTCTTCATTAGTAACCGTGTCGAGAACCTTCCCGAGATGGCAGGCCTTGTGCAACGCCTTGTCCCCGATGCGCGTGTGGCAATTGCCCACGGAAAAATGGAGGGTAAACAAGCCGAAGAAACCCTGCTTCGTTTCCTCGAAGGCGATATAGATGTCCTGGTGGCGACATCGATAGTGGAAAATGGCCTTGATATTCCCAACGCCAACACCATGATTATCAACAATGCCCATCAGTTTGGTTTGAGCGATTTGCACCAAATGCGAGGGCGTGTGGGACGTAGCAACAAGAAAGCTTATTGCTACCTCCTCATACCATCCTATCTAACCCTTACTCCCGAAGCCCAGAAACGCCTTAAAGCTATTGAGGAGTTTTCTGCCATAGGCAACGGATTTAACATAGCCATGCGCGACCTCGACATCCGTGGTGCTGGCAACATTCTCGGGGCCGAGCAGTCGGGATTTATCAGTGAGATAGGCTACGACATGTATCAAAAGATACTCAATGAGGCTATTGACGAACTGAAATCTACCGACTTTAAGGATCTCTTTGCCGACCAAAACACAGCCGACCAACCCTTTGTCAAGGAATGCACCATTGAGACTGACCTTGAAGCCCTGCTCCCCGACGACTATATATCCTCGGTCAGCGAGCGCCTTTTGCTCTATCGCGAACTAAACGACCTTACAACAGAGGAGGAGCTGCAAGCCTACTCCGACCGCCTTGCCGACCGTTTTGGCCCTGTTCCACAGGCTACCTCCGAACTAATAAAGACAATCACGCTGCGTCAAAAAGCAAAGGATTTCGGTATTGAGAAACTTGTTCTAAAGCAAAACCGCATGATTTGCCACCTCGTTGCCAATCCCGACAGCCCCTTCTACCGCTCTGAAAACTTCGGTAAAATGATTCAGTTCATACAACGCAATTCGAATCGTGCACTGCTGAAAGAAACCCCAGATAAGTTGGTTCTCTCTGTCAACGACGTTTCCTCTATTGGTCAAGCCATTGAGATTGTCAATGCCCTTTCGTCCTAATGGCTACAAATAGAAATAGAATGACCGTTGAATAGCCCGCCTAACGGCGGCGCTTACGGCGTGCAGACTCTTTAGAGGTAGGTTTTTTGTCTGTGTCAACAAGGTCGAAATCTATCAGACGTTGTTGCATATCTACGCGTCTTACCACCACTTTTACCGTTTGTCCCATCTTGTAGCACCGCCCATGGCGTCGGCCAATTATCTGGTAGTTGTCTTCGTCAAGCATGTAGTAGTCGTCGGTGAGCCGTCCAACGGGTACCATACCTTCGCATTTGCTCCCTTCAATCTCTGCGTAAAAGCCCCATTTGGTTACTCCCGAAATCACAGCATCAAACTCTTGACCAATGCGTTCGCTCAAGTATTCTGCCTGCTTGTATTTCACGCTGGTGCGTTCTGCATCGGCAGCGCGTTTTTCCATGGCCGAACAATGGCGACAGTAGTCCTCATACAGGTTTGAATCGACCGAGGCCCCTCCATCAAGATAGTGCTGCAATAGTCGGTGCACCATAAGGTCGGGGTAGCGACGAATGGGCGATGTGAAGTGCGTGTAGAAAGGGAATGCGAGGCCATAATGACCAATGTTTTGAGTGCTATAGTAGGCTTTACTCATGGTGCGTATGGCTATCGTGTCAATCATGGCCTCTTCGTTTTTGCCTGCAATGCTTGAGAAGAGGTGGTTGTAGGAGTCGGCAAGGGCTTTCCTTGACGATGTTTTCATCGTATAACCCAGTTTGGATAGAAACTGCACAAAGGTGTTCAGCTTCTCTGGATTCGGTTCGTCGTGCACACGATATACGAATGTCGGAGGCTGTTTGGGGCTTCGTGTGCGACCTATTTTCTCGGCCACCTTGCGGTTGGCAAGCAGCATAAACTCTTCAATCAGCCAATTTGCTTCTTTCGATTCTTTGATGTAGACGTCTACTGGTTTGGCATTTTCGTCAAGTATGAACTTCACTTCTTGCGACTCGAAGTTGATAGCTCCCGAGGCATAGCGTTTTGAACGCAGTTGCGAGGCCAGACTGTGCAGGGTCAGTATAGCGCGGTCGACCTCGGTTTCGGCATGTTGCGTTTCTATCACCTGTTGGGCTTGTTCGTAGCTCAATCGGGCATCCGAGCGGATAACACCTTTGCCAATCCACACCTTACCCACTTTGGCTTGCGCGTCAAGACGCATCACCACGCTAAAACACAACTTGTCTTCATTTGGGCGCAACGAGCAAATGTCGTTGCACAGACGTTCTGGTAGCATGGGAATGGTGCGGTCGACAAGGTAGATGCTTGTGCCACGGGCATAGGCTTCGCGGTCGATGGCCGAACCTGTAACCACGTAGTGCGACACGTCGGCTATGTGAACCCCCACTTCAAACTGCCCATCGGGCAGTGTTTGCAGCGATAGTGCATCGTCGAAGTCTTTTGCATCGGCGGGGTCGATGGTGAAAGTCGTTGTGTGGCGAAAGTCTTTTCGATGGCGCATATCGGATGCAGTGGGGGCAGAAATGTGTGCGGCTTCGGCTTCGACTTCGGGCGGAAAACAGAGCGGAAAGTCGTATTCGGCCAAAATCGACTGCATCTCAACGTCGTTTTCGCCTGGCTTACCCAGGTGTTGCACCAAGTTGGCTGTGGGCATGGGCTCGGTGTCGTCCCAGTGGTCGAGTTCTATCACCACCTTATCGCCACTTTTTATTCCCGTTGATTGCCGTGAATTGAGTGTAAAGTCGACGTGGCTTTGGCGGTTGTCGCACACCACGATTGCGTGCCTCCCTTGACGTTGCAGCGTGCCAACAAAGCGTGTGCGGGCACGTTTTACCACCTCTACCACTTGTCCTTCGCGTGGCTGCGACTTGCGTTTGGCCAGCAACAGCACCTTCACCGTGTCGCCATTTAAGGCGTTGGCGGTGCGCTCGGGCTTTATGTCAATGGGGTTGGGCTCTGGAGTGTCGGCCGAAGACAGTGGGGCGACGGTGGCTTTGCCTGGCTGACGGAGGTCAATGATGCCTGTTACGAAATGCTGAGGTGCGATGTCGGCCGAAAGGTGCGATGGATTTATGCGATATTTTCCAGTGTGGCTGTCGGGCAGCAGTGCCCCAGTTTCGGCGAGGTGGGCAATGGCTGCTATGATTTGTTGCCGTGTTTTCTTTGCCTGCACGCCCAATCGAGCGGCTATTTGCTTGTGATTAAGGGCTTCGCCAGGTGTTTGAGCGTAGACCCTCAACACGGTTTCTTCCATTTGTTGTGTCATGGTGTTCAGTTATTGGTTAGTTGCATACGGCGCAGCAGGGCCGTATTGTCGGGGTCGTGACCCATAAAGTCGCGGAACAGCAGTGCGGGGTGGCGAGTGCCGCCACGTGATAATATCTTGTCTCTGAATTGTCGAGCAGTGGTGGCATTGAAGATGCCGTCGGCCTTGAACCGACTGAAAATGTCGGCATCGAGCACCTCTGCCCATTTGTAACCGTAATAGCCCGATGCGTAGCCCCCACCAAAAATGTGGCCAAAATTTGTGGCCGTGCAGCAGCCCTGTTCGGGGGTGATGAGGTGGGTCATGGCGGTGTGTTCTATTTGTTCGGCAGTTAGTGGGGTAGGGGCGGTGAGGGTGTGGAAGGCAACGTCGGTCTGCGCCAGGTTCAACTGTCGCAGGCAGAGCCATCCTGCCATGTGGTTGCGCGACTGGCGCAGGCTGTCGACGAGGTGTTGTGGCAGGGGTTCGCCCGTTTTATAGTGGCGCGCAAAGGTGGATAGAAACTCTTCTTCGTAGCACCAGTTCTCCATCACCTGCGAAGGCATTTCAACAAAATCGCGTTTCACGTTAGTCCCCGACAGGCTTTCGTAACGCACATCGCTCAACAGCCCGTGCATGGCGTGCCCCATCTCGTGCATAAATGTTTCAACCTCGTCAAAGCGCAACAAGGCTGGTTGGCCATTGACAGGTTTTGAAAAGTTGCATACCACCTGTATCTGTGGCCTCACCTCGGCGTGTTGACCGCGAAATTCGGTCATCCATGCGCCGCTACGTTTCGAGGCGCGAGGGTGCATGTCGAGGTAGAGAAGCCCCATGTGACGGGCCCCATCGCTTACGCGAAACACTTGCACGTCGGGGTGGTAGACTGGCACCGTGGGGTCGGGTGTGAACGTGATGCCATAGAGACGGCCGTAGAGCGAGAATATACCCTGGCGCACATTGTCGAGCGAGAAGTAGGGGCGCAGGGCTTCGCTGTCGATGTTGAAACGTTTTTGTTTTAATTGCTCGGCATAGAACGAGAAGTCCCACGGCCGAATATCGTCCTGACTGCTTTGGCTTTTCACGGCCTCAAGGTCGGCTTTGGCGGCAGGCAACACGGCCTGGCGCAGGTCGTCGAGAAACTGTTGCAGGCGAGGCAGGCTTTGCACCATGCGGTCGCACAACACGTAGTCGCAATAGGTGTCGTACCCCAAGAGGTGGGCTTGCTCGGTGCGCAGGGCTACTATGCGGTTTATGGTGGCGTTGTTGTCGTGTGCTCCACCGTGGTTACCGATGCCAGCGTGGGCACGATAGATGCGTTCGCGCAGGTGGCGATGCCTGCTGTAGGTGATGAACGGGCCGTAGCTGGGGGCATCGAGTGTGAATACCCAGCCATCCAACTGACGGGCTTGAGCCTCGTCATGGGCAGCATCGATGGCCGATTGGGGCAACCCATCGAGGTCGGCAACATCGGTGAGGTGGAGCGTCCATTCGTTAAGGTCGGCAAGAGCGTTTTGCCCAAAAGCCACCGTCAGTTGAGCCAACTCCTCGGCGTTGCTGGCAAAGCGTTTGCGAGCCTCGCCTTCGAGCCCGACACCGTGGCGCTCAAAGTTGCGATAGGTTTGCTCCACAAGGGTGGTTTGTTCGGGGTCGGCATCGGTAGGCCAACTGTCGTGAACCTGTTTTACACGATTGAAAAGCTTGCGGTTGGTGGCCACTCGGGTGTTGAATCGCGTCAGTTCGGGTTGCACACGCATCACCACATCCTGCAACTTGTCGGTGGTGCAACACTCGTCGAGGTTGAACAGCAGGGCAGTGATGCGGTTCAATTCGGCGTCGGCCACCTCAAGTGGTTCGATGGTGTTGGCAAAGGTGGGGGACTCTGGATTGTCTACGATGGCTTGTATGCGGTTGTCGGCCAGGGCTATGGCTTGCTCTATGGCGGGCTCATAGTCGGCCTCGCTTATTTGGTTGAATGGGGGCAATTCCCAAGATTGTAGCAAAATATTCATATCAAACTAACGTCGAGAGGGGGTGATTTATTGCATAGCGATAGGTCATAAAGGGCTCAAGTAGGTATCAATTTCGGCCGTTCTTCAGTTGTTCTTCAGTCATTGACTGAAGAACAACTGAAGAACAGCCCTACTTGATGTTTAGTTGATGGCTGGCTATTGGGTTGCAACGTTGTGTGGGCTGTTCCTATACTATATAAGGGATAGAGGCATGTTGCTATGCTGAAATTTACCCAATAATGGTGATTGGCAGTGCTGCTCTGCCAATCGTATCTTTGCACACTGAAAATAAGTCAAAAAAATAAACGAAACAAACTAAATGAAAAGACATTACACTACTTTTTTGACTGCTTTTGCCTTGATTTTTTCGGTTCAAACAGCAGTCTTTGCTCAACGCACTGTTTATCCGTTGCCCTATTACGAAACGTTCGACACTTTGCCCACCACTGCTATGAGTAGGGCCGAAGGGTGGACAAATGTTCATATTCAGGGCTCTTATCCTACCGTTCGTTCGCAGTCGAACATGGCGTGCAGCGGTAGCCAAGAGTTGGTGTCGATGCTGCAAAACAGCACCCAGTACACCCTTGCTGCCACACCTGCCTTTGTGGTGCCTGCCGAGGGTTTGGAAGTACGTTGGTGCTGCGTGCTGGGCAACCCCGAAGGCACACTGCAAGCTGGCATAATGACCAACGTTGCCGCTGAAAACACATTCTTGCCCCTCTACAACACCACGGTCAACACTTTGTTGGGACGCACCGAGGGCGTGTTCTACTACGACGCCACTCACGCTGGCGACACGGTGTATGTGGCATTCAAGTGCACCAACAGCGGAACGGCATCGTGCATGTTCTATCTCGACAATGTGGCAATCAATGCTGCACCGACCCACCATCTGATGTCGGCATCGGTGGTCGACACCACCGACCATTCTCTGACCCTCAGTTGGCGCAGCCACGCTGGGGTAGACCACTACGAGTTGGCCTACGCTTCGCAGAACATATTGAATCAGGTGGTGGCAACCTACGTTGAAAACATTATAGACACGTTCTATGTCATCAACAACTTGCAAATGGGTACGCCCTACTACTTGTGGATGCGCAGCGTCTACAGCAATGACACTACCGCTTGGACGCCCATTGACATTGTCTACACCAAACTTGCCGACATCACCAACCACTATGAGACCGACTTTGAGGGCGACCCTTACGGTAATCCCTATGTGCCTGCAGCTTGGACGCGCGTAACCCTTCGCAGCAGTCGCCCATTCATCAAGAATAGTGCCCTGTGCAATGGTGCCCAGTGTCTGGAGATGGCTGGCAATGCCACCGCCAATAGCATGGTGGCTACGCCACGCATTGCGATGCCCAATGGCGAGGCTCGCTGCACATTCACTTACTATTGCGCCTACAATGGCACGCTGCAATATGGCATCATGACCAGTGTGGCCAACGAGTCGTCGTTTGTGGTGCTGGGTACGGTGGAAGACACCATTGCTCCACGCCGCACTTTCGAAATCAATCTTGACACCGCCTTGGTGCCCGACACGTTCTATGTGGCTTTCCGTTTCCAGGGCAAGACGGGTACTGCTTATGGCCTGATCGATGACGTGAAGATATGGCGTGAGGTGCCCGTATGCGATCGTCCAGCGCAAGTGGCTATTAACAACATTACCCGTCATGAGGCAGATGTTAGGGTGATTGGCAGCGACTCTACTCAAGTTGCTTTTGAAATGGTATGCACCATTGCCGACAGTGTGCTGGCTTCGGATAGCATCATCTCCATCGACAGTACCTATCATTTGGGAAATCTGCTCTCGGGCAACACCTACAACGTGTTTGTCCGCACGGTGTGCGATAGCACTCATCGCAGCGAGTGGATGGGCCCAGCAACGTTCACAACGCTTGGCGTATGCGACCGTCCAGCGCAAGTGGCAATTAACAACATTACCCGTCATGAGGCAGATGTTAGGGTGATTGGCAGCGACTCTACTCAAGTTGCTTTTGAAATGGTATGCACCATTGCCGACAGTGTGCTGGCTTCGGATAGCATCATCGCCATCGACAGTACCTATCATTTGGAAAATCTGCTCTCGGGCAACACCTACAACGTGTTTGTCCGCACGGTGTGCGATAGCACTCATCGCAGCGAGTGGATGGGCCCAGAAACGTTCACAACGCTTGATTGCAGTATGCCCGACAGCCTGTCGGTTATGGGAATTGACACTAATGTTGCCACCATCATAGTGCATCATCAAAGTGCCGACACTATGTTTGAATATCGCATCGGACGCAGTGCCGACATTGCCAGTGCCGATACCTCGTTCATCATTCCTGCCGACACCATAGAGTTTGAAAACCTGCTTGCCGCCACCACCTACTATGTGTGGGTGCGCACCGCTTGCAGTGAGTCCGATTTTAGTAACTGGGCCGATAGTCTGGTCTTCACCACCGACTCGGTTAACAATAATAACAATTCAATCTTCGATGCAGAAAACATTGGTGGCGTCATGCTATATCCCAATCCGACCACAAGTAGGCTTACCATTGCAAATGTTGAGCCCTCGGCACAGATAAGCATTATCGACATGAGTGGCCGTGAAGTGAGGAGCATGGTCAATGCGAAGGGTGGTGACAGAGTTGAAGTCAGTGTTGCCGACCTGCCACGCGGATGCTACTATGTGCGCGTTGCCGATGCTAAACGTCAAAGCGTAAACAAACTGATATTGCGTTAACAGCCGAAAAAACCGTTAATATGTATGTGAGTCGGGGTGCACACCTTTTGGGTGGTGCACCCCGATGTTTAATAAGTAGAGGCAATAAATGTGCCTGTGCAGCGTTGATTAACTAAAACCAACACACCATGCAGATAAACATCCTTTGGGCCGACGATGAAATTGACCTCTTGAAACCACACATACTATTCCTTGAAGACAAGGGATATGCAGTAACCCCAGTACATTCGGGGCGTGAGGCTTTGGATGCCATTGAAGAGAATGAGCCCGACATAGTGTTTCTTGATGAGCAAATGCCCGGCCTTACAGGTCTCGACACATTGCAACGCATCAAGCAGCAGTGGCCTCAATTGCCCGTGGTGATGATAACCAAGAGCGAGGAAGAAAATCTGATGGAGGATGCTTTGGGAGGGAAAATATCCGACTATCTGATTAAGCCTGTCAATCCGAACCAAATACTTCTCACCGTTAAGAAACACACCGAGTTGCGCCGTTTGCAAAACGAACGCAGTTCGATGAACTATCAGCAGCAGTTTCGAGAACTGGCTGTGCAGGTAGACGAGGCTAACGGATGGCGTGAGTGGGTAGAACTATATAGGAAACTGGTTTATTGGGACATGGAACTTGCTTCGCTCGACGACAGCAGTTTGCACGAAATACTTGCCTCGCAACGGCGTGATGCCAATCGCCGTTTCTGCCGCTATTTTGAGAGTAAATACCGCGACTGGCTATGTGGTGGCGACGACAAACCCACTCTCTCGCCAGTGTTGCTGCGCGAAAGGCTGTTTCCGTTGCTCAAAGAGGAGCGTCCCACATTCCTGATAGTTATAGACAATTTCCGCTACGACCAGTGGAAATATGTGCAACCTACCATAGAGCAACATCTGCGCACGGTGCACGACGACCTTTATTTCGCCATAATACCTACCACTACTCAGTTTGCTCGCAACGCTATGTTTGCTGGGCTGATGCCGTCGGAGATAGAACGAAAGTATCCTCAATATTGGGTCAACGAGGGGGAACAAGGGTGGAAGAACCAATACGAGAGTGAACTGCTCGAAGAAAATCTTCGTCGCAACGGCTTCAATATTCGCTACACCTATAGCAAGGTGCTCAATGCGCAGTATGGGAAGAAACTGGTTGACCGTGTGCCCGACATGATGCACAACAGGCTTAATGTGGTGGTGTATAACTTTATAGACATGCTTTCGCATGCCAGGACAGAGAGCGACATAGTGCGAGAGTTGGCTGAGGACGAGCGCGCCTATCGCACAATCACCCTTTCTTGGCTTGAGCATTCTCCGCTTTTCGACCTCCTTAAAGTGCTCTCCGAGCGTGATGTCAATGTGGTGATTACCACCGATCATGGTTCGGTGAAGATAGAACATCCAGTGCGCGTGAAAGGCGACCGCGAAGTGAGCACCAATTTGCGCTATAAGCAGGGGCGGTGGCTCGACTACAATCCGCGGGATGTGTTTGAGGAGAAAGACCCTTCGCGCCTGTTTTTGCCACGCCTACATGTGTCGGCACCCTACATTTTCTGCCATGAAAACGATTTCTTCGCCTATCCGAACAACTATAACCAGTATGTGCAATACTACAACTCTACCTTTCAACACGGTGGAATTTCGATGGAAGAGGTGATGATTCCTTATATTGTCTTACGTTCAAAGCAGTAGTCTTCAGTAACTTTCTTTGTATGAAAAGGCTTACCTTTTTGATTTTTTTTGTTGTTTTATGTGCTGCATCAAAGCAGGTTGGAGCGCAATATGAGTTGCAAATGGGGAAGACCAACGGACACCTTTGGGCTTCGACAATGCACAACGCACTGTTTGTGGGCAATAGTGGCTCCGATCAGTGCTGGGTGATGCATACTGGCACGCCACAGCAAGCCCGTGTTGGCAAGGGCAAATACGCTCTGGTTGTGGTTGATTCTGCGCTGAATGAGAAACTTCGACTGCCCTTTCAAAAGGCGCGTGGGACGAGTGTGCTTGGTGCAACGATGACCGATGGCGTGGCCGAGATGCTGCTGATGGACCAATCTGTGCACGGACAGACGCTGTATTTGCACCACAACGTGAGAATCAACGAAATGGTAAATGTTGATGATGCACACTTCGTCGATGCCCTTTTCTCGCTCGATTATGGACGCCATGACACATGCAAGGTGTGGGTGGCGCAGTCGGCATCGGGACAGCGCACGGCAGTGCTTACGGTGGTGCAGTATGCAGGTCGCAAACAATATTCGGCCATAGCCACTCTTTACGACGAGCATCTACGTCCGCTATGGTCGCACGATGTGGAGACGGGCAGTGTGGGCAGCATAGCGGTGAGCAACGATGGTTGCATTTTGGCTTTTGCACATAGGGTTAACGCACTCTCCACCAATTTCTTTTTCACGGTAATAGACAGTTTGGGTAGTCGTACCACTCGTTTGCAACATGCCGACAAGGCTGTTAATCAGGCCCTGTTGGTCGGATTCGATGGCCACCAAGCATTGGTGCTTGGCCTTTACCTTGATACACTGTGTAAAAACGCTCGCCGTTGTAGCAGTGGACGTTTGGCCATGTCGTTTGATGCAAAAACTATGCAGATTACGGCAACGACGTTGATACCGTATACTAATTACGACATCAATACTCTACAAAATCAACAATGTAAACACCAAAACATAGACCGTGTTGTGCGCGACGTGAGGGTGATAGATGTGATACCCACCCCGTATGGCGCAGTGATGCAAACGGCATGTGTGGCCACAACCAACCACGAGGATGATGAGGGTAACGACATTGGTCGACACACCCTAAAGGGAATACATCTATTGGCAGTGGACTGGCGTGCCGACACGCTGTGGCAAACAAATATTGCTGCCTATGAGCAACGCGATGTCGACGCCATGAACATGGGAGGATTGATGTTTGCAAATGCTGATAAACTGTTGTTGGTCAAAAACGAACACCGTCGTACCTCAAGTGCTTTTGGCCAACAAACCGAGGCCAGATTGACGAGCTACGACAAAAAGACATCCCTTGTCCTCTACGAGGTAACGTTGCAAGGAAAGGTATCAAAGCAGATTTTGCAGCGAAAAATACGTTTTTCACCCCTTCTTGCATTCAACCAAGGCAACAATGGCACCTCACTATTGTTTGAGGAGAAAGGTCGCGTGTTGCCAGGCAGATTGTTTTTTGCTGGTGGAAAATAACTACGATAGGGAGTGATGAAATGTGATTGGTTTGTGTCAAGTTCTTGTCATCAACCTATCATCTCCCAATGTGGCAGGCGATGGTAGGAAGTTGATCAGGCGATGGTCAGGACTTGATAGGGAGATGATATTTAGAATGTGCTGATTATCAATTGTTAGGGAAATGACCTATTGTAATGGGAAAAACTATAACATACGAAAGACACTTTAGGACGGAGCCTTAATACTGTAAGATGCTGAAAGATAGAGATAAACAGGATGCGACCGAAGGACGGTCGGGGTATATCACGATAAAAGGGGCACGGTCGAATAATCTAAAGAATATCGACCTCGAAATACCGCGCAACCGTATGGTTGTGATAACGGGCTTAAGTGGGTCGGGCAAGTCGTCGTTGGCTTTCGATACCCTTTATGCCGAAGGGCAACGACGCTATGTGGAGAGTATGAGTTCGTATGCACGCCAGTTTTTGGGTCGCATGTCGAAGCCAGATGTCGACTATATTCACGGTCTGTCGCCTGCGGTGGCTATAGAGCAAAAGGTGAATAGCACCAATCCTCGCTCGACGGTCGGCACGCAAACCGAGATATACGAGTATTTGAAGTTGCTCTATGCCCGTATTGGACGCACTTTTTCACCCATAAGTGGGCGCGAAGTGAAGCGCCATACGGTTACCGATGTGGTTGACCATGTGCTGTCGTTGCCCGAGGGTACGCGGGTGTTGCTGTTGGCTCCGGTGGTGGGAACCGAGGAACGTCCGTTGCACATGCAACTCGATGTGTTGAGGCAAGAGGGCTATGTGCGTATATTGACTGCCGATGGTGTGCGGAGAATTGAAGATTTTTTGCTTGACCAACCCGCAGTAAGCGGCGATGTGCAGTTGGTGATAGACCGAGTGGAGGTACATGCGGCCGATGATGCCCAAATGGCACGACTGGCCGAGTCGGTGCAGTCGGCGTTTTTTGAGGGTCGAGGCTCATGCTGTGTGCGACTTGACGATGGCACGTCAATCGATTTCTCCAACCGTTTTGAAGCCGATGGCATCACTTTTGAGAAACCAAATGAGAATTTTTTCTCGTTCAACAATCCCTACGGTGCTTGCTCCACTTGCCAGGGATATGGCAACGTGATGGGCATTGCCGAGGATTTGGTGGTGCCAAACAAGAGTCGATCAATATACGACGATGCTGTGGTGTGTTGGAATGGCGACAAGATGCGCGAGTGGAAACGTGAGTTTATCAAGCATGCTGAAGCAATAAATTTCCCAATACATAAACCCTATTTTGAACTGACCGATGCACAGCGTGCCCTTTTGTGGCGTGGCGATAATCAGTTTCCTGGTATTGATGGCTTTTTCAAATGGGTAGAATCTCAAAGCTATAAGATACAGTACCGCGTCATGCTGGCACGCTATCGCGGAAAGACGGTTTGCCCTGTCTGTCACGGACATCGTCTTCGCCCCGATGCCGAGTATGTGCATGTGGCGGGCAAGTCTATAACAGAGGTGGTTGATATGTCGGTGAATCGCTTTGCCGAGTGGGTTGATGCATTGCCAAACTCCCTCAGTGAGGCCGAGTTGGCCGTTACAGAACGTATACGAGCCGAGTTGAGCCACCGCTCAGCCTATCTGATTGATGTTGGGTTGTCCTATCTCACTCTTAGTCGCACCAGCAACTCGCTCAGTGGAGGTGAGAGCCAGCGCATCAACTTGGCCTCGTCGTTGGGTAGCCCTTTGGTGGGGTCGATGTATATCTTGGATGAGCCATCGATAGGTTTGCACAGTCGCGACACTGAACGCCTTATTGATGTGTTGCGCCGTTTGCGCGATGCTGGCAACACTGTGGTGGTGGTTGAACACGACGAAGATATTATTCGTGCCGCCGACTATTTGATAGACATAGGACCAGCAGCTGGTAGCGAAGGTGGAAGAGTGGTGTTTGCTGGCAGTCCAGATAGATTGCCCGATGCAAAAAACTCGTTTACAGCCGACTATTTGCTTGGCCGTCGGTCTATTGATGTGCCTACAAGACGACGTATGTGGCGCGATCGCATATCGATTCACGGTGCATATTGCAACAATTTGAAACATGTGGACGTCGACATACCATTGGGTGTTATGACGGTGGTAACGGGTGTTTCGGGTTCGGGTAAAACGTCGCTGATAAAACGAGTGTTGTGCGATGTGTTGCAACGACGATTTGAGGGCAACAACGACTATGAGGGTATGTGTCGCACTGTCGACGGCGATGTGCGTCGCTTGTCGGGTATAGAATTGGTTGATCAGAACCCTATAGGACGGTCAACGCGTAGTAATCCTGCTACGTATATGAAGGTGTTCGACGACATACGTACTCTGTATTCACAGCAACCTTTGGCCAAGGCACGTGGCTATAAAAGTGGTTTTTTCTCGTTCAATGTTGAAGGGGGGCGATGCGAAGAGTGTCAAGGAGAGGGCGAGATAACTGTGAGTATGCAGTTTATGAGCGATGTGCACCTGCGTTGTGAGGCCTGTCATGGTCAACGCTACAAGGATGAAGCGTTGGAAGTATTGTTTCAAGGAAAGAATATTAGCCAGGTGCTTGACATGACTGTTGAACAGGCTATGACGTTTTTCGATACAGATGCTACGCAACATATACTGACGCGCATGAAACCGCTGTATGATGTTGGATTGGGGTATCTGCGCCTGGGACAGGCATCGTCGTCGTTGTCGGGGGGCGAGTGTCAACGCATCAAGTTGGCTTCTTACCTTTTGCATGGCGAAAACGAGAAACCGATGATGTTTGTGTTTGACGAGCCTTCAACAGGCCTGCATGTACACGACATAGGAAAACTGCTTGCTGCCTTTGACAGGTTGATTGAGCGAGGCCACACCATTGTGGTGGTTGAGCATCATCATGATATTATAAAAGTGGCCGACTGGGTTATAGATATGGGACCAGAAGGAGGCGATGGAGGCGGAAATGTGGTCTATGCTGGAGTACCAGAGGGTCTTGTGAAGTGTAAACAATCATACACGGCAAAATATTTGAAGTTATGAATACCAAGATTGTAAAGAAAATCAGAAACACGGCGGCTGCTGGGTTGTGGACTTCGGTGGGTGTGATGTTACTTACGGTGTTGTTCTACTACGCCAGTCCGTATAAATTCACGCTGGGGGAATACGGCAACAAATGGGCTCTGGTGGCAGCAACAGTGCTTGCCGTTTTGTCGGTAAGTATGGTGCTGCTCACTGTACGTAAACGGGTGCCACAGTTGAGACAGACAGACAGTATTGACGAAAAACTGCAAGGATATGCAGCTCATATAAAGTCGGTGTATGTGTCGATGGCTGCGGTGGTTTGCGTGGTGTGTGGTTGCTCGATACTGTCGTCGTCCAATGTGTTGATTATGTTGGGTATGGTATGTGTGTTGGTGCTGTTTCTCAACTATCCTAATATCTATCGCATAAAGGTCGACCTCGGCCTTGACGACGAGACGATGCGCTCTTTGTTTGGAGAAAACTATATCCCCGATGAGCCACAGCAGTGACACTATAGTAGCTATCTCTACCCCCGCTGGCGTGGGAGGCGTGGCTCTGTTGCGAGTGTCGGGCGCGGATAGTTTGGCTTGTGTATTGGCTCATCTGAATGTTGATGTTTTGCTCCCACGGCATGCCACATACTGCCACTTTGAAACCTATGGTAGTGTGGTTGACGATGTGGTGGCAACTTTCTTCCAGTCGCCATCCAGCTACACGGGCGAAGATGTGGTGGAGTTGGCTTGCCACGGGTCGGTATACGTCCAACAAACCCTTGTGCAGACTTTTTTGAACGATGGGCTACGCATGGCCGAGCCTGGAGAGTTCACTCTGCGAGCATTCAAAAACGGCAAGATGAACCTGTCGCAGGCCGAGTCGGTGGCAGATGTGATTGATGCCACTACGCGGTCGGCACATGAATTGGCCATGAGTCAGATGCGAGGGGGGTATGCCAAACGGTTGTCCGAATTGCGCAAGCAGATGGTCGATATGGCTGCATTGATAGAGCTTGAATTGGATTTCAGTCAGGAGGATGTAGAGTTTGCCGATCGTGGCCGACTGCAAACCACCCTCGATCAACTTTCAAAAGAGGTATCGCACTTGTGCAACTCGTTTCAAATGGGCAACGCAATTAAAGAGGGCGTTCCAATTGTTATTGTTGGAAGTCCCAATGTTGGTAAGTCGTCGTTACTCAATGCTTTGCTTGATGAGGAACGTGCCATTGTGTCGGATGTGCCTGGCACCACTCGCGACACCGTAGAAGCCTTGTTAATTGTTGACGGAATAAAGTTTAGAATTATAGACACGGCTGGTATTCACCAAACTGCCGATACGGTAGAACTCATGGGAATAGACCGTGCTCGTCGTGCTGCACAACAGGCAAGGATTGTGGTTGAAGTCGAAGATGTATCGTTAGGATTAGATTACACAGCGCATTCCGTACATCACGACGATAAAAAACACATCCGAGTACTTAACAAATGCGACCTCGATAAATCGGCGTATAAGTTTGACGGAGCTCAAATTGGAGACACTCTTTTTATCTGCACTTCCGCTACGCAAGGTATGGGTATTGAACCACTTAAGCAGACCATTGCCAGTATGGTACGCGCCGATGTGCAACCGTATGGCAACGTGCTTATCACCAACAGTCGGCACTACGAAGCTCTATTGCGTGTGGGCGATGCTTTAACACACGTGAAGCAAGGCATGGATGATGGTGTTCCGACCGACCTGCTAATGGTCGACCTCCGCGATGCCCTCTACCATCTTGGTACAATTACCGGCGAAGTAACATCTAACGAGATTCTATCGTCGGTGTTTTCAAGATTTTGCGTGGGTAAATAGAAGTGGGGCAGCAGGTAGTCCCTGTTATATGGCATGCCCCCTGTCAAGTGGGTCTTCTCGGTGCAATTCCCTGTTGATACTCTTCTTTTGTGAATGATTTTAAGTGGTCCCAATGTTGTGGCGCAATCTAAAAATGGAATGCAATAGGGTTGTAGTGTTGGCCCGAATGCTGGGGGGGGAGTAATGTGTGGCTACCGTTTATGGCCGAGTTTTGGGAGGATTTCTTTCTCAAAGATAGATCGTTCGACGATGCGGTAGTGGGGCTGATAGGCTGTGCGGTAGTTGGCCGAGTGGCTTGTGGCGTATTCTCCTCGGTTCAATAGGGTTTCTATGGCTGTTTTGTCGGAGTCGAAGTTGGGCAGATCAAGGTCTGCAGCCTCAACGGTGGCAAGTATTTTATGCCACTCTTTGTTCCAATCATCTACCGATGGACGACTATGGCTATTGGCACTACGCAGAAAGGCATCAAGTAGCTCGTCTTTAGTGAGTCGCCCGTCAAGGATTGTCAGCAGACTAACGCGGACGTGTTGCCCCGTAACACCGCAGTATTCGTACATTCGAGGCGCAATTGTGTCGGCGTTACATTGCGTCAGTTCGTATTCAAGATAGGCCATTGCACGATCTCTGTCGGCCACAAGGTGTTCGGCTCCCATGTAGTCTTGAAAACACGATTTGTATATGTCGAGAAGACGCGACTGGGGATAAGCCGACATGTGTTGCTGTAAGAAAGCCTCTCTCGGTTCTGTTTGTGCAAAAAGGGTTGCCGTTAGTATGACGAAAACTGCAAGCAGAAAGTTCTTTCTCATATAGCGAGGGGCGGCTTAGGACGCGATAATTGCGGTCCTGTTTTGCCCGATTTATCGGTTGTGGGTGTTCTGGTATATTCTGCGCACATAAATTATGGTGGAATAGGCATATCTCACGGCCGAAGATGTTGTTGTGCCGTAGAGTTGCCACTCGTCGTTACGCAGACTTTTGCGTTTAGCATTATCGTCGGGTTCGACATATATTATGTCGTTGGGTTGCAGGTAGTAGAATGGTGAATTTAGTGCAAGGTGCGATGTTAGGTCAAGTGTGTCGGCGACAATGGAGTCGTTGATTGTGCGTAACACTGTTACATGATTTGCCAAGCCGTCTGGTTTAATATCGCCACAACGTGCAATAGCTTCGAGCACGGTGAGACGTTGCCCCGAGGCCGGCACTTGTTGAGGTGTGCGCACCTGGCCGATGACAGTTACTTTGAAGTTCATTAAGCGCACGTATACCGTTGCATCGGTAAGGAACCCTCCTCGGCTCAATTGTGTTTCAATTAGGTGGCCGATGCTATCGGTGGAGAGCCCAGCTACGTGCAGCGTGCCCAGTTGTGGAAAGTAGATTGTGCCTTGTGGCGACACTGTGTAGCCGTTGACTTCATGTAGGGGAAGGTCGCTGTGGTTTGTTTCCTGGTTGAATGGTATGGCTGCTTCGTCGGACAGGCTATTGACGTGTATGTAAAGCAAGTCGTTGGGCTGGATGTGGACTGTGTAGTCGACCGCTATGTCAATGTTTTCATTCCTTGGAGCATCGTATACATACGGCAGGTGTACCACCCTATAGCAACCCGACACAAGTAGCATCGCGGTGGTTAACAGTATTGTGCACAACCAGTGGCGCAGGGTTAACTCTTTTTGTGCCATGGCATTGAAGGAAGTTCAATCGAACGGAATGCCGAGAAAAATCCCCTATCGTCGGTTTTATCTTTGCCGTATATGGATGTTACCACATCGTGATACTTCTCCATGAGAGGGGCTCTGCGCAGTTTTAGTGTGGGCGAGAGCAAGCCATTGTTTGGCGTCCATTCGTCGCCTACGAGGCGGAACTGCTTTATCTGTTCGTGTGGAGCCAGTTGCTTGTTGTATTCGTCAAGCACCTTGCGCATCTTTTCCTGTGTTTGAGGCATGGCAATCAGCTCGGCATTGTCGCGGAAGTGCAGGCGGTGTTTCACTGCCCAATAGTGCAATGTGTTGAAGTTGGGACTGATTATGGCCGCAGCACTCTTTTGGTTTTCGCCTATCACCATCACCTGATCTATATACTCCGACCCGCGCAACATGTTCTCAATTAGTTGTGGAGCTACATATTTGCCTGCCGAGAGTTTGAAGATGTCCTTTTTGCGGTCGGTTATTTTCAGGTATTTCCCGTTTATCAGTGTGCCAATATCGCCCGTGTGGAACCACCCATCTTTGTCTATCACTTGGGCTGTGTATTCGGGGTCTTTGTAATAACCCAACATCACGTGCGGCCCACGTGTCAAGATTTCACCGTCGTCGTCAAAACGCATTTCAACGCCACTCAGTACAGGCCCCACTGTGCCAATCTTCACTTGATGATGGGCGGGGTCGTTTACGGCAATCACCGGACTTGTCTCCGACAGCCCGTAGCCCTCGTAAATGTTGATGCCGGCAGCGGCAAAAAGGCGCACCATATTGGGTTGGATCGAACTGCCACCGGTTACCACCACAAGCCGATGTCCCCCAAACTTGTCGCGCCATTGGCGATAGACCAGCCTGTCGAGCAGGAATTGGTTTATTTGGTAGAATGGTTGGAAGCGTTTGAAGACGGTGTAGTCGTAGCGTTGGCCGTGGCGGAACGCCCAGTCGTAGATGCTTTTCTTGATGCCAGTAAAGTCTTTTCCGGCAGCATACAACTTGTCGTACACCATTTCCAGCACGCGAGGCACGGCGCAGAAGAAGTCGCCGTGTATCTCTTGCATGTTTTGCTGTATGGTGCCAAGGCTTTCGGCATAGTATATGCTCAAGCCTTTGACTTGGCAGTGGTAGTTCATAGACCGCTCGTAGATGTGGTTGAGCGGTAGGAATGAAAGGGCACGATGGCTGCTATTGCAAGGGCTAACTTGCGCGTGGGCAAGGAAATTGCTGCACAGGTTGCGGTGGCTCAGCATCACCCCCTTGGGCAGACCAGTGGTCCCGCTGGTGTATATCATCGATGTCCAGTCGTCGGGCTTTATTTCGCGTTTCCTGCGCTCTATCTCTGGCATCCATTTTTCGCGGTTGGCAATGCCAGCTTTAAGGATTTCGAGCATGCGATGCTCGCCTTCGATATTGGATAGGGTGTATACTTGCGGCTTGTTTTCGAGGCTGTCGATAGCTCCGCGCAGGCGCCCCATCAGCACCTTTGTGCTGACAAATATGGCTGCTGCTTCGCTGTGGCGCAGTATGTGGGTGTAGTTCTCGGTCGAGAGGGTGGGGTAGATGGGCACGTGTACTATGCCGCTCATCGAGAGCGCCATGTCAATGAAGTTCCACTCCGGACAGTTGGCGCTCATGGTTACCACTCGGTCGCCCTGTTTCAGCCCAATCTCACAAAGCCCATAGGCCAAGTAGTGGGCATATTTGTAGTAGTCGTGCGACGAGTATTTCACCCATTCGCCGTTCACCTTCCCGGCCAACAAGTCATCCTTTGGGAAATTCTCTACCAAGTGGTCGAGAAGGTCGAAAACGCGGGTTATCTCTGCCATAATCGTTCAGCTTTAATTATTTTGCAAATAAACGCATATTTTGCGAAGTGACCAAATGTGGGTGGTCGATGAGGCTTGTTTGGAGGTGCTCATTGACAACCTAAAATTGCCACAATCCTTTGTCTTTAACATACTGCAACAATGCAGCACTGATGCGTTCATTGTCGGCGCGTGGATAGCGTTTGGTGGTAAAAATTTCGCAGTAGTTGCGTGTGCCATTCTGTCGCACCATCTCGCGGTTGAATGGAAAGTTGTCGCGCACGGCATGGGTGCGCACAATGTCGTCGTCCGAGGGGTCGTGGTAGGTCTCTTGATGCACCACGGCATCGGTGCCCAGACGCTCGCTCATGGCGGGCACTTCGCCAGCGGGATGTCCCAGGGCTATGGTTATCACTGGCACCACTCCGTCGGGGCATTGTAGCAACTCGGCTATGGCTGCGGTGTTGTACATCACTGTGCCCAAGTAGCACAACCCCAGTCCATTGGCTTCGGCAGCTATGCTCATGTTTTGTGCGCACAGCGAAGCATCAACCGTAGCACTCATCAGCCACAGCATGTTGCCGTAGGGTTGGTCGCATTGGTTCACCTTGCAATAGTGGTGATAGCGGTTGACGTCGACACACACCGTGAGCCACAGCGGTGCCGTCGAGCATTGCCCAAAGTGCAACTGGCACAATTGGCTGCGCAGAGGCTCTTTGCGGGTTACAATGATGCTGTATAGCTGCATGTTGCCAGTGTTTGATGCACGCAGACCACATTCAAGAATGGTTTGCAATGTTGCCTCGTCAACAGGCTCGTTGGTAAACGAACGCACCGAGCGATGTTGCATCATCGTGCTGATGGCATCTGGGGTATTTGAGTGTTGTTGCATTGTTTGTTGTGTGTTTATGATGTGCCAAACGGCGAGCAAAGATAATGTTTTTTTACAGGATGAATGGGTGCATAGGGATGGAGTAGCCAAGCGCTATCTGAGTATCAAGTAGGGCATTTCTTCAGTCGTTCTTCAGTTGTTCTTCAGTCATTGACTGAAGAAC
>JAFVBC010000029.1 GCA_017480185.1 Bacteroidales bacterium
ACTGAAGAACAACTGAAGAACGACTGAAGAACGGTCCTACTTGCCCCCTACTTGCTCGCCTCCTGACACTCATTTCTTGCACATGAAAAATAGCACCTATTCACTTGAAAAAAAATGTACCTTTGCAGAAACACAGGGCAAGCATTAAGCCTCCTTGCGCACTGATACAAAGAAAAATACACCACACTATGCGACACGCTAACTTTATAGACCGCGACAAACTATATGCTCTGCTATCTGCTCCCAAGCCATCGGCAACCGACATAGACCACATTCTCAATCAGGCACGCCAGTTGCACGGCTTAAGCCTCCAACAAGTGGCCAGCCTGCTGCTGGTCGACGACCAAGAAAGCATCAACAAAATCTTGCTCACGGCGCGCTTTTGCAAAGAAGAGATCTACGGCCGTCGGCTCGTTCTCTTTGCCCCACTCTACACTGGCAACGCCTGCGTAAACAACTGTCTCTACTGCGGTTTTCGGCGCGACAACCATCGGTTGCACCGCAAAGTGCTCTCGATGGACGAGATTGAAGCCCAAGCCACCCACCTGCTGCGCATGGGGCACAAGCGCGTCTTGCTCATTTGTGGCGAAAGCAGCCGCAACAACACCGACTATATGGTTGAAGCCATACGTCGCACCTACGCCGCCCACGACGAAAAAGGCAGCCGCGTGCGCCGCATAAATGTCGAGTTGGCACCCATGAGCACCGACGACTTTGCCCGCCTGCACCAAGAGCACATCGGCACCTACGTCTGTTTTCAAGAAACCTACGACCCCATAGAGTACGCCCACTTCCACCCTGCAGGCACCCCAAAAGCCGACTATCTTTACCGCCTCACCTGCATGGATCGCGCCATGGAGGGCGGCATCAACGACGTTGGCCTCGGCGTACTCTTCGGATTGGCCGACTACAGGTTCGAAATATTGGCTCTGATGGAACACGCTCGCCACCTGGAAGAGGACTTTGGCTGTGGCCCCCACACCATCAGCTTCCCACGCATAGAGCCCGCCGAGGGCACCCCTCTCTCGCTGCCACAAAACATTCCTCACCCAGTGAGCGATGCCGACTTCATGAAAATAGTGGCCATCATACGCATTGCCATGCCCTACACAGGCATCATCATCAGCACACGCGAACAGCCCGAAATGCGCCACCTGCTGGTGGCTCACGGCGTAAGCCAGATAAGTGCAGCCAGCGAAACCAACCCCGGTGGCTACGACGACACAAACACCGGTGCTCAATTCACCCTCGGCGACCACCGCTCGCTCGACCAAGTGGTGTCGGCCATGATCGACAGTGGCCACATACCAAGCTTTTGCACCGGCTGCTATCGCAAAGGTCGTGTGGGAGCCGACTTTATGGACCTCGCCAAACCTGGCCTCATAAAACAGTATTGCAAACCCAACGCCATGTTCACATTCCGTGAATACCTGGAAGACTACGCCTCGCCAACCACTCGCGAAAAAGGCCTCCGTCTGCTTCAACAACTGCTTTCATCATTCCCTCAACCCGAATTGCAACGACGTGTAGAAGAAAACCTCAACCACATTGGCCAAGGACAACGCGACATCTACTTCTGACACTTCAGCCCTCGAAACCGACGCTTCGGAACAAAACACCCTCCAACATCGCAAAACCGTGATAACTTGTGCACCACAAAACCGAGCAATAGTTTTCACACAACAAAAACCCAATAAATCCAACAACAATGAAAAAAGCACTGTTCACCCTCGCACTTGCAGCCTTCGCAATAGGCGCAAATGCACAATTCGTAGTTGGAGGCAACATCAACTTCAACACCAACGGAGGTCGCACCACCGACGAAACCATCATCGGTAGCACCACCACCAACTGGGAACAACCCTCAACAGCCTACACCACCCTTGAAATCATGCCCAAGATAGGCTATCAAATCGACAACCGTATGCAGGTCGGTGCACAATTCGGCATCTCCTACAACGCCATCAAAGACTACTCTGCATGGAGCAGTGTATACACAAACCCAGCCATCAACGACTTTGAAGGTTGGACTCGCACCTCCTCATTCGGCTTCACATTTGCCCCCTACTTCCGCTACAACATCGCCACAATCAGCAACTTCACCCTCTTCTGCGAAGCCCAACTCAAATGGTCTCACTTCGGTCGTCCTACAATTCATAACTACAACACCGAATACACCTTCGCCGGTATCACCACCCCCAGCACCGACACCACCTTCGATGGCACCACCCGTCGCAACCAATTAGACATCACCGTAGTGCCTGGCCTCAACTACAACCTGGGCAGCAACATCTCTGTCGACCTCTACATCGACCTCCTTGGCATAGGCTTCACACACAACTCATCCAACACATTCAACGACTACAGCACACCCAGCACCACAAACACCAACGAGAACGTAAGAACAAGCAACAACTTCTATCTGTTGGCCAATGCTAACGCTCAAGACCTTAACGCACATTTAGGTCTATTCCGCATCGGCTTCAACTACCACTTCTAATGTGATAGCACCACTATTCAGATAAAGTTTTCATGGTTTTGATAGATAGGGGTCTTGCTACAAAGCAAGGCCCCTGTCATTTTTACACCCAACCAAACCATTCTTTACACCACACATTACATATTTTTGCACCTCTCCTAACCATTCTTTACACCACACATTACATATTTTTACACCTCACCTAACCCTTCTTTACACCTCTCATCACATACCTTTACACCTCACCTAACCATTCTTTACACCACACCTAATCATTCTTTACACCCCACATTACATATTTTTACACCTCACAACAACCGTCCACACTGCACCGCAGCACCACACATGCGCCGTTTAAGCAGCGCACATCCCACAAAAAAACATCGATGATTATACGCCCTTACTACGCCTATGCGTCGGCAAAAATACGGCCGTCAGCCAAAGTAACTTCGAGCGTAGTATACTCAAAATGAAAATCTTCTTGCAACATTTTCAAATAACGCTGCGCATGCCATTTGCACATGGGCAGGTCGTGAAGCAGATAGTTGCCGCATGTTTCGGGGGTGGTGGCTGGCACTTCGGTCTGCGAAAGTATCCACTGCAAGCACTCTATGGTCAACCTTCTCATGTCGTGGACCGAATATTCTCCCGTCATGATAACATACATGCCCGTCAAACATCCCATTGGACCTACGTAAACCACATCATCTTTGACCTCCGAATTGCGGAACCAGGTAGCCATAAGGTGCTCCATGCTATGTATGGCCGACGGGGCAAGTGCGGGTTCGTGATTGGGACGGGTGATACGAAGGTCGAATGTAGTGAAACCTCGGTCGATACGAGAGACGTAGATGCCAGGCATGAGGTGTGTATGATCAATGGTGAAGCTGGGTATTACTTCCATGTTTTGTAGGGCTGTTTTACAAAGATGCTATGAATTTGGAGACGAATTGGAACGATGCACCGCAGAGCGATGCAAGGAATTCGTCCCACTGACGGGCATGGTTGTCGGTGTTGCCAGGCGTATCGCTAACAACACGAAGTGAAAGGAAGGGCGTGGAGTGGATGTAGCATGTTTGTGCTATGGCCGCACTTTCCATATCACAGGCCAGCGCGTTGGGGAAGTTTTCTTTTATTTTGTTCAGAGCATCACGGTCGGTGATGAACTGGTCGCCCGTGCATACAAGTCCACAGTGCATGGGCAAGGAGGTGTTTTTTGCGGTTTTTACGGCTGTTTGCAACAGTTGTTGGTCGGCCTCGAACTGTGCTGGCAAGCCCTGCACTTGTCCCCAATGGTTGCCACTACCACACCACACGTCGTGGTAGACGGTGTGCGAGGCTGCAATAATGTCGCTCACATGCAACACATTGTCTATTCCTCCAGCCAATCCTGTGCTGATGATGGCCTGTGGATGGTGGGCTGATATGATGTTTTGCGTGGCAAGGGCTGCGTTGACTTTACCAATACCACTCTTACTTATTACGATGTTGTGCCCACTCATGGTGCCTCTTTCGCCACCCACTGCTTGGAGCAGGGCACGATGTTCGACATCCATGGCCACTATTATGCCTATGGTCATAAGGTTCAGTATGCGGTGTTGGTGACTGCTGGTGCCGAGGCAAGGGCGGCTTTGACAAAGGCTACAAAGAGTGGGTGTGGGTGCATGGCCGTGCTTTTATACTCGGGGTGGAATTGTGAGCCAACGAAGAAGGGGTGGGATGGTATCTCGACAATCTCTACCAATCCGCTATCTGGGTTGATACCTGTGGGCACCATGCCAGCTTTTACAAAGTCGTCAAGATAGGTGTTGTTGAATTCATAGCGGTGGCGATGGCGCTCGCTGATGTTTTCTTGACCGTAAATCTCGTAGGCTTTTGAGCCTTCTGTTAGCTTGCAGGGATAGGCTCCCAGTCGCATTGTTCCGCCCATGTTGCTGATGGCTTTCTGGGCTTCCATCATGTCGATGACAGGATGCTGGGTGGCAGGGGCTATTTCGACCGAGTGAGCGTCGGCCATGCCCAGCACGTTGCGTGCAAATTCTATGACCGCACACTGCATGCCAAGGCATATACCAAAGAAGGGGACACCATGTTCGCGAGCATATTGTACGGCAAGTATTTTGCCCTCAATGCCACGATTGCCAAATCCTGGTGCCACCAATATTCCGTTTTGCCCAGCGAGCATACGGTCAACGTTCTCTGCATCTATCTCCTCCGAGTTGATATACGACACGTTGACTTTGCAGCGTAGCTCGGCACCAGCATGTATAAAAGCCTCGGTTATCGACTTATAGGCATCTTGAAGTTGCACATATTTTCCAACCAAGCACACTTTTACTTCACGCTCGGGGTTTTGCAAACGGTAGAGGAAGGCTTCCCATTTTTCGAGGTCGAGCTCACGTTTTACAGGTACGTCGAGTTTGCGGAGCACCTGAAGGTCGAGTTTTTCGTCACGCATCTTCAGAGGCACCTCGTAGATGCTACTTACATCGCCGTCCTCAATCACGCAATCGCCATCGATGTTGCAAAACAGGCCTATCTTTTCGCGTACACTGCGCGTGAGTGGTTTTTCGGTGCGACACACTATGATGTCGGGCTGAACGCCCTGTTGCTGAAGGGCTTTGACGCTGTGTTGGGTGGGTTTGGTCTTCAACTCGCCCGCAGCAGCGATGTAGGGTATGTATGTCAGATGAACGACAATGCAACTACGCCCCAGGCTCCACTTCAACTGGCGCACAGCCTCGATAAAGGGGTAGCTCTCAATGTCGCCCACGGTGCCACCTATCTCGGTTATCACAAATTCGTAGTTGCCCGTGTTGCCGAGGGCGGTGATGCGTTCTTTTATCTCATTGGTGATGTGGGGAATGACCTGTACGGTTTTACCCAAAAAGTCGCCACGGCGTTCTTTTTCAATCACGTTTTTATATATTCGCCCAGTGGTAACGTTGTTAGCCTGTGAGGTGTGTACCCCCGTAAAACGCTCATAGTGGCCAAGGTCAAGGTCGGTCTCGGCGCCATCCTCGGTTACATAACACTCGCCGTGCTCGTATGGGTTAAGGGTCCCGGGGTCAATATTTATATAGGGGTCGAGTTTCTGATTGGTCACCGAGTAGCCACGAGCTTTAAGCAGACGTGCCAACGACGCAGCAATGATGCCTTTACCCAACGACGAGGCCACGCCACCAGTGACGAAGATATATTTTGTTGCCATGATTTTATAGTTTTTGCAAAGTTACATCTTTTTTGCAGAACGGAGCAACTAATGTCGCGCCATCGGTTTTTTGCCCTCTCACGGCAGGGTCATGTAGGCATCAAGTAAGGCCGTTCTTCAGTCGTTCTTCAGTCATTGACTGAAGAACGACTGAACATATACTGAAGAAATGCCGAAGTTGATACCTACTTGATGCCTGTTTGATGGTGTTTTATTGCCCATTTGCGAGCGTTTTGTTGATGTTTTGCCCCACTCCTAACCCCTCCCAGGAGGGGAAGTGTTTGGGGTAGCCGCCCTCCCAGGAGGGGAAGTGATTGACGTGGCATACCTCACAGGAATAGTGGAATTTGAGGTAGCATGCCTCCCCTCCTCGGGAGGGGTAATATTTGATGTGGGAGTAGCATGCCTCCCCTCCCTGGGAGGGGACCGAGGGGTGGGGCTACAGTAACCATGTACTCAACATTCCACCCCAAAACCATCTGCAAGTTCACCCACCCCTAACCCCTCCCAGGAGGGGAAGTGATTGACGTAGCATACCTCACAGGAATAGTGGGATTTGAAATAGCATACCTCCCCTCCCTGGGAGGGGTAATGTTTGATGTGGGAGCAGCATGCCTCCCCTCCTTGGGAGGGGACCGAGGGGTGGGGCTACAGTAACCATATATTCAGCATTCCACCCCCAAAACCATCTGCAAGTTCACCCACTCCTAACCCCTCCCAGGAGGGGAAGCGATTGACGTGGCATACCTCACAGGAATAGTGGAATTTGAAATAGCATGCCTCCCCTCCCTGGGAGGGGACCGAGGGGTGGGGCTACAGTAACAATACATTCAGCATTCCACCCCCAAGCCATCTGCAAGTTCACCCACCCCTAACCCCTCCCAGGAGGGGAAGCGATTGACGTGGCATACCTCACAGGGCAAGTTCACCCACCCCTAACCCCTCCCAGGAGGGGAAGCGATTGGGGTAGCCGCCCTCTCAGGAGTGGTGATATTTCAGGTAGCATACCTCCCCTCCCAGGAGGGGAAGCGATTGTGGTAGCCGCCCTCACAGGAGTGGTGGAATTTGAGGTAACAGAAAAATGCGTAACTTTGCGCGGTCAAATAACGGTCAGGTTATGATTACGTTTATCATCTCAATAGTGCTGCTGGTTGCAGGCTATTGGCTTTACTCTAAACTCATTGCACGAGTCATCGGTATCGACCCCTCACGCACCACACCCGCCGTGGCTCATCCAGATGGGGTCGACTATGTGCCAATGAAACCATGGCGCATCTTCCTTATCCAATTTCTGAACATAGCCGGTGTGGGACCAATCATCGGTGCTGTGATGGGTGCCCAGTTTGGCACGGCATCGTTCCTTTGGATTGTATTTGGCTGCATTCTTGCAGGGGCTGTACACGACTTTATCTCGGGTTTTATATCGCTGCGCGAAGACGGTGCATCGCTGCCCGAAATCCACGGTCGCTACCTGGGCAAGGGCATGAAACAGTTTATGCGAGGCTTCACAGTGGTGCTGATGATATTGGTGGGAGTGGTGTTTGTCAACACTCCGGCCAAGCTGCTCACTGGCGATCCTTTCGTACCAGCCTTTCTACAGGGCGTGGATGGCAGCGTGATACTCTATGGGTGGGTGGTGATAATATTTGCCTACTATCTGCTGGCCACACTGCTCCCGATAGACAAGGTGATAGGCAAAATATATCCTGTATTTGGCATACTGCTGCTTGCCATGGCGGTGGCCATAGTGGTGGCATTCGTTGTTCATGGCATAGACCTGCCCGAGGTGTGGGAAGCTCTTGACAACCATCATCCCCAAGCCGACAGCAATCCCATATTCCCAATGATGTTCATAAGCATTGCCTGCGGAGCGATAAGTGGGTTCCACGCCACTCAAAGTCCGCTAATGGCACGATGCATGGTCAACGAGCGTCAAGCACGCCCCATATTCTATGGCGCAATGATAGCCGAAGGTGTGGTGGCACTGATTTGGGCAGCGGCAGCAGCCTACTTCTTCTACGGTGGCGATGCCTCGCTATATCATGGCGA
Organism: Bacteroidales bacterium; assembly: GCA_017480185.1. Lineage (GTDB taxonomy): Bacteria > Bacteroidota > Bacteroidia > Bacteroidales > P3 > Colimorpha. The sequence continues at coordinate 7,740 of JAFVBC010000029.1, forward strand.
AAAAGACGCCGGTATGGTGAAACTAATTGCCAGCACATGGTTTCCTCCAGCAATCACATTCATCACCCTGCTGGGTGTGGTGTCGGCCGCAGTTACCAGTGGCGACACAGCCTTACGCTCGGCACGCCTCATTGTGGCCGATTTTATGCACATCGACCAAAAGCCCATTGGTAAACGTCTGCTGGTAGCACTGCCCGTGTTCGCCATTACAGCGGGTCTGCTCGTTTTTTCAATCGTCGACAACGATGGCTTCCAGGTGATATGGCGCTACTTCTCGTGGGCCAACCAAGTGCTGGCCATGGTAACGCTGTGGGCAGTAACGGTATTTCTGTCGCGATTGCACCCCAGCAAGGCATGGTATTGGCTCTCACTTGTACCCGCCATCTTCATGAGCATGGTAACCATAAGTTTTCTGTTTGTGGCTGAAAAGGAGGGACTTGGCAGTCTGATGTCGCGCACGGTGGGTTATGCCTTGGCTGCCGTGATTACCCTTTGCCTGACAGCATTGTTCTTTGTTAGCCAACGAAAAAACAGCCATAAAGCACAATAACACACTAAAAAAAGCGTTGACAAAAAGTAAAAAAGAATAACTTTGCACCTGAAAAAGACGCAACAGACAATGAAAAAACAAATAGCACTGGCGCTGCTGCTGATTGCAGCAACAACAGCCGTATCGGCCAAGAAACCGCACAGAAACTCGCGTACCGAAATGGGCATCAACGGCAACGCCGTGTATGTTATCGAATACACCTACAACCTGCACAGCGGTGCTGGCGGCGGTCGCCAATTGATATGCATAGACAGTATCACATTCGACAAGCGTGGCAACTTTCAAGACAAGTATCGCACTAAAGCCAACGAATACACATGGTACAGTTACTACTTCGATGTGAACGGCTACTCGCTGGGGTGGAACGAATACAACAAAGAGAAAATACTGACTGGACGCACTGCCTACCTCAACGACAAAGACGGTAACCGCATTGAACGCACCGTATTCTTGGGTAATCAAATGACTAAAAAAGAAAGCTCGAAGTTTGAGAACGGACTGAAAGTTGAAGAACAAAGCTTTGACAGCGACGGTGAGATGACAGAAAAGCGCACCTATAAGTACGATCGCAATGGCAACTGCACCGAGATGTACTTCTACAATCGCAACGGCGAACTGATGCAACGCTACCTCTACAAGTACGACGCACGAGGCAACCGCATAGAGTGGCGCTTCTATGATGCCGACGAGTTCCTCTCGGCCCTCACCACCTACTACTACGACGACCACGACAACTTGATTGAAATAAGCTCGTTCAACTACGACGAACACCTCAACTGGAAACACAGTTACGTCTATGAATACGACGAAGACGACAACTGGGTGCGCCAAACTATCTACCGCAACAACGTGCCCTACCAAGTCATAGAGCGCGAAATTGCCTTCCCCGCATATTGATTGTCATGACATACATACTATGATGCATCCAATACCCCATACACATGCCATAGCGTGCGTATGGGGTATTCTAATAATATAAACAACACTCCGTACCATTTACTAACCAAAAAGAACTGCCAATGAAGCATAATGCAATAAGTATCATTATGCTAAAAACAAAAAATAAAAAGAAGCAAAACGAGCTTATCTGGTATTCAGAAACTTCGACAACTTCATGAATACTTATCCAGACAAACACGTGAGCCGCGCGTCAGCGTGGAATTTAGTCGTTGATAGTTGGATAAGTATAGGTAGTCGAAGACCTCGGAATACCAACAAAAGCGAGAAGTGCCACGCTCTTTTTATTGTTCATATTCCGAAACAAATTATCACTACATTAATTAACTAATATCAAAATCTTAAAAGCGATGTGCCGATGCTATAAAACTGGCAACAAAAAACCATGGCAAAAAAGAAAAAAACTTTTTTCTTGAAACGCTGGATGATTGGACTAACTAACGTCTTAGACAGATGGCTGTTCAAACTCACACCAGAGAAAGGTGAAACTTTCGGAAAACATTTCTGGTGGATAGTTATTGCTGGCTTTGTTGGCGGAATATCTTTAGCCATTTCAGCGTTTAGCGGTAAAAAAAACGAAGATCAATTCAATACAGTTACAATCATCTGCCTAATCGTTGCTGGAGTCTTGGCTATATGGTATGGCATTAAAAACATCCCACAAATCGAAGGTGGCGTAGGGACAAAGATATTCAGAGGCGTATACATTCTTATATGGGGATTAATCGGATTCTTTCTCGGAGTTGCTGCTGGTGCCTTTGTTGTCGTGGCAGTAATTTTATTCATCATACTTTACATCTTCCTTCACATGGTCTTCAACGTTGATATGGGTGGTGGCAGTTCGAAGAGCAACAATAATTCGAATAACGACGACAAGAACGATGGTAGCGTAGAGTTGAGCGACGGTACGATCATCAAACAAGACAGCGGCGGAACATGGCGCAACACCAGTGACTGGAGCGACACCTACACTCAACACGGCAGTGATAGGTTCTCACAAGACAATTGATTGGTGCTATAAAAAGAAAGTGATGGTGGACTGCATAGCAGTCCACCATCACTTTCTTTTTATAGCACATTTACCTTTAGAATAAAGCAAGTTGCCTGGTACCCTGTCTGCAATGATGCTGATAGGGGCAAGAATAGGGTTGCAAACAATGTACTCCAGTAGGGGTGCAAGGTTCCTCCATAGTAAGAACTATGGATTTCATTTGCTTGATATTTGCCGCAACTTCGGCCATAGATAACTGCAAGTCGGCAGTGAGATCAACTGTCTTAAATCCCTGGTCGTTATATACGATGCTGAAAGTATTCACATCGTAGCAATGCGATACGACATAATACTGTATTTGAGCATCATTTCGATAGGTATCACTTAGGGCCGTTCCACTTTTTACTTCGTATATATCAAGCGTTCCATCGGCTCGTTTCACGACCACATCTGCCAATACCAGAACATCTTCGCACAAGAATCCAGCCTCAAAGAGGACAATTTCACCACTACGCCTTAACATTTCCGATGTTAAAGTGGGATAGTCATCTACCCTTCGTCCCAATTCTTTACTGATGTCTATTCCGTTCTCAAACTGTGCTTTGAAGGCATACTCAAACTCACGTCCCACATCAAAACGGTGCATTTGCTCGCGCGTATAGCGAGCAAGGCTGGGGCAATGAGCATCGAGCCATAAGGCACGTTCGCATTGCAAGCCACGAATATATCTACTTTTGCTTAGTAAGTGCGACATTCAACTTGCCGTTCAAATGCCAGTTTCGTATTCCTTCAACACAGCAACGCACTCGTCAACAGAGTTCACGACATGCAACATGCAACTTTTGTGCAGCAGGCCCTCAGTTTTCATCAAGTCCATTTGCTGCATCAGATGGTTGTAAAAGCCACACGAATTAAGCACTATCACAGGTTTTTCTATCAACCCCAACTGGTTGCCAACCATCACTTCCGACAATTCGTCAAGTGTTCCTATTCCACCTGCAAGCACAATAAAAGCGTCACTGTTATAAACCATATAGTCCTTTCGCTCGGACATTGACGATACTTCAACCAATCTTGACACTTTCTGTGAAGCAATTACCTCTTTACCAAACAGTGTGGGGATAACACCCACCACCGTTCCCCCGTCGTTCAACGCCGCAGCCGACACAGCCCCCATCAATCCCAAGTTGCTACCGCCATACACCAACGTGTGTCCCATCTTGGCTATTGCTTCACCCAACAGTGAGGCATCTTGCTTAAACAGAGGGTTATTGGGCATTCCAGAACCACAAAATACGGCTACATTCATTCTACTAAAACGATACTTTTGTGGTTTGTTGAGGCTCTATTACAAACTGTTGCGATACGACAGAGCCATACGAGGTGGCTTTCTGTGGTTTCAGCAGCACCTTATATCTTCCTGGCTGCAGTGTTATGCGCTCATTGACAACACTCGGATTGAGGTCGCATACATATTCCGTGCGACCACTCTCGATTCTGAATATCACACCCGATGAGACATTTTTCGTCTTTGAAAGTTGCAATGTGCCAGGAAGTGGAATATCAATTTCTGTAGATGCACCAGCTCTTATCTCGACATTTTTAATGGTCTTTGGCGGAATGGTGGGAATATCAAGGTCGTATCGGCCAGCAAGATACGACACATTCTGCCCGATTTGTTGCCGTCCGACAATATCCGACGAACCAGCATAGCGCACTATGACATCGGCATCCGATGTCTGCCACCGTGGTCGTTGCCCCTTATGAGAGACCGTCAGCAGCCCCTCATTCACCGCAATATCAATGTGGTTTACACTATCAACCGACAACGACACTGCCTCTCGCCGTATGGGTGGACGGGTAAACAGAGTGAGGTTGTAGGTGATCAGTGGGTCAAGGAATAGAGTATCGGGCTGGTCTTCAATTCCTTTACAGGCATACATGGTGTGCATTTTGGCCACATCCGTGCGTGCATCGACAAAAGCAATGGCATGTTCTGTATCGTAGGTCTGACCACGATTGTTGAGCAGACGTAGCACTACTGGAGCTTTTTTGTCGGACAGATTAAATATCCCAGTGAGTGTAGCGTAGAAGTCTTCTTCGCGCTCGACTGGGAAGAAAGCGCCCGAACACTCAGCACTGTGAGTGAACTGTGTAGCATTTCCAATGCCCAGCACGAACGTACTCACCACCACCCCACTGAGTTGTACCTGGCGTGCCACATCGCATATTTCTGCATCGCGGTCGTCCATACCATCGGTGATAATGAGCATGATGTTGCGAGCCGACCCCGAAGCGGGGAAGTCGCCCAATGCTTCGGTTACAGCAGTCGATGCTGTGCACCCCCCTTGTGGCACAAGGGTTTTTATCTTGCTTTGCAAACTGTAGATATTGTCTGTGCCAAAGGGCACTTCCAACTTGGTACCAAAAGCATCCTTATTGAGGTGTCCAAACACACGCAAAGCCACATCGACATCGTGGTTGACAGCCACACTGTCGAGAAACGACAACAGTACCTGCTGCGTAACCTTTATCTTCGAGTTGCTTTGCCACGGTTGCCACATGCTGTTGGAGCAATCAAGTATGATGAGCAGTCGGGTTTTCTCGGTCGACTGCCCCCACGAGATAGTGGCCCAAATCAGCATTAGTACTATGGCGAAAGCCTTACGCATAGCGCTGTTTAGAAATCGCCAAGGGTTTCGGGCAGTTGAGCCAAGGCACGGGGCAAATCATCGGCCGAGAGTACCGAACCATGATACTTATTGGTGTCTTGCATAAAGTCCACCCCATAGCCCATCTTGGTGTTGAGGATGACGCACACCGGGCTACCCTTTCCAGCAGCATTTCGAGCCTCGGTCATGTCATCCATCACTTGCTGCATGTTGTTGCCGTCGGCAATCACAATCACTTTCCACAGGAAACTCTCAAATTTAGCCTTAAGGTCGCCCAACGTCATCACCTCGTCGACGGTGGCATCAATTTGCTGATGATTGTAGTCGATGGAGGCAATGAGGTTATCCACTTTCTTTGCGCCAGCGAACATGGCTGCTTCCCATATCTGACCCTCCTGCAACTCGCCATCGCCATGCATGGTGAAAACCAAATGGTTGTCGGCAGTCATCTTCTTGCCCAAAGCGGCACCTATGCCCACACTCATACCCTGCCCCAACGAGCCACTGGCCATACGTATGCCTGGCAGCCCGTGAGCCGTACTGGGATGACCTTGCAGGCGGGTACCAAAGCGGCGGAAAGAGGCCAATTCGCTCACAGGGAAGTACCCCCTACGAGCCATGGTGCTGTAGATAACGGGGGTGATGTGGCCTTGCGACACAAAGAGCATGTCCTCGCCTTCACCGCTCATCGTAAAGGCTTCGGGCGAGGCTTTTAGCAGGTTGAAGTGCATTGCCACAAACCAATCGGCCGTGCCGAGCGAGCCACCTGGGTGTCCGCTTTGGGCGGCGGTGGTCATTCTTAAAATGTCGCGACGCACCTGCGACGCTATTTGTTGCAGTTCTTCTATGCTTTTCATTGCTGTTTTGTGTTGTTTTGTTTCAGTTTGAAGACGTATTGACGCGAGTTTTGATCAACGGCAAAGAGTTCATTGCCATGACGTGTAACGCTGACGGCAAGGGTGTTTTCATCCCAATCATGGATTGTGCCCGTGCCACGGTCGCCAGTCATGGTAACGTGCCCCCACACCCGTCCTTGAGCGCCTTCGGTTTCAACGTAAATGGTCTCCGAGGGCACAGCAGGAGCCTTTGCCTTTGGAGCTGGTTTTGGTGCTGGCTTGGGTGCAGGTTTAGCCTGTGGCGCTTCTTTAACGTCAATTGGATGGGTTTCGATGACGGTGTCGCACATAAAGAGGTCTTCTATTGAGAGCAAGGGGGTACTCTCTTTTGGCTCGGCATTCTTGCTTTTGCCTTTGCACGACACGGCTGCCACCGAAAGCAGCATCGTTGCAGATAGGAGCGTTATCAGTTGTCTGTGTCTCATATTTTTAGGTAGAATATTCGCTGGGTTATAACATCACTTTTATGCGGAGTTAACGGGCTTTTTCTTGTGGAGGTTTCATTCCCCAGTCGTTCCATCTCACCGTGGCCTCGACCGTACTATCGGGCAACGACGGAAAGAGGTTGCGGCCAATGAGTGTTTCTAAACTGTCAACGCTAATGGCATAGCGCTGTGGGGCAAGTTTTTGCTTGTTGTTATCAACAACAAAAGCCACCGTCGAATAGCCCTCCGAGGTGTTGACAGCCAATGCTTTGAAGAAAGCATCGGGCACATGCACCCAAGCCTCACCGATGGTGCCATATTTGCCAGTGGTGAACATCGGGCCACACACCACACTCACGCTACCGTAGCGTTCGGCCAACTGACGTACAAGCATTTCTATACGCTTCCAGGCCCCGGCGTTCATGCTGTGGTCTTGCGGACAGATATTTGTGAAATAGCAACTCTCCTTTAGCGCCTGTTCGCTCCACTTCATGTCGGCACGCGGCGCCATGTGGCCTTTGTCCCAACCGCTGTTGGCATAGTCCTCGCGACTTGCCTTTGGGAACTCCACGTCGGGGTCGCGACTAAACGATGTGCTTTTATTCACGTCGCCATTTGCCTCGTCGGCCGTCAACTCGTAAGCCACCCAATTGGGCACCAGTGTGCGATGATTGTAAGATGCCACATAACCCAAGTGCACCACCACGTCCTCGGTGTCGGCATAGATGGGCAACTCCAGTTGGCGTGGCCGAATGGCACTCTCGGTGTCGGGTGTCGCCGATGTCAACTGTGCACTCTGTGGCCTACAAGCCACCGTCGCCAGCAGGCATAAAGCGCATGTTATCAATAGGAAGCGTCGCATACCAACATTCTTTTTCAAACGACAAATATAAGAATAAATGTGAGATTGGCGTAGAGAAGGTTTTTTTGTGGGCATTAAGGTGGGCACTACTCCCCCCTACCCCTCCACAAAAAGTGTCGGAAAGGTGGGAGCAAGATAGCATCAACAAAGGATCAACTAAGGCATTTCTTCAGTCGTTCTTCAGTTGTTCTTCAGTCGTTGACTGAAGAACAACTGAAGAACGGCCTTACTTGATACCTACTTGCACCGTAGAGGTCTTCTGCTGCACAAGAAAAAAAAGATGAACTATACGGAATAAGTCTTACATTTGCAAGTTGCTAGCGCAGCACAGTTATCACTGCAACACACTTTTAATCAAGCAATAAGACCCTAATGAACAAACAGTCTATTATAGGTTTAGTTCTCATATTTGCCATTTTTGTGGGCTACATGTGGTGGATTAGTCCCTCGCAAGAGGAGTTGGCCGAGATGGCACGTGTGAGAGACTCAGTACGAGTGGCCGACTCGTTGCAGCGCGAGGCACTGCGCATAGAGGCCGAAGCCGCCCTTGCCACCGATAGCCTCGCCGAGGCCACTGCCACCGACAGCATTGCCACCGTTGTGGCACAAGGCTCGTTTGCTCCTGCCATGAATGGCTCGAACCAAACCATCAAGATAGCCAACGGCCGTTTCGACATGCAGTTGGCCACCCGCGGTGCTATGGTAAACAGCGTGTGTTTGCACAACTACAGCACCTACGACAGCCTGCCCCTGCAACTCATTTCGCCATCAGACAACAACCTCGACTTGGTTTTTCTCACCACCGACGAGAAGACAATCCACACAAACGAACTGTTTTTCACCCCGTTTGTCAATGGCGAACCCTGGACGGGCGACAGCCTCACGGTCGAGGGCTCCGACAGCATGGTGGTAAGCATGCGCGCCTGGGTTGATGCCGACAGCGCAGATGCAACCACAACCACAACCACAACCACTGGCCGTTACCTCGAATTCGTCTACACCATTCACGGTGATAGCTACGAAGTTGGTTTCGACATACACTACAACCACCTTGACCAGGTGATAGCGCCAACACCGTGGGTCGACCTTGTGTGGAACAACCACATGCAGCGACAAGAGAAAGTGGAGTTGAGCAGTCGCGGAAGTAAGAATCGCAATAAGGACACCGAGCGTGCCTACACCAACATCTACTACAAGCCGTCTAACAGTAAGCCCGACAACTTGCGTCAGATGCGCGACGATCAAAAGCAACTGAAAACGCCCATACAGTGGATAAGCTATAAGCAGCAATTCTTTGCCGCCATACTCTCGGCCGACGAGCCATTTTTGAATGCCAACGTAAAACTGTCGACCGATGGCAACGACACCTCGCGCCACTACCTGTGCGACATGCAATCGCAGATTGGTGTGCCCTACGTGGCCGAAGCCGACCACTCCACCCACATGAACTTCTACTTCGGCACTACCAAGTATCGCGACCTGCACTCGATGCACCAGGGATTTGAGCGTATGCTGCCCTTGGGATGGGGGTTCTTCCTCATTCAGTGGGTCAACCGCTATGCCATCATTCCAGTATTCAACTTCCTTGAGCAATTCAACTGGAACTATGGCATCATCATCATCGTGCTTACATTCTTGATGCGATTGGTGCTCTTCCCTCTCACGTTCAAGAGTTATCAGGGTTCGGCCATCATGCGCATACTGAAACCCGAGATGGATGCACTGAATAAGAAATATCCCAATCCCGAACAAGCCATGCAGAAGCAGCAACAGATGCTGGCCTTGCAACGGCGAGCTGGCTACAGCCCCATGGCCGGCTGTCTGCCCATGCTCATTCAAATGCCCATCCTCTATGCCATGTTCCGTTTCTATCCAGCCTCTATTGAGTTGCGACAGAAACCGTTCCTTTGGTGCGACGACCTGTCGACCTACGACAGCATACTCAACTTTGGATTTAACATCCCCCTCTATGGCGACCACATATCGTTGTTCTGCCTGCTAATGTTTGGCGTGCAATTCTTCTACACGTGGTACACCATGCGTGGCCAAAACATGAACGCTGGCATGCCTGGCATGAAATTCATGATGTACTTCATGCCTTTCATGATGCTCTTCCTGTTCAACAGCCAAAGTGCAGCACTGAACCTTTACTACTTTGTGTCGCTCAGTCTCACCATGCTGCAAATGATACTCATACGCCGCTTTACCAGTGAGCAAAAGGTGCGCGCTCGCATGGTGGCCTACGATGCAAAAAACAACTCGAAGTCTAAAAAGAAGAGTAACTTCCAACAGCGCCTCGAAGCCCTACAAAAACAGGCCGAACAGATGCAAAGGGAGCAACGAAAGAGATAGCCTGTAGCGAAAGCGAGTGGTCGGTTTGCCACCCAAACGGCCTAATTGACCTCACCAACACCATGAAAACAATAACTTCACAAAAACAATAATTCATTATGGTTGTAACACTTGTTACCGTTTTTATCATCGGGTATGCGTGCATAGCACTCGAACACCCGCTGAAAATCAACAAAACTGCTTCTGCCCTACTGTTGGGCGTGTTGGTGTGGGCACTCTACAACATGTTCAACATTAACAGCCCCGAGGTGATGCTGCAATATGGTGGGTTGGAAGGCTATCGCCACTTTGTGAGCGAGAAACTTATTGAGAATTTGGGCGACACATCCGAGATTGTCTTCTTCCTGCTTGGCGCAATGACCATTGTTACGCTGATTGAAGACTATCAAGGATTTACCATCGTCACCAATCTGATTAAGACCACCAACAAGAAGAAGCTGTTGTGGGTGGTTAGCATTCTCACCTTCTTCCTCTCGGCTCTGCTCGACAACATGACCACAGCCATAGTGATGGTGGCATTGCTGCGCAAACTGATTGCCGACAAACAAGAACGCTGGCTATTTGCGGGTATGGTTATCCTTGCTGCCAACGCTGGTGGTGCTTGGAGCCCCATTGGCGACGTAACAACAATCATGCTGTGGATTGGTGGTCAAGTAACCACATTCAACATCATGGTGAAGACAATCGTAGCCTCACTGGCCTGCATGGTAGTGCCTGTGCTCATATTGAGTTTCACACTGAAGGGCGACATTGTGCGTCCCGAAGAGAATAATCATGGTCTTGAAGTGCCAATGAAACTCCGTCGCTTGGTTCTCATTATGGGTGTCTGCGCCTTGGTGATGGTGCCCATTATGAAGAGCATCACCCACTTGCCTCCCTACCTCTTTATGCTTGGCGGTTTGGCCGTTCTGTGGGTAACCACCGAGATAGTAAGCCGTAAACACAGCAAAGAAGGACAAATTCTACCCACCGCTGTCAGCACCCTTGAGCATATTGACACCCCAACAATCCTCTTCTTCCTTGGCATATTGATGGCCGTAAGTTGCTTGAAAGTGGCTGGCATACTTGGTGGCCTTGCCCAAGGGTTGAACGATGCTTTCCTCACCACCAGCGTTGACCCCACATCGGGTAAAACTGTTGTTACTGGCGAGGGCTTCTATCTGATTGGAGCCATCATCGGTGTGCTGTCGTCGGTGGTCGACAATGTGCCCCTCGTGGCAGCTGTGATGGGCATGTATCCGATTGGCGATGGTGCCCTCTTTGCTACCAACCACCCCTTCTGGGAGTTCTTGGCCTATAGCGCTGGTACGGGTGGATCTCTTCTCATCATCGGTTCGGCCGCTGGCGTAGCCGTGATGGGCATGGAGAAAATTGACTTCATCTGGTATTTGAAGAAAATAACGCTGTTGGCTTTGGCTGGATTTATTGCTGGAGCAATAGTATACGTAGCCATGGATGTTGCCCTGTTTGAACAGGTGGCATGGCTTCGCGACCTGCATATATGACCTTTTGGTCTGAGATAGCACACATGTGGAGCAGTTTCCGTCGCCGAAAATGGTGGCGGAAACTGCTTGATATATTACTGCTGGTATTCGCTCTGTTGGGCTTTGCCATTGTTGCAGCATGGGCGGTATTCCAGTTGGGATTTACCAACAACCACGGGAAGATAGACCCCAACAACCGCTACATGCAAACAGTGTCGGACGGAAATACGAAGCAAGACGCACCGACACTTACGACAATAGGCGACCCCGAATGGGCAAGGCTTTACGCAAGGTTGGCCGCACTATGGCGTTTCTATCCACATAATGCGCACAACATATCAGAAGCCATCGGCATACACCCGTCGGTCAATACCCTCAACAGCATGATCACCGCTGCCGAGCGATATACACAGGAAGACGAGGCCTACATGAGCTTGGCCTCGACCTTGGAACAAGCAGTGAACAGCACGTCGCAAAGAGAAGCCCCCAATATTTACCCCTGGATGAACAGCGAAGCATGGGATGCGCTGAAACAAGCTATTGCGGCCGATAGCCTGCTGATTAACGAAGCAGGAAGACTGACCGGAGTAGAGCCACGGCTGATAGTGTCGTGCCTGATTGTTGAGCAGATAAGACTTTACAATTCTAATCGTCAGACGATAAAAAAATATCTCGGTCCGGTGAAGATGCTGGGCGTACAAAGCCAATTTAGTTATGGTGTGAATGGCATAAAAGAGCAGACGGCTATGGCTGTGGAGCAGCATCTGACCGACACTACGTCGGATTTTTATATGGGTAGAGCCTACGAACACCTTCTTGATTTTGCCACCGACGACCATATCACCGAACGATACAACCGATTGGTGGACTATCGCAATCATCTTTACTCGTACATTTACACTGGGTGCATTCTTCATCAAACAATGCTGCAATGGCGCAGAGCTGGATTCGACATAAGTAACCGTCCAGAGGTACTTATCACGTTGTTTAACATCGGCTTCGGTCGTTCAAAACCACACTCTGAGCCTCAAGCTGGTGGTAGCAATATTACAATTGGCGATAGCACCTACACGTTTGGGGCGCTGGGGTTTGACTTCTACTACAGCGGCGAAATGGCAACTGTCTACCCCATCACAGGTAGGCCTTTCAGATCCAACAACATTGAGTTATCTGACGAGGTGATTGCCGACCTACAAGGCAACGTCAGCGACTGTCAAAGACCCGAACGCGGAATGGAATACATCAAACCACAGCTCGCCACCTCTCAATCTTCGCAACATCCCGACCCTTATGGTATAGATCCCGACAACGTGGTTGGCATATCGCACACGGCATTCTGAAAGAGTGTTTTTTTACTGCTATACACAATATTAGCGAGAGTTCGAAGTTACTCTTTTAGAAACATCATGACATATTAACACAAAACAATCCTAAAATGAAAAAACTGCTTTCTTTAATTTTGACGGCCACCATGGTGCTGACATTTGTCAGTTGCGGCGACGACGACAAAGACACAAACGAATCATTGGCAAACACCTCGTGGAAAGCAACTGTTAACATTCCGCTACCACTGGGCGACAGCATTATGAGTCTCCTACCCATCACTCCAACCATCGACATCAATATGACACTGAGTTTTACCGATGCATCGAAGGGACACATGAGTGCAAATGCAAGTTTACCCTCATCGCTCGGAGCATTTGCTGCACTGATACAACAATACATTGGCAGTTATTTGGACGAGCTGAAGATAGAAGAAGATTTCACATACACCTTTGACGGCGTAAGCAAAGGAGAAATCATCTACACCGAAACCGACGAGGAAACTGGCGAGACATCGACCAATAAACAATCGTTTACCTACAATAGCAGCAGCAAGACCATTGAGGTGGCATTTGGCGACGAAGAAATCAGTATTATTGGCACGAACAAACTGACTTTCTCGAAACAATAATAAGCATTGCCTTTTTTAAGACACGCTGATTTGAGAGTGGGGTGGCGTTTACATCATAGAACGTCGCCCCACTCTTTAATCATCAACTGATTATCTCAGAATGTCAATAACATAAAAAAAAGTAACTTTGCAGTAGTACACAGTTGTAACATCGCTTTCACAATATGCCCAAAAACAAAGAGTTCGATTCGCCACTGATGAAACAATACGCTGAGTTGAAGCGTAAATACCCCGATGCACTGCTATTGTTTAGGGTGGGAGATTTCTACGAGACCTTTGGAAATGACGCACAACGCGCATCGCAAGTGCTGGGCATAACGCTAACAAGAAAGATGGCTGGTGGAGGCGAGTATACCGAATTGGCAGGTATCCCCTACCATGCATTGGAACAATATCTGCCACGATTGGTTAGAGCAGGTATGCGAGTGGCGATATGCGAACAACTTGAAGATCCTAAAACAACAAAGGGTCTGGTAAAAAGGGGTATAACCGAGTTGGTAACGCCAGGGGTGGTATACAACGACATGGTGCTTGAACGTAAGGAAAACAACTTTCTTTGCGGATTGCACCTCACCGATCGCATAAATGGAATAAGTTTTCTTGACGTTTCAACAGGTGAGTTCTTTGTGTCGCAAGGCGACCTGGCTCATATTGATCAGTTGCTTACAAAATTCAAGCCATCGGAGGTAATTCTTCAGCGCAAAAGAATGCACTGGTTTCAAGACCGTTTTAGCGAGAAATATTACTGCAACGTATTCGACGACTGGGTGTTTGCTATTGACTATGCAAGAGGCCTGCTATTGAAACAATTTGGCACGAAATCGCTAAAAGGGTTTGGTATAGAAGATCTTGAAGAGGGTATTATTGCAGCATGTGCCTTGATTCACTACCTTAACGAGACACAACATGACCGCACCGCAAATATATGCGCCATCAACCGAGTGGAACAGGAGCACTATGTTTGGCTTGATAAATTCACCATCCGCAACCTGGAATTAGTATCTTCGCCACACGAAAATGGGCATACACTGCTTGATGTTCTCGACCACACTCTAACACCCATGGGGGCACGCAATTTGAGAAGATGGTTGTTGATGCCCCTTAAAGACGCTTCGGCTATAGAGGAACGCTTAAGGATTGTTGATTATCTGCTGAAAGAACCTGACCTTTGCGACAAGTTGAAAATGCATGTGAAAGAGGTAGGCGACCTTGAACGACTTATTACCAAGGTGGCCGTGGGACGCGTCAATCCTCGGGAGATGATACAGATAGGGAGGTCGCTACAAGCCGTGTCGCAAATAAAACATATCTGTTCTTCAAAGACTGCACCCAGTCAGCTATTAACGCTTGCTGAGCAATTGAATCCATGTACGATACTGATAGAACAAATCTCTCGTGAGATAGCGCCTGACCCTCCTGTAAAAACTGATAAAGGTGGGGTAATTGCCGATGGCGTTGATCCTCAACTTGATCAGTTGAGGCAGATGGCGGGATCTGGAAAAGACTACCTTGCACAAATACAACGACGCGAAAGTGAGCGCACAAATATACCCTCGCTCAAAATAGGGTTTAACAATGTGTATGGATACTATCTTGAAGTATCAAATACCCACAAAGAGAAGGTGCCATCAGAATGGATTAGACGTCAAACCCTTACAAATGCAGAACGATATATAACCCCGGAACTAAAAGAGTATGAAGAAAAGATTCTGGGAGCAGAAGAGCGTATATTGTCATTAGAGTTAAGGCTATTCTCGCAACTGGTTGAACATCTTGCTCAATTTATAAAACCCATTCAACACAATGCCCACATTATAGCCACGATAGACACATTGATGAGTTTTGCACGCACCGCAATATCAAATAACTACTGCCGCCCACAATTCACCAATACACATAGCCTAACAATCAAAGAAGGTCGCCACCCTGTTATTGAGGCACAGATGTCGGCAGAAGAACAATATGTAAGCAACGATATAGCTCTCAACCAAGATCAGCAGATAGTGATAATAACTGGGCCTAACATGTCTGGTAAATCGGCTCTGCTGCGACAAACTGCCCTAATTGCCATCATGGCTCAAATGGGTTGTTATTGTCCTGCTCAAAAAGTCGAAATACACCCATTTGACAAAATATTCACACGAGTGGGTGCAAGCGACAATCTTTCGGCTGGCGAATCGACGTTCATGGTTGAAATGAACGAGACTGCTAATATTTTGAACAATATAACGTCAGACAGCCTCGTCTTACTTGACGAAATTGGGCGCGGAACATCCACCTACGACGGAATATCAATAGCTTGGGCCATAACCGAATATCTGCACAATAATAAGAAAGCACAGCCCAAAGTATTATTTGCAACACACTATCATGAACTGATAGATATGGCAGACAAATTTCCACGTATTGCCAACTATCACGTTGATGTAAAAGAAATAAACGAGAAGATTATCTTCCTAAGGAAACTCGTCCCAGGAGGAAGCGAGCATAGTTTTGGTATACATGTAGCTCGACTTGCTGGCATGCCACCTCAAGTGCTCAATAGGGCCGACACAATGCTTCAAAAACTGGAGGAGAACAATAAAACGGCAAAAGTACAGAAAGGTATTGGACGAAAAAAAGACATTGCCGTTTCCCCTCTTGATGGCCTACAATTGAGTTTCATCCAACTTGACGATCCCACACTGTATGAAATACGCGAACGTATATTAGATATTGATATTAACACACTTACACCACTGGAAGCTTTAATGAAGCTCAACGAAATCAAAAAATTAGTAACAAAAAAATAATTTTTTTTGTGCAGTATCTTAAAAGTTAGTATTTTTGCAAACGCTTTCGGAGAGGTCTTTGAAAGAAAAGCGGAAATAGCTCAGTTGGTAGAGCACGACCTTGCCAAGGTCGGGGTCGCGAGTTCGAGTCTCGTTTTCCGCTCAAAAAAAACTCCTAAATCAGAGAAGAGCTCTGGTGGTGGAATGGTAGACACGAGGGACTTAAAATCCCTTGCCCGCAAGGGCGTGTGGGTTCAAGTCCCACCCGGAGTACATCGTTAGGCGGAAATAGCTCAGTTGGTAGAGCACGACCTTGCCAAGGTCGGGGTCGCGAGTTCGAGTCTCGTTTTCCGCTCAAAAAAACA
>JAFVBC010000030.1 GCA_017480185.1 Bacteroidales bacterium
CAACTGAAGAACGACTGAAGAACGGCCCTACTTGATGCCTACTTGAGCATAGAAAAATGAGTAGTTGAACCACCACTGAATAATAAAAATGGCGACATGGCGTTGTGGGTAATATTATGGCTTCGTTGCGAAAACTTTTCACCGACTCGGTCGTCTACGGCTTGAGTAGCATTGTGGGTCGGTTCTTAAACTACCTGCTGGTACCAGTCTACACCTACCACATTTCGGCCGCTTCGGGAGGCTACGGTGTGGTCACCAACCTCTACGCCTACACTGCATTGATGCTGGTTGTGCTGACGTTTGGCATGGAGACCACTTTTTTCTATTTTGCCAACCGAAGTGGTGCCGACAAGCGACGTGTGTTTGCCACATCGCTTGGGGCTGTCGGTGCGGTGTGTGTAGTGTTTGTTGCAGTTGTGCTGCTTGGGTTGAGCCCCATTAGCACCGCCATGGGCTATGCGTCGCACCCCGAGTATGTGGCCGTCATGGCGTGTGTGGTGGCTATGGATGCGGTGCAGAGCATCTTTTTTGCACGGTTAAGGCTTGAGGGGCGTGCTTGGCGTTTTGCTGCACTGAAGCTCACGTTCATTGTGCTCAACATAGCGCTCAACCTGATGGTGTTCTTGGTGTTGCCTCATTGGGCTGGCGCTTCATGGATGGGGTGGTACGACGAGAGCCACAACGTGGGTTATATATTCTATATCAATCTGTTGTGTACTGCAGTTGTGGGCCTGCTTTTTCTGTCGGACATGCGGGGTGTGCGCTTGCGGATGTTCGACAGGTCGTTGCTTCGCCCCATGCTTCGCTACTCGCTGCCGCTGTTGTTGTTGGGCATTGTGGGCATACTGAATCAAGTGGTCGACAAGATTCTTTTCCCCTATCTGATGCCAGGCCACGAGGGCGAGGTGCAGTTGAGCATTTATGGCGCCTGTGTAAAGATAGCCATGATTATGGCCATGATCACACAGGCTTTCCGCTACGCCTACGAGCCATTCGTTTTTGCCGACCAGCGAGGGGGTAAAAGCAAAGAAAATCAGGCTGTGGTGATGAAGCTGTTTGTGGCTGCCACCATGTTTGCTTTTATGGCAGTGATGGCCTATATCGATGTGCTGAAGTATGTGGTGGGGAGCGATTATCACGAGGGATTGCGTGCGGTACCCATCGTGATGATGGCCGAGATATTGATGGGCATTTATTTCAACCTTTCGTTTTGGTACAAACTGACGGGTCGCACCTGGTGGGGAGCCGTGATGAGCGGAGTGGGTAGTGTGGTGATGATAGGGTTCAATGTGGCGTTTGTGCCCCAGATGGGTTATATGGCCTGTGCGTGGGGTGGTTTGTGTGGTTATGCGGTGTGCGTGTTGTTGTCGTTCTTCATAGGCCGACACTATTACCCCGTGCCCTACGACCTGTTGCGCATTGCCACGTTTGTGCTGTGTGGGTTGGCATTGACGTTTGTCATGCACATGTGCCATGCTCTGCCATTGGGCTGGCGGTTGGCCGTAAACACCCTGTTGCTGGCAGCCTATGTGGCTGTGGTGGCGGTGGCCGAGCGCAAGATGATTGCCCCTTTGATTGGAAAACTAACACACTTGAAACGATGAAAAAACGGTTTTTTGCCATTGCTGCACTTGCCATGCTGACATTGGGATTGACTTCGTGCCACAAGGAGTGCGGGTGCGTAAGCTACGACGGCTCGGAACACGTCTACTCTGCTGCCGAGGTTGAGGCAAATGGGGGCAGTTGCGACAACATGGTGTGGCTGGGCACCACTCGGTTCTACTCGGTCTGCAGTTGGGAATGAGTGCATTGCTCGGTAAAGACGGATGCCAAGTGTGTCCGCGACGGTGCTCGACAGACCGCACGGTGGTGCGTGGCGTGTGCGGAGCACCACGGGGCATTGAGGTGTCGGCGGTGTGCCTGCATCGTGGCGAAGAACCTCCGCTGGTGGGTGCCGAGGGCAAGGGAATTGTAAACGTGTTTTTTGCCCATTGCAACCTGCACTGCGTTTTTTGCCAAAATGAAGCCATCTCGTCGCACGATGTGGCCGACGACATGGTGCACTATTCTACGCTCGATGCGGTGGCCGATCGCGTGGTTGAACTGTTGCCCGATAGTTGTGGATTGATGGGGCTTGTTACCCCCACCCACTATGCACATCTTGTTCCATCGCTGGTGCAGGCTGTTCACGACCGTGGCTTTTATCCCACGGTGGTCTACAACTGTGGTGGCTACGAGAGTGTTGAGACCTTGAAAACCCTTGAAGGAACGGTTGATATTTACCTTCCCGACTTGAAATATATGTTGCCCGATGTGGCATTGGCGCTGAGCCATGCATCCGACTATCCGCAGGTGGCTTTGGATGCATTGCGTGAAATGGCTCGACAGGTGGGTAGGAGGCTTATGGTGTGCGACGGAACGGCCTTTCGTGGACTGATGGTTCGCCACTTGGTGTTGCCAGGTATGGGCGAGAATACACGTGCCTGCATACAGCAAGTGGCATCGTTGTTGGGAACGGGTGCGAGCCTGTCGCTCATGGCGCAATATTTTCCTCCGAATGATCATCTGCCCAAGCCTCTGGATAGATGTCTGACAGATGCGGAGTATGCCGAGGCTGTGCAGTGTTGTGATGAGGTGGGACTGGTGAATGTTTACACCCAAGAGTTGGACGCTCACTGTGCGTATCGCCCCGATTTCTCAAAAAAAGATCATCCCTTTGAATGAAAAAACACGTAGAACAGCTTGACATAGAAGGACCGTTGTATGAGTTTGACGAAACGGCTTTCGTGATGATTCGCACCACGGTTGAGGGCTATGCACTGGCAATTGACCTGAACGACCTTTACGGATTCGGGATGCAACGCGTAGAAGTTGTGGGCGATGGCGTGGACTCGTTTGTAGTCTACAGGTGCTACGACCGCAAAAGGGCTGTAGATGTGTGTCTTGTGGAGAACGGCTTGTCGGCGCGAGGGTTGAAAGGGGTTCAGTCCGACGATAAGTTGCTGCTGTTGCAAGGGCGTGATGCCGAGCGCATTGCACAGATGGTTGAGCATGATTTGGGTGGCGGAACTATGGATGGCAACGAAGAGTGCGCGCTGACAGGAGTGCGTCAAAGTGTGATAAACTACTATCAGCAAACGCTTACCACCGCCACGATGGTGCGCTTTACGGCCGAGGAAATGGCCGCCGCCAATGGCGAAATAGAGCCACAGGTGGGAATGAGATTGGCACTGGTGCGCCATTTGGCCGATATAGTAGACAAGGTTGAACTGATGACCAAGAATAAAAAATAGTTTGTATATTTGCATCAGTTGCACAAGTTGTATTAAGTAAATATCAATACATAACCGCTATGACAATAAAAGATTTAGAACCTAAAGAGTTGTGGAGCAATTTTTATGCTCTGACACGTTGCCCTCGTCCCTCGAAACACGAAGAGGCTGTGCGCGAGTACCTGATTGAATGGGCAAAGAAAAACAAGATAGAGTGCCGCGTTGACAAGGTTGGTAACTTGATTATGAGCAAACCTGCCACCAAGGGTATGGAAAACCGCCGTCCGGTGGTGCTCCAAGCTCACATGGATATGGTGCCCCAGGCTCGTGCTGGTAAGGTGCATGACTTTTTGAAAGACCCCATTGAAACTAAAATAGTGGATGATTGGGTGTATGCTTGCGACACTACGCTCGGGGCTGATGACGGTCTTGGTGTGGCTGCAATCATGGCTGTGTTTACCTCAAAGACCGCAAAACATGGTCCGCTGGAAGCCTTGATTACCACCGATGAGGAAACTGGTATGACAGGCGCTTTTGGCTTGAAAAAAGGCGAGTTGCACGGCGACTACCTGCTCAACCTTGACAGTGAAACCGAGGGCGAACTGTATGTGGGTTGCGCTGGTGGTTTGGACGCCAACATGACAATCCCTTACGCCACAGAAAAAGCCCCGAAGGGTATGGTGGCATATAAGTTGACCATTGGCGGTTTGAAAGGAGGCCATTCGGGTATGGAAATCAACACCGGTCGCGCCAATGCCAACTTGCTGCTTTTCCGCCATCTGCGTTGGGTCGCCGAGTGCGGTATTCGTTTGATAAACATCGACGGTGGTTCGCTGCGTAATGCCATTCCGCGCGATGCCAGTGCCGTGGTTGCCATGCCGAAAGAACACGAAGAGTGCATCTTGAAAGAGTTTGATAAGGTGGCTGGATGGGTGAAGAAAGAATTGGGTAAAGTGGAACCCGATTTCTTCATGAAATATGAAAAAGTGCGCATGAACCCCACCGTGATGACCGATGCCGACACACAGAAGATTATCAATTTGATGATGGTGGTGCCAAATGGTGTTATGGCTATGAGTCAGGATATGGAAAACTTGGTTGAGACATCGCTCAATATTGCTCGCGTACGCACCAATGGTAAGCAGTTTATGTTGCAGTCGCTGCTCCGTTCGAGCGTCGACACTGCCAAGGATGCTTTGGGTGAACGCTTGGTGTGCTTGGCCGAAATGTGTGGTGGCAAGTGCGCTTTGACTGGCGCTTATCCTGGTTGGAAACCCAACATGGAGAGCCAGTTGCTGAAGACAATGAAGGCTACGTACAAGAAACTGTATAAGAAAGAACCTGCAGTTATGGCTATCCATGCCGGCTTAGAGTGCGGTTTGTTGGGCGGAAAATACCCCGATATGGAGATGATTTCGTTTGGTCCGACACTGCAAAGTCCTCACAGCCCGGATGAACGTGCTTATATTCCCAGTTGCACCAAGTTCTACGAGTTCTTGTTGGCAAGTTTGGAAGCTATGCCCGAGAAGAAGTAGTGAGAGGTATGATAGGTAACAACGAGGGGGCTGGTTGCGTTAAAACGAAACCCGCCCCCTCATTCATCTAAATTCTCTGTCAGCTTTAGTCAACTTTCAATCCCAACACAAGTTTTATCTTATTCGGATCGGTTTCGCCTTTAAGTCGGTTGTTGATAGCGGAAGAGTCGTCGCTGTTGATGGCCTGTATAAATGCCTCCTGCACAAAAAGCATCTCGTTGAGTTCTCTTTGGTAGAAATCAATCTCCTCGCGTGTGGCAATTTCTTTCATTGTTAGAATGGCTTTTTGCATTCTAACGTAGGCTTTGATAAGGTGGCGTAGACGTTCCCCTTTCTCGGTGATGGTTTTATCGTTGGATTGAATGGCAATAGAGGTTGTTACACATTTCATGCAATCTTGCTGTAAGCTGATAAAATCATTGAGGTGGTGTGTGAATTCTTCGCCCTGGTCGATCGTATAAAAGTGTGGTTTAAGATTGGTTTGACGGTAAATTGTTTTGTAGGTTGTGGTTATCTTCTTGTCGTTCTTTTTGTTCTGCGACAGGATGTTATCAAGGCTATCTATGGTTTTGCGCAGAGATATGGCTTTTAGATAGCACTCCTGAACGGATAGAACATTCTGCAGTTGTTGCTCGTATGCTTGTGCCCCAACTGTGTCTTTGAATGATGGTAAAGGACTTAAAAACGCTTCGGCATCGCGATAGGCAGACTGAATGTCGCTAAAGGGGTCGGTTTTACTCTGTAAAATGTAGGCGCTACGCGCACTTATGGACTCGTGCGTAACATATTGTGCACGATAGCTGCGCTGTGCCTCGATAAAGGAGTGTAGGTTGAAAACAAAGTTTTCGCTTTCGGCCACGGTTGTGAAGGCTGGTATCGTATTCAAAGTTGCGGCCGTTTCTTTGTAGGCGTTGGCAAGGTCTTTGTATTTCTTTCCGTATAGATTGGTAATGCTTTCCGACTCGGTATTTATTTTAGTGCGCAAATCAATTACTTCGATGTATCGCTTTTGAACGGTCTGTATGTCTTTCAAATTATTAACATACTCGTTGTATTCGTCAATGTCGGCAAACGATATGGGTATGGATGTGCTTTTGAAAACGCGAATATAACTACGGTAAACGTCGGTGTTTTCCTTCTCGCATTGCATTTTCAGTGCATTCTTGAAATTATCAATCTGCAGTGGTAGCGAGTTGTTGCCAAGCATCTTATCGCTCAAGTCGCGTTGAAAATCGAGGAGTTCACGCAACTGGGAATTCCATTCGGGGGTAGCATCGCCTTTAGAAAGGTCGTACTTGTTGTAAACCATGAGGTAGGAATAGTACAGATCCTTAAGCTCTTTTAGTTTGCTTCGGTCGCTAATCCCCTCTCCATCGCATGAGGTTATTATTGTACGATGCCTACTACTAATTGATGCTCGTAGCTCGTCGGCCTCTTGGTTGAGCGCATCTTGCCGTTTTTTCGCCTCGGAAATAGCCCTTTGGCGTGTGGCCTCTTTTTCTGCCTCAAGCCGTTGCTCTTCCAAGCGACTATATCTTATGCTCTGTTTCCCCATAAAATCTATCATGTTGTGCAGGCGAACAGAGTATATGTTGTAGTCGGTTATCACCGTCGACGAGTCTATCCATATTAAACCGCCATCATTTCTATAGTCATTCTCTATGGAAACAATAGCGTTTTGCAGTTTTAGCCTTATATCTACGCAATAGTTAGATAGTGCGGCATAATCTTGGGTTTGGCTGTTCAAAAAAGTGGTTGCCGATGAAGTATCTTTAACTACCGATGTGTCTATGCCATAGTTGGCAAGTATGTCAGCTACCGATAACTGTATAGGCGTCTGCTTCAATGGCTTTTGTGCCATTGAGCAAACGCCTAATAATAGTAAAACAAGTATGGAATACTGCTTGCGCATCAATCTCCGTAGGAACTGCCATCAAAGCAGTGTGTACATATTTGCTCTTTTGGAAGCCCTATGGCCGTACAAACATCTTCAACGGTATTGAATTTGAGAGTGTCAACACCAACGTGTTGGCGTATCACCTCAACCATACGTGCATACTGCGGTGTGCTGGCATCACGATACGCTTCAAGGTTACGTATTTGTCCGTTCTCAAGTTCTTCAATCACACGTCGTGTTATCAACTCACGATCTGTCTTCGACTCCGAAAAGTTGAGAAATGTACATCCATGTACGAGTGGGGGACAACTGATGCGAACGTGGACGCTCTTTGCTCCATAGTCGTACAGCATTTTTACGTTGTCGCGTAGTTGGGTACCACGAACAATAGAATCGTCGCAGAATACTACGTTCTTTCCTTCAAGTACTTTTCGGCTGGGGATGAGTTTCATTCGAGCTACAAGAAAGCGGTCTTCTTGGTTAACAGGCATAAAACTACGACTCCACGTTGGGGTGTATTTGAGCAAACCACGTTTGTAGGGTATACGGCGACCATTGGAGTAACCGAGGGCCATTCCAATACCCGAGTCGGGAATAGGGCTCACAAAGTCGGCATCTATATCGTCGCGTTCCCCCATTATTTGCCCTAAACGGTAGCGCACTTCTTCTGCGTTGATACCTTCATATTCTGTGCATGGGTAACCGTAGTAAATCCACAAGAAAGAGCATATCTGAAGTTTGTCGTTGGCAGGGCGCAAAGTCTCTATGCCTTTGGTGCTTACACGCACTATCTCACCAGGTCCTACATATTGGCATGTTTCATATCCCAAGTTTACATACGAGTGGCTTTCTGATGCCACAGCATAGTCATTGCCTCTTTTACCAATCACTATGGGGGTGCGTCCATATCTGTCTCGGGCTGCTATGATGGCATCTGGTGTCAGTATCAGCATAGAGCAACTGCCTTTTACGTTGTTATAGACGTTTTCTATGCCTTCTACAAAGTCTTTCCCTTGCGATATGAGCAATGCTACAAGTTCGGTTGGATTGGTGCGACCGATTGAGAGGTCGGTAAATTGCTGGTGCTTTTCCAAGCAATCTTTCTCCAACTCGGCAATGTTGTTGATTTTTGAAACGGTGGCAATGGCGAACCGTCCCAAATGAGAGTTGACCATGACCGGTTGAGCCTCGGTGTCGCTAATGATACCTATGCCCACGTTACCCTTCATTTCGGGCAGGTCTTTTGTAAACTTTGGCCTAAAATGAGAGTTTTCAATGTTGTGAATGTTCTGATGTGCTTGACCATTGTCGAATGTGGCCATGCCAGCACGTTTGGTGCCGAGGTGTGAATGATAATCTGTTCCGTAGAACAAATCTGAAATACAGGGACGCTCCGATACTACTCCGAAAAATCCGCTCATTGTTGTTAGGTGTTTTGTTTTAGGAAAAAGATGTTTATTATATTGTGTATTTTGCTGTTACATATACAACCCCTTTAGTGGGGTTAATGCAAAGTTAGCATTTTTCTACCACTATGCAAATATGCTTTCGATATATTTACCAGCGTGTTTTTGAGCTATCGATATGGGGGAGAAAGTGAGCGAGTTCCTTTTCACGTAGGTTCCTGTAGTGGTACGTCCCCACCACACATCCATCGGTGGTTAGCACCACCAATGGGCGTTGCCCGTGTGTGATGTTCATAAAGTCGGCAACTCCTATATCCTGTGGGTAAATCAGGTGAATGTTACGGCTGTCAAGGTGTTGGCGTTGTTCAATATAGGTCAGTTTCTCTTTAGTCATTTTGCAGAAGTTACACCCTGGTGTAAGAAATGCAATTAGGTGGTTACCTTGAGCATAATCAACCTGTTGCAGGCTTTCGCATTGTTGCATGGCAACTTGAAGAGCCGTGTAGTCGCGCTGCTGGTTTGAGGCTTTATACAACCAATTGTCGGGTACCGACACCGTAAATAGGCAAATCGTTGTGGCAACTGCAACGGTTGCCGACCACCAAACATGCCTCCTGCCATTTCTTTTTGTCGAGGTTTGTCCCTTCTTTGTCAAGTGTATGGCAGCAACGATAGCCACCGCAAGCACACCATTTTTAACCAGCGATTGGGCTGGTGGCATGTTGGCAACTTGCCCAAAGCACTGACACGAGTCTGTTCGGCCAAGCAATATTGCTATGCATAGAAAAATACTGAAAAACAAAGTCAACCCCAAAGACACCAGTAGCGTAACCTGTGGTAACCATCCTGTCAGAAGCAAAATGCCGAGGGTGAACTCGATGGATATGACAACTCTCGCCACAATGTAGGTGAGGTTGAGCGAAATTGCACCGTAGGAATAGATATAAAGCTCAAAATGGTCGATGCCCACCACTTTAGCCACGGCAGAAAAAACGAATACTGCACCCAGCAATAGGCGCAGTACGATAAGTACGATAGGAATCAACCGAGGATGTTTATTCTGAATAGTAGTCGCGGCAACTGACATCGTGCACCTCTGTTCGTATCAGCGTCTGAATGCTGTCTTCAACATATTTTTGTTCCATCGCCATGCTCCTAATGTCGTCGCACGACATGCCTTTGTCAACAATCATTATTTTCAGCAGGCCGTCGTCGGGTATATCGGTTGTAACGCATTTGCACTGATGCGATTTCGAACACGAGAATAGCGTGGCCGACAGCAGCAAAGCTATTGCAAAGGGTAATGTTTTTTTCATGGCATCAGTCGTTGAAAAGTGAGTCTATCTTGAATTCGTAGTCGGTGCACAACAGCGAATCGGTGAATACCGAGTCGAGGTCGTTATGATAGCGGAATGCTCCAAGTTGGTCGCACGTGCCGCGTTCTATCTTTATGATGCGCACCGTGGTGCTACCTGTTACGGCGCACCGACAGGTTTTTTCTTTTGAACAGGCCACTGCTCCAAACAGCAGACCTATCAAAAGAGCCGACAACAATATTGTTTTTTTCATATCGTGGGGTGTATTGATCTAAAGAGTTTTGAGCAAATCTTCGAGCGATACTTCGTCGTGAATCAGCACATCGCGGGGTTTCGAACCATTAGGCGGACCTACAATACCAGCGGCTTCCAGCTGGTCTATGATGCGTCCGGCGCGGTTGTAGCCCAGTTGCAGTTTGCGTTGTAGCAGCGAGGTCGACCCAAATTGCGAGGCAACAACCAATCGTGCTGCATCGTTGAAGAACTCGTCTTTCTGTTTTGAGTCAAACTCCTTACTCGGTTCGGCGTTTTCGTCGAGGTATTCGGGCAATTCAAATCCGTTGGGATAACCTCGTTGTTCGCCAATAAATTTCACGAGACGATCTATCTCTTTGGTCTCAATCAGGGCGCATTGCAGTCGCACCATGTCTTTTCCTGCCAACGAGATAAGCATATCGCCCCTGCCAATCAGTTGTTGAGCTCCTGTGGTATCAAGGATGGTGCGGCTGTCTATTCCCGACGTAACGCGGAATGCTATGCGCGCTGGGAAGTTGGCCTTAATCGTACCTGTGATTATGTTTGTGGTGGGGCGTTGCGTGGCAATAATCAAGTGTATGCCCACAGCGCGTGCAAGTTGAGCCAAGCGGGCAATGGGCAACTCCACCTCTTTGCCAGCCGTCATTATCAAGTCGCCAAACTCGTCAATGATTAGCACTATGTAGGGCAGATAACGGTGGCCATGCTCGGGGTTGAGCATGCGTTTACAGAACTTTTCGTTGTACTCCGTTATCTTGCGCACTTTGGCCTGCTTCAACAGGTCGTAGCGGGTGTCCATCTCGATGCACAGCGAGTTGAGTGTGCGAACCACCTTTTTCACATCGGTTATTATCGACTCCTCCTCGTCGGGCATTTTGGCCAAGTACTGACGGTCGATGCTGGAATAGAGCGACAACTCCACTTTCTTGGGGTCGACAAGCACAAACTTCAGTTCCGATGGGTGTTTCTTATACAGCAGCGAGGTGATGACGGCATTCAGACCGACCGACTTACCAGTGCCAGTGGCACCAGCCATAAGCAAGTGGGGCATCTTGGCAAGGTCGGTAACAAAGGGCTCGTTCGAGATAGTTTTACCCAGAGCCACGGGCAATTCCATCTTTGTGTCGTCTTTGAATGCGCTGCACTCCAGCATGGTCTTCATCGACACCACTTGAGGTTTTGCGTTTGGCACCTCAATGCCCACCGTACCTTCGCCTGGTATTGGGGCTATGATGCGTATGCCCAAGGCCGATAACGATAGTGCTATGTCGTCTTCAAGGCTTTTGATCTTCGATATTCTAACCCCTGGTGCAGGCTTTATTTTGTAGAGCGTAACGGTTGGACCGGGGGTGGCAGCAATGTCGGTGATTTCTATTCCGTAGTTGCGCAGCGTTTGCACAATGCGGTCTTTGTTGGCAATGAGCTCCTCTTTGGTAACACGCACGTTGCTCACTTCCCAGTCTTCGAGCATGTCGGTGCTGGGCATCTCATAGTCTTTCAAGTCGAGGTGGGGGTCGTAGGGGTCGTCAAGCCCGTAATGACGACGGTAGTCGTCGGGCTCAAGCTCCTCGTCGGCTTCGCTCTCGGTTTGCGTGTCGAGGGGGCGCTCGTTGGTCGACGTTTCCACCACCGAAGGGTCGGTGATGCTGAACGTTACGTCGTCGGTAGTCGTTACGTCGTCTTTTTCGCGAGCTTTGCGATTTACGCGTTCAAATTCGTCGTCAATGCTAAATGTGGGTTCTTCGGTGGTGGCTGTGTCGGCCGACATCGGCTCTTGTGCTTTTTCTTTCGCTGTCTCCGATTCGGCTACATCGTTCTGCTGGCTGTTGAACAACTGTTGCAAGGCTTTGTCGGCCTCTACGTTTGGTGTCGGCGTGGCCACTGGCTCCGCAGCCTTTGCCGTGGGCTCGGCAACAACCGCCTCTGTGGCCTTTGCTGCCACAACCGATGGCTGCTCCTCGAGCCGAGGCTTGTCGGCCTTAAGTCGGTTCAACTTTATCTTTGGCAACTCCATTTTGTGTACCACCACCAACATTAGCACAGCTACAAAAAGCAACAACACCAGCGTCCACCATCCAATCATGTGGTGCATCGACTCGGCAATGCGTAGCCCTATACCAGCATAGGGCTCGAAATTTGTGCGATGAACCCATCCCCCGACATAACCCAGCGTAACCGACAGCCACAGCATCCAAAACAGGGTGCTACCCAAAGTCTTCCACCATGGCATAAGTTTCACATTCCACAGTCGCATGCCGTAGATGAAGAACAGCAATGCAAACCCAAACGAGGCAAACCCAAATAGGTTGTTGGTAAAGAAAGCAGCCAGTCCAATGCCCAGCGTGCCGAGCCACTGACCTTTGTGGCCAAAGTCGGTTACGTAGTAGCCCATCATGGCAATGAGCAGGAATGCGGCAAACATCACGTAGATAGCACCGCGCAGGTGGGCAAAACCCTCACTACGAATGAACGCTTTTGCTGTCGAGGCTTTTTCTTTAGTGCCCTTTTTGCCAGCCGATGGTTTCTTTTTTTGTGCCAAAGTAGAGTCGAGTTATAATGGGGGTAGGGGAGGGATTGTGCAGCTATTCTTCCTGCATCAGTTCGATGGCATCTTTCAGTTCTTCGCCCAAAGTTTCGAGCTCTTGCTCCGAGAGGGTCTGGTATCCGTCGGGCAGCAGGAAGTCGGCCTCTTTGACTTTGCCTTTTATGACCTCGGTGGCGGTGTAGGTGATGGCTCGACCCTGGCCTGCATCAACGGTGCATTGCAAAGGCATACCGGGTATACCACCAAAGAGCACGTTGATTTGTGGGCCAACCTCTTTACAGTACCACATCTCCACTGGGTGATCAACGCCGTCGTCGTCATAGGTGTGGCGTATCAGTTTGTTGGCCTTAAGTCCTGCAATGGTGCGTTCCTCGCCCGCCACGCGCTCATAGTAGAAGTGGCCTGGCTCGGTGTCGACAATAAACACGCTGTCGAAGTCCGAGGCCTTGTGCTCCTCTTTCATCAGCAGTTTCCCGTCGCCTTCATAGGTAAACTCGTTGCCTTGCGAGCGCAGATACGACAACAACTGGCCATAGTTGATACATGCCGTCGAGGTGAGGTTCTGAATAAGTATGCACTCGGTCATGCCACCCGCAAAAATGGCGCTTTTGGTGTACATGTCGTTGCCCGACACTTTTATCTCGGCCACTGCGGCTTCGGCAGGTATTTTCATGTCTACTTGACCTGTCGACTCGACTTTGTATTTTATTATTCCCTTGAACGTGTTTTGCGCCGACAAACTCACAATCGAGGCTGCCAGCACGAATGCCATGACGATAGTTTTCTTCATGTTTTGTCTCTCTTTTTATTATTCCTACGTGGTGTAACTGCATTGTGGTGAATTTATTGTGCAAAACAATGCAAATGGCAAATATTTTTTTCGTGCCATAGTAGCCTATGGCTGGAGGCATGTAGGGCTCAAGTAGGGCATTTCTTCAGTCGTTCTTCAGTATTTCTTCAGTCGTTGACTGAAGAAATACTGAAGAACG
>JAFVBC010000031.1 GCA_017480185.1 Bacteroidales bacterium
AAACGGGAGGCGGCTGACAATCTGTCAGCCGCCTCCCGTTTGGCACTATACCCACTTGCTCTTTAGCGCATCTGCAACTGCTTGGTGAAATAGAGCGAACCACTGTTATAAACGGCGCGGTTGGCAGTGGTGAGAGTTAGAGCCGTAGCCGACGTGGCAAGGCTCACCACAGTGGCCGTAGGCTGTGCATTCCAAAGAATGATGGTAGAGTCGGCCTGAGTGGCAAGCAAGTCGCACAACACTTCATCACCCTTCTCGCAACGCAACGTAGCCGAGTAAAACTCCATGGGTTGATCGGCACAAAAAAGCGTATCGTCGGTCAGCACCTTGAGAATGCCACGTTTCATATCGCTGTGGGTGATTGTGGCAACATTATACTCAAACTCGGCACCACTCGTCACCTTTGTCGACCGATCGTAGGTGAGGATATAGTAATAGTTCACCTCGCCAGCGCCTTTTTTTCTCATCTCCACCCTTGCCGTGCTACCCACTGGGTCGTTAACACGATTCATAACCTCATACTCGTCCGATTTAAGATTACTTACAATCTTATCCACATCCTGGTGCATAAAACCATGCAACCGCGAGTAGGTCGGGATGTTGTTGTCGGCGGTAATAGCTATAGCCTCTTCTGGCTCATCTTCGCCACATGACACGGCACTCATCCCCATAGCAAACACTGCTGCGAGCAACACCAACAATCTGTATCGTTTCGTTCTTAACATGATTTTGACTTATTATTTTGCGCAAAATTAAAACATTTTATTCAAACCACAAATCCACCACCTGCCAACCATCGCCCCACATTCTCCCTATCATCGCCTGCCATCGTAGGAGATTATAGGGAGATGATAAGGAGATGATAGGGAGATGGTGTCATAAAGTCCTCTATTTCAACCATATAACTACACAGTATACCATCGTGCTGATATTCAACACATTACGCATTTATAACACATTACCGAGACCATTTTTGGCAGCAAAGGAAAAAAAACGTAACTTTGTGGCTTGGAAAAGTGTGCCCAATAAGGCAAGATTACTATAAGTCAAACAATAAAATAAAAGAACATCATGCAGAAAAAAGGGAACAAGTATGGCACCCACCGTGTCATAGAGCCCAAAGGAGTGCTCCCGCAACCAGCCAACAAACTTGACAACAACATGGACGAGATCTACGACAACGAGATCTTGATAGACGTGCAAACCCTTAATATCGACTCGGCAAGTTTTACCGACATTCACAACTATGCTCGCCAGCAGGCTGGTGAAGGTGCCTCGGAAGAGAAAGTGATGGAAGAGGTGAAAAAAGAGATGCTGCTCAACGTAGAGCTTCAAGGAAAACACCGCAACCGTCGCACTGGTAGTGGCGGTATGCTGCTTGGCAAGGTTGAGAAAATTGGCGATGCTCTGAAAGGCAAAATCGACCTCAAAGAGGGCGACCGCATTGCCACCCTTGTGAGCTTGAGTCTTACCCCACTGCGCATTGACGAGATTATAGAGATACGTCCCGACGTTGACCAAGTCGACATCAAAGGTAAAGCCATACTCTTCGAAAGTGGCATCTATGCCAAGATACCGACCGACATGCCCGAGAAACTGGCCTTGAGCGCATTGGACGTGGCTGGTGCCCCCGCACAAACCGCCAAACTGTGCCAATATGGCCAAACGGTTGTCATACTTGGTGCAGGTGGCAAGAGCGGCATGCTGTGCTGCTACGAAGCCAAGAAACGCGTTGGTGTAACAGGTAAAGTCATCGGCATTGCCAACAGTCCAAAGAGCACTCAACGTATTAAAGACCTCGGCTTCTGCGACATCGTTGAAAGTGCCGCTGGAATGACCCCTGTGCAGGTTTACGAAATGGTTGAGCGCTTGACCAACGGCAAGATGGCCGACGTAACCATCAACTGCGTCAACGTACCCGACCAAGAAATGACTGCAGTGCTATGCACAAAAGACGATGGCGTTGTATACTTCTTCAGCATGGCCACCAGTTTCACCAAAGCCAGCCTCGGTGCCGAAGGCATTGGCAGCGATGTGAACATGATAATGGGTAACGGCTACACCAAGGGACATGCCGAATTCACCCTGCAAGAGCTACGCGAGAGCCCCGAACTGCGTAAAATCTTCGAAGAGCTCTACGCCTAACAAATTAGGCTCATCAAGCCAACCAAGCGATGGGGAGACCTGTCGCTTGGTTCAATTATAACCTCACCAACGCCATCTGTGAGCCACCGTACCATACAATCGTATACCGACTACCGCGAATTCGTATCGCGCGACCTTGCGGCACACGGCCTTACCTCACTCTCGCCATTGATGCGTTTCAAAGCCGACCACATACGCTTTCAGATGCGTTTGCGACGATTGGAATACCTTTCAAATTGCTGCCGTTGGCGCATAGTGAGCCGCGCCATGCTCGAACTGCTCAACCATAGGTTGGCCGTTCGGTTAGGTTTCACCATACCAAAAAACGTTTTCGGGCCAGGGCTGTGCATCGTTCACCGTGGCACAATAGTGGTTCACCCCCATGCGCAAGTGGGCAGCAACTGTCGCCTGCACACCTCGACCAACATTGGCGACTACAACGGTGTGCCAACATTGGGCGACGACGTGTATGTCGGTCCTGGGGCAAAAATATTTGGAAACATCACCATAGGCAACAACGTAGCCATCGGAGCCAACGCCGTGGTCAACCAATCGGTCGACGACAATTGCACCGTGGGCGGTATTCCAGCCACGGTAATATCAACCATCGGAGCCCGTCAGCACGGTCTGTTTTCCACGCAATTGCAAAAAAAATCGTAAAATTGCACCTGTAATCATGGTGCAAGACATGCGCAACACGCTGACAATAAAAGAAAAAACACCAAATATGAAAGTTAACCGCAGAAAAGAACTCTTTCCCAACGTTTCTGATGCAGAATGGAACGACTGGAAGTGGCAAGTGAAAAACCGCATAGAGACATTCGAACAACTAAGCCAATACTTTGCCTTTGAGCCTGCCGAGGCAGAAGGTATACGTCAGGCACTGTCGAAATTTCGCATGGCCATCACCCCCTACTACCTGTCGCTCATAGATCCGAACGACCCCTACGACCCCATTCGCCGTCAGTGCATACCCGCTGGTGCCGAGTGCAACATAGCTCCCGCCGACCTCGACGACCCACTGCACGAGGACGAAGACTCGCCCGCACCTGGCCTCACACACAGATACCCCGACCGTGTGCTGTTTCTCATCACCGACATGTGCTCCATGTACTGTCGCCACTGCACACGTCGTAGATTTGCCGGTCAGAAAGACGACGAAAGCCCAAGCGAACGCATAGAAAAATGCTTGGCCTACATAGAACGCACCCCACAAGTGCGCGACGTGCTTCTCAGCGGCGGCGATTGTCTGATGGTAAGCGACCAAAAATTGGAATACATCATCAAGCGTCTGCGTGCTATACCCCACGTCGAGATAGTGCGTCTTGGCAGTCGTACCCCCGTAGTGTGCCCCCAACGCATCACTCCCGAGCTGTGCGATATGCTTAAAAAGTACCACCCCATTTGGCTCAACACCCACTTTAACCACCCCAACGAGATGACTCCCGAAGCCGAAGAGGCACTTGCACGTTTGGCCAATGCAGGCATACCATTGGGCAACCAAACCGTATTGCTACGTGGGGTCAACGACTGCGTACACGTAATGAAAAAACTCATGCACGAATTGGTACGCAATCGCGTGCGCCCCTACTATATCTACCAGTGCGACCTCAGTATGGGTCTCGAACACTTCCGTACTCCAGTGAGCAAGGGCATAGAAATAATAGAAAACCTTCGTGGACACACCAGCGGCTACGCCGTCCCCACATTCGTGGTTGACGCACCTGGTGGTGGTGGAAAAACTCCCGTCATGCCCAACTACGTCATTTCTCAAAGCCCCAACAAAGTGATACTCCGTAACTTCGAAGGTGTGATAACCACCTATACCGAACCGCGCAACTATCGTGAAGAGTGCCACTGCGAAGCTTGCCGTGAGGCTCGACGCATTGACGAAGGCGTTGCATCGCTGCTCGAAACCGACCGTATGGCTCTCGAACCCAGCCACCTCATGCGCCACGAACGCAACAAACACTAACGGCCACAAATTCCATAATGAGGCAACAAAAAAGAACGCCGAGCGCAAGCCACAACAAATGGCTCGCACTCGGCGTTCTTTTTTTAGTCCTATTTCCATCACCATTGACTGGCCAAATAGCCGGACTTGGAACATACACCCTACTTGGTCGTCCAACCACAGCGCGCAGTGCAGCCCTGGGAATGAACCTACTTGCATTGCATAGCACAGACCCAACCATAGCACTCGACAACCCAAGTCTCCTCACTCCAGCCATGGCTCACACCTTCACCCTATCCTACATCTCGCTCCCCGCTTCTACCTACGCCGGTGATATTGCCTATATTCACCAAACAAAACATCTTGGCCCAATAATTTTCAACCTAAAATACAACACCACTGGTCGAATAGATCAGTATGATGAAGAAGATAACAACATTGGGACATTTTCGGCATCAGACTATGTTCTAAACATAGGTTGGGGCTTACCTATAGACTCAAACTTCAGCATTGGGGTAAACTTTAAGCCTGCAATATCGCAATATGCAGAATATACAGCCGCAGCAATTGCGATAGACATTGCAGGCACATACGTCAGCAACAGCCACAATTTTGCCACCACACTTATGGCACGTAATATAGGTTCACAAATCAAACCTTTTAGCGAAACGATGGAAGAACTGCCATTCGAGTTGCTATGGACACTGTCATACAAACTTAATCGGGCTCCATTTAGGCTGTTTTTCACAGCCAACGAGCTACAAAAATGGAATCTACGTTACGACGATCCGCTCCATCCAACCACACAAGTTGACCCTTTTACAGGCGAAGAGACATCGGAACCATGGATTGAAGGCGTAGTTGACAACTTGATGCGACACACCCTATTCGGAGTTGAAGCCGAATTGGGCAAAAGTTTGACGTTCAGTGTGGGGTATAGCTACCGTCAATCTGCAGAAATGATTGGAGCAGACATAATAAATTTGAGTGGTTTTTCTTTTGGAGCGACAGTACGGACAAAGCGTTTTGACATCATATATGCCCGACACAACTATCATTTAAGTCAAGCCTCTAACTACTTTAGCATAACTTACAGATTGTAGCATTATGAAACTTCGTTTCGTAGAATCTCGTAGCACCAACCCCTTTCTCAACGTTGCTGTCGAAAACTATTTCCTTTCGTTGCCCGACGATGAGACCATAACCCTCTACCTTTGGCGGAATCACCGCACTGTGGTTATCGGCATGAATCAGAACCCCTTTGCAGAATGCAACGTTGAGACTTTAGAG
Source organism: Bacteroidales bacterium (assembly GCA_017480185.1). Lineage (GTDB taxonomy): Bacteria > Bacteroidota > Bacteroidia > Bacteroidales > P3 > Colimorpha. The sequence goes on from JAFVBC010000031.1 coordinate 5,390, forward strand.
GCCGAAGGGGGCTACCTTATGAGAAGGCGTACTGGTGGTGGAGCAGTGTATCACGATGATGGCAATTTGAACTTTTCTTTCGTGGCTTCAAATGCGTTATATGACCAGCAAAAACAGTTCTCTGTGCTAATGCGTGCGGTGGCGATGTTCGGCCTAAATACTGAGCTTTCGGGGCGCAACGATGTGCTATGTAACGGACGAAAGTTTTCAGGCAACGCATTTGCCAAGGGTAAATACAACCGTTTGCACCATGGCACCATACTCATCGGGGGCAATATGACCGATATGCAACGCTACCTAAAGGTGAAGCAGACCAAACTTCAAAAGCATGGTGTGGCATCGGTGCAAAGCCGAGTGGTGAACCTGGGCGAATTGAACGATGCAATTACCTGTCAGACAATTGCGCCCATGTTGCTACAAGCCTTTGAAGAAGTGTACGATACAAAGGCCGATGTATTGGACTGGGATTGTGTGAGTGGCCTTGAAGGTGTGTTGACGCTACGCGACGAGTTTGCATCGAACGAGTGGCGTTTCGGCAATTGGCGCGAGTTTAAGGCCCAATTCTCCAAGCAATATTCTTGGGGCAATGTGGATATTGAACTGAATATTGACGAGGAACACAGAAAGATAATTGATGTTTCGGTGGCTACCGATAGCCTCGATGTCGAGCTTTCAAGCCTCCTTAAGCAGATGCTTATTGGGGCTTCGACCGAAGAAAAGCCACCCGTACCCAAAGATTGGTCTACCGAGCGGCAAATGGCTGCAACCGATGTGTTGACACTTATTTACTAACACTTGTCGATACTCCTACTGTACCGACGTAGTGTTCTTCCAAAAGCGGTGTGTTACGTTGTGCAGCACACCGTTTTCTATTTTGTACAACCGCTGATTGGTGGTCGAGCTTTTAAGTCCACCGAGGTGTTGCAGATAGGGGCCTATTTTTATGTAATCAAAGTTGTATAGCGACACAAGTGGCGACAGTATTGATCTACCGCTGTACCATGCCGTCTTCAACCTTGGATGCTTGGCACGAATGTGGGCTGCCAAAGCGTCAACCTCGCGCGGTTCACTGTCGCCTCCCATAAACGAGACGCACGTGATATTACCGCTGCACTGTGCAATCAAGGCATCCAACTGCAATGGGGTTAAGGGCGTGCCCTTGTCGGCCCACAGGTGCTTCGAGTGGCATCCCGGACAACGACAAGGGCATGCAGCAATGTTGATGGCAAGGGTTACCTCGTCGGGTATCTCTTGAAAAACGATGTCGCTATTGACAAACCTCAGCATTTAGACTGGCATTTTATCGCTTCCTGCATAGTAGCGACGAGCAGCTTCCTCCTGACGCGGAGCCGAGAAGTTGCTTATGCGTTTCAGATAGCCAATGATTCGGGTCATATAGTCAATGTTTTTCGAGTGGCAGTGAGGACACTCTTTTAGGTAGCGTTTATCGATATGGCCACACTCGTTGCAGATAGTGTTGGGAATGTTGAATGTGAAATAGTTGCACCCTTCGTGAGCAGCCACATGCAACAGTTGCAAGTATTGCTCTTGCGTGAGGTGCTCTTCAAGGTTCATGTGCAGCGCACTACCACCAGTGAGGTGCTCGATGTAGGGAGCGCCATGCAGACGGAACTTGTCGAGGATGGTAAGCGAGGTGTCTTCAACGACGTAGAAATAGCTGTTGTAGCAGTCGCGAGGCACAAAGTAGCCGTCTTCACGATCCCATTTGGCGTGTTTCACACCGACATTCTCGGCGGGTATCATCTCACAATTGAACATCACATCTTTTGTGCGATACTCCTTGTTTTTCTTTTCAACCAAGCCCAATATGGTTTGCACGAAGGTGCGATAGTCGGGGTTGTCGTTGATGGGGATGCCCATAAACTCGGCTGCCTCAACCAGACCGTTCACTCCGATGGTGAGATACTGGCGAGCAATGTTGATATAGCCAGCATCAAACAGCGGCAACATGCCGTGCGAAGCCAGTTCTTTGAGGTTTTCGTTGTAAGCCAACTGCACCTTGTGGCAAAGGTCGATAATGTCGGTCAAGAAGTCGCGATAGTCCATCTTGTTGTTGACGGCATACTGTATGCAGCGGTTAAGGTTGATAGTAAGCACGCTTTTCGACCCTGTGCTAACTCCACCTGCACCGAGGGTATAACTGAAGCCGTTGTCGGTTATCTCGTTGCGCAGACGGCAGCACGAGCTGAGCGAGTCGGCATTGTCGCTCAAGTAGGTGAAGAACGAGTGCCCCTCGGAATACATCTCGGCGGTGAAGCTGGCCATTTCGGTGTCGACAAACGTGCCATCTTCTTTATACAGCAGTGCCATTGTTTCCACTGGGAAAGTGAGCACAGCCTTGGTGCGTTCTTGGTTAAACCAACGCATGAATCGTTTTTGCAACCACTTCAATCCCTCCCAGTCGGGGGCCGAACCGTCGGGGAAACGGAATTCGCCAAACAGACTTTCAAAGTAGGGGCGATCGTAGTAGGCTATGTTCCAGAACACGGCTTGATAGTTGCGGGCACCTGTGGGTTGGTTGAGCGAGTAGACTATCTGTTCAAAGCAGTCGGTTATCACCTTGTCGAGGGTGCGTTGTTTGAGGCTGAGGTCGACCACACGGTCGGGTTCTTTGTAGTAGTCTTTGCCATAGTCCAAGCCGATGAAGTAGTTCAAGTACATCAAGAATTCGGGTGTGGCGCAAGCCCCACTGAGCATCGAGCTGACCATGAACACCATGTTTATGAAGCCACCACAGAAACTTTTCAAGTTGGTTGGAGCCGTGCTGTTGCCACCTATCGATGCTGTGCCACTCAGCAGCCAGGGATACATGGTGATGCTGGCACAATAGTTTGCGAGCGATGTTTCGTCGTTCTTGTAGATAAAGTGGTGGGTGAGAAGGTCGATATAGCGGTCGGCCATCTCTTTGCCATACATGCTCTTGATGCGATCGGTGAGCAGACGGCGGTTGAGACGTATAAAGTTGCTCTTTGGCAGTTCGCCAATCAAGGTGGCAATGTTTTTGTGCTCCACGTTGGCGTTGGCGTCATATTTGCTACCCGTGGCAGCATTGGCAGCGTCGCAGTAGTCGGTGAGGAACTTCAACTTCTCCATCGTCTCGCGATCCTCGGTGTGGCGCTGACGATAGAGCATAAAACTTTTTGCCACATTATAGTGTCCCTCCTTCATCAGGGCCACTTCAACCTGATTTTGTATCTCCTCGACGGTGATACCATTGTGAATGTCGAGGTGCGACAATATGCGCGACACTCGCGCAAGGTCTATCGGTTCCTGCATTGCGCTGAACGCCTTGATAATGGCGTTCATAATTTTGTCGAGCGAGAAGCGTTCGGCTTGGCCGTCGCGCTTGGTGATTGTCAGACTGTTGGTCTCCATGGCATTAGGGGCTATTGTGTTGTTCATCAATGTTTATATTTTTATATCTTTGCAACGTCTTTGAGGGCTCTACCGACAAGTGGCGAAACTACCCACGGCTGCATGGTCTGTGCGACGTGCCGCCGAATTGATAACCAATCACTTTACGTGGTAAACCACCTCCTTTCAGACAGCACAAAATTAGTCAGCAATCACATTTGCCACAAATAAAGTTATCAAATTCAACCTGTTGATAAGTCGGCTTTTTTTAGGCCGAACATAGGATGGCAAAGGGGTTTTACTGGTTCTCCATTTACAAGTTGAGCTATCCCATTTGCACACAACTCCCCCACCCCAGTCTCCCTCCACGGCAAGGGCAGACGGCGCACCGCATACGCGCCACTTTTCTCACCCCTGCAAATAACCTCTCGCGATGTTTTCATTACACCCAATTAACTGCGTCGCCCCTCTTTTTCCACTCATGAACGGAGGAATGATGAGGAGACGAACACCATATCAAGTAGGGCTCAAGTAAGGCCGTTCTTCAGTCGTTCTTCAGTCATTGACTGAAGAACGACTGAACATATACTGAAGAAATGCCGAAGTTGATACCTACTTGATACGCCCCAAAGCTCTTCATACAACCCACATCAAACCCAATTGAAGTCGAAAACGTTTTCTTGTCAAATCAAAAAAAAACTTAATTTTGCATCTGTCTGCACCGTAACGGCAAGTCCATTTATATAGACTGTTAGCACTGGTTGTCAGACGAATACGCTCTAAAGAACAAAAATTTACAAACCAACAAAACAACACAAAACAATGAAGAAACTATTTATCGCAATCGTAGCCGTGTTCGCAATGAGCACCGTGGCCAGCGCACAATTCCAGGGAATCGGAGTCCGCCTCGGTGGTGGACAAGGCTTTGGCGCCGAACTCTCGACCATGTGGAACTTTGGCAACCGCACCGAGATTGACCTCGGATGGAGCAGCAGCGACAGCCACACCAGTTTCAGTCTGACTGGCATCTACCAATGGCAAGGCGAAATTGGCAGCGGCTTTGGCTGGTTTGCTGGCGTCGGTGCCCGTGCAGCTTTCTGGAGCTACGATGGTGGCGATAGCGACATCGCCCTCGGTATTGCTGGTCAAGCTGGTGTTGAATATCAGTTCTCGGCCATCCCCATTCAGTTGAGCCTCGACATCCGTCCTTGCTTCTGGCTCATCCCGAACACCGACTTCCATTGGGGCGACATTGCTCTCGGCATTCGTTACATGTTCTAAACCAACGGAGAACACATCAATCGGCGGGCTGCCCTGCATGGGGCAGCCCGCCGATGTCGTTTACGACAAAAAACTGCTCAACCCTCTTGAAAAAAAACGTATCTTTGCACGTATCATTAACATGCCATCAACCGCCTAACGGCTGAAAAACAATACAATGGAGCAATTTGTAGTATCTGCACGAAAATACCGTCCCACGACATTTGCCAGCGTCGTCGGTCAAGAACACATCACCCGCACACTGAAAAACGCCGTCCTATCTGGCCAACTGCCACAGGCGTTCCTCTTTTGTGGACCTCGTGGCGTGGGCAAAACCACATGCGCTCGCATATTAGCCAAAACCATCAACTGCACCAACCTCACCCCCGAAGGCGAAGCATGCAACCAATGCGACAGTTGCACAAGCTTTAATCAAGGCAGCGGTGCCACACTGAACATCTTCGAACTCGACGCCGCATCGAACAACAGCGTCGATAACATGCGCGAACTGGTAAAGCAGGTATACATCCCCCCCACCACTGGGCGCTATAAGGTCTACATCATCGACGAGGTGCACATGCTCAGTAAAGACGCCTTCAACGCCTTTCTTAAAACCCTTGAAGAGCCACCAGCCTACGCCAAATTCATCCTTGCCACAACCGAAAAACACAAGATTATTCCCACCATATTGAGTCGATGCCAAGTGTTCGACTTCCGTCGCATAGACAATGCCGACATCATCCGCCACCTGCAATATGTGGCCGAAAACGAACACGTAGCCTACGAGCCATCTGCACTGTCGCTGATTGCCTCAAAATCTGATGGCGGATTGCGCGACGCACTATCCATCTTCGACCAACTGGTCAACTTCACACAAGCCAACCTAACCCACCAAGCCTGCATCGAAAACCTTAACCTGCTCGACACCGACTACTACTTCCGCATTGTCGACAGTCTGCGCACTGGTGCCCTCGGCACTGCCCTGCTACAATACAAGGAAATACAAGACAAAGGCTTTGATGGGCAACACTTTCTTACAGGTCTGTGCTGTCATCTGCGCAACCTCCTGGTTAGCCTCGACCCTCAAACCCTGTGCTTGATAGACGACACCGACGAGCAACGCGCACGCTATGCCCAACAAGCCCAAACATGCGGCATATCTGCCCTGATAAACTACCTCAACATCTGTTCCGACTTCGAATATCGCTACAACGAAGCTCGCAACAAACGCCTATTTGTAGAGGTGTGCCTAACACGCATGGCCTCGCCTGCACTGCCACAAAATTAGATTGCAAGACGCCCCAAGGCAGACACGGCACCCCCTCACGCTCCAGTAGCTGCACCGCAGCCAGCCACAGAAACGCCCCAAACAAAGGCGCAGAAACCAATCGGCGCACAAGAAACAGAGGCCGCGGCTAAAACCAGTGCACCACAGCACTTCACCCCGCAGCCAACCAAACAACTGCCCGAAGCGCAACAACAGGCAGCCAAGCAGCCCACACAAACAACAACATTACGCCCGTCGGGTGCCTCATTGCTTTCAAAAAGCATATCCATCAAAACCAGCACATCGGCAACGCCCATCATTACGCAGCCCCAAGAGCTGCACGACCTCACCCAATCCGAACTTGAACAGTTGTGGCAAAACGCTGGCAAAGCCCTTGGCATATCCAACCTGCTGGCCAATGCAGTACTGCAACTGCAAGACAACAACCACTTCATAATCGAAGCACAAGACACCCTCTTCGACCACGACTTTAGGCCTCACCGAGTGCAAGTGCTGCAACATATGCGCAAAGAGAGCGGAATGCAACTGCTCGACTGCTCAATAAAAGTGCGCTACGTTGAAAAAGACATCCCCATTCACACCAAAGAAGAAAAGTTTGCTGCCTTGGTAGCCATAAACCCCGCCGTGATAGAGCTGCGAAAACTGCTGCCCGACATAGAAATCTAACCCCATGAACCTACCATTCATAAAGATGAACGGTGCGGGCAACGACTTCATTCTCATCGACAATCGTACGCTCCACCTACGTTTCACGCCACACGAAATAGCCCACCTCTGCCACCGAAAACTCGGCATAGGTGCCGACGGATTGATGACGCTCGACACACCTCAAGCCAACGAAGACTTCGTCATGCACTACTATAACGCCGACGGCAGCCAAGCCTCGATGTGTGGCAACGGGGGGCGATGCATTGCCATGTTCGCCCATCTACTGGGATTTGGGCAAGCCATCACATTCCTTGCCTCCGATGGTATGCACCATGCCGAGATAATACAGTGGGACAACAACCGCATGCAGGGCATCGTAAAGTTAGGCATGCAACCCGTCGTTGTCGCCGACATAACCACCACCCCCCACGGCACCTACCTCAACACAGGCGTACCACACTGCGTAAAATGGGTAGAAGACATCGACAACATAGACGTTAAAGCAGAAGGTCGTAGAATTAGAAACGAAGCCATTTTCGCTCCCGAGGGTACAAACGTAGACTTTATAGAAGCCGACGGCAGCGGCAACCTGCGAATACGCACCTACGAACGTGGCGTAGAAGACGAAACATGGGCGTGTGGCACAGGCGTAACAGCCGCCGCAATAGTGGCCAACACACACTCTTTAATGGCCGTTGGCGGCAATTTCATGGTAGATTGGGACACCCCAACCCCCGACACAATAGAGCACATAACCCTAACTGGCCCAGTAGAAGTAAACTTCAAAGGAGAATGGACTTATTTAGCACCGACGACTATTTAAGGCAGAGCAACGACGGAGCATGGGACGATCACGAGCGCATGGAATACCTTGTGGCCGAAATTGACCGTCTAAACTTCGAATACTATATGAACGACCGCTCGGAAGTGAGCGACAGCGAGTTTGATGCAATGCTGCGCGAACTTACTGACCTGGAGAAAAAACATCCACAATGGGCATCGCCACAATCGCCCACAAAACGTGTGGGAGGCGAAGTTAACAAAAGTTTTAACCAAGTAACCCACAGCATTCCGATGCTCTCGTTGGGCAACACTTACAGCATTGAAGAAATAGAAGAATTTGAAGCGCGCACGCGCAAATTGCTGCAAGGCGAGGATTTTAGCTACACCTGCGAACTAAAATACGACGGTGTAGCCATCGGATTGACCTACGAAAACGGAAAACTTGTGCGGGCTGTTACCCGAGGAAACGGCGTAGTGGGCGACGACATAACCGCCAACGCCATGACCATACCAACCATACCACTAACCCTTCGTGGCAATTATCCCCCAGCTTTCGAGGCACGTGGCGAAGTAGTCTATCCTTTTGAAGCTTTTAACAAGATGAACCAGCAACGCGAAGCCGATGGTGACGAGCCTTTTGCCAATCCGCGCAACGCTGCATCGGGGTCGCTAAAACTTCAGAATTCGGCCGAATGTGCTCAGCGCAAACTCCTGTTCTGCATGTACTTTATGATGGCGAAACAGGGTGTTGAATTAAGACCAACTCACTACGAACGCTTGCAGTGGGCACGACAAATGGGCTTTTTTGTGCAACCTCACATAAAAGAGTGCAGAGACATTGACGAAATAAAGCAGTTTATTGAACACTGGGACAAAGCGCGATGGGAATTGCCATACGGCATTGATGGCATTGTAATCAAGGTAAATCAGACCGCTCTATGGGAGAAATTAGGGCTAACTGCCAAGTCGCCCCGATGGGCTATTGCCTATAAATTCAAGGCCGAAAGAGTGAGTAGTCCGCTGCTTAGTATTGATTTTCAAGTGGGACGCACAGGCGTTGTTACCCCCGTAGCCAACTTTGAGCCAGTGTGGCTTGGTGGTACGACCGTGAAACGCGCTACACTTGTGAACGCCGATTTCATTGAGAGAATGCACATTTGTGAAGGCGACCGTCTGCTCATTGAGAAAGGAGGCGAAATAATACCCAAGGTGGTTGGCGTGGAACCTACAGTCGAAGGCATGCGCAAAGCAGTTGCTTTTCCGACGGTGTGTCCCGAATGCGGTGCAAAGTTGGTGCGTACAGAGGGCGAAGCCGCTCATTATTGTCCCAACGACGGTGGGTGCCGTCCGCAAATCATTGGGCGATTGGAACACTTTGTTGGTCGCCGTGCAATGAATATTGACAGCCTCGGGCCAGAACGCCTGATATTGCTTTACAATGCCAAATTGGTGAGGAGTGTTGACGATCTATACCACTTACAGCGCAACCAACTGCTGGGACTCGGTGCCGAACAAAGTGCTTCGATACGAGAGAAAAGTGCCGACAACCTGCTTGCAGCCATCGAAGAATCTAAAAAAGTGCCATTTGAGAGGGTGCTTTACGCTTTGGGCATACGATATGTGGGTGAAGTGGGAGCAAAGAAGTTGGCACGCCACTTCAAAACCATTGATGCCATTGCCGCAGCCACCATCGACGAGTTGCTACAAGTGGACGATGTTGGCGAAGTAACGGCGCGCTCGGTACACGATTGGCTGGCCGATGAGAGCCACATACGCATCGTGGAGCGGCTGCGACAAAGTGGCCTACAATTGCAGGCACAGCAGGTGCAAACCGACGGGGTGTTATCGGGTAACACCATTGTTGTGAGCGGCAGTTTCAACCATTTTACGCGCGACGGTATAAAAGCCGACATAGAAAGTCATGGTGGACGAGTGTCAAGTTCGATAAGTAGTCGCACAACCATCATTGTTGCTGGCGAAAATATGGGGCCAGAGAAACTGAAAAAGGCCGAACGGCTGGGAGTGAAAATCATCAGCGAGGAGGAATATCTCAAACTTGTTGGCCAACCCTAACCCACATGTGCAGCAATGCTCTCAAACACATTGTAGCCTTCATCTGGATACTTCTTGTGGCTGCCACGCCCCTCGCATATGCCCAATTTGGCTTTGCGGCGAGCGCATCCTACATGATGACCAACAATCAAAGCTATGCCGCCTACAACTCGGCCATGGCTGGAATAGAGGCCTCATGGCACAGTGGTAGCCTGCAACAACGTTTTGCCGACGACTTTGAACTGGGTTTAACCGCCTCTATAGGTGTGATAGCTAAACCTATTGCAGGACATCGCATTGGGTTGGTGGGCGATGTCCGAGCCCCAATCGGCCAACACTGGCGCTATGTGATAGGGCTTGGCCTTTCGGCCTACACCAATCCATATAGTGCTTCGCACAACGAAGAGAACATATTTATCGGTTCTACTCTCAACTGTCTGATTGACCTTCGGCTGCAATACCGCATCAACAACCTATGCCACCTGTCGGTCGGCCTGTTGCACACCAGCAATGGCAGTCTTCTTCGCCCCAATCAAGGTCTGAACTTTTTACAGATGGATATCGGCTTTGACTTTGACACAGAGCGCAATTCCGACAATGCATCGCCCGACACTCCCACTACATCCCCCACCCTAAACACACTTCCACTACGAAACAACGAAGTGGGTTTCACCCTGTCGGCAGGCCTTGTGCAGGGACAATATGGGGCAATCGTTGACTATTACTTCTGCTACGACCTATCGCTCAACTATATGCACTACCTATCGCCCAAATGGGCTGTCGGTGGTTCGGCCGATGTGTGGTTCAATTTTGCCGACCGCACGGTGTTTGCCTACGAGAAGTTGCGCTATGATTTTCCCGCCTACCTGAGCGTCATGATTGCTGGCGAACGCCACTGGGGGCCACTGAGTCTAAAGGCTGGTATCGGACCCCATATAATAGCATCACCTGCATCGAAAATACCATTCTATGAGCGCGTCGGCACCTACTACAACTGGCGCACACACTATGTTGGTGTAGCCCTCAACGCCCATGCTGGCAAAATCGAGTTTATCGAGTGGAGTTATGGCCACCGCTTTAGTATCTAATTACTAATAATCCACCACCTTATTTCATACCTTGCACACCCGACTGGCATTCTGGCCTGTCTTCGCCCCGTGTTTTTCAACCCCTCAGGCCCCTACTAAACCGAAGTTCTACAGGGGGAAACGCTCCCGACAACCATCACAAAGAACCAGGGATGAGGCTACAGGCAAATACAGCCTTTAATTACAGCCCGTTTGTGTCGGGATAGAGCAAATATTTTTGTCGTGTGAGGCGGAACGCATCAAGAGCTGGTTGCCACGAACTACGTATTGTAGAGCTGTCTGTTCCCACCAGCAGTTGCTGCCTCAAAGCTGTGGTTCCAGCCAGTTTATCAAAGAAATTATTTTTAAGGAAGAAGTGGCCACGGGGTGTGCGCTTCATCATTTGCAACACATATTGCAACGAAAAGCAGGCTGGCGGCACGGCATTCCGAAGGTCGAGGGTGTCGGGTGCTGTACCTATCACCTCAAAAGGATAGGGTGTGCCACGACCAACACTTACGGTGGTGCCCTCAAGCAGACAGAGGTTGGGATAGAGAGCCACAGCATGTGCGTTGCGCAAGTTGGGCGATGGGGGCACAGACAATGGGTAGGAGCCGTCTCGTTCATAGCCATGCATCTGCACGACTGTCAGTTTGCACTTCACTCCTCCTTTCAACCAACCTTCGCCATTGATCATTTGCGCATACTCGCCTATGGTCATGCCATAAACCACAGGCACGGGGTGCAGCCCGACAAACGAGCGACAAGTCGAAGTGTCGAGCACCGGTCCATCCACATAATGGCCATTGGGATTAGGGCGGTCGAGAACAATAAGGGGCACATTGCTTTCGGCACAGGCTTCCATGACATAGTGCAGCGTGGAGAGGTAGGTATAGAAACGGCAGCCCACGTCCTGAAGGTCGAACAACACGTGGTCTATATCGCGCAGCTGTTGCAAAGTGGGTTTCTTGGATGCGCCATAGAGCGACACTACTGGCAGGCCGGTGATTTTATCGACACCATTGTCCACATGAGCTCCTGCCTCTGATGTGCCACGAAAACCATGTTCGGGACTAAATAGGCGCACCACCTGCACTCCACACGCCACCAGCGTGTCGACCAAATGCGTTGTCCCAACCACCGACGTGTGATTACCCACCACCGCCACACGACCCAAGTGTGCATATTTGGAGTCAAGGTTGCTCACCAACACCTCGGCTCCAGTGAGCAAGGGGTTCTGCGATGTGGCCACACACGCCCTCCGCTGTGCCACCTGTGGCCTATCAACTTGGCAGCATCCAACAAACGGCATGGTTAGCACAAACCATGCAAGGAGCAAACGCCTCATTGCCGCCCAGTGTGGCCAAAACCACCACTGCCACGCTCGGTCGACGACAGTTCCTCAACCTCAATCACCTCGGCCTGTTCGCAACGAGCAACCACCATTTGGGCAATACGCTCGCCGTCGGCGACCACGAAATCCTCGTCAGACAGGTTGACCAGTATCACACACACCTCGCCCCGATAGTCGGCATCAATGGTGCCAGGACTGTTGAGCACGGTGATGCCTTTTTTTAGAGCCAACCCACTACGTGGACGCACCTGTGCTTCGTAGCCATCGGGCAATTCGATAAAAAGACCTGTTTTTACCAATGCACGCTGCAACGGGCGCAACGTAAGTGCCCCCTCGGGCAAATAGGCACGCAAATCCATACCTGCCGACTGGGCGGTCTCGTATTTAGGCAGGGGATGATGACTGGTGTTGCGAAACTTCACTATCATAGCACAATTTTTTGTCATAATAACGCAAAAAAACGGACAATTTGTATACTCCACCGTCAAAAGTAAGCCTTTCCCTTTGCTCATAAGCATTTCAACGCCCTATCATGTCCTGCTGCGGCAGGAGTTGGTCAGGCGTTGATAGGGAGATGATAGGGAGATGATAGGGAGAAAATACGTACATCCTATCCCCACGATGCGCACCTCCGACACATAAAAAAATCCCAACAACCGAGGTTGCTGGGACAATGTGCAAATAAGAATGCCGCGAAGACTACTTGGAGAGCACCTCGTCGATCATGCCATACTCCAATGCTTCTTGAGCCGTGAACCAGTGGTCGCGGTCGCTGTCGCGCTCCACCTGCTCAAATGGTTGCCCACTGTGTTTGGCAATAATCTCATAAAGTTCTTTCTTCAGTTTAAGTATCTCGCGCACGGTTATCTCCATGTCGGTGGCCTGACCATCGGCACCACCCATGGGCTGATGAATCATGACACGCGAATGGGGCAATGCGCTGCGACGCCCCTTTTCGCCAGCACACAGCAACACGCTGGCCATCGAGGCGGCAAGGCCAGTGCAAATGGTGCTCACAGTGGGGCGAATGAACTGCATGGTGTCGTAGATGCCCAGACCTGCATAGACCGATCCTCCCGGCGAGTTCAGATAAATGGTTATCTCGCGTTCGGGATCCATGTTTTCAAGAAAGAGCAACTGAGCCTGAATGACGTTGGCTGTATAGTCGTCAATGGCCGTTCCGAGGAAAATAATGCGGTCCATCATCAAGCGGCTGAAAACGTCCATCTGCGCCACGTTGAGTTGACGTTCCTCAACAATATAGGGGGTGAGCGAAGCTTGGGCCATCCTGCCTACGGCCGAGGTATATTTTGCATAGGTGGTGCTGCTTATGCCACGATGTCGGGTGGCAAACTTTTCGAATTCTGTCATAATAGGAGGTTGTTTTTAGTTTGGGTGCAAAAATAGTAAAAAAATGTAATTTTGCATTCGTAACAAGACTGAAACGAACACAGAAACAAACGAGATGAATGTATTGATACTTGGATCGGGCGGACGCGAACATGCCATAGCATGCGCTGTGGCACGCAGTAGCAGGTGTAGCCGACTGTTTGTAGCCCCTGGCAACGCTGGCACATCGGCCGTGGCCGAGAACGTGGCCCTGGCCATTGACGACTTTGATGCCGTGGGTTCGTTCTGCGTCAGCCACCACGTTGAGATGGTCGTGGTTGGACCCGAAGCGCCATTGGTTGGTGGCATAGCCGACCATTTTGCCCAAACACCACGTCTGAGCCACATAAAGGTGATCGGCCCCCAACGCAGCGGTGCTATGCTTGAAGGTAGCAAAGACTTTGCCAAAGCCTTTATGCAACGCCACAACATCCCCACAGCACGCTATCAAACATTCACTCGCGACACCCTCAACGACGGTCTTGCTTTCCTAACCACAATGCAAGCCCCCTACGTGCTCAAAGCCGATGGCCTGGCAGCAGGCAAAGGGGTGCTAATTGAACCCAACATCGATGCAGCACAACAAGCCCTTAAAGACATGCTTTGCGCCGACAAATTTGGCTCGGCAGGTAGCAGCGTGGTGATAGAGCAATACCTTGATGGCATAGAATTGAGCGTGTTTGTACTCACCGACGGTTCGCACTACCTAATCCTCCCCTCGGCCAAAGACTACAAACGCATTGGCGAAGCCGACACTGGATTGAACACAGGTGGCATGGGCTCCATAAGTCCAGGGCCTTTTGCCGATAAGGAGTTCATGAAAAAGGTAGAAGATCGAATAGTGAAACCCACCGTTCGCGGACTTAAAAGTGAGGAGATAAGTTACAAGGGGTTCATCTTCATTGGCTTGATGAACTGTGGTGGCGACCCCTACGTAATAGAATACAACGCTCGCATGGGCGACCCCGAAAGCGAGAGCGTATTCCCACGCATAAAAAGCGATGTGGTAGAATTGTTTGAACACACCGCCGAAGGCACACTCGACCTTTGCTCGCTCAGCATAGATAGTCGCACTGCAGCATGCGTCATGCTCACCGCTGGAGGCTATCCGGAAAGTTATCGAAAGGGAGATGTGATTGACATCGGAGCCGACAACGCCGACACACAAGTGTTTCACTGTGGCACAAAACACGACACCGAAGGCCACCTGATTACCAACGGCGGGCGCGTGATGTGTGTAACAGCCCTTGCCCACTCGTTGCCCGAAGCCTTGATGAAAAGCTACAATCGAGTGCACGACATAAAATGGGACGGCATGTACTACCGTCGCGACATTGGGCAGGATCTGCTTAAGTTGCTTATTTAGGTAAAAAAATACGACAGTGGGCGGCACTCGCAGAGTGCCGCCCACTGTCGTATTGCACACCTCACACCTATTCACACAAATACCACCACCCACATTTCCTCGAAAAGAAGTAATTTTGCTCCACTTTACAAACCTTTTTAATCGGCATGATTTCCCAAGAAACCCTCTCCCATCTATACGCCACCTACGTTAAAACAGGTAAGGTTACCACAGATTCGCGTAAAATAACCCCTGGATGCCTCTTCTTCGCATTCAAAGGTGCCAACTACGACGGCAATGCCTTTGCCCTACAAGCCCTGCAACAAGGAGCTGCACTGTGCGTGGTAACAGATAAGAAACTGCAAGGAAACAACGGCTGTGTAGTGGTCGACGACGTAACAGAAGCCCTACAACAACTGGCCATTATGCATCGCCAACACCTACAAATACCAGTCATTGGAATAACTGGCACAAACGGAAAAACAACCACAAAAGAACTCATACACGCAGTTTTGGCACGGCGCTACCGCGTCAGTGCCACAAAAGGCAACCTCAACAACCATATTGGAGTACCACTTACACTGCTCGAAATCTCTCCAAACACCGAACTTGCTATCGTAGAAATGGGAGCCAACCACCCTGGAGAAATAGCACATCTTTGTACAATAGCCAACCCAACTCACGGCCTTATAACCAACATTGGGAAAGCTCATTTAGAAGGTTTTGGCAGCGAAGACACCATCATTCAGACCAAAACAGCCCTTTACCGCCATGTTGCAGCCAACAAAGGCCACATATTTGTCAATGCAGATAACAAGTTGCTCTACCAACAAGCTCTATCTATCACCAACAACGACCACATAATCACCTACGGACAACAGCCCAACGTCCGTTTTCGTGGCACACATACAACCGACAATCCATTCATGTCGTTCTATTTTGAAGTGGGCGACAACCTTTTTACCACCAACTCTAATCTATTGGGAGGATATAATTTCGACAATGCTATGGCGGCTGTGAGCATAGGGTTATACTTTCATGTAGAGCCTTTTGACATAAAAGAAGCCATAGAAGAATACACACCGTCTAATCAAAGGTCGCAACTAAAGCGTACTTTGCACAACTGCCTTTACCTTGATTGCTATAATGCCAACCCGTCATCTATGGCTGCAGCAGTAGCATCGTTCCAATCCATGGAAGGTAAACACAAAATGGCCATAATAGGAAGTATGAAAGAACTTGGTGTCAATAGTCGCCACGAACACCAAATACTATACGACACACTGCAAAGTTGCCACTTTGACAGACTCATTTTGGTAGGTCCTGAATTCAAAGACGTATGTATGACCGACGGTGCAATGTTATTCGAAGATACCGCACAAGTTGAAGAATACTTGCGACAAAATAGGCCTTCCGACAGTCTAATTCTCATTAAGGGTTCAAACAGCAACCATCTTTGGACACTTGCAGATGTGCTATAAAAATGAGCATGGCCACATAAAGAGCCATGCTCACTATAAAAGAAGTCGGGGTGAAAAGACTCGAACTTTCGACCCCTTGCACCCCATGCAAGTGCGCTAGCCAACTGCGCCACACCCCGAACTCTTGTTTACCTCGTCTCACAGCCGTTTTCCACAGCCATTCTCTCTGACGAAATCGTGTGCAAAAGTAATGGCTTTTCCATTTACAGCCAAATTTTTTTTCATTTTTTTCACACAGTTCAGTCGCACAAAGTCTTACATCTGTCCATAGCAATTGCACACTATTGTATGAACAGCCTCAAGCCTTACTATCATTCAGGTTTTCTCAACACTACAGTGAGCACCGATCTGCCCGCGCCAATACTGGAGCCGACACCGCTTTTATGACCATTGGCGAACACGATGTCGGTAGCCACTGGAAGATGCGACTTTAGGTAAAGTTCAAGCGATAGTAAGCGCTGATCGGTAAGCAATTTGTTGTATGTATTGTTTGCTGTCATGTTGTTAAACAACACAGCCTGAATGCTTATTGCAGGATTGTCGCGCACAAAGTCAATCAACCTCATCAGATAATCCTTTCCACGTTCGCTTAACTCCACATCACCATCTGGGCCAAAAAGGTCGTAGAAGTAGAGTGGCTGTCCAAACGGCAGCTGACCGAGCTGAATATTATGGTGCAACTCGGCAATCAAACGTTCATTATCGGGCAAAGTGGTATTCAAAGCGTCGCAGTCGGTATAGCTACCATCGGCGCGGCAACACACATCATAGAAAGTGTCGGCTTTCAGATAGAGTTCATAGTAGCCCATACTATTGGTAACGGCATTGCATACAGGCTGCGACATCTCATACACTTGCACTTTTGCTCCACCAATGGGATTATTGATAGCATCAGTGACTTGACCTGTTACCCTCACCCCTTTCAAGTGGCCAGAGAAAGAGTAAAGCTGCACCGTCTCGGCAACGCTATCGCGCGACGACAGCCAATAGGCACAGTCGTTCAGCGTGTCTATCACCATACAACTATTGTCGGCATCATTGCAGTTTATCGGAAACGGTAATTTTTGCACCACGCTACGCCCTATTTGCAACACCCCAATAGTGTCGCCATTGACGCGATTAGAGATGAGTTGTGTGGAATAGATTTGATGCTCGTCGCTGTCAACATCACGACCATTAGTATTGAACAACAGATACTTGCCACACACCAATGGCGACATTTCATCCATCTCGGTGTTAATACGCCGCCCCATATTGACTGGTTTTTGCCACCTGCCACGCTCCCAAAGAGAGTACCACAGATCGTAGCCACCCATCGATCCCGCACTATTGTCCGATGCAAATATCATAATCTTTCCATCGGCACTGAACGTAGGGTGCTCAATAGCCATACCATGCATGCGAACCTGCTTAATCTTGGGCTTACGTTTTTTGCGCACACGCAGTTCGTACAGTCGCGAGTAACCATTCTTATCGGGTTTTGTAAAGTACAACTTACCGTCGTCGGGTTTGCGTACGGCATAGTCAACGTCGGGATCGGCTTGCAACCACATAGTGTCGGCCACGAGGCTAAACACATTCTCGCCATCACGTGTAGCGCAAAGCACAAGCCCCTCGGTGTGCAGATACAGTGTGCCATTGTCAATCCACATCGACGTTATGTCGTCGGCCAAACGCACCATATCCTGCCTCTGCACTTTGAAAGCCGAGCCTTGAGCTCCAATCTCCGCCCCCCCAAAAAAGAGCGCGACGGCCAGCATCGCAACCAATCGTGCCCAATACCTTATTTCCAGTTTGCCTTGTTTTTGCATCTATAGCGTCAAGTAGTGTGGACTGTCAACCTTCCAAAGCCAACGGCAGAACCTCGGCCATCGAGTTTATGTAGTTAAATTCCAACCCGTTGATATACAATGGTTCTATATCTTCAACGTCGCGTCGGTTGTCGGCACACAAAATAATTCGACTTACACCTGCACGTTTTGCTGCCAATATCTTCTCCTTTATACCGCCCACTGGGGTAACCGCACCGCGCAAAGTTATCTCGCCAGTCATGGCAATACCGGGCTTCACCTTACGGTGGGTCAGCACCGACACCATTGCAGTGAAGAGGGTGATGCCAGCCGAAGGGCCATCCTTTGGGGTTGCCCCCTCGGGTACATGTATGTGGAGGTTGCAACTATCGATGGTCGATGGAGCAATGCCAAAGTGTTCGCAGTTGGCCTTGATATACTCATAGGCCAATGTTGCCGATTCTTTCATCACATCGCCCAAGTTACCCGTCATGCTCATGGCACCACGGCCGTGACTCAAACTGGCCTCAATAAACAATATTTCGCCCCCGACGGGAGTCCAAGCCAAACCTGTAACCACACCCTCACGAGGCTCGGTGGGAGCCTTGTCGTCGGAGTGGATTGGCAGGCCGAGCACTTCGCGCACTTCGTCGAGGCCCACAGTGGCACGGTCTTTCTTACCCTCGGCCAGGCGCAACACACGATGCCGCACTATTTTTGCCATTTGTTTCTCCAACTGGCGCACACCCGACTCGCGAGTGTAGTCGTTGACGATGAGCCGTAGCGCGTCGTCGGTAAACTTCAACGTGCGCCCATCCATCACGTTGTCGTGCAACAAAGAGCGGGTTATATGCCTTTTGGCAATCTCCAGTTTTTCCTCCATCACATAGCCGCTAAACTCTATCACCTCCATACGGTCGAGCAACGCTGGCTGTATGCTTTGCATATTATTGGCTGTGGCAATGAAGAGCACCTTTGAGAGGTCGTAGTCGGTGTTGACAAAATTGTCGTGGAAATGGCAGTTCTGCTCAGGATCGAGCACTTCGAGCAGTGCCGATGAGGGGTCGCCGTTGACGCTTTGCGACTGCACTTTATCCACCTCGTCGAGTACAAACACGGGGTCGGACACTCCAGCCTTGGTTATTTCTTGCAGAATGCGTCCAGGCATGGCACCAACATAGGTGCGCCTATGGCCGCGTATCTCCGACTCGTCGTGCAAGCCACCCAAAGCAATGCGCCTATATGGTCGACCCAGTGCCGCGGCAATGCTGCGACAAACCGATGTCTTACCCGTTCCCGGAGGCCCAACCAGACAGAGCACTTGCGCCTTCTGGCGTCGTCCGCCCTCACTCTGACGCTGCTGAACGGCAAGGTACTCCAGCACACGCTGTTTCACCTTCTCGATGCCATAGTGGTCGCGATCGAGCACTCGACGTGCATTTTCAAGATCGAACTTACCATTGCTGTATTCCTCCCACGGAAGGTCGAGCAACGTTTCAAGATAGTTAAGTTGCACACTATAGTCGCTCGACATGGGCGACAGGCGCGACATCTTCTGCATCTCCTTGTTAAACAGTGCCGCCACCGTTTCTGGCCAGTGTTTTTTGTCGGCGCGATCGCGCAGCTGAGCCAGGTCGTCGGACGGTGCACCCATGCCTTGTGGCATGCCGCCAAGTTCCTCCTGAATGACATCCATCTGATGACGCAGATAGAATTCGCGTTGCTGGCGGTTGAGCACCTGCTGGGTTTTCTCGTCAATCTCCTTACTCAAATCGTCAATCTCCTTCAACGAACGCAAGTGGCTGTGGATGCACTCCAAACGTTCGGGATAGGAGTCGCAGCGCAGCATTTCAAACTTTGCATCGTTGTCAACGTCCAAATGCGTAGCCGCAAAGTTGATAAACACCCTGTTGCCCGAAATGCCAGTAACCATCGGTGCCAACTCGTCGTCGTTCAAATGCCCTTTCATCACTTTGGCATACTGCCGACGCACCATGTTGACGTGGTTCTTAAAGGTGGCGTTGTTGAGGCCAGTTGTCAACTCGGGACGCAACGACACATCGCCACGCATGTAGGGTTCTTCGGCAGTGAGCTGAAGACTGTCGCACCGACACACACCCTGCAACACAGCCACCACCACATCATCCCTCAAATTGAACACTTTCAGCACATTGGCCACAACACCTATGGCATAAAGCGACCCAATCGACGGATCGTCGGAGGCATCGTGTTGGGTAAACACTGCAATCTGATCGTGGCTTTGCATCACATCGTGCAGCAACTGACGCGACTTCTCGCGCTGTGCCACCACTGGTATCACCACTCCAGGAAAAAGCATCAAATCCATCAATGGCAACACAGCAAAATTGGTTTGTCCGACGGGTGCATTCATCAAAAAATCCTCGTCGTCGGCATCCACCAATGGCACAATATCAGCCTTTATCTTAAACTCTCGCAGTTGATTCTCGTCAAGCTTAAAATCTTTCTTACTCATCTTCATTCAGTAGTTTTCGGCGATGTAAACATTCGCCCACACGTTGTATTAAACGCAAGAACGCAAATAATGTTGCACCGCATCGTGCTTTTTACAACATAAGTGCATCAAAAAGCGTGCCAACCTCACCTGTTTGCCCAATGCAAAGAGGCATCAACCACGGCTCAAGTAGGGCTGTTCTTCAGTCGTTCTTCAGTCAATGACTGAAGAACGACTGAACATATACTGAAGAAATGCCTAAGTTGATACCTACTTGAATGCAAGAAGTTGACGCCTTGACGTTGCCCACGCTTATCCTCACCACGTGGTGGGGCATTCAAAAAAAAACATGAATATGTGTCAGCACAGCCGCAGACGATAGCGGTGTCCTGGCAGGGCAATGACAATGTCTTGCATCTCAAGGTTGAAAAGCAGCGACGCAAGCTGTTGCAACGATAGGCCTGTGAGGGGCGACAACTCGTCGATTGCCAGAACTTCTTGCTGTTTTAGCAGTTCAACCACACGTCGAGCGTCGTCGTCAACTTGGTCAAAAAGGGTTGGCTCTTTCATGGTGGCATGAGGCTGGCTGCCCCACCCCATTTGCTGCATTATGTCGTTGGCGCTGCACAACATTTGGGCTTTATTGGCCGCAATTAGGGCATTGGTGCCTTGAGAATAGGGGTCGGTGGCACGACCGGGCACGGCAAACACGTCGCGATGGTAGCTTGCTGCCATGTGTGCCGTTATCAAGGCCCCACCATGGCTTCCAGCTTCGACAACGACCACCCCATCGGCCAAGGCGGCAATGATGCGATTGCGAGCTGGAAAGAACCCCTGATTGATGGCCGTACCCGATGCATACTCGGTAACCAATGCGCCCCCTTGCTGCACTATGCGCTCGGCAAGCTGACGGTTTTGCGGAGGGTATATGCGGTCAAGGCCGTGAGCCATCACCGCCACGGTGGGCAAGGCGTGGTCGAGAGCAGCCCGATGGGCGGCAGTGTCGATGCCATAGGCCAGTCCGCTGATGATGGGAGCCCCGAGGGGTTTAAGATCGCGCACAAGAGCATTGGTAAAATCGCAGCCATAGGCAGTGGCCCGACGCGTACCCACAATGGCAACTGCATGCTCGGCATCGAGGTCGACATTACCCTTGACGTACAGCACAGCAGGGCAATCGGAGGTTTCGTCGCACTGCATTCGCCTGGGCAATGTGCCTTCGGCCAACGACAACACTCTAACGCCCTGACTGTTGCACCACTGCCATTCGCGTTCGGCACGTGCGTGCATTGTCTTGTTCACCAAACTGTTGAGCAAGGCTGGTTGATTGGGAAACAGTGTTCGCAGTTCGACCGCACTGAGTGAGAATACAGCCTCGGCGCTGCCAAAACGAGCCAAAAGCTTGCGATGAATTGTGCACCCTACGCCTGGTGTAAGCGCAAGGGCTATCTCGGAAATGATGTCCATGGATGTTTTTCTCTTAACAGGGCCGATAGCGTGCGCATGGTGCCATAACTGTGGTCGAGTCCACAACACAGTTCGTCGGGCTTCACCCATTGCCCTCCTTCGATGCCCTCCTCGGTTTGAGGCACCACCTCGGTGGCCTGTTCTGCCGTCATTGCGTACCATGTGGTTTGCTTCAAGTGCCACCCTCCATAGAGGTGGTAAAGATGATAGGTCTTGTGGCAAAACAAGGGCAGCATTGTCCCCTGGCGCAATACTATGTTTGCCTTAACTCCTGTCTCCTCTTCCACCTCGCGCACAGCAGCTTGAGCAAGCGTTTCGCCCTGTTCGACCTTTCCCTTTGGCAGGTCGAAACGACCGTTGCGACGAATGTAAAGAGCCCTGCCATCGGGCGAAAAGACCAGGCCTCCCGCTGCACGCACATAGCGCATGTGGCGCTGCAAAAAGCGCAAAGTGGCAATGGGGACGTTGAGGGTTGTGCGTTTATAGGAAAGTTTCATTGCATTTCGAATTTCATCAATTCGCGTCCCGATTGTAGCAATGTAATGCTATAGGGCGCAAGCAGAATGTGTGTGGCTTTGGGCAACAAGAGAAGTAGTTGCTGTTCGGCATACATTGCCGCATCGGGGCACACCACCTGCGTGGCCTCGACCTGCGCAAAACGGCATTCACACACCTCACCGTCCTGCCCGTTTGTTGGGTGCTGCAAAGCATACGTGCCCCAAAAGCGGTTGCACGAGGCTTTGCCCTCGAAGGTGCCCGTGCGAGGACGAAACACAAGTGTAACCACGCCCTGTTGCGACTTCACGTCGCGACCACGGATGCTTACCAGTTGCCACACTTGAGTATCGGCAAGTTGTACAGGCCGTTGCCCTTCGGCGGTAGCTTTGGGTTTGCTTGTGCTACAGGCCACCATGGCCATTGCAAGCAGCAGACTTGTGAGAAAGACGATGCGTTTCATTGCTTTGCAGTGAAAAAACGATGCAAAAATACGATTTTTCGACTATCGACGTTGTTACCAGCATGGTGCAAGAACACAACCGTGGGTTAATTGTTATGGCTGTGAGCAACGATTTGCTCACCGACAATCGTGTGTTGCGCCACTGCACAACGTTGCACAACGCGGGCTTCGACGTGAGCCTGATAGGACGCGAATTAGACAATCCCAACCTGCCACAGGTTGATTTTAACGTCGACCGTCTGCATTTGCGCCACAGACGAGGGTGGCGTTTTTATGCCGAACTAAACATAAAACTTTTCCGAACCATGCGTCGCATGCGGCCAACCATCGTATGGGCCAACGACACCGATACCCTGCCTGCCTGCTATGCCACCGCACGCGCCACTGGAGCACACCTGGTGTTTGACGCACATGAACTGTTCCCCGAAGTGCCCGAATTGCAAGGGCGATGGTTGGTGAAGCGAGTGTGGCAGACCATTGAACGGATGCTTATGCCCCACGCAACACAGTGCTTAACCGTATGCCAAAGCATTGCCGACTACTATAGGGGAAAACTTGGCGTTGAAATGACCGTGGTGCGCAATTTGCCAAACATGCAATCGGTGCCTTCAACGCCCCCATCAACCACTGCGCATGGAGCGCAATTGCACAGATGGGCTGAATGGTTGGCCGACAGAGACTGGTTCTCGATGCTGTATCAAGGTGCAGTAAACAAGGGTAGAGGCGTGGAGTGGGCAATAGAGGCAACCGCAATGATGCCCCGTTGCAGACTGATGGTGGTGGGAAGTGGCGACGAATGGGCACAGATGAAACAACTGGCCGACAGCAGTACGGCTGCCAACCGCATTGTATTCACAGGGCGCATGATGCCAGAAGACCTACAGTGGCTCACCGCTCATGCCGATTGTGGCCTAATCATGTTGCACGACATTGGGTTGAGCTACCACTTTGCACTACCCAATCGCATTGGCGACATGGTGAAAGCTGCTGTGCCGATGGTGGTGAGCAATCTGCCAGAAATGGCAAATGTAGTAGAGAAATATGGCATTGGGGCTGTGATGAGCAGTCAGAATGCCGACGGACTGACGACAGCCGTGTGTCGAGTGCAAAAAGAATGGGGTAAGGCGAACCTCGCAATACGCCGACAACGTTTTGCCAAAGCTCGGGCTGAAATGGACTGGCAGCGAGAGCAGCAGGGGCTGATAGCGGTGGCAAACGCTGCCGTGGATGCTCCAAGCAAAGGTGATAGATGCCATAAGAAATACAATCGTAAGCAAAAAAAGCAACGATAGACAATAATAACGCACGGCAACCGTTTCTCCTCTAATAGTTAAAAGAAGCAAAGAAATGATTTACGACATACTTGTTGCACTTTATTTTGTGGGCGTAATAGTGGGTCTATGGTTTGTGTTTAAGAAAGCCAACGTTGCCCCTTGGAAAGCCCTTATACCCATTTACAACATAGTGGTGTGGATAAAGATATGCGACAAATCGTGGCGATGGTATGTTTACTTTCTTATCCCAGCCATAAACATATTCACATTCCTGCTACTGGTGGTTGAAACAGCCAAGTGCTTTCGCCGATACGGTTTTTGGGAACAGACGTTTTCCGTCATACTGCCATGCATTTATCTGCCCATTCTTGGATTAGGTAAATGGCAATATACCCATCCGTCGCAACTGCCAACGCACAAGATTAGCGAGGCTCGCGATTGGCTCGACGCCATTGTGTTTGCGCTGGTGGCTGCAGTGATAATACGTGGTAACGTGTTTGAACTGTATGGCATACCATCGTCGTCGATGGAGAAAAGTCTGCTGGTGGGCGACCATTTGCTGGTAAGCAAGATGGCTTATGGCCCGAGGGTAACGATGACGCCATTGTCGTTGCCATTGGTTCACAACGTGATGCCCCTTTCGAAATCGGCCACCCCATCTTACCTGTCGTTCCTACAACTGCCCTACCACAGATTTCATGGCTACACACAAGTGAATCGTTTTGATGCTGTGGTGTTTAATATGCCCGCAGGAGATACCATACTGAAGTTGTACCCCGATGGAAAAATAACCTACTATGATGCAGTGAAGCAGTGCGGCCGTGAGAAGGTGGTGAGCGGCACTGCTATGATGAATATAGGCGGACAGCGTATACCCGTGGGCGACATTATGGTGCGCCCACTTGACAAGCGCGAAAACTATATCAAACGCTGCATTGGCTTGCCCGGCGATAAGTTGGAAATAAAGGCACAAACGGTATATGTAGACGACACACCGATAGAGACTCCCACTATGTCGCAACAGTCCTACATAGTAAGTTTCAACGAGAGATTCAGCCGTCGTAAGGTAATGAGCGACATCGGAATTAGTAATGAAGACATTGCTAACAGTGGCATTGATGAGCCATTTCAGATAGTCCAACTCACGGAAGGGATGGCCAAGAATCTGGAAAGCAATATAGCAGTGAACGCTCTGACAAAAATAGAATATGGGCCAGAGATGGAAGAGGCAGGAGCCCTATACCCAAACCATCCAAACTATACATGGACGCTCGACAACTATGGACCGATTCATATACCCGCAAAAGGAGAAACAATTGCTCTTAACCTCGATAATTTGCCCATCTATCAACGAATCATCACCGTGTATGAGCACAACAAGCTGGACGTTGTAGACGGTGCAATAACGATAAACGGCCAGCCCACCGACAGCTATACTTTCAAGCAAAACTACTACTGGATGATGGGCGACAACCGCCACATGAGTCAAGATAGCCGTTTTTGGGGCTTTGTGCCAGAAGACCATATAGTGGGGAAAGCCAAGTGGGTGTTGTGGTCGTGGGACAAAGACCACCATCGTCTGCGTTGGAATCGCACACTTAAGAACGCTAATGCCTTTTAACTATCTGTCCTGGCCACTCTATGGAAGACAACGAAAAGCAAAACTCGACTATAAATCAAGGCAACATAGTGTCTTTGAACGGTATGTTCAAAGACTACTGGATTGACTACGCCTCCGATGTAATACTTGACCGCTCGGTACCCGATATTGACGATGGTCTAAAACCAGTGCAACGTCGCATACTACATGCTATGGAAGAAACCGATGACGGGCGGTTCACAAAGGTGGCCAACATAGTGGGCAACACCATGCAATACCACCCCCACGGCGATGCCTCGATCAAAGATGCACTGGTCAACCTCGGACAAAAAGAGTTGTTGATTGACTGTCAAGGTAACTGGGGAAACATATTGACTGGCGATGACGCTGCTGCCGCCCGCTATATTGAGGCGCGCCTGTCAAAGTTTGCAAAAGAAATTCTCTTCAATCCTAAAACAACACAATGGAAACCATCGTATGATGGGCGCAAAAAAGAGCCCGTTACCTTACCAGTAAAATTTCCTCTTTTGTTAGCCCAAGGAACCAAGGGAATAGCCGTTACTCTCACCTCTGTCATACTGCCATACAACTTTTGCGAACTACTTGAAAGCAGCATAAAGATACTGAAAGAGGAAGAATTTGAGATATTTCCAGATTTTCCCACTGGCGGACTGATAGACGTGAGCCGATACAACGACGCAGCACAAGGGGGACGACTGCGTATACGGGCTCGCATGCATTTTGACGAGAAACGAAAAGCAATAGTCATAACCGAATTACCATTCACCGTTACCACAGACGTACTGATAGACAGTATATTGAAAGCCAACGAAAAAGGTAAGATAAAAATAAAGAAGATAGACGACAATACTGCGGCCAATGTGGAGATTGTGGTATATCTGCCTTCGGGGGTATCGCCCGACCAAACGATAGATGCTCTCTACGCTTTCACAAGTTGCCAAATAAGTTTTTCGCCACAAACATGTGTCATCATCGACGATAAGCCAGTATTTACTACCGCAAGTGAAATACTACGCCACAACACATACCGTACACGCGACCTGCTTCGTCAGGAGTTGGAAATACAACTTAACGAACTTGAAGAGCAATGGCACTGGGTATCGCTCGAAAAAATATTCTTTGAAAAGCGCATCTATAAGGTACTTGAAGACGACAAAGCTCGCTCATGGGACGACCAAGTTTCGGACATTGAACGGGCATTCGACCCCTATCGTTCACTGTTCAAGCGCCCCATCACCCGAGAAAATGTGCTGAAACTGTGCGAACGCCCAGTTAGAAAGATTTCAAAATTCGACATTAAGAAAGCCATTGAGGAGTTGGATTCAATTGATATGACCATAGAGGAGGTGAACAACCACCTTGCGCACCTCACCGATTATACCATCCAATACTTTCAGCACATCCTAAAAAAATACGGAGCTGGCCGTGAACGTCGCACAGAGATACGCGACTTTGAAGATATTGAGGCTGTACAAGTAGCCATGGCCAACGAGAAGTTGTACGTAAACTATTCGACAGGTTTTGCTGGATGGGGTCTAAAAAAGGAGGAGGGTGTAGAGACGGCTTGCGAATGTTCCAAAATGGATGATATAATAGTTTTTAGGCGTGATGGCAGCATGATGGTTACAAAGGTGCAAGAGAAAGCCTATGTCGGTTCACAAGACTGCAAAGAAATACTCTTTATTTCAGTATTCCGCAAGCGCGACGAACGCACAATATACAACATGGTCTACCGTGATGGTGGTGCAGGCTATGTAATGGTAAAGCGTTTTGGAGTAACCTCTGTAACTCGCGACCGCGAATATTCCCTCACTAAAGGCTCGCCCAACACCAAAGTCCTTTATTTCACGGCCAACCCTAATGGCGAAGCCGAAATAATAACGGTTCACCACCAAAGCAAGGCAAAACTGAAGAAGACCAGTTTTGACTTCGACTTTAAGACCCTTGCAATCAAAGGTCGACAGTCCATTGGAAACATCCTAACACGTAATGCCGTAAGAAACATCACTTTGAAAGACGAAGGCATATCCACATTGAGTGCTCGTAAAATATGGTTCGACAAGTCAATTGGCCGACTCAATGTGTCTCAAGCAGGTATACTTCTGGGCGAGTTCAAAGCTGCCGACAAAATACTCTCCATAAACCAACATGGTACCTACCGTACCACCAATTTCGACCTCTCAAACCATTACGATGAAGATCAAGTCGAAATTCGCAAATACTCACCCAACGAAATTGTAACAGCCCTATACCGTTCAGCCGATGGCTACCCCTATCTCAAACGTTTTATTCCCGAACTCTCCGACAAAAAGACCCCATTCATTGACGAAGACGGTTCCGAACTAATCTCCATCAACTTGGACTATTATCCGCGCCTTGAGGTTACCTACACCGAAGGTAGTGGCAAACGAGTATCATCTGAGATTATAGACGTGGAGGACTTCATTGCTGTAAAGAGCAGCAAAGCCAAAGGTAAACGTGTTTCCACGTTTGAGATAGAGAAGTTTGAATGGCTGCCCCCCGTCAAACCAAACCCCGAATTTGAAGAAGTCATAGCCGAAGAGCCTTCCGATACCGATACCATTCCCGACGACCGCCAGGGCTTTGCCGAAGGCACTCAAACACAATTATTCTGAAATACAAAGCAGGCCATCTATGAAAATACTTGTTGTGTTGCCCCGTTTCCCCTATCCGCTGACCAAGGGCGACAAACTGCGCGCCTACCATCAAATTGAGGAGTTGTCAAAACACCATCAAATCTACCTTTTTTGCGTCAGCCACAAAAAAGTGCCACAGGACGACATTGATGCCCTACAGCCCTTTTGCAAGGACATTAAGGTGGTGAAACTTAACCGACTGGCATGTTACAAAAATGTCATAGCTAATTGGTTTGCCTCAAAATCGCTCCAAATGGGATATTGGAATACGGCTCACTCCAAACTCCGATACAAGCAGTTTGAAAAGAAAGTTCAGCCCGACATCGTGTACAACCAAATGGTGCGTACTATGCCCCTCGTAGCGCGATCAAAATACCCCAAAGTGATGGATTTCCAGGATGCCCTGTCGCTCAACGCCGAGCGTTCTATGGACTACTCTCGTGGTTTTTGGCGTTACATCCTGCACTTTGAATTTAAGATGTTGCGTTCCTCAGAGTACAACGCCTTTAGCATCTTCGACGGTCTAACCATCATCAGCGAGTACGACAGCGAGGCAATTCCACATAAAAAAAGCAGAACAATCAAGATTATTCCCAACGGCGTAGACCTCAACTTCTTTAATCGCGAGCGTTTAGTCCCCAACAAGACCTCTGTCAGCCACGACCTGCTCTTCTGTGGCAACCTCAGTTATGATCCAAACATCAACGCCGTAGCCTACCTTATAAACGAGATAATGCCCCTCGTGTGGCAACGACGGCCTCAAACCACCCTGCTCATTGCAGGGACATCGCCCAAGGCAAAAGTGAAGCGCTTGTCACAACACAAAAACATCACCCTCACAGGGTGGATGGAAGACATACGCCAAGCCTATACTTCGGCAAAAGTATTTGTAGCACCCATGCAAATAGGTTCTGGGCTGCAAAACAAACTGCTCGAAGCTATGGCCATGCAACTGCCCTGCATCACCACCTCTATCTCCAACCAAGCCCTCAACGCCGAGCATGGTAAAGAGATAATAATAGCCGACGACCGTCAGACCTTTGCTGACCAAATCATAGCTCTACTCGACAATCCCAGCCTTGCAGACACCATAGCTCAAAACGGCAACCGTTTCGTAGCCGACCATCACCAATGGGCCGACACCGTGGCAATCCTCGACCAATTCCTCACCGAAAAAGCGCAACAACGACTATAATCACCCCCTTGCGGCGAAGCTACTATGCAGCTTCGCCGCATTTTCTTTTACCCAACCCATGACCAACAACGGATGGAAACCCGACAACGGCAAATTCAGAGCCGGTATAGGTGTGTGGGACAACGAAAACCACCGCCCTACCCCACAGCAACGCAACACCTTTAGCAACGCTCCTCGGCCCGAGAAAGCCATCCTTGTCGGCGTGTGCGCAGCCAACAGCACCATGGATCAAACCGAAGAATACCTCAACGAGTTGGCTTTTCTGCTGCAAACCGCTGGCGGAGAAGAGGTGAAACGCGTGGTGCAACGCCTCGACCGTCCCGACAGTCGGACGTATATAGGTAGTGGTAAAGTCGAAGAGGTAAAAGAATACATTCAAGCCACCGATACCGACATTGTGGTATTCGACGACGAACTCTCACCTGTTCAACTGCGCAACCTTGAGCGACAACTCGACCGACGCATACTCGATCGAACCACCCTCATACTCGACATCTTTGCCCGTCGAGCACGCACATCCACAGCAAAAACGCAGGTCGAACTGGCGCAACTGCAATACATGCTCCCCCGCCTTACCCGCATGTGGACTCACCTTGAGCGTCAGCGCGGAGGTATAGGCATGCGCGGTCCTGGCGAGACACAGATCGAGACCGACCGACGGCTAATCAAAGAAAAAATCGTGTTGCTAAAAGCCCAACTGCAAAAAATAGGCAACCAGAAAACACAGCAGCGCAAAAACCGCGAGCAACTGGTGCGAGTGGCACTGGTGGGCTATACCAACGTGGGCAAATCAACACTGATGAATCTGCTGAGCAAGAGCGACGTATTTGCCGAAAACAAACTCTTCGCCACACTCGACACCACTGTGCGCAAAATGGTCATCGACAACTTGCCCTTTCTACTTACCGACACCGTCGGTTTCATACGCAAACTACCCACCCAGTTGGTCGAAAGTTTCAAGTCGACCCTTGACGAGGTAACCGAAGCCGACCTACTCATTCATGTGGTCAACATATCTCACCCTGGCTACGAATCGCAAATCGAGGCCGTAAACCGCACACTTGCCGACATCAACGCCTCCGACAAACCAACACTTCTTGTATTCAACAAGACCGATGCCTACACCTACATTGAGAAAGAAGCCGACGATCTTACCCCAATAACACCAGCCAACTACTCGCTCGAAATGCTGCGCGACAGTTGGATGGCACGTCAATTCAACACGCCCAATGCCAGTCAAGGCCACAGTGGTGTGGTGGACACCCTATTTATCTCGGCACGGAAACGTGAGGGTATTGACCTTCTGCGGCAGACACTCTACGACGAGGTGCGCCGCATTCACGCCATACGCTACCCCTACAACAACTTCCTTTACTGAGCGTTCACTTCAGGCAAACAACTCCCGAAAGGCCTCTTCAATCAACCCAACGCTAACAATTTCAATCTTATAGG
Source organism: Bacteroidales bacterium (assembly GCA_017480185.1). GTDB lineage: Bacteria > Bacteroidota > Bacteroidia > Bacteroidales > P3 > Colimorpha. Next base: position 36,319 of record JAFVBC010000031.1, read on the forward strand.
CCTTGGTGTTGAGATGGCGCACACTGTATTTCGACACAAATATCTTTTCAAATCCCAGACGGTCGGCCTCGGCAATGCGCTGCTCAATGCGACTCACAGGGCGCACCTCGCCACTCAATCCGAGCTCGGCGGCAAAGCAAATGCGAGGCGAAATTGCGATGTCGACATTCGACGACAACACCGAACAGGCCACAGCCAAGTCTATCGACGGGTCATTCACTCGCAGTCCACCTGCTATATTCAAGAAAACATCCTTGGCACCAAGCTTAAACCGACAGCGTTTTTCGAGCACAGCCAGCAGCATATTCGTGCGTCGCATATCGAAACCATTGGTGTTGCGCTGTGGTGTGCCATACACCGCACTGCTCACCAGCGACTGCACTTCAACAAAAAGCGGCCGTGCACCTTCGACAGCAGCAGCCACAGCAGCCCCGCTCAACGTGTCGTCGCGCTGACCAAGCAGAAACTCCGACGGGTTTTGCACCTCGCGCAACCCATTGCCGTGCATTTCAAATATACCAATCTCGGCCGTGCTACCAAAGCGGTTTTTCAATGCCCGTAGCAGACGGTAGCCGTAGTTGCGATCGCCTTCAAACTGCAACACCGTGTCGACAATATGCTCCATCACCTTTGGTCCGGCCAACGTGCCGTCTTTTGTGATGTGTCCGATGAGCAACACAGGTATACCAGTGGTTTTAGCATAACGCTGAAATTCGGCTGTACACTCGCGTATCTGACTCACACTGCCAGCCGGACTGTCGAGTGTTTCGGTGCACATGGTCTGCACCGAGTCGATAATCAACAGGTCGGGGTTCAGAGCCTCGGCATACTCAAAAATGCGTTGTGTCAGTGTTTCGCTCACCACATAGCAGTTTTCATGAGCCACACCAATACGGTCGGCACGCATTTTTATCTGCTGTTCACTTTCCTCGCCACTTACATACAACAACTTGCGATCGGTCATGGCCAGGGCAGTTTGCAGCAGCAGGGTCGATTTGCCGATGCCCGGTTCACCGCCCAGCAGCATCAGGCTACCAGCCACAATGCCGCCCCCCAAAACACGGTCGAATTCGGCCGAATGGGTCGATTGTCGATGGGTGCTGTCGCATGTAACCTCGTGCAACAGACGTGGCACGGCAACTGTTTGCTGGCGTTGTGCAGGTCGTTTATCGGCGGCCTGCACAACCTCCTCTTGCATTGTGTTCCATTTGCCGCACTCGGGGCAACGCCCCAGCCACGAACTGCTACGATAGCCACATTCGAGGCAAAAATAGTAGGTTTTAGCCTTAGCCATTACGCTTTACCATAGAAACACTTTCACATCATCATTGCAGCATCTGCATCACCTCGGAGGCCAGACTGTCGGCACGGTCGGCGGTGGCCGCTTCGCTGTAAACGCGCACAATGGGCTCGGTGTTGCTCTTGCGCAAGTGCACCCACCCATCGGCAAAGTCGATCTTTACCCCATCAATGGTGGTAACCGCGCAGTCGGGCAGCGCCTCGTAGCGTGCTGCAACACGGTGCAACAGCGCGTCGACATCTATATCAGGGGTGAGGTCTTTGCGATTTTTAGAGATGACATATTGCGGATATTCTGCACGCAGGCAACTCATTGTAAGCACATTGTCGGCATTTTGCAGGCGACGTTGGGCAAACATCGACAAGAACAGAGCCACACCCACCAGGGCATCGCGCCCATAGTGCAACGCTGGATAGATCACACCGCCGTTGCCCTCGCCGCCAATCACAGCGTCGGTGGCTTTCATCTGTGTGGTAACATTCACTTCGCCCACAGCAGCTGCCGAGTAGGAACAACCTGCATAGCGAGCCGTAACATCGCGCAATGCACGCGACGAACTGAGGTTGCTCACCGTGTTGCCCGGAGTGTGGTGCAACACATAGTCAGCCACAGCCACCAGGGTGTATTCTTCGCCAAACATCGTTCCGTCTTCACACACCAATGCCAAGCGGTCGACATCAGGGTCGACCACCACACCCAAGTCGCACCCATGTTGTGGCACAGCGGTGGCAATGCCCGTCAAGTTGGCGGGTATGGGTTCGGGGTTGTGCGAAAACAGGCCAGTGGGCACGCAGTTCAACTCCACCACCTGCTCCACTCCCAAACGGCGCAGCAGTCGCGGTATGGCCAGGCCTCCAGTGCTGTCGACCGCATCAACGGCCACCCTCAGCCCTGCACGGGCAATGGCATCGCGGTCTACCAGGGGCAAAGCCAACACACTGTCGATATGACGGTCAATCCAATCGTGCTCCTCGCGCACGTTGCCCAGACGGTCGACCTCGGCAAACCGATAGTCGCCCTCGGCGGCAATGCGCAACACCTCCTTGCCCTCGGCATCGTTGATAAACTCGCCATTGCTATTGAGCAGTTTCAAAGCGTTCCAATGCCCGGGGTTGTGGCTGGCTGTGATGATAATGCCACCGTCGGCGTGGCTACCTATGACGCTCATCTCAACCGTGGGTGTGGTGCTCAAACCGGTCTCAATCACATCGGCGCCCATGCCCTGCAGGGTGCCAACAACCAGGTGGTCGACCATCGGTCCGCTGACGCGTGCATCGCGTCCCACGACAACAGTCAACTTCCCGTCAGCCTTACTGCGTTGCAAAAAAGTGGTAAAAGCAGCAGTAAACTTCACCACGTCAACTGGCGTAAGGCCATCGCCTTCGCACCCACCTATGGTGCCACGAATGCCAGAGATAGATTTTATCAGACTCATTTTTTCAAAACTTTTTCTTGTTGCAGAGTAAAGACAGAAGTGGTAACGTCGCCACTGCACAAAAATTGCACACCAACCCAACTAAAATTTACCCATGTCAGGTTGCTGTCATGTTCCTGTCATCTACCTGTCAAAAACCTATTTTCGCCCTTTTTGACTGAAGAACTGTAGGAGTTGATAGGGACTTGATAGGGAGATGATGGTATGATGATGGTATGATGATGGTATGATGATGGTATGATGATGGTATGTCGAATCTGACAAAATGGCATGCTGAAATGAGGTTTACTTTGCACACATCTGCCTCATCGGCGGCAAGGGTGCTGCATTGTTTAGGTGGCAGCCGAGACAAGATGCGCGCAGTGGGCTTGGTTTTTTCTTGTGTTTGGACGAAAAAGTGTATCTTTGCAAGATTTAAGTAACCGAGACATTATCTCAATCTACAAAATAAACACAACGATTTGTTATGAAATACGACTTGATAGTGATAGGCAGCGGTCCTGGAGGATATGTGGCTGCTGTGCGCGGTGCACAACGCGGAATGAAGACCGCCGTGGTTGAACGCGAAAACTTGGGTGGCATTTGTCTGAACTGGGGCTGCATACCCACCAAGGCTTTGATGAAGAGTGCACAAGCCTACAACTATGTGCGTCATGCTGCTGCCTACGGCGTGAAAGCCGAGGGTGCCGAGGCCGACCTTAATGCAATGGTCGACCGCTCGCGCGGCGTGGCTCAAACAATGAACAAAGGGGTTGAGTTTTTGCTGAAGAAAAACAACGTTGACGTGCTGCGTGGCACAGGGCGCGTGCGTCCAAACCATACGGTTGAAGTGGATGGCACCCCCTATGAGGCCGACCACATAATCATTGCCACCGGGGCTCGCAGTCGCGTAATGCCACAGATGCCCCAAGACGGAAAGCACATCATTGGCTACCGCGAGGCCATGACCCTGCGCCAACAACCCAAGAGCATGCTGGTGTGTGGCAGTGGTGCCATAGGCAGCGAATTTGCCTTCTTCTACCAAAGCATTGGCACCGCCGTAACACTGGTCGAATTTATGCCCCAAATACTGCCCAACGAAGATGAAGAGGTGGCAGCACAGATGAGCCGCAGTTTCCGTAAGATGGGAATGAAAGTGATGCCCAGTTGCTCGGTAGAGAAAGTCGACATCGAGGGCGATGTGTGCCATGTAACGGTGAAAGACCTTAAGAAGAACACCGAGACGGTGATTGACGTTGACGTGGTGTTGAGCGCGGTGGGAGTGGTAACCAACCTCGAAGATTTGGGATTGGAAGAGACAGGCATACGCTATGAGCGTGGCAAGATAGAGGTCGACGAGCACTACCGCACCAATGTCGAGGGCTACTATGCCATAGGCGATGTGGTGCACGGTCCGGCGTTGGCACATGTGGCCGGTAAAGAGGCCATTTGCTGCGTTGACAGCATTGCAGGCAAAGAAAGTGCCCCGGTGAACTATGCCAACGTGCCCGGATGCACCTACACCACCCCCGAGGTGGCCAGCGTGGGTCTGACCGAGAAGAAAGCCATTGATGCCGGCCACAACGTGAAAGTGGGCAAATTCTTCTTCAAAGCCAGCGGTAAGGCTACAGCTGCAGGCAACACCGATGGTTTTGTAAAAGTGGTGGCCGATGCCGACACCGATAAGATACTGGGATGCCACATGTGTGGCGACAACGTTACGGAGATGATAGCCGAAGTGGTGGCCGCTCGCGAACAGGGATTGACTGTGCGCCAATTGGCCGCTGCCATCCACCCCCACCCCACCATGAGCGAAGCGGTGATGGAGGCTTTGGAGGCCGTGCATGGCGAAGCCATTCACGGTTAATCAGCCTTATCCACACAACCTCACTCGGCAACACTTATCCTCCCCAATGCAAACATCACACAAATGCCATTGAGAGTATCGAAGCACGAAAAAGTAAGCGAGGGCTTGTATCTTCCCGTATCGAAGCACTATAATTTGGGCGACTTCGGTGTGCGACAGCCAACTGATAAGCGCAGCATTGGCCGCCGATTCATCTGCACAGGCGACATTGGCACGGGCATAATAGAGCACTCAAGCGAGAGTCGCTCTTATCAAAACCACGTGCAGCACCTAATTGCTGGCAACCGCACGTCGATGTGGCGATACATAACCAATATGGAGCCAAAGTTCGACCGCCAGATAAAGAAAGCTATTGCGGCCATAGAAAGCTCTGAAGGACGCAAACGAACCATATTGGAGTGCTACACACATTGCCTTGAAGAGGCGCGTCAGGCCAACGCTGCCATAAACACAATAGAGGCGGTAAAACACAAGATGGGCAACCGCAGCACCAAGTTTCTGGTGGGTGTAATATCGCACTACAAGAAAAGCATTGAGCGCATGCGTGGCGAGATGCGAGCCATTCAATACAACGTGGCAAACACGTGCAGCGCCGAACGCATGCAAGCCTACAATGAGATGGTTGAAGCATTTATGGCGATATGCCACCTGCGAAGGGTATGGTGCTACGACGAACGGCTTAAGGAGCGATTTCGCCAAGTGTTTCCTGACTTGGGCATATTCAATTTCATCCACGCCGACAACTTTATGCCCATGTTGCCCACTGCCGATGGTCAAAGCCTGTATATACTGCCCGACTGCTATATCGTGGCACGAAATGCGTTCGACTTCGACATAGTGCCTTTCAACAACTCGTCCATAGTGATTCAGGAACTGAACATAGAAGAACCATCCAACGTGCTGACGAATAAGTTGGGCAATGCAGCCTGCATGTTGCGTCTGACTGCGGTCGGTCAGACCTACTACTTCTCGCACGTTAAAGTGGTGAAAGCCTTTGCTAATGCCCTTGAACAAGTGAAGTCTACCCCATGAGCAAAAAGCAACGACACACGTATAAATTCAACCCTCACACGTTGCGTTATGAGCGTGTGATAGTGTCGTTGCGCGAAAGGGTGAAGAAGTTCAGTTTCAGCATGTTGCTTGGTATTGTAACTGGGGTGATTATTGTGGTTGTGGTGATGCAGGCCATAGAAACGCCCAAAGAGCGCGCCATAAACGCCGAAATGCAACAATACAGGCAAGAAAGTCGACAAATGGCAAGCCGATTGGAACGCGCCGAGAAGGTATTGAACGACATAGAGGAGCGCGACGACAACCTGTATCGCATAATCATGGAGAGCGAACCCGTGAGTCATGACCCATCGTCCTACCGACTTGCCGACCGCACAACCGACAGCAACGCCAATGAAACCACACGCCTAATGCGTAAAACATCGCGTCGCATCGACGACTTGACCACACGGCTGTATGTGGAGTCGAGGTCGATTGACGAATTGTTTGCCATGGCGCTTGATAAGGGCGAGCGAATGAGGTGTATGCCAGCCATTATGCCCATAGCCAAAAACAAATGCAAGGTGGTGAGTGGATTTGGTATGAGGATGCATCCGATACTGAAGTACCGTCGTCTGCACTCGGGCATTGACTTCACCGCACGACAAGACACACCCATATATGCCACAGCCGATGGCACTGTGGAGGTGGCTGGAAAGAATGTGGCTGGATATAGTGGTTACGGCACTGTGGTGGTGATCAACCACGGATATGGCTTCAAAACCCTATATGCACACATGCACACAGCCAAAGTGCATGCTGGCCAGAAGGTGCAACGTGGCACACAGATAGGCACGGTGGGCAATAGTGGATTGTCGTCGGGTACACACCTGCACTACGAAGTGATACAAAACGGCAAGAAAATAGACCCGATATATTTCTTCTTCAACGACCTCACTGCCGACGAATATGAAGAGGTGCTCGAATTGGCTCGCCGCGAAAATCAAAGCATGAGCTGATGACATGGAGATAAAGATTGACGAGAAAGCTGGTTTTTGCTTTGGAGTGGTGAAAGCCATCGGGGCAGCCGAGACTGTGCTTGACCGATGCGGACATCTTTTCTGTTTGGGCGACATTGTTCACAACAGTGCCGAGGTGGAGCGTCTGCGTCTCAAAGGATTGCAGGTGATTGACCATGCTCAACTTGACACCATGAGCAACGCCACGGTGCTGATTAGAGCTCATGGCGAACCACCTTCGACCTACGCCACAGCGCATGCTCACAACATTGAGTTGATTGACGCCACATGCCCAATCGTGTTGGCATTGCAAAAAAACATCAAAGTCGGCTATGAGGAGATGCAGCAACGAGGCGGACAAGTGGTGATATTCGGCAAGAAAGGGCACGCCGAGGTAACAGGACTGGATGGGCAAACCAATGGCACCGCCATAATAGTGAGCCACTGCGATGAATTGGACGGGATTGACTGGTCTAAACCTATACGCTTGTATTCGCAAACCACCAAGAATAGAGACGAGTATCGCCGACTGATTGACAACATAAGAAGCAGATTGCCCGAAGGAGCCGACTTTGTGGCTCACGACACCGTATGCAACCGAGTGGCCAATAGAGCAAAAGAATTGGAGGCCTTTGCCCAAAGTGTTGACGTGCTGCTATTTGTGGCTGGAGCCAATAGCAGTAACGGACGTTACCTTTACGAACATTGCTGCAAGGTGCAGCCAAAGACACACTTGATCTCCTCGGCAGAAGAGATTGACTCAAATTGGCTGGCCGATGCAAAAGTGGTTGGCATAAGCGGCGGCACATCAACACCACGATGGCTAATGGAGATAATAAAAAAGCAACTTGACACTTGACAGGCTCATAATAACCGATTTCAAGAACTACGCATTGGCTGAAGCGGAGTTTTGCGGCAACGTTAACTGTTTTGTAGGCAACAACGGTGCAGGTAAGACAAACCTGCTTGATGCCATACACTACCTCTCGTTCTGCAAGAGCTATTTTAATCCGATTGATACACAAAACATACGTATCGGGGCGGATGCTTTTGCTTTGCACGGCACCTATGGAGAAGGGCAAGTGAGTTGCATTGTGCGACGGAATGGTGGGAAAGTGATGAAATGGAACAGGAAGGCCTATAAGACCCTATCTGAACACATCGGGAAAATACCCCTCGTGATGGTAACTCCTACCGATCAAAACTTGATAACTGGAGGGAGTGAACTGCGGAGAAAGTTTGTTGACCTTGTGATTTCACAAACCGATCAGTTGTACCTCTCACACCTAATTGACTACAATAAAGCCCTTGACCAACGCAACCGCCTGCTGAAACAGATGTGGGACGATCGGAAATGGGACGAAAATATGTTGGAGTTGTGGGACGAGCAGTTGTGCCGACACGGCGAGTATCTGTACGAGACGCGACAGGAATTTGTGGTGGCTTTTGGCAAATTGTTTGCAGATTACTATCACATCATTGCTGGCGACAACGAGCCAGGGCACATTGGCTACCTGCGCAACACCGCACCCATTGCGCAACAACTGCAAACAAGCCACACGGAAGATAGATACGCCCTGCACACCACTCATGGACCACACAAAGACGACGTGCAACTTGACCTAATGGAGGGAATGAGTGTGAAACGCTATGGCTCGCAGGGACAACAGAAGAGTTTCTCGCTTGCATTGAAACTTGCACAGTTTCAATACCTCTATAACCACAAGGGAGAGAAGCCCATACTGCTGCTTGACGACATTTTTGACAAACTGGATATGCTTCGCGTTAAGCAACTGATTGGGCTGGTTGGAAGCGACAGGTTTGGTCAGGTGTTTCTGACCGACACCCAACCGGGGCGAGTTGAAGCCCTATTTGCAGAGTTGTCGCACATGGATCATTGCATTTTCAATATTGACAAAGGAGAGGTAAAGATATGAGCGAGGAAAAGCCATTGTCGGTTTTTATGCAGCAAGCTTTTAATAGGTTGGGGATGCGCGACCTGTCGGACGAGATGGCAGTGGAAAGAGTCTACAACGAAGCCGCAGGCGAACTGATTGCAAGAATGACACTATCCCTAAAGTTTCAAGCTGGTACCCTACGGCTGAAGGTAACATCGGCTGCTCTGAAAAACGAATTAACCATGAGACGTGAGGGGTTGAGATTGAAACTTAACGAATCTTTGGGACGCGAAGTGGTAAAAAAAATTGTGGTGGAATGAGGCAGTTGTGGCAGGCAATGATGATGGTGCGCCAATGCAATAAAGCTGCATTTTGGCGCAAGATTGTATATGTGCTTCTCCAGAGCATACTGCCAATTGCCAATCTATATGTACTGAAACTACTGATAGACAGTATTGAACAAATAGTTTCTCACCCCTATCCCACAACAAGTTTTGTTCCATACTTGCTCATAATGTGTGGCATATATCTTGCCAACAGGATTGTTGGCGCACTGAGTGCGGTGAACAACGACGTTTTATCTCAAATGCTGATTGATTACTTGAGCGATAAAACGCAACGGCAAGCGGCAATACTTGACATGTCGTACTACGACAACCCACAATACTACGACACATTGCACCGAGCCCAACAGGAGGTGGGGTACAGACCACTACAGATAATTAACAATACGATGGGGCTGATTGGGGCTACGGTTTCTATTGTCGGTGTGGTGGCTCTATTGTGGAATACCGCGCTTTGGATTGTTGGTGTGATGGTGTTAGCCGTACTGCCAGGTTTTGCACTGAGACTATACAAATCACAAATCATATACCGATTTCGGAAAAACAATACCCAAACATATCGTCAAACCTCATACTTCAGTGCCCTTTTAACGGGTCGGGACTTTGCCAAAGAGATGCGCGCCTACAACCTATCAGCACTGTTCAGAGAACGATATGTGGGGGTGAGACGCATTTTGAGGCGACGACTTACAACAATAATTCGCAAGATGGGCGCAATTGATATCGTGTGTGGGGTGGTAGAATCCGCAGCAATGCTGCTGGCTATGGTCTCGCTGATTGGTCAAACAACGAAAGGGGCTATAAGCATCGGCTCGTTTGTGATGTTGTTTGAAGCATTCCGCAGAGGAGTTGGATATATACAGAGTTGGATAAACTCATTTTCTGGATTGTACGATAGCAGGCTGTTTATAAGCAATTTGTTTGAGTTTCTACGTCTCAAACCTCAAATTGTTTCCCCAGCCGACGCATTGCCATTTCCAAAAGAGATTACATGCGTTGAGTTCCACAACGTTACATTTCGCTATCCCGACATGAGACACAACGTGTTGGAACACTATTCGATGAGGTTTAACCGAGGGAAAATCAACGTTATTGAAGGGGAAAATGGATATGGGAAGAGCACCGTTGTGAAATTGCTTCTCCGTTTTTATGACCCCGATGAGGGAGCGATAACCGTAAATGGTATTGACATTAGACAATTCAATCTTGAAGATCTGCGCAAGAATATAGGTACAATATTTCAAGATTTCGTCCGTTATAACTCTACATTGAGAGAGAATGTAACGTTTGGTGCAAGTGGCGATGATAGCAAAGATATTGAGCGTGTGATTAAAGCAGTGGGCGTTGACAAGATAGCCAGCCGATTGGAAAAGGGGCTTGACACCCCGTTGGGCAAAATGTTTGACGGCGGAAATGAGTTGAGCATGGGGCAATGGCAACGGGTGGCACTGGCAAGAATGCTATATAGCAATGCAAAAGTGCTTGTGATGGACGAACCCATGGCTTGGCTTGACACTGAAAGCAGGCAGGAGGTCAACATGGTAATGGATGCCTTGAAAGAGGAAAAACTGATAATAGTAATAAATCACAGATAGTAACATTTACTTGAAAAGTTTTAATTCGAACAACATGATTAGATACACCCTTGACACGATAGATACAAAGAACTGTCAGAGCAACCTTATCTTACTGTATGGAGATGAGGTGGCAGAGCGGCAGTTGCCCTTGTCTAAAAAAGAGATTGAACGAGTAAAACAATTGCGCGCCAAAGACAAGGCATTTATTGTGGCATTTGATCGTCTGCCCTATCACTTATACGTGGTTGGCTTTGATAGCGAAAAAAAATCATCTGAAAGCCAAGAAACGTTGCGCAGACAGGCGGCAAAGTTGCTCACTGTGTTGCTCTCCGATGAGGCTTACGAAATGGCAATAACCGGAGTTGGGACATTGACCGAGGAGATAGTGGCCTTTATTGAAGGATTAACTCTATCCGATTATAGTTTTGACAGATTCAAAAGCAAAGAGGCGGAGCACCTAAAATCAATAAGCATAGACACCTCGTTCCTTAATCAAAATGAGTTAGACGAGTTGACAAATCTATGGAACAGGATATTTTGGTGCAGAGAATGGGTGAATTTGCCTGTAGCAAATCTTAATGCAGAAACCTTTGCCGACGAAATTGCTTGTGTAGCGGGACAGTTGGAGGATGTGTCGTGCACCGTAATGAACAAGAAACAAATTGAAAGTCTACGCATGGGTGGTCTGCTGGCTGTGAATAAAGGAAGTGTAGACGAGCCAAGATTTATTATAGTTGAATACAAACCACAAAGCGCCTCTGACCGTCAGCCTATTGTGCTGGTTGGCAAAGGAATAACCTACGATACCGGCGGTTTGAACATAAAGCCAGACGACTATATGCAGGAGATGAAATCGGATATGGCTGGTGCGGCTACAATGGCATCCGTAGTGTTTGCTGCTGCAGATAATAAACTGCCAGTTCACCTCATTGCCCTACTGCCAATGACCGACAACCGTCCAGGCTTTAATGCCTATGCTGCTGACGATGTGTTGACAATGTACGATGGAACAACTGTTGAGGTTGTGAATACAGATGCAGAAGGTCGCTTGATTTTGGCTGATGCTATAGCCTTTGCTGCAAAGAATTACCAACCTAAAGTCATAATAGACTCGGCCACTCTGACTGGTGCAGCCGTTAGAGCCATTTCCACTTTTGGCATTGCAGCCATGGAGCAAAACGCGAGCAACGAACTGTCAATGCTAAAGATTGTGGGCGAGCAAGTGTATGAACGCATTGTGGAGTTTCCTATGTGGAAAGAGTATGACAAGTTGATTGAGTCCGAGGTTGCTGATATTCGAAACTGCGGAAGCATACCCCAAGCTGGGACAATCACAGCCGGAAAGTTTTTAGCCCATTTTGCAAAAGATGTACCATTCATTCATCTTGACATTGCTGGAGTTGCATTTTTCTCAAAATCTCAACACTACTATCGTTATGGAGCATCGGGTTACGGAATCAGATTGCTATACGCATACCTCCAGATGCAATAAAACATTATTTTCAGATACATAAAATTGCTAATATAAACAATGAGTAATAACGATTCATCAAAGATACGTTTAGCCATATCGCAAGGGGATGTTAACGGTGTGGGATATGAGGTGATACTTAAAACATTCAGCGATGCTCGAATGTACGACTACTGTACCCCTATTCTGTATGGGTCAACTAAAGTTGCATCTTATCACAAGAAACTTCTTACACTGCAACCCGACTACAATTTTGTTTCGATACATAGTGCACAAGAAGCCGTTGAAGGGAAATTCAATGTCATCAACCTCACAAATGAAGAGATAAAACTTGACATAGGTAAAAGTACAGAGTTGGCCGGGAAATTGAGTAGAGAAAGCCTTGACATGGCATGCACTGACCTAAAAGAAGGTAATGTTGATGTTTTGGTAACTGCCCCTATTAACAAGAAAAATATACAATCGCAAGATTTTGATTTCCCCGGACATACAGAATATTTATCCCACAAATTTGGATGTTCAAGCCTAATGTTGATGGTTTGCGATAGAATCCGCATTGGCATCGTGACTAATCATCTTGCGCTCAAGGATGTTCCAGCGACACTCACCCACAATTTGCTATACGACAAAATAATGCTGATGAACGAGTCGCTAAAAAGGGACTTTAGCATAACTGTTCCTAAAATAGCAGTACTGGCTCTTGACCCTCACGCTGGCGACAATGGCGTTATTGGCGACTTTGACATGAAGGTCATACGTCCTGTTATAGAAGAGGTTCAAACAAAGGGAGTATTGGCTTACGGGCCATTCCCCTCGGATGGTTTTTTCGGGAGTAGTCAGTTTTGCAAATTTGACGGCGTATTGGCTTTGTACCACGACCAAGGCCTCATCCCATTCAAACTTATGTCGTTTACCGAGGGAGTAAACTATACGGCAGGGCTGCCCTATGTGCGCACAAGTCCGGCTCATGGCACTGGCTACGACATTGTTGGTAAAGATATGGCAAGTGAACAATCTTTCCGCTCTGCCGTATATCTTGCTTGTAATATACTTAGAAACAGGCAAGAATATGATGAGTTGACGTCTAATCAATTACGATAGACTGGCATGAATAAGATGCTACTCATTGACGGAATGGCTGTGGTGTATAGAGCATACTATGCCCTAAACCGAGCCCCTCGAATAAATTCCAAAGGACAGAACACTTCGGCAATACTTGGTTTTACCACCACTTTATATGACCTAATTAAAAACCTACAGCCAACTCATGTAGGAGTAGCATTTGATCTTCCCAAACCGACATTCAGACACGAGTTATACCCTCAATACAAAGCCAACAGGGATGCTATGCCAGAGGTTGTGCAACAAAGTATACCTTGGATACACGACATTATTTCTGCTTTTAGAATCCCCCTACTTACATGCGAGGGATATGAGGCAGATGATATAATTGGCACAATCTCGCATCAAGCAGATGAGGCACAATTTGGTGATATTATACTTGTTTCCCCTGACAAAGATTTTGCCCAACTCGTAACACCAAATGTTAGATTGTACAGATTTGGAAGAATGGGCAAACCTGATCAAATCATGGGAGTCAGTGAAGTTTTGGAAAAATTCAGCATTTCAGAATGTTCACAAGTAATTGATTTATTGGGCTTATGGGGTGATAGTTCGGACAATATCCCGGGGGTACCTGGAATTGGTGAGAAGACAGCCAAGAAGTTGATTGCGCAATTTGGTTCTATTGAGGAGTTGGTTGACAACACAACCGAGATAAAGAACCAGAAAACACGGGCTCTAATAGAGAATAATCGTGACAGTGCTCTATTTTCTAAAAAACTTGCCACAATTTGTCTTGATGCTCCGATAGATATATCCATTGATAATTTGAAGTTAGAAAAACCAGACTACAAGCACCTAAAAGAGCTTACGGATCAACTTGAATTTAGAAATTTTGCAAAAAGGGTTTTTACGGACTTAAGTTTATCTGAGCCATCACAGATTAACGCTTTCAGTAGCGATTTCAAGGGAGAAAACGTTAAACTACAAAGTTCCGCAGTCAAAGTAGCGACTTTGTTTGATAATATCGAGCCCATTGAAGAGGCTCCACAAACAGAGTGCGATTTATTAACAGTAGATGTACTATCACACCTTAAGGGCAAAGACATCGCTATTGCATTTGACGGAGCAAACATACTACTTGCCGAAAATGCAGACAATATTTGGAAATGTGCCGTTGGAAATTTACCCTTAGAATCATTTCAAGACCTAATTGCAGATGCAGATAAAACCACCATTTGTTTCGATGTCAAAAATCTCAAATATGCACTTCAAGAACTGGGCTGTACTATAGGGGGGTACGTTTTTGATATACAATTATCTCATTACCTTATTGATGCAGAAGCACGACACTCTTTTGACTACATATGCTCGGCATACTTGAATTATAATACCACTAATGCTATCCAAAAAATCTCCGCTCTTTGGCAACTATATCCTATCTTGCTATCAAAAATGAGGGAGGCAAATTTGGAGAATATATACAACACTGTTGAATATCCTCTTGTAGACGTTCTAATATCAATGGAGCAGGAGGGTGTTCGGATTGACAAGGATGCGCTCAATGAGTATTCTATCAAGCTTAATACAGAACGGCAATCTATAGAAAACAAGATATTTGCACTTGCTGGTGGATCTTTCAACATAAATTCACCAAGACAATTAGGAGATATTTTATACGAAAAACTTAAAGTAACCGAAAAACCTCCTCGTACTGCCACACACCAGTACTCTACAGCAGAAGAGACTCTCTCAAAACTATCTACTAAACATTCCATCATTCCTCTCATTCTTGAGTACCGTTCAATAAACAAACTTTTGGGAACTTATACCGATTCTTTCCCGAAACTCATCAATCCAGCTTCTAACAGGTTACATACCGTATACAACCAAACCATCACTGCCACTGGTCGACTATCTTCCTCCAACCCAAACCTACAGAACATCCCCATAAGAAATGAGCGCGGAAGAGAGATTCGCAAAGCATTTGTACCAAGAGATGACTGCCATTTGTTATTGGCGGCAGATTATTCTCAAATAGAACTCCGAATAATAGCTTCGTTGGCACACGATCAACACATGATACAAGCTTTTAATAATGGTATTGACATTCACGCCTCAACAGCATCAAAAATATACCGTATTCCTGTTGATCAAGTAAGCAAAGACCAGCGAAGAAACGCCAAAAGTGTTAATTTTGGCATAATTTATGGCATATCATCGTTTGGATTGTCTCAACAGTTGAACATTTCAAGAAAAGAGGCTGCAAATCTGATAGAGCAATATTACCTACAATACCCCAGTATAAAAGATTTTATAAACGCAAGTGTTGAGTTTGCACGTACATATGGCTATGCACAAACGATCTTGGGACGCAGACGCTATCTACCCGACATTAACTCTCGAAATGCCGCAGCTCGCTCGTTTGCAGAGCGCAATGCTGTAAATATGCCCATTCAAGGCACTTCGGCAGACATGATAAAATTGGCCATGATTGCCATACACAAAAGGTTGAAGGAGAACAATCTACAATCTAAAATGATACTTCAAGTGCATGATGAGCTTGTCATAGATATGCCTCGGCACGAAGAACCTATCATCCGACAAATAGTAGCCACAGAAATGAAGAGGGCCATGCCTCTTGATGGACTTGAAATTGAAGTGGGAATTGAAGTGGGGGAAAACTGGCTTGAAGCCCATTAAAAACGGATGTATATGCCTACATATTTTGGATATATCAACGCGTTATGGCACTCAAAAAAAGGTGCTACGATGCGTTTTTTTATAATCATAGCAATATTCCTCCTGTCAAGCAGACAAAACATTGCCCAACAACCATGGAATTATGCGTCATTGCAAGATGCATACACCGACAAAACATATCTTTTAGAACCACCTGACGAAATAAAGCAACAAATACATGGCCTATCTTTTAACACAACCTATTTCATTTCAGGCCCTTATAAAGGATTTGGCCAACACAAAATAAGATTTCAAAACCAAGATATAAACGTTCTGCTATCAGAGAAACTGGCCACTCAACTACTCCCTTACATGGTATCGTGTAACTATTGGGATCAGCGATATACACAAGTTCTACAATGGACTTTCCTCAATACCAGCAATGCCTCCAGTCTTATTGAATTTGATAGCAGCGACTCTCGTTATCAACGCTATATACCTATTGTGTGGTTGGGATACGAGTTTCAACCCTCAGAACAATTCCCGATAGTTTTCAATATAAGAACCAATACTCAACATAAGCAAAGGCTCACGCTTGCAGCTGTTGACCGACTGGCAGAATGGGGAGCATTTGCCAATGATGCGACCCAACAGGCATTTGAACGTAACCGACAGCAACAACAGCAACAACAACGTTTACAAAATCAGGCTCTAACCAATCAACTTGACTCAATAGATAACATGCGTCAAATCATAACTCAACGTGCCGATAGCATATCGCATCGCATGATGTTAGATTCTATTGCGCGAGAGGAGGAGATTACACGGCAAGAAGTTGAGCAGACCAAGAAAAAAATGATGCAGGAAGAGTTATTCCTATTCAGCATAAAACCCGCCCATAGCGATTACATGTTTGGGTTGGAATTTAACTTCTTTAACTGCTATGCAAAAACAATATCAAAAATAGAGATTGCAGTATCTCCATACGATGACCACATGAGGTTACAAACCGATAAATTTGGCCGCCGTACACGTGACATCCGTTGCATGGGTCCCATTGACAGTGGTTTCCCCGCACAGTACACTTTTGATGAATTGTTTTGGGACGAAGCTAGAAAAATAAAGGTGTTGCAGGTAAGTAGTATCATCCTTTATTTTACAGATGGTACACACCGCACATTCAATGGGCATAAACGTATAATGAGACATAGTCTTAGCAAATAATATCGAGAAAATAAATAACCCTCCATTATGAAGAAAATCTTATCCTTGTTTTGTGTGTTGGCAATGGCTTCGCTGGTCACAGCAGGTCCAGTCAACCAACAAACAGCCGAGCGTGTGGCACGCAATTTTTGGAATGCCCACCGCGACAAAGGTGTTGTACAACTTGATGTCCCCATGCTGGCTCTGCCTACACAATGGGATGCATTCTACATCTTTGTCCCCAATAAAGCTGAAGGCTTTGTGATTGTCTCTGCCGATGATGCTGTCACTCCAATTTTAGCCTATTCTTTTGATAGTCCAGCAAACGATACTCCGAATCCAGAGGTAAGTTACTGGCTCTCATGCTATCAAGAGCAAATTGAGATCTGTCGTACACAAAACCAGCAGCCAACAGCTGAAATCACCAAAGACTGGAACTCCTACGTCACTGGTCAGATAGATCCACAACCATTGACAGCTGTCAGTCCATTGCTCACTACCAATTGGGATCAATCACCAAACTACAACAAGTTCTGTCCCTACAACAGCAACTATAGCCAACTCACCGTGGTGGGATGCGTTGCAACAGCCATGGCACAGATTATGAAATACTGGAATTACCCAGTTACAGGTCGTCGCAACTACAGTTACACTCGTAGCCCTTACGGAACCATCGCTGTCAATTTTGCCACCGCAGTGTACGATTGGGGCAATATGCCGAACAGCATCTCCTCAACATCCCCCACAGCAAAAATTGATGCCGTCGCACTGTTAAGTTACCATTGTGGAGTCGCAGTCAGAATGAGTTATGATGTATCTGCAAACGGTGGTAGCGGAGCCTACATGTGCAGTAGTTCATCCACCCCCAGCTCACAAAATGCCTTTGTCAACTACTTTGGCTACTCAAGCAACCTTACCAGTCGCTACCGTAGCAATACATCAGAAAGCGTATGGAATTCTTTGGTCAAAGCCGAAATTGATGCAAATCGTCCTGTTATGTATGTAGGTTACGACAGCAGTGCTGGACATTGCTTTGTGTGCGATGGTTACAATAGTAATGAAAAATACCATTTCAACTGGGGATGGAGTGGCGCATACAATGGCTATTACTACCTCAATGCACTTAACCTTGGCGGTGGTGGCACTGGATCTAACTCCACATACACATTCAATATGGGACAGCAAATTCTCCTAAACCTCTACCCAGGTTCAATTGCGCCTGAATTTGCTACCACAGCAGCCGACATCATATCTTCTTTCCCTTACACAATGGACTTCGATGGCGACATATCTCGCCTAAAATATGCCAATTATGATGCCGATGGGGTACAATGGACTGTTGCCAACAATTCAGGTATAAACGGTAGTAAGGCTGCCATGGTCGGACGTGGGGAGAAAGCTGATGACTGGATTGTGCTTCCTGCTATCGCCACCGCAGGCACCTACACCATATCATGGAAAGCCAAAGCAGCTCTACAAGCCAACCCCGAAAGTTATCAAGTGTGGATTGGCGACTCTTTGATATATCGCGAAGCAATCACAAACACCTCATTTACCGAACGCTCCACTACTTTCCATGTAGCAGCCAACGACACCGTGCGAGTAGCTTTTCGTTACATTAGCGAAGGTAAGAGTGCCTTTACAATAGACGATGTGGTAATTAACAACGTCAGTTCTCCAACTCTCTACAACGTCAACCTCTCATCTGCAAGTTCAACAATGGGCACAGTCACCGGCTCTGGTCGATACACTATTGGTACAGCCGTAACCATTTCGGCTACAGCCAACAACGGTTATCGTTTCACACACTGGAGCGACAACGACAGCCTCAATCCTCGAACACTTATAGTTAGCAGCGACACTTCGCTTGTGGCAAACTTTGAGGCCTACACCCCCCCAGACACATGTGCCATTGCCTCATTCCCTTACCACATGAACTTCGATGGTGGACTTGATTGCATACGCCTACGCGACAACAACGGCGACGGTGTAACTTGGAGCATCTACAGCGGACGTGGCTACAATGGTACACGTTGTGCTGGCATACAGGGTGCCCGCAACGCCGACGATTATTTATTCATGCCTGCTATCAACACACCCGACACCTACTATCTATCATGGAAAGCACGTGCCTACATGCGCACTTTTGCAGAGAAATACCAGGTCTATGTTGGCACAGAAATGCTTTTCAGCGAAAGCCTAAAAGACACCAATTACGTAGACCGTCAGGTAATATTTACTGTCGCTCCAGGGCAAAGCGTAAAAGTGCAATTCCGTTATATAGCCAACAACAAGAAATACCTATTCATTGACAACGTTGAAATTGGACGCTATGTAGCGCCTCTCTGCACCGATGTCTTCCACGATACAGCAGTGCGTGCCTGTCAGAGTTATACATGGAAAGGCCAAACCTACACCACTACTGGCACATACACCCATACCAGTACAGGAGCTGTAACTGGTGGCTGCGACAGCACCTACCAACTGCGACTATTCCTCGGTCGCCCCACCTCCGATACCACCCGCGCTACACTTGACAGCACCACATTCACTTGGTGTGGCGAAGACTACACCTCCACGGGTATCTACACCAAGAACTACACCAACATCTATGGATGCGATAGTATAAAAGTACTTATTCTAACAGACAAACTAAGCATCAATGACATAGAGCCAAACAATATCCACGTCTACCCCAACCCAACCAGTGGAGAACTAAACATAAGCGACATCGAGCCATCGGCAACAATTGAAGTTATTGACCAAACCGGGCGCACCGTGCTTAAAACACAAGGCACCACCGGCTTGTCATTACGCACCTTCCCCGAAGGCATATACTTCCTACGTATCACCGATTGCAACGGCACACACATCGCCCGTGTGGTGAAACAATAGATTTCTGTCTCTACTCCATGAAAATAAGCCAACGGCTGGTTTGACAAAGTCAAACCAGCCGTTGGCTTATTGCACACACCGACTTTTTTTCTCACTCGCAAATGCAACAGCTCCTACTTATGCAAGTACTATACACATTTGTACATTGATTTTCCGCAGGAACCCAACCCATAAAAAACTGTCCCAAATAATCATGTCCTTTAACCTTCACCTTTATCCAGGCGCCACCTTGTATATAAATCGCCAGCTTTGTAGAACGATCAAACCAACCAGTACCATAAATCCAACGCTCATCCAATGAGATATAAGCCTTGACCTTAATCTATTTTTCGACTTTCCAATAAAATCAGAACCAGGAAAGCTCAGCATAAGCAAAGGGGTAAACATGTCGTCTTGTGCTTTCGACGTTGCCTCAAGGCCAGACATCTTCCCCCCCCCCTCCAATAAATATTGTCTTGCTTCTTATTTGGTTCTATTCAATGTGTCACCTTAAACGATTTCACATCACCCTGTCATTTAAGTCGTTTGTATCCCACCAATGTCATAAACGATGAGCACACCATTTCCATATCCTTCCGAGGAATATTGCAAAACAACAGGAGTCCCCCATCTACTATAGCAGTGTACACTTCCGCATCGCATTCTATTTTCTGCTTGGTAAGCTCCTCATCATGAATCATGTCTTTTTTACCTCTTTCCATCCTACCAATGATGATAAACGATGTCGAGTCAACTACGTATATAAATTCATCATTTCTTTGTCGAGCATTATAAAGTGCTTTAACAGACATTGGAATAGCCACCGAGTATGACCACACCACCCTCTCTTCTCTATCGCATATAACAATTCTTGGCAACCACGTAATCCTTCGACAATTCCTTATGTTATCTACCGATGTCAAACATAGAGCATACCTTAAGTCTACCCACGAATCATTAATAGTCTCAATAGCCCCATTCCATTCAGAAAACTCAGTATGGCTTAAATTACCACATCGCTCACTAATCATCCATCTCGTCGCCTTGAGCAAACTACTATCAATTGGGATGTTTTCATAAGATAGCTCTTCATAATCGCCCCAAAAATCATCGTCTTCATACTCCTCACCAGGAAGACTTATTGCAAACGTATCATTTTCATTCTGAGCATTTGCAATCGCTATCATCCCCATCAAAAACACAAATGCAACAATACACTTCTTCATGCTCATATATTTTCTCCGTTCACTTCTTTTTTATTTTAAGACGAGGAACAGCGGGAGTTTGATGAGCCGGTGTCAACCACCCACGAAAAAATTGACCCAAAATATCGTATCCCTCTATCTTAAGCCACACACCATCAAAATCAATAACCTTGCACCGTTGGTCATACACGTAAATATAAGAGAAGTCGGCATCTCTTGATGGCTGCCACCTGAGTTTTTCCCATCCTCCCATATAGAAATTCACATACGCCAATTCTCGGTCTATCCAGCCCGTATGAACCACTTTCTTTAGTAACTTATACCGTACCTCAACCTTATACCTATCTTTCGACTTCCCTATCAGAGAGAAATAAACATAGCTTTTCTTTGGAGCAAAAACAGGAAAGGCTTTAACACCTGCATTGCCAACGCTATCGTCATACACATAAACGCTATCAAACGTAATCTCCTCATAGTTCAAACTAACCAAGGGCTCAGTCTGACCATGAGCAGCAATTGCGCCACCTATCATAGCCACCAGTAAGAATAATGACTTATAATCCATACGAATATTTTTTTTCACAGTACAACTAATTTTAGCGAAGACTACCTATTGATTTTATCAACAAAATTCTTAAAGTCAATAATTGATGTATAGTATATATTTTTACAACTCGTTCTACGATAAAAACCAATGCGAGGTCTATAATCAGCAATTTGATTAGAATAGCCTTCGGGGGGTTTATTAAACACGTTTTTCCAACTTATGATTGCTCCCACATTGTCACGATAAAAAGACGTATTCAAATCTATATCCGAAGGCTCTTCGCAGCTTTCTTTAGCGGGCACCCTATTATCTATAACACCTTCCGTTGGATGAGTATGAATAATATAGGCTGGTTTCTTTCCCAAAGCCCTAACTTCATCAAATACAGGTTGCCACTGACTTGTAGAGATACTACATTCTGATCCTTTTGCTATACTTGTACTACAACTACCGTCTGTCATGATTACAATACCTCGCTCTACTTTAATCTTGTTATTCAGATCCTTCGACAACAGTTCTATCTTTTCCATCGCCTTACGGTTGGGTACAGTTACAAAATACTTTTCATCTTCAGACATATCGCTGTACTTATATTATTCCCTCTAACTTCAAGATACTTTAAGCTTTCGCCTTCTTTTTATCACCACTCTTGATTGGTCCTAAATCATCCTTGTTACTTAGCTTGTTTATGTTCTACCAATGTCATAAACGATGAGCACACCATTTCCATATCCTTCTGGGGAATATTGCAAAATAACAGGAGTCCTGATCCAATAATGGCAGTGTACACTTCCGCATCGCAGTCTATTTCATGCTTGGTTAGTGACTCATCATGGATTATATTTCGTTTATTTTTATCAATTTTACCTATTAAAAAGAACGATGTCGAATCTACTACGTATATAATTTTATCACATCGTTGCCCTTCACGATAAACCTGTTTTACCGTCAAAGGAACAGCAACAAAATATGACCAATCTACCCAAACTTTCCCGTATTCTCCCTCGTGCCCCTGTGGTAAATACGTAATCAATCGACGTTTGTTTGTTGTGTCCAGCGATGATAAAGTTAGCGCATAATTTAAATCTACCCACGAGTCATTTTCAAACTCAACAACCTGACTCCAATCCGAGCAATACTCCCCAAAATTACTATATCGTTTTTTTGCCAAACTCTCAGCATTATGCAATAGGCAACTATCCACCGGTACCTCTATGTTATCCAATGAATAATCCCCAAAATAATGATCATCTTCTTGATAATCCTCATACCCAGGAATATAAATCTCAAGTTCCCTTTGATTTATATATGTTATATTCTGAGCATTTGCAATCGCTATCATCCCCATCAAAAACACAAATGCAACAATACACTTCTTCATGCTCATATATTTTCTCCGTTCACTTCTTTTTTATTTTAAGACGAGGAACAGCGGGATCTTGATGAGCTGGTATCAACCACCCACGAAAAAATTGACCTAAAATATCGTGTCCTTCTATCTTAAGCCACATACCATCAAAATCAATAACCTTGCATCGTTCCGCACACACGTAAATATAAGAAAAGTCGGCATCTCTTGATGGCTGCCACCTGAGCTTTTCCCATCCTGCCCTATAAAAACTCACATGAGCCAATTCTCGATCTATCCAGCCCGTATGAACCACTTTCTTTAGTAAATAATACCGTACCTCAACCTTATACCTATCTTTCGACTTCCCTATCAGAGAGAAATAAACATAGCTTTTCTTTGGAGCAAAAACAGGAAAGGCTTTAACACCTGCATTGCCGACACTATCGTCATACACATAAACGCTATCAAACGTAATCTCCGCATAGTTCAAACTAACCAATGGCGCATTCTGACCATGAGCCATCGTCATACACCCAACAGCAATAACAAATAAAAATAATCTTTTGCAATTCTTATTACAGCTCATAAATTTTGTGAGTTAAAACATCAAGCACCTGTACAGCCTGAAAAAATTTGAGTACACTGGTGTTTAGGGGGAATCCAATACCTTTTGTTATCTGTCCACAAAATCTGCACCCAAACACTATTTACATCAACATCCACAACCCGAAACATATCTGGTAGTTCATCATTATTCCAATCTACACATATTGCACATGATTCATCATTTACATCATTGTACAACTCAATAACGTGATCTTCATCTGGCAATGGTATAGCCCCAAGATTATCTTTATTTATCCATCCAAGATAAGAAGTATCCTTCCACATCTCACACTTTTCATCATATTTGTCATATCCTTTCTCATCTTCCTCTAACATAAAATTATCCATCATAACCACAGCACATAGCATCCCATCTCGATTATCAAGAACTTTCATAAGAAGAATATGACTTTCCATTTCGAACGAGTCTCTCACGGGGCATATCGTGGCAGCAACTTTCTTCTCCACACCTACCGTGTCGTAAATATCCAATTGCTGAAACGGAGAATAAAGCAGTAACAATACTTCTGTTTGATAAGGATAAGACATCTTCATAGGGACACCACCGCTTGCATGCATACCATAAAAAAAGGCAAAAAAGACCCAATGCCAACCCTATAACAAACTTTTTTATCATTCCTTTGCCCTCTTTAATTTTAAGGTAAAATTTTAGTTTACTCTGCTATCCATTACCTCCAAACGGTTCATGGTTTGCAATATTTACAAAAGTTTTACCTTATATCATCCAGCCACCCAAAACTGAATATACTGTGCAAATGTACATAGATAATCACATAGTTCAAAATCATTTATCAAACTTTTACCATTATTTATCAAACTTTACCCACCCCTACCCCTCCCAGGAGGGGAGGGATTTGATAAAGGACCCTCCCTGGAGGGGAGGGATTGGTGAAGAACCCTCCCAAGAGGGGATGGAGTTGATGAAGAACCCTCCCAAGAGGGGATGGAGTTGATGAAGGACCCTCCCAAGAGGGGGGAGGGATTTGAGAATGTCTATGACAGGGGGGGCATAGCGCTTCCCCTCCTCGGGAGGGGACTGTGGGGTGGGGCTTATGCGTCAATGTCTGTAGGCATGGATGGCGGAGTTTACCTAACCTATACCTTTTTATCCACTCGTTTTTGACATGACTTTTTACCCACCCCTACCCCTCCCAAGAGGGGAGGGAGTTGTTGAAGAACCCTCCCTGGAGGGGGGAGGGATTTGAGAATGTCTATGACAAGGGGGGCATAGCGCTTCCCCTCCTCGGGAGGGGGCTGAGGGGTGGGGATTATGCGTCAATGTCTGTTTGAGAATGTCTCTCAAAAAAGGGTGTTGCACAACCGCCTCCCCAACTCAAGAGGGGGCAGAGGCTGAAAGAGGGAACTAAAATTCTATTTTAGCGGCAGGTGGATTATCTTTTTTGTGGTGAAGTAGTCGTCGGAGAAGAACGACGACACGTCCCACGTGGTGATACGTTTGCCGAAAGGCGACAACTCGTCGGTGAGGTCGCCCCCCTTAAGGCAAAGCATGCCATTGTGCAGGTTGTGATAGCCTATGCGCGATATTTTTCCTCTCACCCACCCCACCATCTGCGACAGCGGTGCCACGGCACGCGACACCACAAAGTCGAATTGCTCGTCAAGGGTCTCCACCCTTGCATTGACAGCCGTAACGTTGGTCAACCCCAACTCGTCGACCACCCCCTGCACCACTTTTATCTTCTTGCCAATGGAGTCGACAAGCGTAAAGCGTGTGTCGGGAAACATGATGGCCAACGGCACACCAGGGAAGCCACCACCTGTGCCCAGGTCGAGCACTTGGCACATGGGCTTGAATTGGACCACCTTTGCCAGGGCAAGGCTGTGCAACACGTGATGAAGTTCAAACTGATCCATGTCGCGCCGCGAGATGACGTTGATGCAGGCATTCCACCGCTCATAGATAGACGGCAGAGCGGCAAACTGTTGTCGCTGCCGCTCTGTTAGGGTTGAAAAGTGTTGCTCAACGAGCATCACGAGAGGTAGACTTTCAGGTGTTTACTGCGACTGCTACTCTTCAAGCGCTTGATGCCTTTCTCTTTAATTTGGCGCACGCGCTCGCGAGTGAGGTTGAATTTGATGGCAATTTCGTCAAGACTCAACGGGTGCGACAACCCTATGCCGAAGTACATCCTTATCACATCGCGCTCTATGTCGGTGAGCGTCGACAGGCAGCGCTCTATCTCGACCGACAGGCTTTCCTGCATCAATTTGTTGTCGGTGGGTGGTGTGTCTTCGTTGGGCAGCACGTCGACAAAGTTCACATCTTCGTCGCTCACCAGCGGAGCGTCGATTGACACGTGTCGGCCACTGATGCCGAGTATTGATTTGATTTTATCTTCCGGAATGTCAAGTATCTCGCTCAGTTCTTCCTCTGATGGCGGACGCTCCAACTGCTGTTCCAGCTTCGATATTTCTTTTTTCAACTTGTTGAGCGCACCCAACTGGTTGGATGGCAGACGCACAATGCGCGAGTTTTCGGCAATGGCCTGCAGGATGCTTTGCCTGATCCACCACACGGCGTAGGAGATGAATTTGAAGCCACGCGTTTCGTCAAAGCGTTTGGCTGCCTTTATCAACCCCAAGTTACCCTCGTTGATAAGGTCGGGCAGGCTGAGCCCTTGATTTTGATATTGTTTGGCCACCGACACCACAAAACGCAAGTTTGCCTTGGTCAATCGTTCCAGCGCGTCCTCGTCGCCTTGCTTTATGCGTTGTGCCAACTGCACCTCCTGCTCGGGGGTGAGCAACTCTTCACTGCAAATGTCTTGCAGATATTTATCGAGCGACTTGTTGTCGCGATTGGTGATAGAGTGCTGTATCTTAAGTTGTTTCATTCAATCACACTACTTTTATACCACTTTTTCAACACTATTCTTAACGGCGAAACCCAAATTTTGTTACAACAAAAATGCATTTTTTGTTTTCCAAGCGTGAAAAAAGGCTGTATTGCATTAGGTTTTAGAGAGTTATCGTCCCACACTTTTTATGCTATTTGTGAAGTATCTTGTAGGCATCAAGTAAGGCCGTTCTTCAGTAGTTCTTCAGTAGTTATTCAGTCGATGACTGAAGAACTACTGAAGAACTACTGAAGAACGGCCTTACTTGACACTATGTTGTATCTACCCTCAACGTAGCATTCTCAACCTTTTTTTGTACCTTTGCACTGCATACTGCATTCACACCAACGCTCCATTGCATCAATCGCCACAAGCGTCATGCACGATTTCAATGCCCTAAAAAAAGCCCTCAAAACTGACCGCACTGGTTGGCCAACTATAAAAATGGCTCTGCTCGGCGACACAGCAACGCAGTTTCTGGCCATTGCCATACGTGGCACTGCCGCTCTGCGTGGGCTTAACATCGACCTGTTTGAGGCCGAATATAATCAGGTGGAACGGCAACTGATGGACCCTCAATCCGACTATTACCAGTTTGCCCCCCACTTCACCCTCATATTCCAGAGCAGCCATAAGCTGATGGAGCATCACGCCTTGCTCTCGGCTGCCGAACAGCAGCAGTTGGCCGACCGCCGACTGGCTTTCGTGCGCGAGGTGTCGACCACCGCACCAGGCAAGGTAATCGTGATGAACTATCCCGAAATTGGCGACGCGGTGTTTGGTAGTTTCCAAAATCGGGTGCCACAATCGTTCATCTACCAGGTGCGTCGGCTCAACATGGGCTTGATGGAACTCTCTGCACAGCAGCCCAACCTATTTGTGTGCGACCTTGCCGAGCTGCAAGCCAAACTGGGTCGCGACTTCTGCTTTGATGCCAACATCTACATCAGCACCGACATGATTCTTAGCCTCGACTGTCTGCCCCACGTGGCCTCACGAGTGGTCGACATAGTGTGTGCCGTGCAAGGACAGTTCAAAAAATGCCTCATCGTCGACCTCGACAACACCCTTTGGGGTGGCATCGTGGGCGACGACGGTTGGGAAAGTCTGCAGATAGGCCACGGATTGGGCATTGGCAAGGCGTTCACCGAGTTTCAAATGTGGGTCAAGAAATTGCGTCAGCGAGGCATCATTGTGTGCGTGTGCAGCAAAAACGACCTTGAAAAAGCCCGCGAGCCATTTGAAAAACACCCCGACATGGTGCTCCATATGGACGACATAGCTGTGTTTCAAGCCAATTGGGACACAAAGGTCGACAACATTCGCGCCATACAACAAGTGCTCAACATAGGGTTTGACCAAATGGTATTCCTCGACGACAACCCCTTTGAACGCAACATGGTGCGCGAAAACATTGAGGGCATCACGGTGCCCGAATTGCCCGACGACCCAGCACTCTACCTCGAACACCTTTACAGCCTCAACCTATTCGAAACCGCATCGTATAGCAGTTTCGACACCGACCGCACCCAACAATACCAAATTGAGGCCCAACGGGCGCAGGAGGTGCACCGCTTTGCCAACGAAGCCGACTTTCTGCACTCGCTCAACATGCGCTCGGTCGTAGAGGGGTTCACCACGTTCAACACACCTCGGGTGGCACAACTCACCCAACGCAGTAACCAATTCAACCTGCGCACCGTGCGCTACACCGAGGCCGACATTGCAATCCTTGCCTCCCAGCCCGACACAGTGTGCCTCGCGTTCAACCTCAACGACCGCTTTGGCGACAATGGCTTGGTGGCCGTAGTCGTGATGAAACCGCTGGACCGCGACACATTGTTCGTCGACACATGGCTCATGTCGTGTCGTGTGCTCAAACGCAGCATGGAGCAATTCACCCTCAACACCATGGTGGCACACGCTCGCCAACGAGGTTATCACCGCATAATTGGCGAATACCTGCCCACCACCAAAAACCAAATGGTGGAGCACCACTACACAGCCCTCGGTTTTGCCCCGTTAAGCAACAGCCCCAACGCCCGCTATGCCCTCGACATCGACACATTCATCCCCCTCGAAACCTATATCACACAACAATAAAACACCAAACAAACCAACCAATGGATACCAACGAAATCATGACTCAGGTGCAGGAAATATTCCGCAACATACTCGACAACGACGAAATAACCCTGCAACCCACCACCGTGGCCGACGACATTGAAGAGTGGGACAGTCTGACACACATACAACTAATTGTGGCCATAGAAAAACATTTCAAGATAAAATTCACCTCGCGCGAGATACAATCGTGGAAAAACGTGGGCGAGATGATCGACTGCATAAAAGGAAAATAAATGGACGACCTCCAAATCTTCAACCGCCCATACAGCCACACCTTCCGCATCACCCAAGAGCAATTCGACCTCTTTCGGCAGATGTCGGCCGACCAAAATCCGCTCCACACCGACCCGACATTTGCCCAACAGCACGGCTTTGCAAGTAATGTGGTCTACGGAAATGTGCTCGGAAGCTGCATCAGCTACTTTGTTGGTATGCTCTTGCCTCTGAAAAACGTGGTGATACATCAACAACAAATAGCCTACCATAAGCCAGTTTTCGTAGGCGACACACTGGCTTTCGAAGCCAAAGTAAGCAACATATTCGAGAGCGTGGGCGTAGTTGAATTTAAGTTTACATTTCGCAACCAAGGCAACAACATGGTAGCGAAAGGGACAGTGCAGATAGGACTGATATGACACCTCTGAAGAACGTATGCCACGAGGTTCGCCAACAGATAATTGAACTATCGTTCAAGGCCGGACAAAACAACGCACACATGGGTGGAAGCCTGTCGGCAGTGGAGATAGTGGCCACGCTCTACTACCACCATCTGCGCTGGAACAACGGGCTCGACCCCAACCGCGATCGCTTCATCATGAGTAAAGCCCACGCCTCGTTGGTGCAGTACTGCGTGCTTTCGCAACTTGGAAGGATAGACAAATCGCAACTGGAGGCCTTTGAACAGAACGGGAGTATATTTACAGCCCACGCACGAAAGGAGCCACAAATGGGGCTTGAATTTAGCGGTGGCAGCTTGGGACTTGGCCTATCGTATGCCACAGGAGTGGCATTGGCGCTAAAAAAACGCCACTCGGGGGCGCATGTGTATGTGCTATTGGGCGATGGTGAATGCGACGAGGGCCTTGTTTGGGAGGCACTTATGTTTGCGTCGCACCATAATCTAAACAACCTAACGGTAATTATCGACCACAACCACTTGCAGGCCGATGGGTTTGTGGAGGAGGTGATGAACACGGCCGATTTGTGCAAGAAACTGCAAGCATTCGGATTTAACACGCAGCAAGTGGACGGTCACTCTGTAGATGCGCTTGACCAGGCATTCCTTGCACGGCGTACCGACATGTCCAACGCCATTGTAGCCGAGACGGTTAAAGGCAAGGGGGTGCGCTTTATGGAGAACAAATACAACTGGCATTTCACGGTGTTGTCGGAATCAAAATACCACAAGGCCATTGACGAATTAAACCAACTGCAGCAATGACTCCCGACACCGACCTCACCATATACGACCATCAAGGGCAAGTGGCATCGCTTTTCAACCTCTATTTGCCCGACAAGATAGCAACGTGCCCCGAACTAATGGTGATCACGGCCGACATGTCGTATGCCGCACGGTTGGAGCGTTTCAAAGCTTTATATCCCGACCATTTTGTCAACTGCGGCATTGCCGAGGCTAATATGATAGGTGTAGCCGCTGGACTGACCGAAGAGGGGCACCACTGCATTGCTTTGGCACAGGCCGCTTTCATCACCATGCGATGCTACGAGCAGGTGCGTCAATTCATGAGCTACATGCGCTACCCGATAATATTGGTGGGATTGAGTGCTGGGCTACAGATGCAATTTATGGGCAACACCCACTATGCCATAGAAGACATGGCCATTATGCGCTGTTTGCCCTACATAGAGGTGCTGTCGCCAGCCGACGCATCCGAGGCTGTGAAAGCTATGGACTATGCCCTCGCCACCAACCGCCCCACCTACATACGTCTCGCAGCCAGCGCCACCGACCCACTAATCTACCACACCGACTTCAACTACAACCCCCACCAGGCGCACACCCTTCGCCAAGGAACCGACATTGTGCTCTATGCCACAGGCGGACTGGTGCACCAGGCACTGCAAGCAGCCACCGACATTGAGCAGCAAACGGGTGTGAGCACCGCTGTTGTAGACATGCATAGCATTGCCCCACTCGACACCCAAGCAATACTCCAACGCCGCAACTGTCGGCTCATGGTGAGCCTCGAAGAGCACCACACCATTGGTGGACTGGGCAGCGCCATTGCCGAGATATTGGCCTCGTTAGCCCACCACGCCCCACTGCTTCGCCTCGGCGTTGAGAACCGATACAGCACCGTGGGCGACCATCCATTCTTGCTCGACCAACACAGTCTCACGGCACAACAGATAACAAGCCGCGTGGTGGAAACCTTAAAGCAACATAAACAATGAAGACCGTAGTCATCACAGGCTGTAA
The DNA here is from genome assembly GCA_017480185.1 of Bacteroidales bacterium. Classification (GTDB taxonomy): domain Bacteria; phylum Bacteroidota; class Bacteroidia; order Bacteroidales; family P3; genus Colimorpha. Next base: position 67,175 of record JAFVBC010000031.1, read on the forward strand.
CCGTGGCTTGGGGCTCACGCTGCTTGACCGATTTGCAGCCCAACAACACAACATCATAGCCATAACACGCTGTCCCGATAGCTCTTTCATGGATCACTGCCATACTGTGGCCATGCAAAACAACGTTGACATAACCCACCACCACTGCGACCTCACCGACCACGATGCACTCGACCATATGCTTAACGACATCGAAGCATCGGAGGCAGAAATAGACATCTTGGTGAACAATGCAGCCATCAACCAAATGAAGCCACTGGCCTACGTCGACTACGACGACCTGCAAACCACCTTCCAAACCAACTACTTTGCCCCCGTTATTATCACCCGTCGCATGGCCATGCTCATGATGCGTCGGGGCAGTGGGGCCATTGTCAACATAACAAGCACAGGAAGCCTGGGGGCGCAGCCTGGAGGAACGCTCTACGATGCATCGAAAGCAGCCCTCAACCAGTTCACCCGCACCCTGGGACAAGAACTGGCATCCTTTGGCATACGCGTCAACGCTGTGGCCTGCGGTCCAATTGCTACCGACATGTTTGGCCAACTATCCGACAAAGTGCAGCAAAAACTGGTGAAAAGCACCGCCATGAAACGTGCAGCCACCCCCGACGAGATTGCCGACACGGTGCTCTACCTTGCATCCAGTCGCGCCACCTACATCACTGGGCAAATCATTCCCGTTGACGGTGGTAGCATCATATAGCCCCCCACACTCTATCGAGACAAGACCAACACAAATTGCCACACATGTTTTTTTCGGGAAAATCAGCCATGCACATGGCAAGCATCTGTGCTGAAGAGGGAAGCCACCATCGCCCTATCAACACCCTATCAAGTCCTGACCAACGCCCTATCAAGTCCTGCCGAATCAGGCGATGATGGGGTGCTGATAAGTACTGCAACCGTCTAATATACAGCCACAAACCAAACAATCAACAATGTCTATCACTTCGCTGCGTTTTTTAGGCTTCTTTCTAGTAGTTTTTTTTGCCCACTGGCTGCTGTTTCCGCGCAAACGGCAGTGGCGCGGATGGGTGCTACTGGTGGCCAGCTACCTGTTCTATGGGCTTGCCGAATGGCGCATGTTGCCCCTGTTGGTGGCTGCCACTGCGGTGTTCTATCTGCTGGGCATTGCCATTGGTCGCAACCCCGAAAGCCGAAAAGCCACCGTGTTGAAGACCCTCGGCGTGGTGCTGGGCGTGGGCGCATTGCTCTATTTCAAATATTTCAACTTCTTTGCACAAAGCTTTTCGGCCCTGTTCAACGCCATAGGGCTGCACACCAACTGGAGCACTTTCAACATAATCATGCCCCTTGGGGTGAGTTATTTCACATTCAAGTTGATAAGCTACGTGATGGAGGTTTACCACGGCAAGATGGCTCCCTGCCGCGACCTTCTGGCATTTGCCAACTATGTGGCCTTCTTCCCAACCATAATGAGTGGCCCCATTGACCGCCCCAATCGTTTTATACCACAATTGCAAACCAAGCAACCATTTGATTTCTACACAGCGTTCGACGGTTTTCAGCAGGTGTTGTGGGGATTATTCAAAAAGACGGTCATAGCCGACCGCACAGCAATGGCCATCGGTAAGCTGACCGATGGCATTGACGACCCGACGGGTAGCACTTTGCTGGTCAAAATGGTGCTTTACGTGTTTCAGATGTATGCCGACTTTTCGGGCTATAGCGACATGGCGATAGGCATGTCGAAGACATTGGGGCTGCGCGTTGCGCCCAACTTTCGCGCCCCATTCTTTGCCACCAACGTGGCCGAATTTTGGCGTCGTTGGCACATGAGTCTCACCTCGTGGGTAACCGACTATGTGTTCACCCCACTCAACATAAAGTTTCGCAACTGGGGCAATTGGGGCACGTTTTTGGCCGTACTCATCAACATGGTGATTATTGGGCTGTGGCATGGGGCCAACTGGACCTATGCCGTGTTTGGTGTGTGGCAAGCGCTATTCTTCATTCCGCTCATATTTAGTGGCAAAATTGGGAAGAAACAGAAGTTGAAAATAAACAAACTTGGGTTGCCCAGCCTAAAGAATGTGTTGGGGATGTTGGGCGTTTTCTTGGTCTATGCCATAGGCACGGTGTTTTTCACTGCACCCAACGTTGGTGCCGCATTCCACACGCTGGGTGCCATGTGCAACACAAGTCTCTTCACAATGCCTCGTTTCATAGGGCTACTGGTACCCCTGATGTGCGCATTGCTTGTTGCCATAGAGTGGCTACGGCGCGAAAAAGAGCATCCGCTGAGCTTTTCGAGTTCGACTGTCGACCACCGAGCGGGATTGATAATGGCTCTTGACGTTGTGATTATGCTGTTCATATTCGTCTTGGGCAACACAGCCTCAACCACATTCATCTATTACCAATTCTAACATTGCACAGTGAGTATGAAACGTTTTCTTTGTCGAATAACGATATTTATAGCCATCTATCTTGTGTGTGCCGTGGCTATTCGCGCTGCGTGGTTCTCATTTTTTGCGCCACTCACATGTCGGATAGACTACACCCCAGAGCAACACATCGTGCTGCTTGGTCCCAGCAATGGTGAGTGTGCATGGAACGACATGCTTACCCCATCGGTAAAAAACCTGTGCGCCAGCGCCACAGATATGGAGAATGTCTACTACAAATCACGCTATATTTTTGAACACACGCAGTTTCGCCCCGACACGGTCATACTTTTCGTAACGCCTGTAACCATGATTGCCAACCACGACAAAATGGGCACCAACATGTCGAGCAGTTCAGCATGGCTTCAACGCGAGGTGCGAAGTAATTGCTATTGGCACGAATTTGCACTGCACCATTTTTTCGATGCAACATATAGGCATGTACTTGTAAAGCATTTAGGAAGGCCGTGGCGCACCAATCCCGTTGGTGGCGGTTTTTTGAGCTTGTTTCGAGATAAGCAAGAGGCCGAAGAATGCAACCTCAATTGGATGGAAAATCTCAACATACTGGGTGGCTATGACGCAATGAACGAACAAAATCTACGCAAGAAATGCACCACACAGGTGGAATACCTATACAAGCTGCGCGACTATCTTGACAGTCGGGGTTGCCAAATTGTTATAATGGCCACCCCACTAAAAGAGATACAAAACACATATTGCGACCGCGGATTTCGCGACCTTTTGGCCTCTATTTTCCGTCCCGATACCCCCGTTGCCGACTACACCAACCTGCCCATGCCCGACGAGTATTATGCCGACAATGTGCACCTCAACTACTTGGGTGCAGACTATTTCACCCACTACATCATTGACCATGGCATTGAAACCGAGCCATTAAGCCAATGGCAGACCGAGACTAATTGTCCCTAATGAAAGCAAAAAACACCGCTGCCACGATACACACAAAACTCACCACATGATTCCAACGGATGGGTTCGCCCTTAAACACCGTTGCAACAATAACAGTAAACACAAACAGCGACACACACTCCTGTATCACTTTTAGTTGCATCAACGAAAAAGGACCGCCCGTAATTTGCGAGCCAATGCGGTTTGCGGGCACCATGACAAGGTATTCCAACAGCGCAACGCCCCATGAAAGCAGGATGATGGCAATCAGTGGCCAATCCTTTATCAGGTTCATCTGCTGAAGTTTTAGGTTACCGTACCAGGCAAGAGTCATGAAAACATTGCTCACCACAAGGAGCAACACCGAGATTATTCCGCGCGACATAGTAGAATGATTTATTCAGACAGGGTGAACAGTTGCCTTATTGCAAAGAACGAACATGGCGCAGCAGCATGGCAAAGAGGTGGTTGACAGTGCGGTCGACAATGGGTTGTCGCTCGCCTCTGAGGTGCAGCAATTGAGCCTCGGTGCCTTTTTCGGAGTCGATGGCTACCCACACCGTACCCACGGGCTTGCCCTCTTCCGCTCCGCCAGGACCAGCGATGCCTGTTGTGGCCAAAGCATAGTCGGCGTTCATCTGCCGTCTCACACCTTGTGCCATAGCAATGACGGTAGGTTCGCTCACAGCTCCATGCTCATCAAGCACATTTTGCGGCACATTGAGCAAGTGGTGTTTGGCCTCGTTGCAGTAGGCAACCACACCGCCCTTTAAGAATGCCGATGCTCCAGGTAGAGCCGTGAGCCGTTGCACAATGGTTCCTCCAGTGCAACTCTCGGCAGCAGCAAGGGTAAGAGATTGAGCAGATAACTCGCGATGAACCAGTTCTTCCAGTGTTTCGGCATCGTAGCCCACAATATATTTCCCCGCCAAGGGTTGCAGACTGGCCACAGCATTGTCGATTAGGCTCTGCATTTTGCTGGTCTCCGACACGGTGTTGGCTCGTGCGGTGAGGCGCAGCTTAACCATTCCAGCCACAGGCAAATAGGCCACCCCAAGTTCTTTTGGCAGCGCAAGTTCCCAAGGTTCAATAAGGTCGCTTAAAAACGATTCGCCAATTCCTTCTATCAAGATGTTCTTTTTCACTATGCACCCCACAGAGAAACGTTGCGCAAGTGTCGGCAAAACCCTGTGTTGCACGAGCCATTGCATCTCGAAAGGCACTCCTGGCATGCTGATAATCACCCCCTTTGGGTGGTCGAACCACATGCATGGGGCTGTACCGACATCGTTGTTGAGCACCCGACAGCACTTTGGGACCCAGGCCTGGCGACGATTAAGTTCGGTCATAGGCCGCCCCAAACCTGTTATGATGCGCGTAACGGTGGCAAGGGCTTCGCTGTTTTCATATAACTCACTACCAAAGTAATCGGCCAGCAGGTGTTTGGTTATATCGTCTTTGGTTGGGCCTAAACCTCCGGTTATGAGCACTATGGGGGTGAGTTGTATCGATTCGTCTATGGCGCGACGGATGTCGTCGGCATTATCACCCACAACTATTGTGCGTTCGACTCCAAAACCTGCTTGGGCAATCATCTGCGCCATGACCGCAGCATTGCTGTTAACGACCTGTCCTAAAAGTAGTTCGTCGCCAATGTTTATAATGGTAGCATTCATTGTTTGTCGGTGCGTTCAAAGTCGATGAAAGCATATTCGAGGCCACTTTGGGGGTCGGTGAAGCACTCGCTCTGGGCAGTACGATGGAACGATGTGCGGTCGATAGGTGGGAAAAATACGTCGGCCTTGAAACGATGGTAGACCTGAGTGAGCCGAATGTGCGAAGCAAAGGGCATGAGTTCGGCATAGATTGAGGCTCCACCTATCACAAACGCTTCGTCGGTTGGATCTAACATCGGCAGAAGTTGCTCGGCACTATGGGCAACTTCGGCACCAGCTGCCACGAAGTCGGGCTGTCTTGTAAGCACAATGTTGCGACGGTTGGGAAGAGGACTGTTGGGAAGGCTCTGCCAGGTGCGACGACCCATAATCACAGTGTGTCCTGTGGTGAGTTGTTTGAAACGGCGCAAATCGGCCGAAATGTGCCACATGAGATCATTGTTTCGTCCAATGCCACGATCTTCATCCTGCGCCACAATTATTGTAATTTTAGGGAGTTGGAGTTGAGATGTCATATCAAAATCTGATTGTTATTCGTTCATAAAAGGGCTGATGCTTTGTTCAAAGATACCATTACACCATGCAAGAGCCATGCCATAGTTGCTTACTGGCACACCAGCTTCGATCAGTGGGAGCAATCGACCACGCAGTTGTGAGGCCGATGCCATGCACCCACCACATTGCACAGCCAAAGCATAGTCCGATGCGCTACTCGGAAGCGGAGAATCGCCTGCAACTATATCGAATCTTAGTTTGCGACCAGTGGCACTGCTGATGGCTCGGGGCAGAAGTTCGCGCCCGATGTCGCCACATCCAACCGTGTGAGTACAACTTTCGAGTATTAGCACACGGTCGGCATCATTAAGCGACATAAGTCGCCGTGTGCCTTGCACAAAGCGATGGAACATGCCTTTTTTACGTGCCATTACTATGCTGAAACTGGTGAGTGGAACCGACGAAGGCAACTGCTTTGCAACATAGGCAAAGGCCTGACTGTCGGTGATGACCAATCGGGGGGCTACTCTCAACCGCGACAAAGCTGTGGGTAGTTCGTCGGGTTGGCACACCAAGGCCGAAGCGTGCAGGTCGAGCACACTTCGAAGAGTTTGCACTTGTGGCAAGATGAGTCGGCCTACAGGAGCCGACTTATCGATAGGAGCAACAAGGAGTACGGTGTCGCCAACCGAGACAACGTCCGGAAGCACATTATCTTCACGACCCAACATGGGTAGCAAACGCGCAGAAATGACTTCTTTAAGGCGCTGCACTGCACACTCATCGTTGGCAGAGAACAACACATCGGCATAAGCATCAGACCTGTTGGTGTGTTTGTTCAATATGTCTTCTGATAACAAATCACAATGCGTCAGCACATGTACAATGGCAATACCATGTTTTTCGCATACCTCATCAACGCGTTGCTCAACCTCGCCAAACTCGCCATGACGGAAAAGCAGAAGCACAAGGTCGACCCCAAGCAATTCACGCCACGAAGACTCGGCGCGGTGGGCACCAAGCTCTCCCTTTTCGTCGAGTCCTGCCGTGTCGACCAGCACCACAGGACCTACCCCGAGCAACTCAAGGGGACGTCGCACTGGGTCGGCAGTGGTGCCTGGAACAGGACTTACCATAGCCATCTGTTGCCCAGCCAAGGCGTTGGATAAAGTGCTTTTGCCAACGTTGCAACGACCAAAAACGCCAATGCGAAGTCTGCTTTCTATACCTTTCACGGTGCAAATTTACACCTTTTTCCCTACCAACGACATCTCGCGTGCGCTCGCGCGAAACCATACATCATCACACTATGTATTAGAGTCAACATAACATGGCATAGGAACCAGCAAGAGAAAGGAGATGGGAATGGATAGGTGGTGGGTGTTTTGTTGAGAGGCTGCAATGCGATTGCTCTGCCTCATTTCAACACCGTCGTTGGAGAAACTTTTCAAAAAAAATTTTCAACCACCACGCAAAAGTTTTATCAACGATTTAGAGTTTATAAATAGCCATTATATCAGGTTTTCAGACACTTAAAATAAACAATCTGTCAAAAGCCAACTGACAATGAAACATTTACAGTAAAACACACAACACCAGTGCTTTACAGCACATACTCCAGCATAACGAGCAGACTTTCAAGGCAGTGAAAAACCTTTAGAAAAGATGCCAGAACATCTAAAAAAACGTATAAAAAATTTTGCGCAGAGAAATAAAAAACTTAAATTACGACAGGGTAAAAAGTACTTTTTTTCATTACCTAAAATGAAAAACAGCGTTTTATGAAAAGAAGAATGTCGCTGGAAGAGAAGTGCACGCCACATGCTTTATAAAAAAAAGCCGACAAGTGCAAAAATATTTTTCACCTATAGTGTTGACACAAAAGATGAACTTTGCAAACAGAAAAAAGAGTGAGCGAAAATGCGAGACGATAAAAAGCAAGTAACGGCAACTATGATTGAGCAAGATTACGTTAAAGTGTGGGCGGAATGCCTAAAAGTGATAAAAGACTGCCTGGGTGAAGAAAACAAGGCGGTGTTTGACCGCTGGTTTAAGCCAATCGTACCGCTGCGACTTGATGGAAACACTCTTATCATACAGGTACCGAGCCAATTTTTCTACGAATGGATAGAGGAGCACTACGTAGACCTGCTTCGTCGGGCTGTGCGGTTGCAACTTGGGCCCAAAGGTTGTCTGAAGTACAGCATAGTGATGGATCAAACTATTGCCTCGCGCCCCATTGTAACTACCCTGCCGTCGCGTCAGCAAAAGGCTTCGAAAAATCCGATTACAGACGTTTACGTCAATGTGAACCGAGACAACTCTCGCGAGATACCAAATCCATTTGTCATACCCGGCATTCAGAAAACTCGCATTCACTCGCAACTCAGTGCCAATTATACACTGGAAAATTTTGTCGAAGGCGACTGTAATCGCTTGGCTCGTAGCGCTGGATATGCTGTGGCCGAAAAGCCAGGACAGACCTCGTTTAATCCACTGTTGCTGCATGGTAACGTTGGATTGGGTAAGACCCACTTGGCTAACGCTATTGGCTTAAAGACAAAAGAAATGCACCCAGATAAAACTGTTCTATATGTAACTTCGGAACAGTTTATGCAGCAATATGCCGAGGCTGGGCGCTCAAATACTATCAACGACTTTGTGCACTTTTATGAAATGATCAATGTGCTCATTGTTGACGATATTCAATTCTGGGCCGGTAAAGCACAAAAGACCCAAGAGGCTTTCTTCCATTTGTTCAACCATCTGCATCAGCACCACAATCAGATAATCATCACCTCTGATAAAGCGCCCAGCGAGTTGCAAGGACTGGAAACAAGGTTGTTGAGTCGGTTAAAATGGGGACTCAATGCCGACCTACAAACCCCAGACGTTGAGACACGCAAACGCATACTCTACCAAAAACTGCAAAACGAAGGGATTGTGATGAGCGATGATGTGATTGAGTACATTGCCTATAATATCAACACCAACGTTCGAGAGTTGGAGGGGGTGCTGATATCGTTGATGGCACAAAGTTCGCTCAACCGACAGGAAATAACCCTTGAGTTGACAAAGCAGATAATAGACAAATACGTGCAAAGTAGCGTCCGCGAGATAACAATAGACTATATACAGAAAGTGGTGTGCGACTATTTGGAGTTGCCCGTGGAGAGTATTCAAAATACAAGTAGGAAACGAGAAATAGTGTTGGCACGACAATTGTCAATGTATTTTGCAAAGAAAATTACGAAATCATCGCTGGCTGTGATAGGTAGTCAGTGTGGTAACAAAGACCATGCCACTGTACTACACGCCTGTAAAACAATAGAGAATCTGCGTCAAACCGACCGACAAATGCGCAGCAAAGTTGACGAATTGGAGAAAAAATTTAGAGAATGAAACGAGCCTTCAAACCAGGCACAATGATATACCCACTTCCCGCGGTAATGGTGAGCTGTGGCGATAGTGTGGGAAATTACAACATTTTGACAATAGCATGGACGGGCACGCTTTGCAGCGACCCGCCCATGTGCTATATATCGGTGCGTCCAGAACGGCATAGCCACGCCCTAATAAGTCGCACGGGCGAGTTTGTGATTAACCTTACAACCGCAGCATTGGCACGTCAGACCGACTGGTGCGGAGTGAAAAGCGGGCGCGATTACAACAAATTTTCCGAAATGGGGCTCACACCTCAATCCGCACAACTTGTTAAAGCGCCGCTGATTGCCGAAAGTCCACTCAACATAGAGTGTCGGGTGACCGATGTAAAGCACCTTGGATCGCACGACATGTTTATGGCCAATGTGGTAGCAATAAATGCAGAAGAAAGTTTAATTGACAAGACAACTGGGCAGTTTCAACTGAATCACGCCTCGCCACTGGCCTATTCGCACGGAAAGTACTATGCTTTAGGAGAGAAACTGGGCGGCTTCGGTTTTTCGGTATGCAAGAAAAAACACAAAAAAGATACAAAATAGAACCACAGCATTCTTACACCATGAATATTGTATGTGTGGAACCACTGGGTATAGCTACTGACCGTTTTGAGCAGTTGCGTACCTGCTATGCTCAAAAGGGGCATAATTTTACCTATTACCTTGACCGCGATGAGGATGCCAACGAACTCGTACAACGCATGTGTGATGCCGATGTGGTGGCCATATCAAACATACGCTTAACAGCAGAGATCCTAAATAAGTGCAGTCGGTTGAAGTATTTATCGGTTGCATTTACCGGCCTTGACCACATTGACCTTGACTACTGCAAGAGCCACGGCATAGAAGTGCAAAATGCTGCTGGCTATAGCACCACGGCCGTAAGCGAGCTGACAGTAGGGCTAATCATAGACCTCATGCGTCGTATCACAGTGCTTGACAACCAAACTCGCATAGGGGGTACTCGGGGTGCTTTCCTCGGACGCGAACTTCGAGGTAAGACAGTGGGCATAGTGGGTACTGGAGCCATCGGTACTGCTGTAGCAAAACTTTTACTGGCATTTGGTTGTAAAGTACTGGCATACAGTAGAACTAAACGCCAAGAGGTAGAACTGATTGGGGGGCAATATACAGATATGCAATCGCTGCTGCAGCAATCCGACATAGTTTCATTACACGTTCCTCTTAATAGTTCCACCTACCACCTAATTGGCAAGGAGCAACTGGATATAATGAAACCATCGGCATTGCTTATAAATACTGCCCGAGGCAACGTATGCGACATTGATGCTGTGGCGGAAGCCCTAACTTCTGACAAAATAAGTGGAGCGGCATTTGACGTATACGAACAAGAGCCTCCCCTACCCTCCAATCATCCTCTATTACATCTGCCAAACTGCATCTGCACACCACACATAGCCTTTGCGACAAAAGAATCGTTTGCCGAGCGCGCAGAAATAGTGTTCAACCACATAAACACATTCCTAAAATGAGACGTCATCTATTGCTGTTAGCAGCATTAACCGCCACGACATTAGGCGTTGGAGCAAAACCCATTGACCCTACAACTGCCCAAAAAGTAGCCTCCAACTTCATTCAAACCCGTTACGAGAGCGGTTCACTTCCACAAATTGTATTAGCCGAAACACGCATAATCAACGACGAAGCCTGCCTTTACATATTCAACATCAATGATGAGGGGTTCATCGTGATAAGTGCAGACGATCGTGCTGTGCCAATACTTGGTTACTCGTTTGAAGGAGTATACGACAAAGCCACCGTTGCCCCAGCCGCCGACTTTTGGTTTAACGGCTATGCTAAAGACATTGCTACACTTAAACAAACCGATGCCGACGCCTGTGCCGATTGGAATTCATTGCTAACCGACAGCGATCCCACACTTCGTTGGAAAGCCGACACCTACCTACTCACCTCCAAATGGGGCCAGGGTACAGGCTATAACATGTACTGTCCCGTATATAACAATCAAAATGCGGTAGTAGGTTGTGTAGCAACAGCCATGGCTCAAATAATACGTTATCACCGCTACCCTGTACATGGCTTTGATTCCACACTTTACCACCACACTTATTACGGTACACTCTCGGCCAATTTCTACAATTCAACCTACACCTATACACGCATGCCCGATCGCGTATACACCAGTTCGAGCATGCAAGAGAAAGAAGCAGCCTCACTTTTGAGCTACCATTGTGGCATTGCCACCCGCATGAACTACCAATGGCCAGGACATACCGATGGCAGTGGTACACAGTCGGAATACGTCCCCAATGGCCTAAAATACTTCGGTTACATGCGCGCCAAAATATCCAACATGGGAGCATCACCCAGCGAAGCTTGGTATGAAATGCTGCGCAACGAGATTGACAATGAAAGGCCTGTATACTATTCTGGTACCAATTCCGATGGTGGTCACGCCTTTGTTGTTGACGGTTACAACACAACTGGCAATCGTTTCCACTTCAACTGGGGATGGAGTGGCAGTAGTGACGGTTTCTACACGCTAACCGCCACCAATGGTTATCAGACCATGCTCTATGCTGTCGGTCAAACTGCCGTTTACAATATCATACCCTCCAAAATATCATCCCACTTCTCCGACAAAATATACGTAGATGCAGAAAGTAATGGAGATGGAACAAGTTGGCAAAGTTGCACCAACAACCTTACCGATGCGCTGACATTTGCTGGTTCGCGACATCTGCCAATCTGGATGAAAGGTGGCACATACTATGCTGCAGAGGGGCAAGATGTTGTTATGACTGTACCTGCCGGAGTATCGGTATACGGTGGTTTTGCAGGAACAGAGAGCAGCCTGTCAGAGCGCATATCTGGAGCCAACCCGACCATCATTGATGGTAACAACCAAAAACAGTTAATCATCACCGTGGGCGACACCTCAAAAATCAGCAACATTGACGAGATAACGTTCACCCATGCTCCAAACATGGATGCTGGTATTGGCTCAATGGGACGCAACACCATCATAACCCATTTACACTTTAACGACAACTATGCTCCTGGGCATGCCCTTTTACAGATGAACCGCACCACCATGACCAACTGCTCGGCTTCGGGCAACAACGCGGCATCGGTAGTGCAGATAGTGCGTGGTCGCATAAATAGCTGTCTATTCAGCAACAATATTGGTGCTGCAATAGAGGCCACCGCTGCTGGTGTGTTGATAAACAACACCATTGTAGGGCAAGGTAGTTACGGAGTTCACTTGATGACAAACGTATGCTCAATGTTGAACTGTGTGGTGTGGGGATACGATGAAGGTCTACTCTCCGACGATGCCACAAGCCAACAGGTGACCTATTGCGCGCTACCGAACAGCGTTCTGGGAGAAGGAAACATACACCTCGCCACAACCAACGCTAACAACGACTCGCTATATGGTCCGATGTTTGTCGACCCCGACAACGCCGACTACCACATTGCACAGCGTTCTATACTGATAAATCGTGGCAAACCTGGTCGCACAAACCTGTCGGATTACGATTACGATGGCAACGAGAGGGTACAGCGTGAGCGTGTTGATATTGGATGTTATGAAAGCGAATATCTCAAGATTGACCGCGTAGCGGAACAACTGCTGACCATTTCGCCCAACCCAACAACCGATCTTGTAGACATCAGAGGCATAACCCCACAAACATTAGTACAGTTACTTGCGATGAATGGCACAGTAATAAGCCAAACCATGAGTGTTGATGGCACAGCCTCATTCTCACTTAAAGAACTTCCTAACGGGGCCTACATTGTGCGCACAGCCAACACAAGTTCAAAGATTATCAAACAATAGCGTCGTAACTAAACACAAAACAGAGAGGGGGGGCTGTTACCAAAATTGGAAACAGCCCCCCTCTCTGTTTTTTAGGCGTGGATTAAAACTTAAATCCCAAATTCAGCCCTACATTAAAATACATGTTATACTGCGATTCCTTAAATGTGTACCGTTTATACCCATCACTATCAATCGTCACATTAAACCAATCTCGCTGATATACACCCAAAGCCAAATCAGCATAACAATACAAATGCTTTTGCGATATAATTCCCGCACGTAGCACCAATCCGCCACCAGGTTCTTCTTGGCATCCAAGTGTGTTATTCGAGTTATAGTAATTCATACTATAATAATCCGGCTGGATACGTAAATCGACACCCACACCCAGTAACGGGGCACGTTTGTATTGGAACATGGGGCCTGCCGTAAGCACTCCCAACTGAATATGATGAGTGCCATAGTTTCCAGCGGGGTTGTGTACCCCTTTATAGCCAATGAAACCGCCCCATGCTCTGAAATTCTTTGTGGGGAAAGCAAAATCCATACTCACACCACCCCCAAACGAAAACCTACTGCCTGCCGCAACATCTACCACACCGCCGCCACTAAAGCCGAAAAAGCCATGGGGCTTATCAAATGTCCACCTCACACGACCTTCATGTGCACGTGGCACGTAGCAGTTCAATATCTGGAATCGGCTCACAATCATCTCCGCAATTTCATTAAATTTTCGCTTCACCTCTCCAAAATTCTTAACATAGAAAGGTTTATCCGTAGCCAATGAGTTGAAAACAGCCTTGTATATCTCATCGCTTTCGCTAACATCATTGCCTTTCAACACCAGCATCATACTCTCCAAAGGCTGCGTCTCTTCCACATCACGCATTGTGCCGTCCACCTGCCGCACATCATGATGCACATAGGTGTAGGAGTGACGAATAACAGTGTCGCGCACATATTTGAAATAGGGGTTTTGTAAACCCTTGCGGAATATGCGACCTTGCTTGAGCGAATGGTTATCAAAGCCATCGGTGAACGTAACCATTATTGCGCCACCAAACTTCTGATCGTTGGTGAGTTCAAGCGTGTTGAAATAATCGTTTATCATCGTCTCGCCCTTATCCATGGCATAGTACATGGCTGTGTTGTTGTGTTGATCAAGATTATCAATCGACTTCTTTATTGCCTTTGCACTCTCTTTAGTAAGGGTTTGTATGGGGATAACGTTTTTATCGGTATTGGCTTCGTTGCTGAAACCTATCACACCGATGCGAATATTGCCATTACCTGCCGAGCGAGCAAGTATGTCGATAAACGCCTTTGCACTCTTCTTCAGGCCACTAAAGTCGCCTCCCAACGAGTTACTGCAGTCCAACACCAACATCACTATTTTCACCATATCGGTGCGTTTTTCCGACCGCGGTTGCTTCACCTCGCTGTCTATCTGCCAACGTATCGGGCCTTCACCCTCTCGTTGTTTCCAGAACAGGATGTTGCTATATCCGTCGGGACAACGATTTTCAATTGTATCGAACGAGAATACCACACTTTCGTCCTCGCCCACATGGCCATACAACATCTTCGATGCACCCAAACCTATGGTTATGCCCTCGGTAGTGATATTCGACAACGAGTAGTAGATAGTGCCATTCTTAGCCTGATGCATGGCATAATCGCCCTCAATGTAGTAGTGTGAATATTCGGCCTGTCCTTTTGCGAAAACTGGCACAAGCAGCAATGCAACAAGCAAAATCTTGTATCGTTTCAAATTCATTTGTAGTTGTTTTTAAGTTTTTTACCGCAGTGCCTATAAAATGCACATAGAAAAAGCGTGGCACTTTTCGCGTCGTGTGTGGAATCTTTGAGGTCTTAGACTACCTTACACTCCCCAGTATCAACGAGTAAAGCCCACGCCATGATGGCGGGAGCGCCGTTGCTTTACTCTTGGAGTGTAAATGAAAGTGTCTAAGTTCCAAAGATTCCAAGTAATGCGACTTCGCTTATTTCCTATTCTTCGATGTGCATTATAACAATACTACATCATATGTTTCATTGGCATTATCTATTAGTTGCTATTTTATTCTTAACTATATTTCTTTCCCTATTTTGAGGCAGGGCGAGTATCGCCCTGCCTCAAAATAGGTTTTCCACTACTTTACTGGATGGTCGGCATGGAATTTTTCAAGACGCACCTTAAGATCGGGCATCTGATCGCGTTGCACCAATGCCACACAAGCGCGTATGCCTTGGCGATGACTGCCAGTGATGTCAAGGCTGATGGCACTGACACCATAGCGTATCAACTCGTTGAGCAAGTCTACGCCCTCAAAGCTTGGGTAGCAGAACGTGAAGTAGAACCCATCGCCAATTTCATCGCCCATATCTTTATCATAGACAATATAGAACCCATTGTCGGTGAACAACTTCTTCATCATACCGGCCTTTTCGCCATATTCCTTAATATCCTGCACAAAGTTGAACGTGCCGTCGTTGGCACCTTTCAGCATGGCAGCCATGGCATACTGCACACTATGAGCGGTGCCACTGCTCAAGCAGTAGAGGGTTCCAAAGATGAGGGCACGTCCCAACTGAGTCTGACTATAGTAGCGTCCCAAGTCGGGGCACTCCATGTTATACAACATCGGGCTGCACACCATCATTGCAATGCGTTCGCCTGCATAGCTGAAGCTCTTCGAACCGCTAATCATAAGCACATAGCGGTCGGTATATTTAGCCACCGTGGGCTGGAACGGAGCCTGTCCGGGCACCGAATAATCCTTGCGGAAGTCCATCAAGAAGTAGGCATCGTCTTCAAGCACCACCACACCATACTTGTTGGCCATCTCGCCGATGATGCGCAATTCGTGGTCGGTGAAACAGAACCAGGCTGGATTATTGGGACTGCTATATATGAGGCAGGCCACATCGCCGTCGCGCAACTCCTCTTCCAGTTTGTCGCGAAGCTTGTCGCCACGGTACTCATACACGTCGAAAGTCTTCATCGGTATGCCAAGCACACGGCATTGCTGCTTCTGCACGGGGAAACCGGGGTCAATAAACAGCACCTTGGTCTTCTTGGCATCATAACGTGTCAATGTAAGGAAACTGGCAAAACCAGCCTGCATCGAGCCCACCGTTGGCACACAGCAATCGGGAGTTACGTCGATGTCGAGGAAGTTTTTCACAAATCGGGCAGCCTCTTTCTTGAAGTCGGCTGTGCCGTAAATCTCTGGATATATACTTGCCACACCATTACGCAAGGCCTCAATCTGAGCCTCAACACCAATCTTTGGAGCTGGCAAGCCAGGAATACCCATCTCCATTTTCACAAAGCGCACCCCCGTTTCCGACTCAACGTCCTGTATCATCTTGCGCATTTCGCGAATGCTTGCTTTACCAGGGTTGGCAATCTTATTAGCCGCTGCAATGCGGTCTATCGTCTCTTTCTGTATCGGTATTTGTGACATAAGGTTATTATTTTATTTGTTACAACAATCTACATAGTTCATGCCTATCGTTCACTTTTTATTGAAGTTTCTGATTTTCACAGTGTTTATAGGGCTCACTTCGTTCACCAAGTCGTAAACGCGTTGTTTCTCGGCATCGGTTGCGGGGGTAAATATCGAGACCAACTCTTGTATCTTCACATCCACAAACTGTTGCACCGACAGCAAATTGGGCTTTTTCTTATTCACCCCGGCCAAGTCGGAAAGCGCTTCTATTATCATCCGTCGTGCCACTTCTTGGTTCACCGTCATGGCATCCAAGCCCAGACGGTGGTACTTATAGTAGGCCGAATGTAACTGTGCATAGGCCGAGTTGGAGTGGTTCTCAACAAACCAGTAGCGACTTTTCGGCCCCTCGGTGGCTCGCCACCCTACGTAGGCCGAGGCCTCGGCCGTTTGAGCCACCATAGCGGCCATATCATACATCGGCTCGCCACCGTTCAGCTGATATGAATCCAAGTATATACCCAGCATCATGTAGCAATAGTAAGCCAGCGTCGATTGCAAGTTGCCGTAGAAGTTGGTTAGGTCGAAGTCGAGGGGTTGGCTTTCGTTGTAGGTGAACGAGAAGTTGGCCTGCTCCATGTGGTTAAACATGCCTGTGGTGTAGGTGGAGTTATACACCGGCCGTTTCATCTGCACCGACAATTGCCCTGTGAATTCGGTAGCCGACGAGCGCTGCGTCAGTATCAAAGAGAACGAACACTCTATGCGCTCGTGCTGTTCCAGTTCGAGGCGCGTCCAGTGGCGTCCACCCACAAAATCCTCTATGGCCTGCTTCATGCTCTCAAACACTTTCTTGTCGTTGACCGACTCGTACAACTGCGTGGTGGTGAGCAACTTTTGATAATTCACCACCACCGTTGCGTTGAACTCCTGCGCCTGCACAGCACAAAAGGCGGTCAACGACAACAATATAAACAGCAGTTTTTTCATAGCAGAGGTGTGCAAATATACACATTTTTTCCATTTCCCCCACAGGCAACCACGGCAAACAACGTCTCAGCCACACATCAACTACGCATCAAGTAAGGCCGTTCTTCAGTCGTTCTTCAGTTGTTCTTCAGTCGATGACTGAAG
>JAFVBC010000032.1 GCA_017480185.1 Bacteroidales bacterium
GGGAATAGGGGTGTAGAAAGCAGAAAACGGACGTATACAATGTTGCTGATGTCCCACCCCTGTGTCCCCTCCCAGGAGGGGAGGTTTTTTCTCACCACTTCAAATTCTCCCTCCTCTTGGGAGGGACAACATTCTCAAACTCTTCCCCTCCTGGGAGGGGTAAGGGGTGGGTAAAAAGGGTGGAGGGGTATGGCAAAACGGCAGCAAGCAGGTATCAAGTAGGGCTCAACTTCGGCATTTCTTCAGTATATGTTCAGTTGTTCTTCAGTCAATGACTGAAGAACAACTGAAGAACGGCCTTACTTGATGCCTACTTGTCCCATGGTTTGTCACTTGCTTGGGCTCTCGTTGTGGTAGGTGGCTGTTGGCAAAGAACGGCGGCATTCCACCGTCGGTTGAATGGAGTGTTGATAAAAGGGGCGAAAAAAAGGCCTCGGATGCTTTGCAGTTGCAAGAATAAACGTATATTTGCACTATTGCAACTCTGTCCCAATGGGGCGGAACGAGTTGTGTATTAGTGTGAAACATACATGATGATGCAAGATAAATACCAGCCGTGCAGGATTGACGTTGGGTCGGAGACGGGACGTTTGCGTGCCGTCTTGCTGCACCGTCCAGGGGTCGAAATTGAGCGTATGACCCCCCTTAATGCCCATCATGCGCTGTATAGCGACATTTTGAACAAACCATTGGTTGATGGTGAATATCGCGTGTTTGCAGGTGTGCTTGAACGTTGGGCAAAGGTGTATTATGTTGAGGATGTGCTGGCTCAGTTGTTGGCTGACGATGGAGTGAGGAGACACTTGGTGAATGAGAGTTGCGACATGGATAATTGTCCGTCGACCCTCGCTGACGAGTTGTTGCAACTTGACGACAGCAGTTTGGCAAAGGCATTGATTGAAGGTTACGAAAACCACGACTGGAACGGGGTGGACGATAACCGCTATGTGTTGAAACCTCTCTACAATCTGTTTTTTACGCGCGATGCTTCGTCGACGGTCTACAACCGTGTGCTTATCAACTCGATGAGTTTCCAGGTGCGCGAGCGCGAGACGCTGATTTATGAGGCTTTGTTTGACCATTTCTTTGGTGTTGAAAAGCTTAATGCTCAGGCTTGGAGTGGCGATGCTCGCACCGAGGGTGGCGACGTGCAAGTGGCTTCGCCCAGCATGTTGTGCATCGGGCAGGGCATACGCACCAACACCAAAGGCATAAAATATCTGGCCAATACCTTTGCTGCCGAGCGACAAAAATTCAGCATCATTGTGCAGGAATTGCCCCACACGCCCGAGTCGTTCATCCATTTGGATATGGTGTTCACTTTCTTGTGCAAACACCAATGCATGGCCTTTGAGCCAATGCTGAAACGCAAAGGCCTTTTTACTGGCAAGAATACCACATTGATTGACATTGACAACGGTAAGATTGCCTACCGTCAGTTCGACAATATTTTGGATGCGCTGCGACATAAAGGTATGGATATGCAGCCCGTTTTGTGTGGTGGCGCCGACCCGTGGGTGCAACTGCGTGAGCAGTGGCACAGCGGTGCCAACTTCTTTGCTCTGGGCGATGGTAAAGTGTTGGGCTACAGGCGTAACACCCACACCATAGATGCCCTCGACAAGGCAGGCTTTTCGGTGCTTGAGGCCGAGCGGGTGGCCGATGGAAGCATTGACCTCAATGCCTACGACCGCTTTGTGGCAGCGTTTCCAGCCAGCGAATTGCCCCGTGCCGGTGGCGGTGCTCGCTGCATGACAATGCCCTTGTGGCGCGACCCAATCGAGAATTAAGGGTAGGAGAGACGCTTGGCATCGTACAGATTAACAACAATTGCAATTAACATCGAAGCATGAAAAAATACAACTTGGCAAACAACATCATCGGTTGGGTGATATGCATAGTGGCTTGCACGGTGTATATCATGACGGCCGAAGCCACGGCCTCGTGGTGGGATTGTGGCGAATATATCAGCACCGCCTTCAAACTGCAGGTGGGACACCCCCCAGGAGCACCCACTTTCCAGTTGTTGGGTAGACTGTTCTCGATGTTCTCAAGTCCAGAGCAGGCCGCTCATGCCATCAACGTGATGTCGGCTGTGTGCAGTGGTTTCACCATATTGTTCCTGTTTTGGGGCATAACAATGATTGGGAAACACCTGTTGCCCGACCCGAAAAATCCCTCGCTTGCCGATTGGCGCACGTGGGCGGTGTTTGCCGCTGGCGTGGTGGGTTCGTTGGCCTATACCTTTAGCGACACGTTCTGGTTCTCGGCTGTTGAGGGCGAGGTGTACGCCATGTCGTCGTTCTTCACCGCCCTTGTGTTTTGGGCAATCTTGAAATGGGAAGAGCAAAGCGACGATCCCCACTCGTTGCGTTGGCTGGTGTTGGTGGCTTTGTTGGTGGGTGTGGCCATTGGCGTTCACCTGCTCAACCTGCTCACCGTGCCTGCAATATGCTATGTGGTGTACTTCAAGAAGTGGCCTAAAACCACGCTGAAAGGTTTTTTGCTTACGGGGTGCTTGTCGATCTTCTTGTTGGCACTCATCCTGTGGGGCATCATACCAGGCATCGTCAACGTTGATTCGGCTTTCGATGTGTTTTTTGTCAACACCCTCGGTTTGCCGTTCAACAGTGGCACCATATTCTTCTTTGCGCTGATTGCAGCGTTGGTGGTGTGGGGCTTGTGGTATTCGCACAAAAAGAGTCGGCCGATACTTAATGCAGCCTTGCTCAGTTTTGCAATGCTGGTCATTGGCTACTCCACCTTCTTTGTGCTGGTAATCAGAGCTAACACCAACACTCCGCTTAACGAAAATGCACCGAAAGATGCCGTGGCCATGCGTGCCTACTTGGGACGTGAGCAATATGGCGACACACCGTTGCTCAGTGGCCAGTTCTATACTGCTGGTGGACCCATTGCAACCGAGGATGGCTACACCAAGTATGTGCGTGGCAAAAACGCAAAAGGCAAGGATGCCTACATTGTTGCCGATCACGCAAAGAAATATGTCTACAAACAGCAACACTGCGGTGTTTTTCCGCGCATGTGGAGCGACGACCGTGGCCGTCAACACCCAACGTTCTATCAGTATTGGGCTGGTAAGACTCCTGTAGGACAAAAACCATCGGGCAATCAGAACTTGAAGTTCTTCAACAAGTATCAACTGAACTGGATGTATTGGCGATACTTTATGTGGAACTTTGCGGGAAGACAGAACGACATTCAGGGACACCACTTTAACGATGATGGAACGGTAGACTATGTCAACGGTAACTGGATAAGTGGCGTTAAGTTTATTGACGAGGCGCGCCTTGGTCCGCAGGACAATTTGCCCGACCATCTGGCCAACAACAAGGCTCGCAACACCTATTTCTTTTTGCCGTTGCTGCTTGGTTTGATTGGGTTGGTTTACCACGTCATACGTCATCCTAAAGATGCGTTCATCGTCTTTATCATGTTCTTTATGACAGGACTGGCCATTGCCATATACTTGAATATGCCTCCACGTCAGCCACGTGAACGCGACTATGCCTTTGTGGGGTCGTTCAGTTTCTTTGCAATGTGGATTGGTTTGGGCGTGATGGCTTTGGCAGAATGGATTACCACTCTGTTTAAGAATCGTCGTGAGACCATGGGTAAGGTAGTAACAGCAGTGGTGTTTGTGCTCTGTATGGCTGGTGTGCCGTGCCTTATGGCTGCTCAAAACTGGGACGATCACGACCGCAGTCAGAAGTATGCTGCTCGCGATTTTGCTCAAAATTACCTCAAAAACATCAATCCCAACGGCATACTGATCACCTACGGCGACAACGACACATTCCCATTGTGGTATGCTCAAGAGGTTGAAGGCACACGCACCGATGTGCGCATCCTCAACTACACCCTTTCGGGTATGTACTGGTATGTAGAGCAGTTGTATAATAAGCTCTACGACAGCGAGGCATTACCTTTCTCGTTGTCGAAAGACTACTACGGCTTGGGTAAAGATGTAACGTTGATAGAAGACCGTAGCCAGGAGTATCGTGAAGTGAGCGAGGTGCTTGGCAAGATGCGCGACAACCCAGAACGCTATCGTCGCACCAGTCGTGGGGAGACGTTTAGCGTTATTCCCACACGCCGTTTCAAGATAACGCTCGATATTCCAGCATTGGTTGAAGCTGGTGTCATACCTGCCGAGTTGGCAGATAGAGTGAACCCAGAAATACGCTGGGAGTTGAATAAGCAGTACCTCTATCGCCATGAGTTGATGCTACTTGACATTATTGGTACCAACAAGTTCATGCGCGACATCAATGCGATGAATATGAACGAGGTGCGTAAAGTGTTCCCATTGGCTGATAGTTATTCGATTGCCGATGGAATGAACATGAAGTTGTTGCCCTATCCGGCACAACAGCGCGCTACCGATCGCACTGCCGACTACTACATAAACGGTGTAGATGGTGAACCTCTGAAGTGGGGCAACCTAAATGCAGATATATATGTTGACCCAATAAGCCTTAACATGGGCAGCGTTCAGCGACAGGCCATTACGCTTGTTGCCTCGGACTGCTTTGATAAGGGCGACACCATCAGGGCACGCAAGTTGCTTGACATTGCTCGTGAGGCATTCCCCAAGAAAAACTTCCCGATAGATGTGTATGCAGTATATATCGGGTTGGGACGTAGCCACCAAGTGTATATACCACAGTTGTACAAAGAAGTGTATGGAGATGAGGCTGGGCGTGAATTGTGGCAGTCGGCCTTTGACTACTACAATTCGGAGGTGATATACTACGACCAGTTCCGTAGCGATGCCAAAAAGTACAAAGGTGTAAGAAGTGCGTTGCGACGTGATGTTGAGATAATCTCACTGCTTGGTGAAATGGCGCGTGATGTGTTTGCCGACAACGACATGGAAAGCGCATGCACCGATGTTATCAACGAACACATGTTACTTTTCAATTGACACTAAAACAACGTGTTGATTGAGGTACTATGAAAGATAGGAAATCAAAGACAAAACGCTATTCAGTTTGCCTCTCTGAAGGCGAACTGAAGCGTTTGTCGGCCTATGCTGCCCGTGAAGGAGTGGCAAGGTCTGCTGCTTTGAGACGTATCGTTAAAAGTTTCTTGCACAATTATTGCATTGAAGTGTCGACAACTGCAAAAAATCAGATTGGGTTGTTCGACACTTTGCAGATAGACATCTTTAATCAAGCATCGGTATTGCGAGCCGATGAACCGATTGAAAAAGGCAAAAGAGAATGAAAAAACTGGTTCTTGGTTTACTGTTTGCAACTATACTACTCGGCACAACCTCTTTGCGTGCGCAGGATAGCACTGATTTTGATCCGGGAGCAATGATTATTGGCCACGTAACAGATGCACATTCGTGGCATCTGTTTGACTATATGTCGTCGGATGGGTCAGAGCATGCTGTGGCTGTCCCGCTGCCTGTGATACTTATAAATGAAGGACATGTGGATGTCTTCATGTCGTCTAAATTCAAACATGGCCATGCCGATTATAGAGGGTATCGTCTGATAGGTGGAGGCTCGAAAAGAGAAGAGGTGGTATGTGTCACGCCCGAAGGGGAACTTGTGTTGGATGAAAATGGAGCTGTTGTAAAGCCTGTAGACCTTTCGATTACCAAGACGTCGGCTGCTATCATGGTGTCGGTTATATTGCTGATAGTGATTATCTTTATTGCAAAGGCTGGGTATAAAAAACGGCCTAACCAGGCTCCGCGAGGCATTCAGAGTTTGGTGGAAATGCTTGTGGTGTTTGTGAGAGATACAATTGTGCGCCCAACCATTGGTGAGGCTCATTACCAGCGCTATTTGCCCTATTTGTTGACACTCTTCTTCTTTATTTTCTTTAGCAACATATTGGGACTGATTCCCATATTTCCTGCCGGTGCCAACATAACTGGCAATATAGCCGTAACGGCTATTCTTGCTATCATCACGTTCTTTATAACAAATATCAGTGGTAACAAGCACTATTGGAAAGATATTTTTAACACCCCAGGAGTACCCGCTTGGTTGAAGATATTTCCTTTGATGCCTCTGGTTGAGTTTATTGGTATATTCACAAAACCGATAGTGTTGATGATTCGGTTGTTTGCAAACATGACGGCAGGCCATATTGTCGTACTCGGTTTTGTGGTGATAATCTTTATTTTGAGTAATCTGTTTGGCAACCTCGTGGGAGGTGCTGTCAGTGTTTTTAGTGTGGCGTTTATGGTGTTTATTGATGTCTTGGAGTGTCTTGTAGCCTACATCCAAGCATTTGTATTCACGATGCTTACTGCCACATATATCGGTATGGCAGTGAGTGAACCAGAACATGTAAATGCAAAATAAAAACAATTATCATGCACTCTATCAACGATTATAACTTCAAAAACAAACGTGTCCTGCTCCGTGTTGACTTTAACGTACCAGTTGATGCGGACAAGCGGATCACCGACGATACGCGAATGCAGGAGTCAATGCCTACCATTAAGAAACTGCTGTCGGATGGTGCAGCACTAATCATTATGGCTCATTTTGGTAGGCCCAAGAAAGGTGGTTTTGAACCAGAGTTGTCGCTTTTGCCAGTTGCAAAACACCTTGAAGAGATGTTGGGTCAAAAGGTGCTATTTATGCAGGATTTGCTTGGCACCGATGGTAAAGTTGAGAAAGCCGCCTCGGAGTTGAAAGCTGGCGATGTATTGTTACTGGAGAATATCAGATTTTATACAGAAGAGACAAAAGGCGACGAAAACTTTGCCAGAAAGCTGGCCGATTTGGGCGATTGCTACGTGAATGATGCTTTTGGTGCAGCCCACAGAGAACATAGCTCAACAGCTGTAATGGCGCGATTCTTCCCAGAGAACAGGTTCTTTGGTCTGCTTATGGAACATGAGGTGAAGAACTTGGAACGACTTTTGAATAATCCTCCACATCCATTCACGGCCATTATTGGCGGCAGTAAGGTGAGCAGTAAGATTGGCATATTGGAAAATCTTGTTGATAAGGTCGACAAGATGATAATCATAGGAGGTATGCGCTACACCTTTACTAAAGCTCTGGGTGGTAAGATAGGGAACTCTATTTGCGAAGACGACAAGATGGAAACCGCTCTTAATCTCTTGAAAAAAATGAAAGAGAAGGGAGTGAAATGTTATCTTCCCACAGATAGTGTTGTAGCTGATGCCTTCGATAATAATGCTAAAACGCAAATAGTGCCGTCGGATGCTGTGCCAGAAGGGTGGGAGAGTGTGGACTGTGGCCCATCCAGTTGTGCTGATATTAAAAACATTGTGATGCAGAGCAAGACCATATTGTGGAATGGCCCTGCAGGTGTGTTTGAGATGCCCACCTTTGCCAAAGGTACACGCGAGATAGCATCGTATGTGGCCGAGGCGTGCAAGGGTGGCTGTTTTGCCGCCATTGGTGGTGGCGATTCGGTGGCTGCCGTAAAACAGATGGGGTTGGCAGATAAAATGAGTTACGTCTCTACTGGTGGTGGAGCGATGCTTGAATATCTTGAAGGAAAAGATTTGCCTGGTATTAAGGCAATACTTGGTTGATGCCTCATTTCTTACCCATAACACTTGAAGAGGTAAAGCGTTTGGGGTGGCAAGTGGTCGATATTGTCATCGTTTCGGGCGATGCCTATATCGACCACCCTTCTTTTGGGACGGCAGTAATAGGTCGCACCCTTGAGGCTGCTGGATATAAGGTAGCTATTATCCCTCAACCCAATTGGCGCGATGATCTTCGCGACTTCCGTAAATTTGGAAAGCCTCGTCTTTTTTTCGGCGTTACAGCTGGGGCGATGGACTCAATGGTGAATCATTATACCGCTTCACGACGATTGCGCCACGATGATGCTTTTACCCCAGGTGGGCAGTCGGGGTTCAGACCGGATAGAGCCACATGTGTATACTCTACGATTCTTAAGCGCATCTATCCTGATACTCCGGTTGTGATTGCTGGAATAGAGGCTTCGATGCGTCGATTGACTCACTATGACTATTGGAGTGATAGCCTCCATCCCTCTATTTTAATAGATTCTCAGGCCGACTTGCTTATCTATGGAATGGGTGAGAAGACAATCCTTAAGGTTGCCAACATATTAAGCAATGGCGGTACAATGTGTGATTTGCACGCCCTTCCACAGGTTGGCTACTGCTCTAAAACCTGTCCAATACTGTCTGATGACAGTATTATCCTCCATTCTTTTGAAGATTGTCAACGTGACAAACGTAAGGAAGCGGAGAACTTTGGTCGTATAGAGGCGGAGAGTAATAAGATAGAGGCTCGAATGATTGTGCAACAACATGGCAGTCGTTATGTTGTTATAAATCCACCAGAGCCCCCCATGACGCAGACAGAGATAGATGCATCGTTTGACTTACCCTACACCCGTTTACCACACCCCAAGTATAAAAAACGGGGAGCTATACCTGCGTTTGAGATGATTCGATGGAGTGTTAATCTGCATCGAGGTTGCTTTGGTGGTTGCTCGTTTTGCACCATTTCGGCACATCAGGGCAAACAGATAGTGTCGCGTAGCAGGCAATCCATTATGAAGGAGGTTGCCCGTCTGGTTGCAGATCCCGATTTCCACGGCGTTATTTCCGATCTTGGTGGTCCATCGGCCAATATGTATGGTATGGGTGGACGCAATAAAGACCTATGTCGTAGATGTGCACGTTATAGTTGCGCACAACCATCTCTTTGCCCAAACCTTAATTCCGACCATAGTGCGTTAATTGATATATGCAAGCAGGTTGCTGCATATCCAGGCATAAAACATGTTTTCATTGGTAGTGGTATTAGGTGTGATCTCTTTACCGACACCAACCACGGTTGGGACTATTTCAAACAGGTGGTATTGCATCATGTAAGTGGAAGACTGAAGGTGGCACCAGAGCATTCTTCGCCTGAGGTATTGCGATTCATGCGAAAACCTACGTTTGACATTTTTCGAGAAACTAAGCGCCGTTTTGATGCCATTTGTAAACAAGCAGGCCTGCGCTATCAGTTGGTGCCCTATTTTATAAGTTCGCATCCAGGTTGCAAACTGAAGGATATGGCCGAACTGGCTGTTGACCTACGGCGTATGGGCTACCGTTTGGAGCAGATACAGGACTTTACGCCCACGCCCATGACACTTAGCACCGAAATGTACTATACGGGCTACGATCCCACAACCATGCGCCCTGTTTATGTGGCCACTCATCCACGTGAAAAGCAAGAACAGAACCGCATGTTCTTCTACTACAAGCCTGATCAACGACAGGCCATCGTTGAATCATTGCGACGTTCGGGTAATGGCAAGTATATCCCACTACTGTTCAAATAAAATAGGGCAGATATGTCTTGGCTGACAATCTGCCCATCATTTTGTTATTATTTAGAAGTCAAATAGTCATGTGCTGCAAGAAAGCCACACTTTGATGAATGTGTGTATACATCACCTCATCTGTATCAACAAAGTTCACCGTTGTGCGGTAGTCGGTTAGTAGTTGCTCTATGCAAGGACTACTCTTTAGAGGACGACGGAATTCGAGAGCTTGAGCTGCATTGAACAGTTCAATGGCAAGCACACGTTCCACGTTTTGCATCACTTTAGCACATTTTGTGGCAGCATTCCCTCCCATACTCACCAAGTCTTCTTGGTTCTGACTACTTGGTATGCTATCTACGCTACACGGAGTGCACAGCTGCTTGGTTTGACTCACAATGGCCGCTGCTGTATATTGTGGTATCATAAAGCCGCTATTCAAGCCTGGTTTCGCTACCAAGAATGAGGGTAGCCCTCGTTTGGCATCAATCAATTGATAGGTCCGCCGTTCGCTAATGGCACCCAATTCCGACATTGCAATGGCCAAGAAGTCAAGCACCATGGCGAGAGGTTCACCATGGAAGTGCCCACCGCTCACAATCATGTCGTCATCGGGTAGCACTATTGGATTGTCGGTTGTGGAGTTAATCTCGGTTTCAATTACCGACATTACATAGCGCACCGTATCTTTTACAGCTCCGTGCACTTGTGGTGCACAACGGAAACTATAGGGGTCTTGTACATGCTCTTTGTGGCGCACAATTATTTCACTGCCATCAAGGGCTTGGCGCACGACTTGGGCTGTCTCAATTTGTCCGCGGTGTGGACGCACTTGATGCAGGGCATCAAGGAACGGCTCTATGCGTCCATCAAAGGCATCAAGGCTCATACTTAATATAAGGTCGGCTTGATAGTTCAAGCGTTTGGCCTGCATCAAGCACCATACAGCATGGCTACTCATAAACTGAGTGCCGTTGAGCAAGGCCAAGCCCTCCTTACTTTGCAACTCTATTGGTTGCCATCCTTTCTTTGCAAACACCTCCTGTGCCGTGGTGCGCACGCCGTGGTGATACACATCGCCCATGCCCAGAATGCAGGCGAGCGAAAGGTGTGCCAAGGGGCATAAGTCGCCACTGGCACCGAGCGAACCTTGTTGATAGACCACGGGCAATACGTCGTCGTTGAAACAATCAACCAGCCGTTGAACTGTCTGCAGTTGTGCACCGCTGTAACCATAGCAGAAATTCTGCACTTTTAGCAGTAACATCAGTCTCACAATATCGCTACTTACCTCATCGCCTACACCGCATGCGTGGCTCATTACGAGATTTTTTTGCAGTTGCGACAATTCAGTCTGTCCGATACTGATGTTGCAAAGCGAGCCAAAACCGGTTGTAACACCGTAAATGGGCTCTTTTTGGGTGGCCATTTTGTGGTCTATATAACTGCGACATTTCTCAATGCAGGCAATGGCCTCGTCGCTTAGTGCTATGGTTTTGTGGTTCTCTACTATGTCGGTAATGGCGGCAACGGTAAGACGTTGCGATGGCGAAATATAGTGTGTTGTCATTGTTATGTGTATTAAAACGGCGAATGAGGTGTTTAACCTCATTCGCCGTGCATTATTTTGCTAATGTTTCTTTTGCTTTTTCCACTATGTCGTCGTCAACAAGTATGCGACCGCAGTTCTCACACACAATGATTTTTTTGTGCATCTTTATTTCCATTTCGCGTTGCGGCGGAATGTGACTGAGGCAACCGCCACATGAGTGTTCGTTGTAGAGTGGCACCACAGCCAATCCATTACGTGCAGCGTTGCGTATGCGGTGATAACCTTCAAGATAGCGCTTGTCAATATACTGTTCCTGCTCGGCCGATTTTGCCAAAAGGCGCTTCTCGTCTTCTTCGGACTCGGCCATTATCGATGTCAACTCTTCGCGTTTGGCTTCAAGGTCTTTGGTGCGGTTCTCAACCAGCAATTTAGCAGCATCAATGTGTTGCGACAACTCTTTTATTTTGGCAGAGGCTTCTTTATTCTTACGTTCGCAAAGTTGTATTTCCAAGCCTTGAAACTCAATCTCTTTATTCAGCGACTCAAATTCGCGATTGTTGCGCACATTGTCCTGCTGACCTTGATATTTTTTTATTTGCTCTTGATGTTCGGCAATTTCATTGTTGCGTGTTTTGATAGCAGCTTCAGTGTCCTTAATTTCAGCACTAAAGTTCTCTATGCGAGTGTTCAATCCAGTAATCTCGTCTTCCAAATCTTGCACCGCCTCGGGCAGTTCTCCTCTAACAATTTTTATCTTGTCTATCTCTGAATCAACACTTTGTAGGGTGTAAAGGGCTACCAGGCGTTGCTCCACAGCCACGTCAACATCTGGACGCAGAATAGTGGGTTTAGCCTCGGTTTCGGGCGTTTTTTTTGTGCTGACTTTTTTTGCCATGATGGGGTCTATCTTTTTGTTGTTTAATCAGATGTACTTTACCAGGCTTTGCTGGCATTGCGATATTAAGCAAGCAAAGTTACTGAATTTTCCCGATATTGTATCGCAAATTATTTCTTTTGCAAACTGCTCACTCTCGTAGTGGCCAATGTCGGCAATAAGCATCTTTTTGTTTGGCACTTGAAAATCGTGGTATTTTAGGTCGGCGGTCAGCAGCACATCGGCTTTGGCCTGCAAGGCATCGTCAATTAGGAATGCGCCACTGCCTCCGCATATAGCCACGCGCTTCACTGTGCGCTTTTCGCCCAACCAGTTGGTGCGAAGGTAGGGGAGGTGCAGTGTTTGTTTAACCTTCTCGAAAAAAGTCTCAACGGGTGTTTCTGCTTGCAGTTGCCCAATCATGCCTGCACCCACGGTTGGGTCGGCCGAAAGTGGGCGCAGTATATGACACTTACAGAGCTGTAGTTTTTCTGCCAACGCTCCGTTCACCCCCCAGGGCAGATTGTCGAGATTTGTGTGAGCGGCATACACGCTAATGCCCTTGCGCAGCAGTGTGAAGACCATGCATCCAAGTTCGTCATCGAAGGTGATGCGTTTCAAACCACGAAATATCATGGGATGATGAGATACAATTAGGTTCACATTGTTATTGATGGCCTCATCAATAACGGTGGGCGTAACGTCAAGCGCAACCATTGCGCCACGATAGGGTAGTGAGCAATCGCCCAGCAGGAAGCCTGCATTGTCGTAGTCTTCTTGCAACTCGGGGCAGAAACGGCTGTCAAGCCATGCCACCACGTCGCCAATCGTTGTGGTTTGCATTGTTTAGGTGTTTTGTATTTGTACTTCTTTGGTTTGCAAAGTTAGCACTAAATGTCGGCCATAAGATTGTTTTTTCTCCCCCTTTATCTTCAATAATTGCTCCATCAAGTTCCTTTTTGCGGATGTTGGTAGGATGAATGTTTTGGGCATTGTATCGCAGATTATGGTGATGAAAACACCATGCATCATGCCACATGGTTGGCTCACCGCGAGGTGTACCGATTTTTGGTGATTTCGCCTCAAACGCGCCTTCATTCTATTCCTGCTAAATAACTTTGCAATCCGTAAAACTTTTAATTATTCAATTGTAAAACTTTAACAAACAGCAACATGAGGAAAAAAATCTTCACTCTTTTGACCCTTTTGGCAATGGCTGTGATGGGCGCACAAGCACAATCCACCTCGGTTACTCTTGCCAATGGGGCTGACTTGTTCTTTAGCGTCTACACCTGGGGTGGGGTTACCAGTGTAAGTCTCGACTCGGTGCATAATGTCGATGGCAAGGTCATTGACATTCCTGGTACGGTGGTTATAGGTGGCAACGTATACGAAATGACAGCCGTTGGCGCTTACTCTTTTTATCAGACCGATGTCATGGAAGTTATCATCCCCGACGAGTGTACCGACATTTGGTTTGGAGCGTTCGAAGAATGTCATCAACTGACCACCGTTACTGTTGGTCTTGGCATGGCCGACATTAACGAGACGGCTTTCACTGGATGCACTGCCCTCACCACTTTCAATCTCAACGCTCGCAACGTTACCGACATGGCATCATTCGACGGCTCGGGCTGTTTTGACGGTTGCACAGCTTTAGCAACTATCAACATAGGCGATTCGGTGCGTGCGTTCCACAACAGTCTTTTCGATGAACTGTCGGGCTTGCGCAACATCAATATTCGCGCCGAACGGCTCATTCCTATCACCAACAACCACTTCTGGCATTCGGCTCGCAATCTTAACATCACGGTGCCTTGTTCGCAAGTGGCCAATTATCAAGCCGATGCTGTGTGGAGTGCGCTGGGTACGATAACAGGCATGTGCTCGTCGGCAGTGCTAACAGTGGTCAGCAACGACACATCAAAAGGAACAGCCTATGGCAGTGGTAACTACGACCGTGGCGACACAGCGCTGGTCTATGCCACACCTCGTGGAGGCTACAAGTTTGTGGGATGGAGCGATAGCAGCAACTTCAATCCGCGCCAAGTGGTTGTTTCGTCCGATTCTACCATCAGTGCATTCTTTGCTTTGCCCGACACTGCCGCTACGCGCATCGTCGTTATTGACAGCATTGTTTACCACGATAGCATTGTTTATCGCGACAGCACAATATATGAATATGCCCACTATTACGACACTGTTCTAATCCAACTATACGACACTATCCAATTTGAGGTGAACGACACCATTCAGATTGTGGTTTACGACACCATACGCATCCCGTCGGATAGTAGCTCAATCACTGGTCTTCGGATTAACATCGACGGTTTGGCGCTGACGGTTGTTGGCCTTGCACCAAGCAGCACAATTAGCCTTTTGAGCGAATCGGACGCAATATATGCCACGGCTGAGGCAGACATCGATGGTGTGGCGCGTGTGGTTTTACCTTTCCCAGCCGAACCCATCAAACAGACACCGTCGTCCACGCCCACTCTACGTTTGCTTATAGGCAATCGCACAGCGGCTATCGGTTTGCGCCAAGTGGGTCGCTAAACAGCATTCACATCCATTTAATTTAACATCACACATATATAAGAATTCGTTATGAAACAGAAATTTTTAACTGCTTTGGCTCTGCTATTTGCAATAACAGGTGCAGTTCAAGCACAACAACAATACGATTTTTTTGTGGTTCACACCGACGGCACTCGCTATGAATGCGACACTACCGATCATGCAACCATATCCATCTACACAATCACGCCTGGCAGCGTTACCGACATCATCATCCCCTCTGCGCTCACCTACAACGGTCGCACCTATCCTATTGAGATCATATCCGAAGGAGCATTGATGAGCGACGACGACGTAACCTCGGTGGTCATACCCTCATCGGTTCGCCACATTGGCTACTATGCTTTCTACTATTGTGAAAATTTGAGTGCTATTACAATTGGCAGTGAGGTCGACACCATAGAATCGCTCGCCTTTGCCGACTGCTCATCGCTCACCACCGTGCACTATGCTGCTCGCCATGCAGTCTATGTCGACGATGGTATAGGTGGCAATGGCGTATTCACGGGTAGCCCTGTAACCACGATTTATATTGACTCTACGGTCGAGCAAATTGCGCCCGACGGTATGTTCGACGACCTTTCGTCGCTGCAGGTAATCAACATAGCCGCCCCACGGCTCATCCCTATAACAAGTCGCCAGTTTTATGCTTCGCGCAATCTTACCATCAACGTGCCGTGCGAGTATGCTGCTGCCTATCGTGCCCACTCTGTTTGGAGTTCGCTTGGCTCCATCAACACCACCTGCAGCTACTTCACCGTTAATGCTCTCTGCAACAACGCCCTTATGGGCTCGGCACATGGTGGCGGACACTACAATGCAGCCGACACTGCAATAATCTATGCCACACCTTTGCCCGGCTACACTTTCCTGCGTTGGAACGATAGCGTGCTGAATAACCCTCGCCGTGTGGTGGTAAACTCCGACACATCGCTCACTGCTATCTTCTCGTTGCCCGACACCACTCCCATCGTGCAATATCGCTACAACATCATTAGCCGAGATACGATTATCTATAGCGACAGCATACGATTCGACACCATAAGCGTCTTTACCGACACTATTTCGGTTTACGACACTGTCCACATCGACATTTACGACACAATTCACACTACGTTCTACGACACCATTCACGTCGTTGTATACGACACCATCCGCAACGCTATTGTTGATGCCATTGGTGAGCAGCCTATAAAAGTATACCTCAGTGGCAACTTCATTGTTGTCGAAGGTGCCAGCGTGGGCGAAATCATCCGACTCTATAGCCTCGATGGTCGACTGTTGATGCAAGCCACGGCTACAGGGGCTGCACCCCAACGCATAGTGCGTCCAGCCACAAAAGCATGTTTGCTGCGTGTGGGTAGTCGCCAGGCACACAAACTGGTGTTTGTAAGATAACACCATCTACAAGGTATCAAGTAAGGCCGTTCTTCAGTAGTTCTTCAGTTGTTCTTCAGTCAATGACTGAAGAACAACTGAAGAACTACTGAAGAACGGCCTTACTTGATACTTACATGATCGCACGTAGGTGCTTTCATGTTATGCCACCCTCAGTTGCATATTGTGCCACACTGCCCCTCCTCATTGGTCGAAAGGCGGTGTGTATGCAAAAAAAAAAATCAGGGGCTTCCCTCAAAAGGGAAGCCCCTGATTCAGCTAAAGAAGGATTTGCTCTACTACCACAACATGGCGCGCTGTTCGGGTGCAAGGTACATCCCATCGCCCTCTTTTATTCCCCAGGCTTCGATGAATTCGGTGATGTGGGGTAGGGTGACGTTGACGCGGTTCTTGGCCAAAGCGTGCACGTCGTTGTTGGTGAGTAACAGTATGGATTCGTCGCGTATGTTGCTTGCCCACACCAGTGCATAGGCAAGGAAGAAGCGTTGCTCGGGAGTGAAGCCGTCCATCTTGTCGGTGTTCACTTGGTGGCTCTTCATGGCATTTTGCATGGCAAGGAACGACACGTGCAAACCGCCATTGTCGGCAATGTTTTCACCCAAAGTGAGTTCGCCATTAGCATAGGTCTCGGGGTCGTCGAGCACTTTCACGGCGTTGAAGGCATCCACCAGTACTTTGGCGTTGCGTTTGAAATTCTCGGCATCGGCAGCCGTCCACCAGTCGCTCAAGTTTCCGTCTTTGTCGTATTGGCGACCTTGATCGTCGAAACCATGCGTCAATTCGTGTCCGATCACCACTCCGATTGCACCATAGTTGGCAGCTTCATCGGCATTCATGTCGAAGAATGGAGGTTGCAGAATGGCTGCAGGAAAGCATATTTCGTTGGTTGTGGGGTTGTAGTAGGCATTGACGGTTTGCGGAGTCATGAGCCACTCATCGCGGTCGACAGGGCGATTTATCTTGCTAAGCATGTATTGGTGGTCAAAGACGTTACTGCGCACGATGTTGGCATAGTAACTGTCGTTTTTGATTTCCAATGCACTATAGTCGCGCCATTTCTCGGGATAGCCAATCTTGACGAAGACGGTTTGTAGTTTCTCTTGTGCGCGTTGCTTGGTGGTGTCGTTCATCCATGTGGCCATGTTGATGCGCTGACCAAGGGCGGTTTTTAGATTGTCGACAAGTGTCTCCATGCGTTTTTTTGCCGAGGCTGGGAAGTAGCGCTCCACGTATAGTTTACCCATGGCCTCGCCCATAGCACCGTCGACTGTAGATGTAACGCGTTTCCAACGTGGACGGTTCTGCTCACGCCCACTCATTTGCCGACCATAGAAGTCGAAGTTGGCATTGACAAAGTCGTCGCTCAAGTAGGCAGCGGCGCTGTTTATCTGATTCCATGCCAAATAGGCTTTTATGCTCTCAAGGTCCTCGTGTTGCAACAGCTCTCCCACGGCAGCCATATATTCGGGTTGGGAAATGTTGAAAGCAAATGTGGTGTCAATGCCCATGGCGTTAAGATAGGCCTCCCAGTCAATGCCGGGGGCTTGCTGTTTTGCCTGTGCGAGGGTTGTTTTGTGGAAAGTCTTGTAGGGGTCGCGATTGTCGAGTTTGCTGTATTGGGCTTTGGCCAATTTGGTCTCTATTTGCATAACCATCATTGCCAAACGGTCGGCAGGGGTGTTGGTAAGCTTGTCGTAGCCGGCCAAGGCAAACTCCTGCTCCATAAGTTTGAGGTAGCCTTCACGGAGTTTGCGGTTGTTGCCTTTATCGGTCAGGTAGTAATCGCGTTCGCCCATTCCCAGTCCACTTTGATAGTACCATGCTATGCTTTGGTTGGCATCGTCGTAGTCCGATTCGGGAAACATACTGAACATGGCAAAGTTCTGGCGTTTGTGCATGGTGATCAACTCTTGCATCAATGCAGTGCGACTATCGACGGCGGCAATTTCTTCCAAGAATGGCATAAGGGGTAAGGCTCCTTGTTCTTGCAGACGTGCGCTATCCATGCCAATGCTGTAAAACGTTGCTATCTTATCGGAAAGACTACCAGAGTTGTTGTCGGTCTTGCTCACAGAGTCCATTACCGTGTTGAGTTGTTTTAGGCACTCCTCGGCCAAGAAGTCGAAAGCACCGTAGCGACTATGCTCGGCGTCCAGTGGGTGGGCTTTCATCCATCCACCACAGGCATATTGATAGAAATTATCTTGTGGGGTGGCACTGATGGTGTCAAGATTATCGCAATTGATGCCCGAAGTCAGTTCGACCTTGTGTCCGCATCCAATGGTCAATGATGTCATTGCTGCAATTAAAAAAAATGTTCGTTTCATTTTGTTGCTGTGTGTTATTCAACAGAAAAAGGGAGACATCTTGGCAGATTATCTCCCTGTTTCTTTTGGTTAAATCAATGTCTATTCGGCAGCAGATTCATCGGTTGCAGTTGCAGAAGCACGTGTAGACACGATGTTAATCACTTCGCTGCTCTTCGGATTGAGGATGGCGTAGTTGTCAGTGGCAATGTCTTGCACACGAATACGCTGGTTCACATCAAGATTGGTGATGTCAAGCAACACCTCGCTGGGCATGTTTGCAGGCAATGCTTTAACGTTAAGGCGTTTTTGCTTGTAGGCCAGTTTACCACCCTTCATAACACCTTTGGAGGTGCCACTGGTGTGCACAGGAATAGACATAACGATGGGTTTATCATCGCTATATTCATAGAAATCGGCATGATACACAATTTCGGTTACCGGATGGAAATCAATGTCTTTAAGCATAGCATTGTGCTTCACACCATTGATTTCAATGCTTACGTAGCATGGTTCGGGGTTGAACAGAATGCGTTGAAAGTCTTTTTGGTTCAATGCAAACATCAGTTGCTCGCCTTTGCCGTACATCACGCATGGCACTTTATCAGCGCGACGCAGTGCTTTAGCATCTTTTTTCCCTACGTTCTCTCTCAGAGAACCGCTCATAGATACTACTCTCATCTTTTTGTCTTTTTAGATGGTTAAAAAAAATATGGATTTGAATTGTATGACTTTATTCGTTCATTCGACGTATGATGCCTTTGCGGTGCAATGTGGTCTCATACAGGTTATCAAGACTTTCGTAGTTAACCACACGACGAATAGCCTCGGCCAACAGCCAGTCGCAACTTAAGACGTGTATTTTGGGCGACTGACGCTTTAGCGGAATTGTATCTGTTGTAACCAATTCTTCAAGTTCAGAGGCTTCAACTTTCTCAATGGCCTGACCACTCAACACAGGATGCGTAATCATGGCACGAACGCTGCGCGCACCACTTTCTTTGATTATGCCAGCAGCTTTGCATATCGTTGAGCCTGTATCAATAATATCGTCAAGTAAAATTACGTCCTTATCTTTAACTTCACCAATGAGACGCATCTCGCCAATCTCGTTTGGCTTATTACGGTGTTTGTAGCAAATAACAAAACTATTATTAAGTGTTTTTGCATACGTACCAGCCCGTTTGCTTCCACCCATATCGGGGCTTGCAAACATTACGTCTTCGATATTGAATTTCTCACGAATGTATGGCATGAAAAGAGAAGACCCATATAGATGGTCTACTGGCACATTGAAGAAGCCCTGTATCTGATCGGCGTGAAGATCCATTGCTATGACACGGTTCACCCCAGCCACCGTCAGCATGTCGGCAATAAGTTTAGATGCAATTGGAACATGAGGCTTATCCTTACGGTCTTGACGAGCAAATCCGTAGTAGGGGATAACTGCTACAATCTTCTGTGCCGAAGCGCGCTTTGCCGCATCGATCATCATCAATAACTCAAACAGATTGTCGGTCGGTGGAAGCGTTGATTGAATGATAAATACAATACCACCTCGGATGGTTTGCTCGTAAGATGGCTGAAATTCGCCATCGGCGTACTGAAAAACTGTTGAGTTACCTAATGGAATACCGTATATTTCGGCTACTCTGCGTGCTAAATCTTCTGTGGCTCTTCCTGCAAAGATAAACACTTTGTTTGTGTTAGTGTTGCTCATTATACCTTGATTTATACAATGATACTTGTTTAGTAGTGGGTTATCCATGCCCTAATTGTTTTGCAAATTTACACCTTTTCGTGTTTTTTTTGAAAAAAGATTTTTGCATTTGAGAAATAGTGTATATCTTTGCACTCGGTTTTGCGAGGTTAAACCTGCCCTGGTGGCGGAATGGTAGACGCGGTAGACTCAAAATCTGCTGTCAGCAATGGCGTGGGGGTTCAAGTCCCCCCCGGGGTACAACGAGAGGGGCTGCTCTTCAGAAGAAGAGCAGCCCCTCTCGTTTATTGTTATAGTCAAGTTTATACTACTTTTACAATATAGTAGTTCTTCTTTCCTTTCTGAATCAGTATGCACCCTGACTGCAGTATATCTTGCTCGGAAAGAATGCACGATTCTCCAACCTTTGTTTTATTTACCGAGATAGAGTTCTGTTTCAACTCGCGACGTATCTCACCTTTGGAAGCAAACATGCCCGTTTCTGCAGCAAGATCGACGAGAGCTACCCCCTCTTGAAGTGTTGCGCGAGACACTTCGTATTGAGGAACCCCCTCAAAGATTGAAAGAAGTGTGGCTTGGTCAAATCCATTTAATTGCTCTGTAGAGGCTTTACCAAATAGCAGATTTGTGGCTGCTATGGCTGTATCGTAGGCCTCCTGGCCATGTACGCGTATTGTGATGTCTTTGGCCAATGCCTTTTGCAGAAGGCGTTGTTCGGGTGCGGCATTGTGTTGCTTTTCAATATCCTCTATTTCTTCTTTAGATAGAAGAGTGAAGATTCTTATATAACGAGCACTATCAACATCCGAGCAGTTGAGCCAAAATTGGTAGAATTTGTATGGACTTGTCTTCTCGGGGTCAAGCCACACATTGCCACCCTCTGTCTTACCAAATTTGGTTCCATCGGCTTTCGTTATGAGCGGACATGTGAGTGCAAAGGCATCGCCTCCTTCAATACGGCGTATCAATTCGGTGCCAGTGGTTATGTTGCCCCATTGGTCGGAGCCACCCATTTGTAATTTGCAACCTTTATTGCGGTATAATACGAGGTAGTCGTATGCTTGTAGCAGTTGGTAACTAAACTCGGTGAATGATAAACCAGTCTCAAGCCGTTTCTTGACCGAGTCTTTTGTCATCATATAGTTTACGGTGATGTGTTTACCAATGTCGCGAATAAAATCGAGAAAAAGGTAATCTTTCATCCACTCGTAGTTGTTGAGTATTTCGGCGCCAGTGGACGAGTCGCTGAAGTCGAGAAATCTTGAGAGCTGCTTTTTTATGCAATCAACATTGTGTTGCACTTGTTCTGGCGTGAGCAATTTGCGTTCGGCGGCTTTGAATGAGGGGTCGCCAATCATGCCAGTAGCGCCACCCACCACAGCCAAAGGTTTATGTCCAGCCATTTGAAGATGTTTCAATAGCATTATAGATACCAAGTGGCCTATGTGAAGAGAATCGGCTGTGGGGTCAACACCGACGTATGCTGTCGTGGTTTCTTTGTTGAGTTGTTCTTCGGTACCGGGCATTATATCGTGTATCATGCCGCGCCATTGCAGCTCTTGTACAAGGTTCGTTTTCATCTTTGTTTTACTTTTTGTTGTATATAAAAAAGAGGTACTGCCGAAAGTGTTTGGGGCAAGTACCTCTTTTATGCTTTTATAATGGGTTATCTAACCATCAGTTTTGCGGTAGCGGTTTGGTTGCCCACGGTGATATTTACAAGATACATGCCCATTGGGAGAGTGGTGCAGTCGAGGCTGTAACTGTTATCGCCCTCAACGGCAATGCCGAGGTTGCAAGTTTCCACGCGACGGCCACTCAAATCGTATAGGTTCAGAACTGCCTTACCAGCAATGGTCGATGTGAGGGTCATGTAGGCTTGGTCGCTTACAGGGTTAGGATAGATTGAAATGCTGTTGTCGCCATTAGCATTGACAATCGGAATTGCAAGGTAGTCTTGAGGTTCGCTACGCTCGTTGACGGTGTCGGTTACGTATTCCATATCCATAAACACACCGCGGCCATAAGTGCCGAAGTAGATGGCATAGGGCCATTTTGTTTTTGAGAACACTGAGTGAACTTCGTTGGCACCGTCGTGGCCAAAGGTGCGACGTACGGGCAATTGGCGTGTTTGTTGGTAGATAGAGGTGACAGGCAACTCGGGCAGTTTGGTATAAGTCTGCCATGCTGTGGCTCCGTTAAGGGCGTTGCTATCTTGGGTGAATACGCCATTTGTGGTGCCGACATATACCTCGCCAGTGGTCTTTTCAACAATTGCGCAGAAAGCAGGAATGGTGCTATCGGCAAGTGCAATGGGGGTTATTGCCCAGTCGCTATTGTTAATGTTGTTGATGACGGCCACGTTAGCATAGGTGTCGGTGTAGTCTTCAAACGTTACCACTATGCGATTCTGATCATCGCGTGGGTCGGTGTTGAGCGAACTAACAACGCGAGGAATCCACTTTTGACCATTAACTTCGAGGGTGTCCTCTTTAAGTATGGTGGTGCTTGTGGTGGTGTTTTTAAGGATGCGCTTTGTATTGCTTGCATCGGTGAAGTAGTTGGCACGTTCAAAGCCCGAGAGACGCACAATCATTGATTGTTTGTTGAGGGTGTCTTGCAGGGCTACATAGGCGTAGCGACCGTCGTTGCTCATCGTAACGGTGCGAGGGTAGATGTGTTCGTTGCCTTCGAGGGTGCGGTTGACAGAGTAAATCTGAGTCCACACCATGATTTTGCTAAAGTTATTGCTGCTTTGTTCGTCAAGGCTCCACACCTTGGTGAAGTCGGTTATGCGCCAAGCGTAGTATACTTCCCATGTGGTGGCTTCTTTCGATTGGCCAACTATGAGCATGCGCGATACGAGCGGATTTTTAACGGTTATAGAGTCTTTGGCGGTGCGCTGATATTGCACGGGCACGACAACATCTTGTACTACTCCGGCCACGGTGTCGCGACGTGTTTCGTAGCGAGTGATTGTGCAGTCGGCACTGTCAAAGATGTATTCGAAAGGATAGTTGGCATGTGCGCGGCTCTGGAAGATGGCTTTATAACCAGGTATGATGGGCATGCTGCCATTGGTTACCCAAAGGGTGTCGTAGGGGCAGGTGTCGCAGCTGTCATTGGGCTTGAAGATATATGCAAGGGTGTCGATTGCCACGGTAACGCTATCGCTAAAGATTGTGTCGTGGTCGTTTTCCCAAAGATACATTTGGCTGATTTGGGGGCCACCATTGATTTCGTCGCTTACAAATTCGCTGCCGTATGTCCATGTTTGGGTATTGGTGTAGTCGAGGTAGTCGGCATAGGCACGTCCATATACACCGCCATTGGCCGACATGAAGAGGGTGCGACGGTTTTGCGGAGTGATTTGTTGGAATGCTGATGCTGCCACGGCACCACCGTTGCCACGCAGAACTATGTTTGCATCGTGGTTGATGTTGCCGAGCGAGCCGTTGTCGAACCACGACAGTTCAGGTGTGCCACCAATGTGTGCAAAGCGCGGTTCGATGAGGGGGCAGGCATTGCTGTTGGCACCAGTGATTATTGCACCGTCGGGCGACACGGCCACGCTGTTGATCTGTGTGACGTTGAGGCCACGGTTGATGTTTTGGAAGACCATGGTGCTACCCACTGACATTGTGGTTTGATAGACACCGCCATCGGTAGCAAACATGTAATGATAGTCGTCGGAAACGGGGCTATATACGGGCAATATTTGGTTGATGCCCGAGTGGATGAACGTTGAGGTGTTGAATACGCTCGACATGTAGTCTCCGAAGTTGAGGAGGTTTTCACTCATCGACACGCGCGTCCATTGGTAGTAGGAGCCCTCAACATAGCCTTGACCGACCCACAGTGTGGAACCACCCATAAACACACGCTTGGGGTTGTTTGGGTCGACGGCCAATGCGCCACAGGTTGCGCCACTGTTGTTGCCGTCGAACGGAACGATGGTGCTGGTTGTGAGGCGAGTCCATGTTTGGTCGTTGGTGGTGAGGTAAAGGTTTTCCATGCTGCCATTTTTGTTGATGACCATAGCATAGAGGTAGTTGTTGTCGTAGGACGAGAGAGCCAGTTTTATGTGTGTGTTGTGCTGACCAAAGGCCAAGTTGCTGCCCGAGATGTTGACTGGGCGAGCCGTTGTGTCGGTCATGCTACCCAGACGATAGAGTTGGTTGCCCGATGTGAAGTAGGCCACGTTGCGTATGCGCGACACGATGAGTTGGTCAACCATGCCATCGTATATTTTGGTGCATTTGCTTGTGTCGTCCCAGTCGGCCACATTGCTAATCACCCAACGATAGACACCGCTGTTGGTGGCAGCATAGAAGTAGGTCTTACCATCGCGCAAGATGAGGTCGACGCTATTGACGGCAGCAAAGCGGTCGTTGATTGAAGTGGGGCGTGTGCCAGGAATAAGAGAGAAAGTGGCTGTTTCGGGGTTGAAACGATATATGCCACGACCCAATGCCGACATGGGTTTGTAGGTTGAACCCAGTTGGAAGTTGAGGTCGCCGGTGCCTACGATCAAGGTGTTGTCATAGTCTTGCACCATGCTTTTGATTGGCAGAACCACTTCGCGCCCGTTCTCAATATAGGGTATGTTGTGCCAAATTTCCGTGTTCGAAGCCAAGTTGGTATCGGCGTTTATGGCGCGATAGAGCGAGGTTAGCAGGGGTACGTTTCCCGAGAAAACGAAGAGGCCACCAGTTGCCGCGCCGGCATAGATGGTGGTGTTGTCTCTGTCGCGTTGGTCAAGAACCAGACTGTTGATTCGTCCTCCGACGTTGTTGGGGCCAATCTCGTAGAATTTGTTGGCTGTTTGAGCCACTGCGCTGTTGCCAGCAATGAGCAGAGCTCCTGCAAACAAACCGAGAATCAGTCTTGCACTTTTCATAAGTTGTTGTTGATTAGTTTGATATGTTATTTGCGCAAAAAAACTTTTTGGCACAAAGATACACTTTTTTCTACTTTCTGTGGCAATGGCATGCTTTTTTTTCTGTCGTGGGTGTTTATTACTTGGCATTGACAGATGTAATGCACTTGAATACAAATGTTTGCTGTGTGTTGAAAAGTTTTGAGGATGGAGAGGGGAGCAAAGAGGTATCAACCAAGGGACATGTAAGGCCGTTCTTCAGTTGTTCTTCAGTGATTGACTGAAGAACAACTGAAGAACGACTGAAGAAGAGCCTTAGTTGATACGTAGATGTTGGCTATGTGCAATGGGCGAATGGCACGCAATTTGACGGTGGAATTCTATGTGTGTGCGAAAAAAATGTTGTGCTCTACGCAATAAAACGTGTGTATGTTGGTTTATAGACCGTAACAAAAATTCAATGTAGGAATGGAAACAGTGAACATTCAAGAGTTGAACGAGCGAATAAATCGCGAAAGTGCTTTTGTTGATGTGCTGACGATGGAGCTTGGAAAGACCATTGTGGGGCAGAAACACATGGTTGAAGGGTTGCTCATTGGGTTGCTCAGCAACGGTCATGTGCTACTTGAGGGTGTGCCTGGATTGGCCAAAACGTTGGCCATTACCAAGTTGGCGCAGGCTATTGATGCCAAATTCAGTAGGATTCAGTTCACGCCCGACCTTTTGCCTGCCGATCTTTTGGGCACAATGATATACAGCCAAAAGAGCGAATCGTTCCAGGTGCGTAAGGGACCGATATTTAGCAACTTTGTGCTTGCCGACGAGATTAACCGTGCCCCGGCCAAAGTGCAGAGCGCACTGCTTGAGGCTATGCAGGAACGTCAGGTTACCATTGGCGAGCAAACGTATATGCTTGACGAGCCTTTCCTGGTGCTTGCCACGCAAAATCCCATTGAGCAGGAGGGAACATATCCGTTGCCCGAGGCTCAGGTTGACCGTTTTATGCTCAAGGTGGTGATTAGTTATCCAAAGCGCGACGAGGAGCGAAAGATACTGCATCAAAGTCTTGGCGAACCTGTAGCACAGCAGCAGCCTGTGCTTAAGCCCGCCGACATTGTCAAGGCGCGGCAACTGGTGCGAGAGGTGTATATGGACGAGAAGATAGAGACCTACATCACCGACATAGTCTTTGCCACCCGTTTCCCCTCGCAATATGGCCTGCAACGTCTTGAACCACTGTTGGCTTATGGTGCGTCTCCACGCGGTAGCATAAGTTTGGCTGCGGCGGCAAAATCGTATGCCTTTATGAAACGTCGTGGCTATGTGATTCCGGAGGACGTGCGTGCCGTGGCTATGGACGTGTTGCGCCACCGCGTTGGGTTGACCTACGAGGCCGAGGCCGAGAATGTTACATCGGAAGAGATTGTCAACGAGGTGCTTAATCGTGTCGATGTGCCTTGATGCTGGTGCGTGCTATAATGGTCGTTAAGCCTCAGAAACGCCTTGTAAGATGAACGACGAGATACTGAAAAAGGTACGCAAGATAGAGATAAAAGCCCGTGGCCTGTCGCAGCAGATGTTCTCGGGCGAGTATCATAGTGCCTTTAAGGGTAGGGGAATGGTGTTTAGCGAGGTGCGAGAGTATCAGTATGGCGACGATGTGCGCGATATTGACTGGAATGTTACCGCTCGACTTGCTCACCCGTATGTTAAAGTGTTTGAAGAAGAGCGTGAACTTACGGTGATGTTGCTGGTCGACGTCAGTGGCAGCAACCGCTTTGGAACCAACGCCCAGTTTAAGGAAGAATTGGCTGCCGAGGTGGCTGCGACGCTGGCTTTCAGCGCCATTGCCAACAATGACAAGGTGGGCATGATGCTTTTCTCTGATCGCATTGAGAAGTTTATTGCCCCCAAGAAAGGCCGCTCGCACATACTGCGCATCATACGCGAACTTATCACCTACAAGCCCACAAGCAACGGCACCAACATCTCGGAGGGGTTGACCTACTATGCCAATGCGGTGAAGAAACGTTGCACAACGTTTCTCTTATCGGATTTTTACGACAGTGGCTACATCGATGCCCTTAAGCATGTGGCTGGTCGACACGACCTTGTGGCCCTGCAGCTGGTTGACCGATGCGAACAGCACATGCCCAACTTGGGGCTGGTGAAATACTACGACCCTGAGACCCAACACACGGTGTGGATAGATAGTGGCAGTGCCGACGTGCGTCGGGCCGTCGACGATCGATTTGCCATGCATCAAAGCCACTTGGACGATACCATGAAACGCTATGGCATTGACAAGGCAACGCTCTATACCGGTGAGGATTATGTGAAACCATTGAAGGCTTTGTT
The DNA here is from genome assembly GCA_017480185.1 of Bacteroidales bacterium. Lineage (GTDB taxonomy): Bacteria > Bacteroidota > Bacteroidia > Bacteroidales > P3 > Colimorpha. The sequence goes on from JAFVBC010000032.1 coordinate 26,986, forward strand.
TACTCGCCGCAGTTGAGAGGAGATTTGTATGAAACGTGATAAATTGAACATAGCAAAGCATTGGCACGCCATAAGGATGCTGTTGGCATGCTTGGGTGTATGGCTCGGTGGCACCACGGTTGAGGCGCAAAACGTTTGGTTTGAAGGCTCAGACACCATCGACCTCGGAGGTCAAACCAGCTTTGTGATGATGGCCGACTCGTTGGCCGAGGCCACCATTGCCTCGCTGACAGCACCTATAGAGGTGCTCGACATCGTCTTTGACAGCGTGGCCCACACCGTTGCGGCCACCATAACATGCTTTGAGCAGGGCGCACATTGGGTGCATCTGCCAAGTGGCGACTCGGTGCCACTGATGGTGCGCGATGTGGATGTCGACACAACAGGAGCCGACCTGCGCGACATTGCCCCTGTGATGACAGCCCCCTACACCTTCTGGGAGGTGTTTCGTTGGGTGCTGCTGGTGGCTCTGATTGCCGCTGTCGCATGGGGGGTGGTCTATTTGATAAGACATCGTAAAAAGGTGTTGCCCATGCTGGGCAAGCAAGAACCTGTCGACACTCGCACGCCCTACGAACGAGCCACTGACAGCATTGAACAGTTGCGACGCGAACAATTGTGGCAAAGTGGCCAAATAAAGGCCTACCATACGCGCTTGACCGATGCAGTGCGACTGTTTGTTGAGCAGTCGACCTCGGTGAATGCCACCGACTTGACCAGTGAAGAGACGCTTGATGCCCTAAAAGAGATGGGTTTTGAGGCAGAGTGTGAGCCACTGCACGCGCTGTTTGTGCTGGCTGATATGGTGAAATTTGCAAAAGAACAGCCCCTGCCACACCAACACGACCAAGCCATGACGTGGGCATTGCAATTTGTTGAGGTGTTGTGGCAACGTGTAAAACCCATGGAAGAAGAAAAGAAGGAGGCATCGAATGAGTAACATCACGTTTGCCCATCCATGGGTGTTGCTGGCGCTGCTCATACTGCCACTCATGGCAGTGTGGTATGTGTGGCGCTATCGCAAGCAAGAGGCTGCCTTGCAGCACTCGTCGCTTGATATGGTTGCTGGGGTGAAAAAAACGCTTCGTGTGCGACTGCGTTGGTTGCCGTATGCGCTGCGTATGCTGGCTGTAGGGCTGATGGTGGTGGCGTTGGCCAGGCCTCAAAGCCATTTGAGCAGGCAGGAAACCACCGTTGAGGGCATAGACATAGTGCTGGCTGTCGACGTGTCGGGCAGTATGCGTGCCGAAGACTTTAAGCCCAACCGCCTTGAGGCTGCAAAAAGAGTGGCTGCCGACTTTATCAATGGGCGCAGAAACGACCGCATGGCGTTGGTGGTGTTTGCAGGCGAGGCTTTTACACAGGTGCCACTCACTGTTGATCACAACATATTGCTGCAGCAACTGGGCAAGATAAAATGTGGCATGGTGCAGGATGGTACAGCTTTGGGCGACGGCCTTGCCACGGCCATTAACCGCATAAAAGACAGCGAAGCCAAGAGCAAGGTGATAATCCTGCTCACCGATGGGGTGAACAACAGCGGTAGTGTCGACCCACAAAATGCGGCCGAGATTGCAGCCCTCTACGACATACGGCTCTACACCATCGGTGTGGGGTCGCTCGGTCAGGCTCCGTACCCATTCCAAGATCAGTTTGGACGTACGCACTATCAAAATATTGACGTGGAAATTGATGAGCCGTTGCTACGCGAGATGGCAGCACAAACGGTCGATGGCCAGTATTTTCGCGCCACCAATAAGCAAACGTTGCAAGAGATATTCGACCGCATAGACCAAATGGAGAAGAGTAAAATAGACGTAACACAGTATGCTCAAACCCACGACGAGCAGGGCCCGTGGCTGTGGGCGGCAGTGGTTTGTCTGTTGATAGAGGCTTTGTTGGCATGGGGTTGGATGAAAATATAACACTGCACTGATGATACATTTCGAACATTCGAGATTGCTATACCTGCTTCTGCTGCTTGTACCACTGGTGGGTTTGTGGGTAGTGGCATGGTGGAACGATAGGCGCAGATTGGAGCGTTGGGCAGATAAGAGCATGTTTTCGCGCCTTATACCCGACCGCTCTACCTCCCGACCATGGATAAAAGCAACGCTCTTTGCGCTTGCCTTTGCACTACTTGTTGTGGCGTTGGCAAATCCTCAATACGGCACAAAAATAGAAAAAGGCAAACGTGAAGGAGGCGATGTGGCCATCTGCCTCGACATTTCAAACAGCATGATGGCTGAAGACATACAGCCAAACCGTCTGCAACGTAGTAAGATGGTGATAAACAACCTGATGGGTAAACTTGCTGGCGACAGGGTGAGCCTTGTGCTTTTTGCAGGCACAAGCTATATTCAGATGCCTTTGACCAACGACTATGGGGCTGCAAAAATGTTCCTCGATCAGGTGAACTGCGATTTGATAAGTCGTCAAGGCACAGCCATTGGATCGGCAATAGAAACGGCTATGTCGTCGTTTGGCTATGGCGACGAAGAACAACGGTGGCAGAAAAACCGTGGACGACTGATAGTGGTGATTTCTGATGGTGAAAACCATGAGGACGATGCTGCCAACGCTGCACATAAAGCCAAGCAAGAAGGTGTTGTCGTATGCACGATAGGCATGGGATTGCCCGATGGGGCACCAATACCCGAACGCGGGCGGCGCACGTCTGCACCTGGATTTAAGCGCGATCGGAATGGAAATGTTGTCATGACGCGTCTCAACGAGCAGATGTTGCAAGAGGTGGCCTCGGCAGGAAATGGAGTGTATGTGCGGGCTGGAAGTGGCAATGGAGGGGTTGATAAAGTGGCTTCGATGATTGAAAAATTGGAGAAAGAAGAGTATGGTGAAGCCGTGTTCAGTGCCTACGAAAGCAGGTTTGCTTACCCACTTGTGGCCTCTTTGGTGTGTTTGTTGGCCGAATTGTTGATATTTGAGCGTCGGAACAGGAAATGGGTTTTATTCAAAATGGATGAAACAAAATGAAGATAAGAACCATCATACTGGTGTCTGTTTTGTTGATGCTTTCGCTGCCATCGGTGGCGCAAAACGTCAGACATCAGATACGAAAGGGTAACAAAGACTATAAGAAAGAGCGTTTTGAACAGGCCGAGTTGCGCTACAGAAAGGCCATTGAGGTAGACAGCTCTGATGTGAAAGGCAATTATAATCTCGGTAATACCCTCTATAAACAAGAAAAATACGACGAGGCGTTGAGCCATTATGCCAGTGCGGCAATGCGCCATGTTGATGACAAGAAGCAACAATCGGCGGTTTATCATAATATTGGTAACACCTTGTTGCATAAAGGGATGAAGAATAGGGAAGAGGGTATGCAGAGTGTGCAGCAAGCAGTGAGCGCGTATGAGGAGGCTTTGCGTCGCAATCCCGACAACGATGATGCGCGATACAACTTGGCCTTTGCAAAACGGTTGCTACAACAAATGCAGCAGCAACAGCAGCAAAATGGTGGCAATGGTGGGAATGATGATAAGAAAGACCAGCAACAGAACGATAGCAAGCAGGGTAATAATAAAGATCAAGGACAGCAAAACCACCAGCAACAGCAGTCGGACAACAACCAAAACGAGCAACAAAATCAGTCGCAGCAGCAGTCGGGGCAAGAAAAACAAGATAGACAACAGCAGACAAAACAGGCCAGTGAGCAGGCAAAAGAGCAGAAAAAACAAGAGGCTGAACGTCTGCTCGAAGCTGTGAAGAACAATGAAAAGCAAACCATGAAAGAGCACATGAGGCTGCAAGAGGCTGGTAAGAGCAGAAGTGTGGATAAAGACTGGTAGAATAAGGCGAGAAGAATAGATGAAAAGAATATTTGCAATAGGTGTGATGATATTGTTGTCGGCATGTCTTGCCGCACAGCAACTAACCGTTCAAGCGCCAAGCTCGGTGTCGGAAGGCGACAATTTTACGGTAAGATTTGTGGTTGACGACAATGCAAGCGACTTTACCCCACCAACATTTGGTGGCTTGAGGATACAATCTGGCCCCAGCAGGTCGAGTCAATCGAGCATGAGTATAGTGAACGGCAACGTGTCTAAATCGCAACAAACCAGTTTCTCGTACACCCTGTATGCCGAGAAAGAAGGCGAATACAACATAGGTGTAGCCGAATGCAAGGTGGGCGACAAGCGAATAAGTTCGCATCCATTTACGATAAAAGTCGAAAAACTAACACCTGCCCAACAGCAACAACGTCAGCAGCAACGGCAATCGTTTGACCCATGGAATCAGCAACCTCAACAAGCAACGAAGATAGATGAGACTACTTTGTTTGCCAAAACGTCGATTAGTAAAACAAATGCATATCAAGGAGAGCAGATAATTGTTACCTACAAGATATACACACAAGTGCCCATAAGCAGGTATTCGATAGACAAGTTGCCAGGCAATAAGGGCTTTTGGGCAGAGGATTTGACGGCTGGGCAACAGGTGAAGACCTACGAGGAGACGGTTGATGGACGTAGATACCAGGTGGCTGAAATAAAGAAGGGAGCATTGTTTGCACAACAATCAGGTAGACTATCTATAGAAAGGTTGGATATGAATGTGCTGGCTATGGTACAAAAACAGCGCAGAAGAACTGGCACTTGGCTGGATTTGTTTGACGACCCATTCTTCAGTTCGGCACAAGCTGTTGAATATCCCCTACACACGTCCCAGATAGGTATCAATATAAAACCGCTTCCCTCTGCACCTGAAAGCTTTTACGGCGGTGTTGGCAGTTTTGACGTTTCGGCTGGATTAAGCCAGACCGAGGTGAAGGCTAATGAGGCTGTGTCGTATAAGGTTACGATTAGTGGTAGTGGAAACCTTATGTTAATCAATGCACCGAATGTTGATTTCCCAAGTTCATTTGAGGTTTACGACCCTGTTGTAACAGACAATCTTAAACGAACCGATAGTGGAGTGTCGGGAAGTCGTACATACGAGTGGGTAATCATACCGCGTTCGCAGGGTGAGTATACTATCCCGAAGACAGAATTCTCGTATTTTGATCCGCAGAGAGGGCAATACATCAGCAAAGAACTTTCAGCCAAGCAACTGAAAGTGATGCGTGGAGATGCGCAGATGTCGCAGACATTCGTAGGTAAAGATGATGTAAAAATGCTTGCCAATGACATAAACTATATTCATCCTGTAAGGCATTTATACGTTAAAAATAAGTCGGCAAGAATTGAATGGTGGTTTGTTGTTATTGCTATCCTAATCATCGGGTTAACCTATTTTGCTATTAAGCAGACAAAGAAACACGATGTTGCATTAGCCGACACGGTGGGAATGAAGCGTAAGCAGGCAATAAAAAAGGCAAGAAAACGGCTGAAACGTGCCGAAGAATATCTGAAAACTGGTAATCAAGAACGGTTTTACGAGGCCATTTATAGGGCAATATGGGAGTGCTTGTCGGATAAATATTCCATACCTTTTTCGCAGTTGAATCATGACTCTGTTGCACTTTGTTTACAGGATCGAGGCGTTGAAGAGGCACAAAAAGAGCGTATACTTGATGTTTTGAAGATAGTTGATATGGCTCGTTTTGCTCCAGGTGATGCTGCAACGAGCATGCAACACGTGTATGAGGAGGCACTAAATATGATTGCATCTTTGTAAAAGACTGTACCTAATACTGAATAATACATGAGGAAATACTCTAAACATATCGGAATATTTGTATCGTTCTTACTGTTCCAATTTGTATTGATTGCACAGTCGCCCATGGAAATGGCTGAGGATGCAGACGACATGTACAAACAAGGCCAGTATGATGAGGCTGTGTCTTTGTATGAACACGTGCTGCAAATGGGCTATCATTCTGCCGAACTATATTATAATCTTGGCAATTCATACTACAGACTAAACAATATAGGCAGGGCAATTCTAAACTATAATAGGGCGTTGCACCTCAATCCACATCTTACTGATGCTAAAGAGAACCTAACATTGGCTGAAACAAAAACGCAAGATCGCATAACAACTTTACCTCAGTTTTTTGTTTTTAGATGGATTACATCTCTCGCACAAATGTTCTCTCCACGAGGTTGGTTAATTATGTGGTTGGAGATGATTGCTCTAACAGCAGTTGCGATATTCTTCTTGTTTACTGGAAAGACGTTGACTGTAAAAAAGATTGGCTTATCATTATCCATTGTTATGGCCATTTTGTTGCTGATAAGTATTGGTGTTGGGCTGAAATCGTTTACGCAGTATAATAGCCATAATCGTGCCGTAGTCGTAGAGCCATCGGTAAGCGTGAAGAGTTCGCCCGAGGGTACAAGCACCGATAAACTAATTCTACACGAGGGAACAACACTCATTGTTTGCGACAGTGTGTCGCAGTGGTACAAGATAAAAATTGCCGATGGTAATACAGGTTGGGTAGAAATGCAATCAATAGAAAAGATATGAACCACAATTCCACCCTTTTTCGTCGCCTCTTACTTGTGGCGGTATTGTTTTTCACAGGTTTTGCTACTGCTGCACAGACCGTAGAGTATGTTGACGATGAAGAATGTGGCTGTGAACTTGTTTTTATTGATGGTATACAAACCACCCAAGATGGCGAATTCTTTGGATTCAAAAGGGAGGATGGTGTTCAGATTACACCCAACAAATATCGTTATGTAGGCAAGTTTGTAGATGGTTATTGCATAGTCTACATTGACTATGGTCAGTGTGGAATGATTGATAGAGATGGGCGCGAGATAGTGCCGTGCATATACGACAAAGTGGAATATCCCAGAGATAACCGCATAAAAGTGGTTAAGAATGGCTTAATGGGTTATACCGATTTAAGCGGACGAGTCGTGATACCAATCCAATATCAAGCATGTAGCGACTTTAGTGAGGGAAGGGCAGCAGTGATGGTTACTATGAGCGGGTACGGCACAGGATGCACCTTTGTCGACACAATGGGCAAGATGCTATTCCCTCCAGAGTTTGAACTTGTAGAACCCTATAGCTGTGGCTATGCCATTGCAAAGAAGAATAACTTATGGGGCGTAATCAATCGTCAAGGTGAGGCTGTGTTACCAATGCAGTTTACCGAAATTACAAACATCATCGAAGGCTTCTTTTTTGCTGGTACCGACAAAGGCTGGGCGTTGTATGACACAACCATGACCCAACTTTCACCCTACCTCTACAACTGGACGCACTTTGTAGCCGACCGCCGAATACCTGTTGGGCGCAATGGTAAATATGGCTATCTTGACCCCAAGGGACGCGAGGTTATACCGTGTAAATACGATGAGGTTAGTGCCTTTGTGGGCGAACGAGCGGTGGTGAAACTGGGCGAGTATTATGGTATCATAGATACTGCAGGTCGAGAAATCACACCCATCGAGTATACCGACAAGACCACCAAGGGACGCAAATTCTTTTATTGCGACAGTTTAGCCCTTGTCGAGAAGAATGGAAAGATTGGCTATGTCGACTACGACGGCAACCTTGTCATACCTTTTCTTTTCGACGAGGGATATCAATTCTCGCAGGGATTTGCATCAGTTAAGTACGATGGTGGCTGGGGCTATATCAACAAAAAGGGCGAGGTCTACATACCATTCATATTCGATGCTGCTTCTCCTTTTGAGTGGGGCCGAGCCGATGTCGTATACGGGGGGCAGTTTATGAAAATGAACCTAAAAGGCAAATGTGTAAAAAATTGTAAAGGAATAGTAGCATGGAGAAATTGGACAGAATAGCAACCCACCTTGGCAAGGTTACTGATGTCAGAGAGGGGTTGGTTGTGGCCGAAATGGAAGCTGTGAGTGCCTGCGCATCGTGTCAGGCTCATAGCAGATGTGGTTTCGCCGAATCCAAAAATAAAATTGTTGAGGTACCTACTGCCGATTGGCAACAATATAAGAAAGACGAAGTGGTGAACATACAAATAGACGAACAGCATGGACTGTTGGCTGTCCTCATCGCCTACGTTGTGCCATCCATCGTCATGCTGGCTGTCATCATCGTCTTGTCGGTTATGGGAGTGAAAGAGGTATTTATAATAGTATCTGCACTTGGCTTGCTGGCTGTCTACACACTGGTGCTATACTTCACCCGAGGCAAGGTAAACAACAAGTTTGTGCTTTCAGTCTCCAAATGCTGATACTCGGCATCGACCCAGGCACACAAATACTGGGCTATAGCATACTCGACACCGATGCTCCCAAACCACGCATCGTGGTTATGGATGTGCTCTATTTGAAGCGTATGCCTGACTTTAGTCAGCGCATTAAAACCATCTTTCACAACACCTTGCGTCTTATCGATGGCTTTCACCCCGATTTTTTAGCCATCGAGGCTCCTTTTTTTGGTAAAAACGTGCAATCTATGCTCAAGTTGGGACGAGCACAAGGGGTGGCCATAGCAGCGGCCATATTGCGCGAGTTGCCATACGCCGAATATGAGCCCGCTATGATAAAGCAGACCGTTACCGGCAATGGTAATGCGTCGAAAGACCAGGTGGCGACACTTCTGCAATCCATATTGTGCTTTGACGACCATCCACACTATTTTGATGCCACCGACGCACTGGCAGTGGCCTATACTTGCCACATGCAGCTTAGCAATCCCATAGCTGGTGTGCGCCAAGAATTAGGCATAAAACACAAGTCTGGTAAATCGTCGAAACGCCAGTGGGCCGACTTTGTTCAACACAACCCCGACATTGTGCAATGAAACGTAGCATACTGCTTATTACACTTCCACTCATTCTGCTTTGCTCTTGCCACAAGAACAACAAGATGTTCGACCCCCGACAGGTTGATTTCTCGGTGGCTTACGATCCACTTTTCGACGGGCAACTTTACCCATCGCTCATACTTGGGCTCAACAACGCCAGTGCCGATAGCCGACAGGCCACCTTTGAGATTTCACTCACGGCTCCTCGCGACAACTGTGTGCTTCGTGTGGTGGTTGACTCATCGTCGCTCAATTACGTAACCATCTTTCAAGAAGTGCTGCCTCACCATGGTCAAACCTACACCTTTACGCCAACGCTTAAGTGGAAGTACGACCAGTTGCGCAAGTTGCGTCAGGTGGGGGCTGTAGACCTCACCTTTACCCTTTTTCTTAACGATGAAGAAGTAGATGTGAAGAACCTTCACCTCAACTACCGTACCGTCAACGAGTGTCCGCTGTCGTTGAGGGCAAACGGACAAACGGTCGACTATCGTTGGCTGTTTGCAGCCTACGTCAACGAAGATCATCCCGTAATAGAACAGATACTTACCGAGGTAATTGAGCAGGGCAATGTGTCGAGGTTGGCTGGGTATCAAGGCACAGAAGCCGAGGTTAATAAGCAGGTATTTGCCATTTGGTATTATGTGCTCAATCGTGGCATCACCTATTCATCCATCAGTTGCACATCCAATCCATCGCCCAATGCCAATGTGCAGCACATTCGTTTCTTTGACGAGGTGTACAACACACGTCAGGCCAACTGCATAGATGCCTGTGTGTTTTTCGCATCAATACTACGCAAGATTGGCATAAAACCAGTGATTTTTGTCGAGCCTTGCCATGCCTATCTGGGCTATTATTCCGACAAAAAACGCCGTCATCTACATCTGTTGGAAACCACCATCACGTCGTGGGTCAACTTCCCAGAACTCGACAAGGCAGTTGATTCCGAGGGCATGCTTGACAGTGTGCGCTATCAAAAAGTGGAGAAATACCTCTCGGCCAAGGATATAAAACGCTATGCCGATGGCAAACTACCCTACGACGAATTGAAACGTGTTGTAGCGCAAAGCCTTTTTGATAAGGCTGCCGACTACGACCGCGAGACATACAATGCCAACCGCAAGCTGTTTACCGACACCTCGGCCATGACCTATCAGCAACTTGACATAGAACAATTGCGTCGCAACGTGCAACCGATCAACTAATCTGCTGTTGGTAAGAGCAGACTAAAAGAGGCTAAAATGTGCGCCCCGTTGCCATACGGCAACGGGGCGCACATTTTCTATACGTAACTTGCGTGGGTCGTGTGGCTTATTTCAGTTTCAGCTGTTTCCACTCGATGATGTACTTGCCATCCACAAAACCGCTCACCTCTTGCCATTTGCCCTGCAAAGCCGACTCCTTGTTGACGTTGCGTTGCACGCTTTCGTAGATGTCGCCGTAGGTCAAATTGTCGTTCTGACCAGCCTGTGCTTTAATCTCTTTGAGCAGGAAATAGGTCATAAACCCGTGGTGTTGAGTGTCGTAGGCAAAGGCGGTCTTGTTGTAAGCGGCTGCCAACAGCACAATAGCGTCGCTATTCTTATTGGCTTTGCGTTTAGCTTTTTTGCCGTTGTTGTCTTGGAAAGGCAACTTGTCGGCACGAAGCATGGGCTTGTCGGTTCGGTCGCGTCCGTCAAAACTGGCATCCACAATCAACGTCAGACGGTTGATAGGGTAGAGGTTGCGTTTATCTTTGCCGCGCAGCATCGAGCAAAGCGTGTCGATGGCAATGCACTGTGCTGTCAGACGGTTCATTTCTTTCTTGCTTAAGGTGATGTCGTGCAGGTTGGAACCATCGGCTGATTGGTTGCTTTTCTTCTTCAGCGAGCACCCTTTCTTGGCTTTGCCCTGCAGAGCAGCTATACCGTCGGCATTGATGCTGTTGGGTAGCAGGTAGGCCTGTCCGTCGTGCCCCACGATGCCATGACCAGCAAAGTACACATAGATGTCGGCCACCTCGGGTTGCACGTTAGCCCCTTTGCCTGCCACCGCTTGCGACAAGTCGGTGAGCCACTTAATGCCGTCGTTGATGATGGTGGCTTTCGAAGCGTTGTGTAGCACTTTAACCTGCCGTTCTGGTACGCCAACCGAACGCACAAAATATTGTTTCAATATGTCGCCATCGTTGGCTGCGTATGGCACAGTGGGTAGAAACGTGTTGTCGTAGTCTTCGTTGGCAATAATCAGCACGTAGGCGTTGTCGTAGGTCTGCATGGTGAGCGGAATGTTGAAGTCAACATACTCATCCTGTATCTTATCGGCCGTCATGGTCTGTATGCGTTCGCTAAAAGCGTCGTGCACAATCAGTTCGATGCTCGAACGGCGCAATTGTGCCCCAGTGTCGCTAAACGATTGTGTGATAATCTTCCAATCGTTGGCCGTGCGTTGCAGGTTGCGCACATCGTTTTCCAAAAACTGTTTGATAGATTGGGCACGTATGTAGGCCAATTGAGCGTTGTTGCGAATGCCTGTCTTGGTGTCGACCGAGATGCGTATGTCCTCGCCGTTGAATGTTACAGGGCAGTAGCGAAAATCGCCATATTCTCCCTTATAGGGTATCACCCCTACAAACTCGGTACCATCGGTGGTGGAGTGGATGCGCACCGACACATGCTTTCCTGCGCGGAAGATGTCGTCCATCATCGTCTCGACAAATGTCTTTGTCAGCGTGCAGATGGCACGGCAACTATTCGAACTGTCCCACGCATACATTCCCAGAGCATAATCGTCGGTTATGCCCTCCAGGTGGCGACAGTTGTAACTGATGTTGTAAACAAGATTCAATTCGGCCGATCCGTCCTCTTTCTGACCTTCGGCCAACGAGGTGCGCACGCTTATCTTCGTCTCATCATATAGTTTCTGATTGTTGGGCAACGATGTAAGCATCTGTTGAGCACGCTTTTGCATCTCCTTTTGGCGTGCTTTCACGTCTTGATTCAGATACTCTATTATTGCTTCGTGGTATTGCTTATTGAGCGACACCTCGCCCTCTTGGGCACACACCACCGCCGACAGCATTGCGCACATCAGCGTCAGAAAAAGTTTTCTCATCATTGAAAAAAATATTGTCGAGTTACGAGATTGCAAATTTACACATTATTTCCGAATGAATGTTATATATTCTTAATATAAGCGAGCCTCACAAGGCACCGCCATTGTGGGTGTCAAACAGGGAGCAAGTAGGGGTCAAGTAAGGCCGTTCTTCAGTCGTTCTTCAGTTGTTCTTCAGTCAACGACTGAAGAACAACTGAAGAA
>JAFVBC010000033.1 GCA_017480185.1 Bacteroidales bacterium
TGACTGAAGAACAACTGAAGAACTACTGAAGAACTGCCCTACTTGATACGAACAAGAGGCTGCCATGAGACGAGCGGCCGCCTGTGGTCGGCCGCTCGTCGTTGCCTCCACCCTCTTAACACACCACTGTTGAAAACTACCACACCACGATGCATCTCATTTCCATGTAAAAACATAACTTTGCAACAATCCACAACACCCACCCATCAAATGCAAGAGAAGACCAACGAAGCCGTCGTGGAGTTGCGCGACGTGTGCATAAACAACGAGAGTGGCGCGCTGCTCACCAATGTCAACCTCACCATCCATCAAGGAGAATTCGTCTACTTGATAGGCAAGAGCGGTGCTGGAAAAACCAGTCTGCTGAAGAGCCTCTATGCCGATCAAGAGATTGAGCGTGGCACGGCACAGGTGTGTGGCTACGACGTGGTGAACATCCGTCGGCGACACATCCCCATCCTACGCCGACGCATAGGCATAATTTTCCAAAGCTTTAGGCTGCTCGACGACCGCAACGTGCATGCCAACCTTGAGTTCGTGTTGCGCGCCACTGGTTGGATAAAGCGCAACGAGATAGAGGCTCAGATTGACCGCACACTGCGCGCTGTGGGGCTGATTGACAAACTTGATGCCATGCCAACACGCCTTTCTGAGGGCGAACGTCAGCGCGTGGGCATTGCTCGGGCTCTGATAAACAACCCTATACTGCTTTTGGCCGACGAGCCCACAGGTAATCTTGACCCCATGACATCGGCCGAAACGATGCAGTTGCTGCTCGACATCAACCGCAACACGGGCACAGCCATGCTCATATCCACCCACGACTTTATGATGATCGACAAGTACCCCGCCCGAGTGGTGATGTGCGAAAAAGGCACCCTCGTCGACACCGAGCAACAATAAAACACTCGCATCAACGTTACACCACCAAACAAACTCTGCACAAGATGAAAAAAACAATAGCGATTGTCTTCCTCATGCTGCTTGTGGCCAGTGGGGCTACAGCACAAAACAAAGCAAAAGGCAAAAACTCGAAAAACAAGGTGTTTGTCGAGGGTAGGCAAAAAATACGCGAATTGGAATGCAACGATAAGGGCGACTCGACGTTCTACACCATCAACAAATTCACCCAATTCTCCACCAAATCGCCCAATTTTTACTACATCCCCTACGACTACGCACAGTTCAACCGTCTCAATGCAAAGAAGGACTACGACTGGGGCGAGATGAAACCTGTGATAAACTTCTTGGAAAAAATGAGCCGTGCATCGCTGCAGATGTGCATCATCTATGCCGTAAACCCCGACGTGCTTGACCTCGGACGCCGTCAAGAACTTGAAAAACAAGGCCGCACCGAAGCACAAGCCTACCTTGAAAAATTCAAAACATGGATGACAGCAAAGGGTTTTCGCAACAAGACCAACTTCCAAATTGCCGAAATAGACTTTCGCTACTTCAAAGGTGCAAACTACTACAGCACCTTCACCTCCGACGAACTTATCCGCGTGGGCTTGCTTTTCTACTTTGGAAGTAAGAAACGTAGCTTCTTCCCCGACCCCAACGAGGGCACTCGCACCTTTGCCGACATAAAATTCCTGCCAAACGATGCCACTATTTTAGACTCGTGGACGACCGAGATTGACGATTTGGCCGCCTACTTGCAGGACAACGAAAGGAAAGGCGTGCTACTGCTGGGCTATGCCGACAACCAAGGCACACCAGAATATTGCATCGGCCTGTCGCGTCAACGCGCCACGGAAATAAAGAAAGCACTGCAAACACGCGGAATAAAAGCCACCCGCATTGAGATAGAAGCCAAAGGCGACAGCGACCCCATAGGCGATAACAACACCTACGAAGGTCGCGTGGCCAACAATCGCGTCAGCATAAAAATACAGTGACCGACACAGAACGCTACCGCCTGTTGTGCGAAGCCGAGGGAAGCAACATACCACTGTTTCAGCAACATTGGTGGTTGCAAACCGTGTGTCAGGGTAAGCAATGGAACGTCGTGTTGGTAGAAAAAGACGGTCGACCAGTGGCTGCCCTACCCTACCTGTTGCGCCATAAAATGGGGCTTCGCCTCATAATTCAACCCCCACTGACGCAATTCTGTGGCCCGTGGCTCTCCGATACACTCACACCAACAGAGCAGATTGACTACACTCAACAACTTGTTGAGCGCATAGACAACCTAAACGTACACCTCTATTTGCAACAATGCTCACCTCTGTTCACCAACTGGTTACCCTACTACTGGCACAACTATCGTCAAACAACACGCTACACCTACATCCTGCCCGACATTTCCAATCCCAAAGACCTTCGCGCTGCAGCCTACAAAGAACGGCGCAAAGGCCTTGATGCAGCAGCCAGCCAACTGCACACCGACACCGATGTGAACCCACAAGAGTTTGCCACCATGCACCAACGCTACTGGCAACGCCGCTCAGGGAACGACCTTCTTCCAGAAAAATTTATTGTCGACGTCTGCACCGACGCATTGCAACGCAAACAGGCTATGCTTTGGGGGTTGCGCAATGGCAGTAATAGCCTTGTGGCAGCGCGCTTTGTAGTGTACGACAACCGCTGCGCCCACTCGCTGATGTCGGCCATAAGCCCCGATGCACCACGCAACAGCATGTCGCTACTGGTGTGGCAAATGATTGACCACCTGTCATCGCTCACCCAAGCATTCGACTTTGAGGGCAGTATGGATCCTGGCATCGAACATTTCTACCGCTCGTTTGGTAGCGTTCAAACACCCTTCTTCCGCATAGGTAAGGCGCGCGGAATTGCAGCAAAAATACTCTTAAACAGGTTGATGCCATGAAGATACGCCTCATAACCGTGGGCAAAACCGATGTAGCGTACATTCAAGTTGGCATAGAAGAATATGCAAGTAGGCTGCAACACTATACCGACTTCGCCATCCACACCATTCCATCGCTGAAGAATTCGGCAACACTATCGCCCGAAGAGATAAAGAAACGCGAAGGAGAACTGATACTGAAACAACTCTCAAACAACGAAACAGCGGTCCTGCTCGACGAACATGGCCAACTTTTGACATCGGTGCAATTCAGCGAAATGATTCTCCGTCAGCAAAACGCAGGCATAAGAAACCTTTCTTTCATAATCGGAGGAGCTTACGGTTTCTCACAACAGGTATACAACACCGTTCCACTCCGCCTGTCGCTTGCAAAGATGACATTCAACCACCAAATGGTGCGTCTATTTTTCGTCGAACAATTATACCGCGCTCATACCATCCTGCGGCACGAAAAATATCACAACGCCTAAAGGCTCTCACCACCCAGCAGTACGTAAAGTATTGCAATACCATATAATTCACACCACCCAGTAGCATGGAAAGTATTGCAATACCTTGTGGTTCACACCTTGGGCGTGAAATCAACAATGGCATATTTCTCGTCGAAACGCACATCGTTGAGCGTTACTCGGCTCAACAAACTACCCGCTTGAGCATTTTTTCCAAGAGCCAACAACAAACGATTACCGTCTAAAATCTCAACAACGTCGCCACCTGGTTGGTTCTTGGCGTGCTGTAAAGCCGTCTTTACCATAAACTCTATCCCCATTCCACCACTATATGATAGGAATATATCCGAGCCCTCAATGCGGTCGACACTGATGTCAAGTCCCATGGTCATACTCTTCATCAGCACATTTACATCCATGCCCACATGTACACAATGCTCGCTGGCAAAGCTTAAACCTATCTTTCTGCCAGTTTTTTGCTCTATGAACGAGTCTATTTCGTCGTATTTCAGTCTAAATTCCATCGTTATAAATACAATGTTTGCTGGCCTATCGGCCATAGCCGATAGGCCAGCAAACGGACTAAAATTTCATTTTACTTACTACTTATAGCGATATACCGCCGTCTACACATATAACTTGCCCAGTGATATATTCCGACAAGTCTGATGCAAGAAACAGCGATGTACGGGCTACGTCAAGTTCTGTACCTCCACGATGTAGGGGGATGTCATTGAGCCACTTTGCACGCGCTTCTTCTGGCATTTGTTGTGTCATGACTGTTTCTATAAAGCCTGGAGCTACAGCGTTGCATCTTATGCCGCGCGATCCAAGTTCCTTGGCCAAACTTTTGCTGAAGCCTATTATGCCGGCCTTCGAAGCCGAGTAGTTACACTGGCCTGCATTGCCGTTCACACCTACCACAGAACTGGTGTTGATGATTGAACCAGAACGCTGTTTGAGCATCATCGGGGCAAAAGCTTTGCAGTAGTTGAACACTGAACGCAAGTTTACTTCAAGCACCAAATCCCAGTCTTGTGGGCTCATGCGGAGCAACAAGGTGTCGCGTGTGATACCTGCATTGTTGACCAGTGCATCAATACGGCCAAATTCTTTTTGCACCTGTTCGGCTACTTTCAGCGTGTCTTCGTAGTTGGCGGCATTGGAGGCGATGAAAGTTGATTTGGGTTGCAGGGCTTGCAACTCGGCCAAAAGTGCGCTGCTACTTTCGGTTTCTTTCAGGTCTGTGAAGATAACCGTGGCGCCATGTTCGGCAAAGAGTTGGGCTGTGCGTTTGCCTATACCGCGCGATGCGCCGGTAATAAGGGCTATTTTGTTTTCAAGAAGTTTCATTATTCTTTTGGATTATCAATGAGGGCAAATGTTAATTCTCCAGAGCAGCAAGGTTTTCCTGCCACTGATGCTTTGGCCGACACAAAGAATATCATGCCACGGCGATTGGTGATACGGGCGCGCAACTCAAGGGTATCGCCCGGACGAACGGGGTTGCGGAAGCGCACGTTGTTGATTCCACTATAGAGTGGGGTGCGACCAACAAGCTCGTCGCGTACAAGGATGCACGATGCCTGTGCCATGATTTCGCATTGTATGACCCCAGGGACTACAGGATTTCCAGGGAAATGTCCTTGCAGGAAGAACTCGTCGCCGCGAACGTGGTAGTGGGCTATGGCTTCGTCGCCTTCCATCACCACGTCGTCTATGAGCAACATGGGCTCACGATGGGGCAGGAATGTTTTAATTTCTGTTCTGTCCATGATTGTTTATTTTACGGTTCTTAAGGCCACACAGGCGTTTTGACCACCGAAGCCCAACGAGTTGCTGATGGCTATATCGGCCTGCCACTGACGTGCATGGTTTGGTGTATAGTCGAGATCGCACTCGGGATCGGGCTCATCAAGGTGGATGGTTGGTGGGATGATGCCGTTTTTAAGTGCAAGGGCGCTGATGATGAGTTCAACGGCACCTGTGGCACCGAGCATGTGCCCGTGCATTGATTTGGTGGAGCTGATAACTGCTTTGCGCGCGTCGGCCTCGCCCATTGCTTTCTTTATGGCCATAGTCTCGCCCTTGTCGTTGAGCGGAGTGCCTGTGCCATGGGCGTTGATATACAGGTTTTCGCCCGAGCGGAACGAGGCTTCTTCGAGAGCCAGGCGTATAGCTTCGGCGGCACCGCGACCTTCGGGGTGAGGGGCTGTGTAGTGGTGAGCATCGCAGGTGTTGCCATAGCCACACACTTCGGCGTAGATTTTTGCGCCACGACGGCGAGCCAATTCTTCGCTCTCAAGTATCATTATGCCCGAGCCTTCACCGAGTACAAAGCCCCGACGGCGGCTGTCGAATGGCAACGAGGCTGCCATTGGGTCGTCGGCCGAGGTGAGTGCCTTGCAGTTGTAGAAGCCGCCAACTGCCATTTCGCATATTGCTGCCTCGGCGCCGCCTGTGATGACGGCATCGGCACGACCTTCTCTGATGAGGCGATAGGCTTCGCCAACCGAGTGTGTACCAGTGGCACAGGCTGTTACGACAGGCAGGTTGGGGCCTTGAGCGTTGTAGGTTATGGCCACGTTGCCACCTGCAATGTTGGCAATCATTTCGGGAATGAATAGCGGAGAGATGCGACGCAGGCCGTTTTGCATTTTGTTGGCGTGCTCTTTTTCAAAGGTTTTTATTCCGCCAATGCCCGATCCAATGGCGGTGCCAAAACGGCGCGGATCAATGTCGTCGCCCACCTTCAGACCGCTGTCGTCCATTGCCTGCTTGGCGGCGGCCAGGGCATAGAGGGCAAAAAGGTCGTTGTGGCGAATCATTGCCTTGTCTATACCAAACTCTTCGGGGTGAAAGTTTTTCACCTCTGCGGCTATTTTCACGGGCAGATTTTCGCGGTCTATCTGCTCAATATATCCAATGCCACAAACACCATTTATCAGGTTGTTCCAAAGGTCGGCAATACTGTTGCCGAGTGGGGTGACGCATCCAACGCCAGTGATGTATACTTTTCTCATGTGCTTAATTGTCTTTATTTGGGTTGAACAATAATTGAAAAAACGGTTAAGGGTTTAGTAGCGCACTACGGCGGCACCGGTAACAAAGCCTGCGCCAAAGCCGTCGAAGAGCAACAAGTCGCCCCGTTTTATTTTTCCCTCGCGCACCACCTCGTCAAGCAGTATGGGTATGCTGGCCGATGAGGTGTTGCCCCTGCGCTGAATGTTGCTGTGGAAACGCTCTTCGGGCAGCCCCATGTGCTCGCGTATGGCCTCAACGATGCGCAGATTGGCCTGATGCAGCAAGAAGTGGTCTATGTCGTCGGCCGTCAGACCAGCCTTTGCAATCACGTCGGCAATGTCGCGTTGGGCACAGTTGACAGCGTTGCGAAACACTTCACGGCCTTTCAATTGCATGGGCAAGTGGGTGTCTATTCCCTCGCCAGTCTCGTAAGGCGTGGGTTCAAGGGGCAGACGGTAGGTGATGACATCGGCCATGGGGACCGATGTGAGTTTGCACGACAAAAGATTATCGCCTTTGCCAAGCACCATTGCGCCTGCGCCGTCGCCAAACAGCACACATGTTTCGCGCTGATTCCAGTCGACAAATCGCGTTACCTCCTCGGCACACACATACAGTATGTGCGACGCACGCGAGGTTTGCAACAAAGCGTCGCAAAGGTCTAAACCATAGACAAATCCGGCACAAGCCGAGTTGATATCCATCGTTGGGCAGGATGGACCCTTTATGCCCAGCAAACCCTGTACCAAGCTGGCCAGCGATGGGGTGATGTAGCAATTGGCCACGTTGGAGCAAACGATATAGTCTATGTCGTCGGCGCTCAATCCGGCAGCCTGTATGGCTCGTTCGCCGGCCAAAGCCGCAAGGTCTTCAAAACGTTCGTCGGTGATAATTTGCCTCGATTTGATGCCAGTGCGAGTAGTAATCCACTCGTCGCTGGTGTCAAGAAACTCCGACAGCATGTCGTTGCTGACGGTTTTCTTTGGCAATGCACTTCCAGTTCCGAGAATTTTCATGATGTTAAAAATTATTAAAATCGGCTGCAAAGAAACAATTTTTTTTTGACATACAAATAAAATGAGTTACGGCAAAACGTAAAACACTGAATACACGACCATTACCCCATCGCCCACCTGTCGCGCACTGTCTGACAAACAAACCGCGAAATCGTTTTTTGAAAGCGCCCATCGCACATGGAGCCATCCACCCACCATCAACTTTGCAACGCCCATTCACCATCTGCACAACAGCGGGTCAAATAGGTATCAAGTAGGGCATTTCTTCAGTCGTTCTTCAGTTGTTCTTCAGTCAATGACTGAAGAACAACTGAAGAA
>JAFVBC010000034.1 GCA_017480185.1 Bacteroidales bacterium
CTATCTATCTTCTCTCCACACTCTGTGTTATTGCCCGTTGGAAAATAGAGGGCAATAATAATGATCAACATTAGGTGTACAGTTTCCTTGAATATTGGCTGCAATTATCAACACGAGGTGTTTGCAGTATGGAAAGATTATTGAGACCGAATACCAAGCAGGTGGGGAATGAACGTATTGTTGGTGGATAACTTGCAAGTGAATGAAGCAATGATAAAAGGCGTTGCAGCAAAATTACGTACAGCAAAGCCACCTACTACAATCTAAAGCAGCCTCAGTACTAACAAGCCAAAGCATGCTGCCCACCGAAAAAACATGTGCATTCGATAATGGAATATGTACCTCGTGGGATATGGGGAAAATTTTTCAATTATCAACACGAGGTGTTTGCAGTATGAAAAGATTATTGAGACCGAATATCAAGCAGGAAGGGAATGCATGTGTTGTGTGGGGATAACTTGCAGGTGAAAGAAGCCATAATAAAAGGAGTTGTGGCAAAATCATGTGCAACAAAGCCACCCTCTGCAAGAACCAGCCCGACGGATGAAGTGGAGAAGCCACAACCAAATCCTAAGTCTGAATGTATGCTCAAACAGAAGCAAGAAGCATATAGAAGTTTTGTATACTTAAGAGATAGCGACAATTGGAAAACCCCAAGATTTAATTATCACAAGGTTGTATATGGATAGATCTTGATTGGATAGGGGAATATATATAAGTTGGGAGACTTTGGCGTTTGCAGTGACGGAAATGGCAAACTAATAACCGACATAGGGCAAATTGCACAAGCTAAAAAACAAGCAGGGAATGGCAAAGTACACCAAAGAGCAAGCCATGTGCAATGTACTGGCAAGGCATGGATTCGTTGTGCAACACCTTGATGATACCCAACGCCCCGACGGCAGCTATGATATACTGATTGACGGACACTGCGCAGACCTAAAGAAAACAAAGGGGGCTGGAAACACAGTGAATTATGCAAAATGGGATATAGAATACCCAAACGCAGAATATGTTGTTTTTGAATTAGAGCAGGACACAGCGGCAATACGCAGGCGTATTTATGAGTTGAAGCGTAAAGGCTATAAGTTTTTTAGTATTTAGCGTGAAAGGGAGATGAGTTAATAGAGGTGTTATAAATACGAAAACCCCACACATGCAGGGCTTAAGGGCGGTGCGGCCACAAGGGCTCGCCCCTATTTGTTGGTGCAAAGATACATTATTTCTAAACTGGCAAAAGTTATTTCCGTTTTGCCATGATTTCTATATCCTCATAGGGCGTGGAAAACTGACAATTCAAGTCCTTATCAACAAGCACATAGAGCGGATAGCCCGAACACGTGCTGTCTAATGCAAAGTCGTGTATCCAATACGCAGCCATGTCATTATACACTGTTTCGCAGGATACAAGTATACTCTTATCCTATACGTTTACTAATGGCAACGCCAAATACATGTTAATGCAGGTATGTATCTCTTGAGGAAGCAAGTGCCGAAAAACGCAATTCCAGTTTATATAATCTCCTCACAGACAAAAACATGTTCTATGCAGAGCAAAGACAAAGTGTGGATATGACATGACACACCAGGGGGAAAGACTCTATAAGAAATCTCATGCCTAATGGATAAGAAATATCCTGTTTACATGCTAATTTTTTATACTTTTGCATTCGCTTACGAGAGAGAATAGTAAGCCATGATGATGCAAGAAAGCATTACTGATTTTGTCCCTACTTATCAAATATCGCCAATATTATGTGGGAGGACAGAGCAATATTTGCTTTCGCTTGTTTGTGTATGCTACATTCCAAAGCATACCGTCAGGCGTGAGAGAGTTGTTCCCATAAATCCGTTCCCACAAAGGCGTTTGGCGATGCCGGATAAGTAGACGGACTTGAGAAGTACACAATCCTCATGCCTTTCTTGTTATCGTACGTTTTATTTACAACCCAATGACAATCGCTTGGAGGATTGGGCGTAGAGGAAATTCATATGAACGAAGGCTTGAAATCGCACTTTCTCAACCTCTACAGTATGGTGATGGCTGATGGTGAGGTATATCAGAGAGAGAAGATAGAACTCTACCGAATCGGTGAAGAGTTCTACAACGTCAAACAAGAAGAGTTCGATAGGCTATTACTATCGGACGACATCCTATTCTATATTCCGCCGACCGAAGAGGAAAAGATACTCTACCTCTACGACTTTGCGCTTATCGCTTGGGCCAATGGCGAGGTGGTGGATGAAGAGAGGCAGATGATGGAGCGATTTGCACTGCGCTTTGGCGTGCAACCCGATGAAGTGAAACCGTTGATAGACCTGCTACTCGAAAAGGCCGAGCAGCACCTCTCTCACGAAGATTTGATGAAGGCATTCTCTGAATAACCACAACACGCAATACTATGGCTTTAAGTCTAAAAAAACTATTTGGCTCTAAACAAGAGCCCACGCCACAAGGTCTTCGCGTGGCAGGCACCACGGCGACAGGCGATATCGTGGTGTCGCAAAATGTAAACTGGAAAATGATCGGCATCACCGAGGCTGGCCAGGCAAATGGAGATATTACCGCCTATCGGGCAGGCTTCACCTCCTGTTTTCATCGGGTGCGCCACTCGCAGGAACTCGACCAACAGCTGCAAGATCAGATGAAGCAACGCCTCAACAGCGAGAAGATAGCTATGGAAGGAGATCTCTCGGCCGAGCAAGGTAAGCAGGAGAATACCCAGCAAAAGCTCGACATCGCCAAGCATCAAGTAGCCACACTTCGGCTCAAGCTGGACGAAGCGCAACACGGCATGGTAAATCGCGAAAAGACCGTTCGGCTCAACTTCCTGATTGGCGTTACCATCGTTGCGTTGCTCACCATCTACCTTTTCATCTTCTATTCCTCTACTGCCTACTCGGCTTTCTTCCGCGACTTTGATGTTGGCGAAAGCCTCAATATTGCGATGTTCGATGGCAATGCCGTCGTTGATGCCTTCCGCTCGAGCTTCTTCGAAGGTTGCTTTTGCTTATTCATGCCCGTGATATTCTTGGCACTCGGCTATGTGGCGCACGGTTTTAGTATTATGTCCAAAGGATTTGAACGTTACCTCAAGACGATACTGCTTTATCTAATCACCTTCGCATTCGACTTCCTGCTTGCTTACAAGATTAGCAAAGCGTTCTACGACACCGATGTGGTAATATCGTTCGTTCCATTACCCCCTTATTCCATCAAACTTGCTTTTTCTCAGGAGGACTTTTGGATAGTTATCTTCTGCGGCTTTGTGTCGTATGTCATCTGGGGTCTCGCCTTCAGTTTCGTTATGAACTGCTACGACCGCCTGACTAACAATAAATACGAGATAGAAGGTATACGCCGCGACCTCGACGATGCACAATCCGTTGTCGATAATATTCAAAAGGAGTTATCTACCATCAATCAAAAGATAGCCCAACTCAAAGCCGACATCAAGAAGAAGGAGAACGAGTTGCTCACTCATGTGCGCTACGACTATGCGCTCATCGAGAAAGTACTGGCCGACCACTACCAAGGCTGGGCTGCCTTCTTCGCAATGGCCGAAAGGGATACGAAGCCCCTTAAGGAGGTGTACGAACAGGAGTTGGATGCAGTACACAAATGGATGAATAAAGAATAATCTCAAAACAATCAATCGCATTATGAAACTACGCAGACAACCCATCATTGCTGTGGCCGCCGTGGCGGTGGTGGCTGGCATCGTGCTGGCCATCGGCCTCTCATCGAAGAAAGACAAAGCTGAAGCAAAAAGTGCATCTGCAGCCCCAGCCGTGCAACCACTGAATATATCTGTCATGCTCGACCTCTCCGACCGCCTTATTGCCAAGGGTCCAAACGACAATATACCCCAAATGGAGAAGGATACAACCATCATAGCTCACCTCCGTGACTGGTTCATACAACGGCAAGTGCAGCACCGATTGATGACCGAAGACGTGATGCGCGTGTTCTTTTATCCCAGTCCTAACCTATACAACATCCAGCAATTGCAAGATAACCTCACGGTAGATCTACGTTTCGGCAATGGGAAAAAGTTGGGTCAAGTCAAAAAGCATCAACAGACCTTGCTGCAGATGCCCGCAACATGGAGCCAGTCGCTGGAGCAGATATACACCACCGCCATTGCCAAAAAGCAATGGGTAGGAGCCGACGTGTGGGGCTATTTCAACCATTCGGCCAAGAATCAATGCATCCGTGAAGGCTATCGCAACATCCTCATCATCCTCACCGATGGCTATCTGTACCACGTCAAGTCGTGGCAGAAAACGCAAACGGGAGTGTACACGGGTATAACCTCTATAACGGTCGGACAGCAGACTGCAATCGCTCCTATTGCCGACGACATGAGCGACCTCGAAGTGCTCTTCCTTGAAATCAACCCCATGAAGCCGAACGATTTCGATCCAATGCGGCAACTACTCATCGACTGGTGCCACAACATGGGAGTGCAGCATTGCGACGTTGTAATCACCGATGTTCCCCAAAACAACTATCTCGTCATTGACAATTTCCTAAAGCACTGACGCGTAAGACCCACCCCTACCCCTCCATGGTGGGGTATGGATGGGTGAAAGATAGCCAGGTGTGGCTGCAAATGATGAGGCATAGACCCACCCCATTGTCCCCTCCCGAGGAGGGGACAATGGTACACAACACCACCCTTTGAGTGTCGTTCTCAAAGAGAGACTTTATCTATGGCGAAAGGGAAAGATGCTATTGCAGAGGATGACGTGTGAGCCAAGCTGCAGCGTAGGAGCAAGTGGCATTGACGGCACGGCCACTTGTGCGAATGTCGTCTACGGCCAGTTGCACCAGTTGTGAAGCTATGCCTTGTCCGCGCAGACTGTCGTCAACAAAGGTGTGGTCGATGGTGCAAACTCCAGGTTCTGTCTCGCTGTAGGTTATTTCGGCTATTACTTTGCCTTCTCGCTCAAGAAAAATCTTTCCCGGTTGATGA
This sequence comes from Bacteroidales bacterium, assembly GCA_017480185.1. Classification (GTDB taxonomy): domain Bacteria; phylum Bacteroidota; class Bacteroidia; order Bacteroidales; family P3; genus Colimorpha. The sequence goes on from JAFVBC010000034.1 coordinate 4,980, forward strand.
ATAAATTGGTTCATACAGCGCATAAACGTGTGCTGTATGGCGAATATTGCACGCTTTTGTACTTTTCCACTGCATTGTTATAGGGGTGTTGGTAGGTAGAAGGTAGGAATCAAGTAGGGATCAAGTAAGGCCGTTCTTCAGTCGTTCTTCAGTTGTTCTTCAGTCATTGACTGAAGAACAACTGAAGAACGGCCTTACTTGATGTTTAGTAGATCGGGGGTTATTATCTTGACAGCAGTCAGTTAGCAAAGTGGGGATTGTGGATTGTGGTGGTGGGGCTTTCTCTCTGCATTGGGTGTGGACTGCGGAAGGGTAGGTGGCACAACAAACTTATTTCTGCCTTGGTGGCAATAAAAATGCTTTGGCGGTGTTTTTACAAGGTATTATCAACTTGTTATATGCCTGAAATTGCTCATCGCGGACTCTCATTTTCGCTGACGGCTACTTGTGGCAACGCCCGAGCTGGCGTTGTCAACACGGCTCACGGCGATATCCAAACCCCTATCTTTATGCCGGTGGGCACTGTCGGTTCGGTAAAAGCGGTGCATCAGCATGAATTGTGCGACGATATTGGGGCACAGATTATATTGGGCAACACTTATCACCTGTATCTGCGACCAGGTTGTGATGTGCTGCGACAGGTGGGTGGATTGCATCGATTCAATGGGTGGCAGCGCCCGATACTTACCGATAGTGGTGGCTTTCAGGTGTTTTCGCTTGCTGCTAATCGTAAGATTAAGGAGGAGGGAGTTGCTTTCAGAAGTCATATTGATGGCAGTAGGCACATGTTCACGCCCGAGTCGGTGATGGATATAGAACGTGTGATAGGGGCCGACATTATGATGGCGTTTGATGAGTGCACGCCAGGCGATGCCGACCGTCGTTATGCCCGTCAATCGATGGAACGCACTCATCGTTGGCTTGATCGTTGTGTGGAGCGTTTTAATGCCACACAACCCATTCATGGCTATCATCAAGCGTTGTTCCCTATTGTTCAGGGGTGTCGGTTTGAAGATATGCGTCGGCAGTCGGCCGAGTATATTGCTTCGGTCTACCCCGAGGGGTGCGCCATTGGGGGGTTGGCGGTAGGCGAACCCACCGAGGTGATGTACAGCATGATAGAGGTGGTTAATGAAATACTACCCACCAATCGTCCGCGCTACCTTATGGGTGTGGGTACGCCTGTGAATATTCTTGAGGCCATAGAGCGCGGTGTTGACATGTTCGACTGTGTGATGCCCACTCGCAACGGACGCAACGGTTTGTTGTTTACCCCCGAGGGGACGATAAACATTAAAAACAAAAAGTGGGAGACTTGTTTTGAACCAATTCAAGCGGGCGGAGCAGCGCAGTGCGACAATGAATACACCCTTGCCTACTTGCACCATTTGATTAAGGCCGAGGAGATATTGGGATTGCAGATTTGCTCCATACACAACCTGGCTTTCTATTTGTGGTTGGTGGGCGAGGCTCGAAGGCGCATTGTTGATGGCACCTTTGCGCAATGGAAGGCCGACATGGTTGGCCGACTGATGCGACGGTTGTAAGCGCTGGCCGACGGCCTATTGCTCGGTTTGTTCGATTAAGCGGAGTAGTTCGTCGACAGCGTGGCTTTGGTCAACGTCGCGTTTCACCACTGTTTTGCCTTTGTAAAGAGTGATTTTACCAGCCCCCGAGCCTACATAGCCATAGTCGGCATCGGCCATTTCGCCCGGTCCGTTCACGATGCATCCCATTACCCCTATTTTCAGTCCCTTGAGGTGCGATGTCCGAGCTTTGATTTCTGACAAGGCCTGCTGGATGTCGTATTGTGTGCGGCCGCAGGAGGGGCATGCAATGTATTCGCAGCTGGTGATGCGCACGCCCACGGCTTGCAGGATGCCGTAGGCAACGGGTATCTCGTTAATGGGGTCTTCGGTGAGCGACACGCGTATGGTGTCGCCGATGCCGTCGATGAGTAGTGCCCCAATGCCAGCTGCACTTTTCAGTCGAGCCTGCATCCCGTCGGCAGCTTCGGTAACACCGAGGTGTATCGGATAGTCCATGCCGCGCTGCTGCATGAGGCTCACAAAGCGTCGGGTGCTCTCGACCATCACACGCACGTTGCTGGCTTTCATTGAAAACACAAGGTCGTGAAAGTCTTGTTGCATGCAAACATCGGCAAACTCTATGGCACTTTGTGCCATGCCCTCGGGGGTGTCGCCATAGCGGCAGGTGATACGTTCGCTGAGCGAGCCGTGGTTGGTGCCGATGCGCATGGCAGTGTGGTGTGCCTTGCAGATGGATATGAGACTGCTCATGCGGTCGCCAATGCGTTTAAGCTCGTCGGTGTATTCTTGGTCGCTGAAAAAAGTCTTGCCTGTGTTACGGTCGGTATAGTTGCCTGGATTGATGCGCACTTTTTCAACCAGCGAGGCGGCAACCTCGGCAGCATGAGGGTTGAAGTGGATGTCGGCCACCAGTGGTACCGTGCAGCCATGGCGTAGCAGCTCCTCTTTGATGCGCCCCAGGTTCTCGGCCGCTTTGACATCGGGGGCAGTGATGCGCACCATTTCGCACCCTGCATCGGCCAGCCTCAGTGCTTGCTCTGCGGTGGCGTGGGTGTTCATGGTGTCGGTGTTGGTCATGCTTTGCACCCTCACAGGTGCTCCGCCCCCAAGTGTTAGATTTCCTATGCTGATTTGTCGGCTCATGACTGGTGGGTGATAATGATGTGCTTTGTTGGCTGTGGCGATGAGAAAAGGTGGTGGCTAACTGATGCGAGCAATGGTGCGTTGCAGCGACAACACCTGACTTTTCAGTTGTTTTATTTGGTCTTGTAGGTTGGCATTCTGACTGCGCAGTCGGCGATTCTCTTCGATGATTTCGAGTACGGAGGTGTCGTCTGGGTCTGATTTTGTGGGACGAGCTTTTATAGCACTGGGAGAGGCTTGGGGTGTTGGGGCAGACGATGGTTGCGGGTCGGTGTTGAACACCTTGCCAGCCCCTTGTTGGTCGGCCATGCGGATGAGCGCTGTTGGTGGAAACGGCATATCGAAGCCCGTGTCGTCCTCAACATATACCATTCCGCCTTGCACTTTTTTTACAATGCCACCACCAACGGCGTTGAGGAATTTCACTTTGTCGCCTATCTCAAATTTAGACTGTTCCATTCGGTTTTTTGTTTATAAGTGTTGCAGATGAAGGGGTTGAAGTTTAGATTAACGGTTGAGTAGCGTTGATGCTAACTGGTGAATATCAAGTCCATCGAAAGTGCCACTACTCATCATAAGTAGGTTGCTGTTGTGCCACGTTTGAGTTCGCAGGTGTTGGCATAAACTTTCGGTGTCGGTGAATACGGAAACATTGCCTCCAAAGGCGTCGCATACCTGCTGTGGGTCGAGTGGTGGTAGTCGTTTCAAGGCAAGAGCATGTTGGCTGAAGTAAACGCAGCGGTCGTCGGCATTGACCATTGTGTCGTGATATTGACCGAGGAACTGCTGTGTGAGCGAGCTAAAAGTATGCAGCTCGATGCATGCAACAAGTTTGCGTTGTGGGTATTGTTCGCGCATGGCATTGATGGTGGCTCGTAGTTTGGATGGGGCGTGAGCAAAGTCCTTGTAAACGGCACAATTGTCGTTAGCTTGCACCAATTCCAAACGCTTGGCAGCTCCTTCAAAGGTTGATATTGCCTGTGCAAAATCGGCATCGGATATGCCTAAAAGTGAACATGCCTTTTGCGCAGCACGAATGTTAAGAAGATTGTGTCGCCCGAATACCCGAATGGGTGTAAAGGTGGAAGTGTCATCGCCGAGTTGCACGAGGGTTTGCCCATTGTTGATGTGATAGGGCGGACAATGATAGGGCGACGATGCAATGTTGGTCGGGCAAGATTGTTCTACGATATTGACTACTGTGGCATCCTCTTCGCAATAGATGAGGTGGCCATCGGGTTCGATGAGGTTTATGAATTTGGCGAACTGATTGCTGTAGTCGTCGAATGTTGGAAAGACGTTGATATGGTCCCACTCAATGCCTGTAAGTATGGCTATGTGAGGGTGGTAGAGATGAAACTTTGGTCGGGGATCGATGGGCGAGGTGAGATACTCGTCGCCTTCAATGACCATTACTTTGGCTGTGTCGCTAAGTCGCACCATATTGTCTACACCCCTAATCTGAGCTCCTACCATGTAGTCGGCATCAACACCACAGTGGCGCAACACGTGCAGTATCATGGCCGTCGTGGTCGTTTTGCCGTGGCTGCCACCCACCACGATGCGAGTTTTCTGACGCGACTGCTCGTACAAGTACTCTGGGTAACTGTAGATCTTTAATCCCAAATCGCGAGCTCGTTGCAGTTCGGGATTGTCGGTTCGGGCATGCATTCCGAGTACCACTGCATCAAGGTCGGTGGTGATGCGTTCGGGATGCCAACCCTCTTGGGGTGGCAGAATGCCACAAGCTGCGAGATGCGACCTGGCGGGATCGAAAATCTCATCGTCGCTGCCTGTAACCTCGATGCCCTTTCGACAGAGGGCTATGGCCAGACTGTGCATGGCTGCACCTCCAATGGCAATAAAGTGTACTTTCATTTTTTTTGCGACGCAATAATTAGTTTTGTGTGATGGGCTTGGGAAAGAAATGAAAATACTTTGTGACCTGCTTCTCAAGAAAATGTCGGTCAAGTTGGTCACTGGCTTCACTTATGTCAACGCAACGTCCGTCTTTGAAAAGAACTTTTATTTCTTGGTCGGCAAAGTCGTAGGATCGATTCCTCAATTCTCCTGTGCCAGAGATGTAGGAGTTTTCCTTATTGCAAAACGGGGTATTGCTGAAAGAGATGGCTGGTAGATGGCGGTTTATGAGGTTTGTACTCAAGGTACGAAGCGTCTCGTCGGATGAATGCATCCACTGTTTGACCGCCACAGTTATGTCATCATCGTCTATTTCTGCAAACTTGTCAAGAAGCTCTGGCGTTTGTCGGAAATCGTTCTCGGAATAGAAATGTCTGAAAAAAGATTGAAGGGTGTCGTTTTGACAGGGCTCGGAAATGTGGCGTACGCGCTTGAAAATGTTCAATAGTAGTTGGTCGGCAGCAATAACAGTTTTGTGCATATATACCTGCCAGTACATCAGTCGACGACTGATGATGAATTTTTCAACACTATAAATACCTTTTTGATCAACTACCAGTTCGTCGTCTTTAACGTTGAGCATACTTATTATTCGGTCGGTACCGACAATACCTTCGCTGACTCCGGTAAAGAAACTATCTCGCCCAAGGTAGTCAAGGCGGTCCATATCCAATTGGCTGCTAACCAACTGGTGAAGAAAATGTTTGGAATAAGTATTTTTGAAAATAGATATCGCTGTGTCAAGCCGCCCGTTAGTGTTCATCCTCTCCATAAACATCTCGGTAAGCGTCTCGTGAGGGACGTCTACAAGAACTCTCTCGCTTGTGTGCGAGAACGGACCGTGTCCTATGTCGTGCAAAAGTATGGCCAATTTGGCACCTTGTGCTTCGTTGTCGGTAATGTCAATGCCCTTTTGTTTCAACACCTCAAGTGCGCGTCCCATAAGGTTGAGCGCACCAAGCATATGGCTGAAACGGGTGTGCATTGCCCCGGGATAAACCAAGTATGTAAGTCCTAACTGTTTTATTCTTCGTTGGCGCTGAAAGAAAGGGTGCTCAATGACACTGAGGATAACAGGGTCGTCTATTGATAGAAATCCGTCGTAAACTGGATCGTTGATTATCTTACGCTTAGTCATTGCAAACGTTTGCTAAAAGTCCAGCTGCATAGGCTACCAATTCGTTGCAAGGCTTTTTGCCCATTTGTAGTAGTCGTGAGCATACTATGTCGCCATTATCAGCACGAAATGTTTCAATAAGTGGACGTACATTCTCCGTTTTATCGGTCAGCCCACATACCATAGCCATGCCACTAACACATCCACACACCTCGCGGCATCCTGCAATACCACGCCCAAATGGGGCGGAAACTTTTTGGGCAGTTTGACTATCAATGGGTAGGATGTCGGAGTAGGCCAGAACCACCGCTTGACAGCAGTTACAGCCTGCGTGGTGATGATTACGGGCCTGTTCTATTCTTTGCTCTTTTGTCATCTCTGTAGTATTTTGAATAATTCCCACATTATTATTGCTGCGGCGCAACTGACGTTGAGACTGTGTTTAGTGCCGTATTGTGGTATCTCCAATGCTCCATCGCACAAAGGTAACACCTCATCCTGAACACCGTCAACCTCATTGCCAAGTACAATGGCGATTGGTGTCTTGATTTTATTACCGAAGTGCAATGCAAATTCTTGGCTTCCTAACTTTATACTATTGTCAACCTGCTCAATGGCATATATCTTATACCCTTTGCTTTTCAAGGTACATAGGCAGTCGGTGGTTTGTTCGAAATAAACCCAATCGACACTCTGCTCTGCACCGAGGGCTGTTTTATGTATTTCGCGATGGGGAGGAGTGGAGCAAATACCGCACAGCACTATTTGTTCTATTCGGAATGCATCGGCTGTGCGGAATATCGACCCAATATTGTTAAGGCTACGCACATTGTCAATCACCACCGTGAGTGGGGTTTTCTCACTTTGATGAAACTCGTCTATTGATAAACGGTGCATTTCGTCGGTAGTCAGTTTGTGAGCCATAAGTGTCAATCAAACGAAAAACTTTGCCTTTTATTGTTGTGTGTAGCACGAGAATATATTGTTGATTTTTATAGCTTCAGTTGTGCTCCAGCGTAGTATGTCCGTGGTAAAAGTGGACCATATATGTATGAAGCGTCCCTTTGCCACCCGCTGTCAAAGTCGTCTTGAAAACTATCCAATATGTTTTTCACGCCACAGGATATTTCTATTTCGCTTTTAGCACCTAATGGGATGGTATACGATGCTTTGATGCCAGCATCAAAGAAGGCAGGTGTCTTCACCTGTTTTATTATCTCATCCGAACTGTATTCGTCAATTGTTGTGTGGTATAAAAGCATTGAACCAGTGAATGTCCCTGTTACAGAAATGGATAGTTGTCGGATTGGTCTATAGTCAGCCGTAAAATATCCATAGCAATTTGGCACGCGCTCCATACGCTGCTCATATTTCCCCTCGTCCCATTCCTGCCCATTACCAGTGTATCTGCTGCTTTGCCACGTTGCACCAGCGACGAGTTGCATACGGTTGATGGGGTTGATGCGCACCTCAACATTTATGCCTTTCACTACAGCACCATCCTCGTTGCGACGTTCATAGTGGCGAATACCTGTAGTGGTGTCGCCGAATAAAAGTTCGTTGACAAACGCATCATTTATTTGTGTGTAGAATGCTTCTGCAGCGATATTTCCTTCGACATTGGCTATGTGGAAACAGATATCGCTTGCAGCAGTAAACGAGTGAGACTTTTCGTGTCGAAGGTTAGTAGCATTGGTTATTCTGTATAGCTCTCCATTCACTGCCCCCACATGCAAATCCTCGTCATACACTTGTGGCGCTCTGAATCCCGTGGCATATCCGACCCGAAAAACGATATGGTTTGTAGGGGCATAGCGCACGTTAAGGCGTGGACTGACTATTGGTTTGTTGAGCATAGAGTGTATGTCGGCACGAACACCAGCAAGCAGTGTCCATCGGTCGTTGTGCCACTCATCTTGTGCATATAAACTTGCTGTGTTTACCATCTGTGTTACGGTGTCGGGCATTGAGAGGGTGTAGTCTTGTAGATGGGTGTAGGAGTGTTCCAGACCGACAGTAAACTCGCTACCGAATGGCTTCTGATCGAAAAAAGAATGACAAAACAACACTCCCTCATTGGTGGTTATTTCTTTGGTATAACCATACGAGTTGCCATAGGGTTCACTGTCATCGCGTTCTCCATAGTAACTCTCTCGGTTGGCATTCTGAAAAGCCGTAAACAATGTAAGGTGGCTTTTACCGTCGACAGCAAACCAGTCCCATCGTAGGTCGCCGCTATGTATGTCATGTTCTCCACCTTCGCTCACATGTGCTTGGTTTGGTGGTAGGTTAAACAGGTCGCCTCCTCGGCGGTAGTCTTTTATATTGTGGTACTCTATGTTCAGTTTGGAATAGTTACTTGTGCGAACAAAACCGCTCATTCCCAACATGTGTGCTTTCAAAAGGCCTACTTCCGAATAACCGTCGTTGTTGCGGTCGTAGGGGTCTCTGTGTCGGTTGTGCCCATATATAAATAGCCCAGCCGAAAGATTGTCGGTTACAGCCGAAGCATTGAAAGCGTTGTTCAAATCCAATGCTTTGCCCCCAATAAGTCGCGTGGTGTTTGCTACCGATGCAGCATTAGTAAGAGGGTCTTTTGTTATGACATTGATCACACCTGCAATGGCGTTGCTGCCATAGAGTGCCGATCCGCCACCGCGCATCACCTCTATGCGGTCTATCATCGACGATGGCAATTGCTCCAGTAGGTAGACATTAGAGAGTGCGCCATTTACTGGTCTGCTGTTGATGAGCACTTGCGAATACTCGCCACCCAATCCGTTGAGGCGCACATTGTACGCTCCGCAGTTCTGACATGTATTGTCAATGCCAACGCCTGTTTGCATTGTCAGACCTTCGCCCAGGTTAAAGGCCGATGCCTTCTCCAGTTGGTCTGCGCTAACCACGCTTACCGTAGCCACCGCTTCCGATCTTGTTGTGGCATGTTGGGTGGCCGTAATAACCACCTGCTGCAGAGCCACCACGTCGGGCTCTATTCTGACGTCTATCTCCACAACGCGCTGGCGCTCGGTGGTTACCTCTACTATTGCTTGTTTATAACCCAGGCCTCGAACCATCAATCGGTGTGTGCCAACAGGGCAGTTTGAGATTATGAAATGACCACTAACATCACTCACCGCTCCAACGCTGGTGCCTTCTATCATCACATTTACGTAGGGCACATGGTCGCCCGTTTGGGCATCTATTACGTGTCCCACTATGCCAGCATCGGTGCCGACATTTACTTGCCCTTGTATGGGCTTCGACAGTAGCAACAGGGTCGCTGCCACCTGCAATATTCTTTTAATATCCATTTGCTATTCTTCCTTTCAAATCGTTAAACAAAACACCACAATCCAGCAAGCAAGACGCAATCTTGCTTGCATGGCCTTTTATGGCACAGGTACATATTTTGTTTTAGCAAATGGGAGGAGCCCGAAAGCGAGAGTAGAGACGAGCTTCGACGACAACAGCTGTCTTTTGCTGCATCTCTATGGTGTGGCACTGCTCAACGTTGATTATGTCAGTGTCTTGCGGCGCAAAATAATGCAGCGAAGAGATAATCTGACACACCACGCACAGATGCGTCGTGGCCGATGCCTCCTGCATGTGCTTACTGTGCGACACGTGGTGTGCACAGTCTATGCACGTCTGCGTTGTGGGGGCAGACTCATGGTGGGTGTGCAACGACAGCACTATGAGCAACGGCAAATAGGCCGCCAGCAACACCAACGGAGCTATGCGTTTATGCAGTCTCATTTCACCTAACAACGGCAACTGGACAGAAATAGTGTGTGTTGATACAGAAAAAGTTAGATGCGGTTAAAAAAAACGAGGGGGGTGAAGTGTATCTTCATACACTTCACCCCCTCGTTACATTAACTAAAAATATCAAAATCTACCAGCCTTTCAACCGGATGCTTTTGATCACTTTCTTATTGGGCCGAGGCCTGTTGCGGCACAACGTCTATCGTTGCCCCCGAAGCGCCCAATAGGGTCTGAAAATCTTCTCCGTCTTGTGCATCTACACCACGCACCACAATGCACGGGGCCGACTTCATCACCTTGTCGGCCATCATTTTGCTATAGCCCTTTATGCGACACAATTCTTTTTTCAACTGTCTGGGATTAGGACCAACCTCGGTCAACTGCACATCGTAGTTACCCATCTTGAAGTTGGGCACAGCCATCTTCTGAGCTTTGACAATCTTTATTATCAAAGCCACAATCTTCCATGCCAGCCACAACAAGCCCAGCATGATGGCCACGGCCATACACACAGCCTTGAATGCATTGTTACTCGAACCAAATCCGTTCCAAAGGTTTCTGAACAGTCTTTCCATTTTCTTTAGTTTTTATGGTTTATCAATAATGTTAAATATGAAAATCTTCATACACTTCTACAATCGTGCCATCCGAGCGAGTATAGCTGCGCGATGGGAATAACTTGCTACCCACCACCAAGAGAGCAATTGCTCCGACTATGGTGATTATCATCTCCAAAAACACTTTCAAGAAACCCATTACGAAAAGCACCACAGCGGTTACCATGCCTATGCCGTAGATTATGGCAAACAGACTGAATGCCAGACCAACAAGGCCTCCCAATGCCCTAATATTGCTGCGCATGCTGATGACAATGCCTGTTATGGTCGACACCACCAGTGCGCCTGCTCCTATCCACAACCACATCTCGTCGTTCTTATGGGTATACCCAGCTATGGCTATGCTCACCACCACCAGCACCGCACCGACAATCACGCCCACTATTGGTGCTTTTATACTCAAGTCGTCGGGGCTCTCGCAAATGCCCGATTTATAGAGTCGCATACTGTAAAACTGCATTATTAACGTGGCTACAAACAGCACAATCCAAAACACAGGCTTTCCCCAGCCAAAGCGTTTTGTGTCGAGCCACCAAAGCATGTCGCTTCCAAGCATCAACACTCCGCCAATCTCAATGGCAATGGCCGTCAGCATCAGCAGTGGAAAAAGTATTGCCGTAATAGCATTGGCTCCCCTACGTGCCATCATGATTCCCAGCATGGTGGCAATGACCATCAACACAAACACGCCCAAATAGGGCGCGGAAGTGTAGTAGAAATGCCCTAACGGCGAATGCTGCTTATCACTAACCTTGAAAAAACTTTTTGTACCCTCGGCATTCTTTGTGCTATAAACCAAATCTCGTGTCGACACATACATACTCTTACCCTTGTGGGTTACTTTTACATAAGTGTCACTAAAGTTCTTGTGTATCAGCGGATTGGTTAGGCCTACTACAGTCGTGTCGCGTGCGGCAACGGCCACAATGGTACCATTGGGCAACGTAGCCACCTGCTTATCAACGGTCGGTTGACCTTTCTTGTCGGCTTTTTTCACCGAATAGGCTGCCGCAGTGTTGCCAAACTGCGCATCGACCACATAGTAACGTTGGGCTTGTGTGTTGCCTACCATAAACAACACAACCAAAGCCATCAACGTCTTTTTCAACGTTTTCATGGTTTTATATTGTTTGAAAGAAAAAAATGACGAGGTGTAAAACCTCCGCGACCAATAGGTATGCCTACCTACAATAGATTGGGGGGGGTGATTCTTAAGATGTTACGAAGTGAGATGACTTCCATAGCACAAATCGTTAGTAGTTGCAAAGATATAATCTTTTCCACATATTTCGCACAAATTTTACCTCCACTCCCTCTTGGAGTGAGGTGTGCTGTCTCGCATTCTTCCCCTCCTGGGAGGGGTTGGGGTGGGGAAAGAAAAGAGAGAGGTCGGTTGTAGTAGAAGACCAAAAGCAAGCGCATACGGTATTTCCGACGACGACCCACCCCTTTGTCCCCTCCCAGGAGGGGAGGGCAGTTGCCTCAATCTCAAACACATCCTCTCCTGGGGTGAGGTGTGCCATTTCATATTCTTCCCCTCCTGGGAGGGGATGCTTCCTCAAACACATACAACATAGCGTCAACTACGCATCAAGTAGGGCAGTTCTTCAGTTGTTCTTCAGTCAACGACTGAAGAACAACTGAAGAACGACTGAAGAACGGCCTTAGTTGATACTTGGTTGATACTTGTTGCGCCATTCTCGATATTGTGTTGGGAAATGGGTAAGGACTAAAATGGCAATGGTTGGCTATGGCGATGTTTGCTGTGTGTTAGGAAATAAAATAGTAATTTTGCGGTTGAAAATGCTCACGTTGGTTATGTGTAGGAAACGTTTGATTCTCACGTTGATATGTGCTTTTGCTTCTGTTGTGGCAATGGCACAGAGTTCGGGCGGAGCGACGTTGCGTCTTGTTGAGCCCGACGATGAGCATTTGGAGGTGCGTTTCTCTGTCGGTGAGATGTCGTTCGGCGCTTGTGGCAACGGTTGGTCGATGCTGTTGGCCGAGGGGTTGCATACGGGAAATAGTGTGGCCGGTACACCACAGTTGCCTGCAGGTTCAACGTTGATAAAGCTCCCCAGAGGGTCAAGACTTGCTGTCGATTCTTTTTCTGTTGTTGCCGACACTATCTTTTCACCATTGCTTGTACCCTATACAGGGCCGACGGTTAAGGAGGGAGACGTGCCAGCCCCCATGCCGTTGACCGAGGTCTATACTTCGAAGGCTTTTTTTGCCCTTGGGGAAGATGTGGTGGTTGAAGACTTGGGTGTGATGCGCAACGAGCAATGGTTCCGCCTGAGGGTTAATCCATACGCCTATTGTGCCGCGACGGGGCAGTTGAGACGTGTGCTGTCGCTTGTGGCTACGTTGAGTGTGCATCGTGCCCAGGTGGCAAAGTCGGCTGCTGGGGTGCCAGAACATTATGCCATCGTGTCGCGTCCGCAGTTTAGAGAGGTGTTGCAACCGTTTGTAGAACACAAGCAAAGAGAGGGCTACAGGGTGACGGAGGTGTATGTCGACACCAATAGTCGCACTCGTGTCAAGGCCGCTATAGCCCCGTTGTTTGCCAATGTGTCGGCTGTTGCTCCGCCACCTTCGTATATCTTGCTTGTGGGCGATGCTGCGCAGTTGCAGGCTTTTGTCAGCACCAACCACCCCGTTGGATTTGAAGACCACATAACCGACCTCTATTATGCAGAGCACACGGGCGACTACTTGCCCGATGCTGCCATTGGGCGCTGGCCAGTTAACGACACTGCTCAGTTGCGCGCCGTGATGGAAAAGACGATGCGCTACGAACAGGGCATTGACCTTGACACTGCCATGTTGCGCAGGGTGCTGCTTTTGGCGGGCTACGAACGCACTGACCCTGCACCGCTTACCACCAACGGGCAGGTGAACTATTTGAAACGCGAACTGAAGCAAACCTGGTCGGGCATAGACACCGTGTGCTGGTACAACCCACAGTCGGGTTCTCAACGTGCCGACATTTTGAGGCAGATTGAGCGGGGGGCATCGTTGTTGAGTTACACAGCCCATTGTTCGACGTCGGGATGGACGCTGCCATCAATTAGTTTTAGTTCGATAGATACACTTGGCTGTACGCAGCCCATGATATACGTCAATAACTGCTGTCGGAGCAACAGTTTTGGTGGCACCTGCTTTGGCGAACAGCTGCTGCGTAAGCCTGTGGGGGGCGCTGTTGGCGTGATCGGCGCAACGGGCTATACTTTGTGGGACGAGGACTACTATTGGGCTGTTGGGCCCAAGTATCCTTTTGCGGAAGAGCCCCTTTTTGACTCGGCCACAGTTGGCTCTTTCGATCGCTGGATAGGTCGCATGCATGGGCAGCAGGTGCGCACGTTGGCCGACATGCTTTATGCTGGCAACGAGGCTGTGTCGGCTTTTGGCTCGCCCTACGATAGTTTTTATTGGGAGACTTATTGTCTGTTTGGCGACCCCTCGCTTGTTCCTTTTATTGTTGATGCACGACCCATGTCGGTGTCGATACCCGACACGGTGCTGCAGTCGATGACAGGACTGAGGGTGAGTTGCCCAAAGGGGGTGAGGGTGGCTGCGTCGCAGGGCGGTCGGTTGTTGGCCGTAGCCACGGCCGATAGCAGCGGTTCGGCACAGTTGGATTTTGTAAGTAGTATCGACACGGGTAGCGTGGTGCTCACGTTTGTCGACTATCGCCCGTCGGGTGGCACGTCGATGCGTCCGTTTCAGTACCTGCCCTATATGGTGAGCGTGCCTGTAGCTGCCGCAGAAGGCGAGCCAATGCTGCATGTTGTGGCCACGGTCAACGATAGCTCTGTTGTTGTGAGACTGTTTAATGGGTCGGTCGATACACTTGATAATATCGTCGTTACGGCGCAGGTTCAGCCAGTTTTGACTGACACTGTTACACGCGTTGACTTCGACACCGTCCGACTGTCGATGCTTGCCCCAGGCAGAGATACCTCGGCAGTGTTGCCATACGCAGTCGTTAGTCGTGGCACGCAACAATGGTGGCAAGCCAAAGTGAGGGTGATGACGGATGGTATTGAACGTTCGGTGCTGGTGAATGGGGCAATCGCTCGTCCCTGTCCTACGGTTGCTCTGCAATTGGTCGACCGTCAAACAAGCCCCTTAAAACGACTTGTTGTTGGGCAACCAATGTGGTTGAAAATAGCAACGGATGGTGTTGTCGACTCGCTCGCTGCGGTGGTAACCTTGATACCCAGCGCAGATAGTGTTGTTTCGCACGACACGATGACCCTCTTGCCGCAGGCCGACACGCTGACAAATTTGCTGATAGCTACAACCCTCCGTGGCGATGGCTGTGTGGTGCGAGAAAGAAAATATGTTGTGGCAGGTAGGGGAGAGGATAGCTTTGAGCAGAGGTTCGCTTCCTATCCGTGGGATGTGTCGAGCATTCGGCCATGGCGTATTGACAGCACTGGCTCCAGAAGTGGACGGATGTGTGCCCGTTCGGCAACGATAGGTCCACGCCAAACCTCCGATCTCTCGTTGACTATTGACGTGATGCACGATGATTCGCTTTCGTTCTACGCTAAAACATCGTCAGAGCAACCCTACGATAAACTCACGTTCTGCATAGATGGCCTTCAGCAGTTGTCGCAGTCGGGACAGACTGATTGGCAGTATCATAGGTATTCGATAAGTCGAGGCCGACACACGCTGCGGTGGCGCTATGAGAAAGACGACACCCGCGACGGAGGGTTGGACTGTGCATGGATAGACGATGTGGTGCTTCCGCTTGCCCTTTGGGATAGTTTGTATGGTTGGTTCGATACGGTGGCTGTCAATTTGTCGCTACCAATGGTCGCAGTTGACATGAGCAAACTCAGTGTATCTCCCACCGTTGCAAAGGATGTTGTGCGTGTGGAAAGCGCTTGCCCCACCGAGGCGAGGATAGTTGATGCCAATGGTCGCACGGTTAAGGTAATGACACTGCGCGCTAAAGAACCCTATCATGTCAATGTTTCTGATATGCCCATCGGGGTATATTGGATAGTTACGCCCGAAGAGACGAGGCAATTTGTGGTTATAAAATAGACGTTTCTGTATGCTGCAATCCGACCTCGCGACCGTCTACGATAGTGCTTTCTTCAGCTGGGAGCCCGACAGTGTGCCTGCCCTTGCCCCACAACAGGCGGCTTTCAGCCTCGACACGCTGTTTCCGCATACGGCTGTCGACTCTGTTGTGCAACGTGCATCCATGTTTTTGCACCACACAATGCAACCCACGGCGAGTGGATACGTGCCGATAGTGGCCAATCGTCCGCCTTTGTGGATATTCTTCTTGCTGTTGGCATTGGCTGTGGTGCTCTACTCGTTTTTCCGTAATCACAAACTAAAAATACTCAAGGTGGCACATGCTACCGTTAGCCTGCGAGCTCTTGATGGGGTGCTACGGGACAGCAATCTGACCCGAAACTCGCGGCTTGCACCGGTGGCATTTGTGCTGGCGGCACTGCTTGCTGTGGTTGTGTATCAAGCGTTTCTGCCACACGAAAGCTTTTTTGTCTTTCTTTTGATATTCGCAGCACTGGTCTTTGCCTATTTTTTGCGCAACTGGATTATGCTTTTCCTTGCCGATGTCTACGGTCAAAAACAGGCCATACAATCGTGCATAGTGAGCAATTATTTCTATCATCTAACGCTTTCGGCAGCCCTTGCTGTGCTACTTTTGCCTGCGGTATATCTGCCTGTAGGCTCGCAGGCCTGCTTCATAGCCATTGCAGCGCTGATGTTGCTGTGCTTTATATCGCGCATTGTGCGGTCGTTGAGTCTGCTTTTAGCAAGGTCAAAAAAGGCCTGTTTCTTTCTTTTTTATTATCTTTGCATCGTTGAATTTTTACCATTATTGGTGGCTGTAAGAATGTTTATATTGCAGTAAGTCAGCTTTTTGGAGAAGAAAAGCAATACGTTTATGGAAATCAAGAAGATTTTAATTTCGCAACCCGAACCCGCAAATATAGAGAAGTCTCCGTATCGCAATTTGGTTAAGGAACATAAGGCTCAGATAACATTCTACAAATTCTTCGATGTTGTGGGTATTTCAGCCTCCGAATTTCGGAAAACGAAGATTCATTTCCACGACTATACTGCAATCATCTTCAACAGTAAAAACTCGATTGACCACTTTTTCCGCATGCTGAAAGAGTTGCGTGGAACGGTCGATGAACAGTGGAAATACTTTTGCTCGACAGAGACTATTGCCCTTTACTTGCAAAATTATATACAGTATCGTAAAAGAAAAGTATTCTTCGGTACGCAGATGTTTGCCGATTTGGTCGAAGTGATGAATAAGCACAGAGAGGAAAACTACCTGTTTCCGTGCTCGGATGAAAAGCAAACCGAGTATATAAAGATGCTCGATAAGGCTAAATTGAAGTATACAAAGGCACCGATGTATACCTCTATTCCCAAAGATCTGACCCATCTCAACATCCCCGAAACGTTTGATATTATTGCCCTTTTCTCGCCCATTGGCGTTAGAAGTTTGGTAAAAAGTTACCCCAATATAAAGGATAGCAATGTTAAGGTGGCTGCCTTTGGTGCATCAACTCAGGCTGCGTTAAAGGAACAGGGCATCACGCTTACGATCTCGGCACCAACAAAGGTCGCACCGTCTATGGCCATGGCTTTGGAGAACTATGTGCAAGGTAAACCATTGGTAACTACAAGCAAGGTTGAAAGTGCACGTCAGCCGCGTTCTACTGCCGCACCTGTGAAGAAGAATAAGCCTGTTATAGCCAATAAAGAGGTTTACAAGCAGCGTATGGAGGAGAAAAAAGCGCAGGCTGCTGCTCGGCGAGCCGAGCGAGCTGCAGCAAAGGCTAAAAAAGAACAGGACGCATAAAGCCCAAAGATGGAAAGGCTAACGTTCCGAAAAGAGGAGCGGCTGTGCAGCCAGCGGCAAATAGACGAGTTGTATGCCGAAGGGCAAAGGTTCTTAGTTTTCCCGTTTAGTGTGCAGTGGAAAGTGGTGGATAATGCCGACCAATTGTGTCAGGTGATGATAGTTGCTCCGAAGCGAAAACTGCGCCATGCCGTAGATCGAAACCGTATGAAACGACTCATGCGAGAAAGTTATAGGCATAATAAGTCTTCTTTATACGATTCTCTGAATGAGACAGGACGGCATTTGAATGTGGCTATTGTGTATGTGAACAAAGATTTAATGACGTTTAAGCAAGTTAACGAGCGCATGAAAAAGGTGCTTTTGCGCTTGCAAGACGAGGTGAAGAAGCCTGTCGGAAGTTGAAAAATATGTCTGTTTTAAGAAGGATATACGCAGGTGTGTCGGCTGTGCTGCAATGGTTGATGCTTGCAGTTATAGCGTTCTATCGGCAATGTATATCTCCTCTAACGCCACCTGCATGCCGATACACGCCCACATGTTCACAATATGCACAGGAGGCAATAAAAAAATATGGTCCTTTCAAAGGGGGATGGTTGGCCTTTAAGCGCATCTTGCGCTGCAATCCGTGGGGAGGCTCAGGCTACGACCCTGTCCCATAATCGGCAGGTACAGGATAATTATAGCCGATGAAACGGGTGCTTGTTACCGCTCGTGCGAGTCGATAATTAGCGTTACGGGGCCATCGTTGACCAGGCTTACTTGCATGTTGGCTCCGAATTGTCCTGTTGCAATATTGATGTTGGCCAGTGAACGTAGTCGTTCGACAAAGGCTTGATATAGAGGAAGTGCATGTTCGGGGGATGATGCGCGTATATAACTTGGGCGGTTGCCTTTACGAGTTGATGCCATAAGGGTGAACTGACTAACCACGAGCAACGCCCCTTTTACATCGGTAACCGATAGGTTCATTACACCTTGACTATCATCGAATATTCGCAGGTTGAGTATTTTGCGACACAGGTACTCAATGTCATCGTTGGTGTCGCTGTCTTCTATTCCCACCAGTACCAGCATTCCTCCATCAATGACTCCAATGGTTTTTCCAACAACGCTGACTGACGCCTCTTTTACACGTTGCAATACTACGCGCATTTCCCGTTTGCTTTACGATTCAACGATAGATAGTTTGGCGAATTTAAGCATTAGTTGTTTCTGCCCTATGCCTTCAAAAAACACGGTTGCTTTACGGCTATCGCCGCTACCTTCAATAGTAAGGACCTTACCTTGGCCAAACTTGTCGTGATGCACGCGCATACCCACCATGATGCGGTTGATTTCGGCTGGACTGTTGCCCATCACCGGACCGCGACGTGGTGCTGTGGCAGATTGTTGCTGAGCCACGCTGGACGTCGCTGTGGAGCGTGCTTTACCCACGTTGAAAATTGATTCGGGTAGTCGGCCAACATCTGCAAAATTCTTCCTACGTGTTGGTTGCTCTATAAAAGCGGGGTCAATCTCGTCTATAAAGCGGCTTCGTTCGCCGCTGTTGCTCCGTCCGTTGTGGTAGCGCGACATGGCGTAGCTCAACATTACGCGCTTTTCGGCTCGGGTTACGGCTACATAAAACAACCTCCTCTCTTCTTCCAACTCGGCTCGGCTAATGGCCATAAACGAAGGAAATATCTGTTCTTCCATTCCAACAACAAACACATAGGGGAATTCGAGCCCTTTTGATGCGTGTATGGTCATCAGACTCACCTTGTCGGCATCTTTGTCCTTGTCTTTATCTTCGCTAGTGTAGAGCAGCACCTGTTGCAAAAAACGGTCGAGGGTGCGAGGGGTATTGGCCGTATCGGGGTTGGCATCCGGATCGGGCAAGTCGGTGTCTTCGGCTTGACAAAATTCTTGAATACCGTTTAGCAACTCGTCAATATTATCTATGCGTTCGACATTGTCGGGGTCGTCATCCTCGCGCAAGGCTTTGTAAATGCCCGAGGCATTAACAATCTTAGAGGCAATGGTAAAGGCATCGGTCTCGGCAACCTCGGTTTCGAAGCGCTTTATCATAAAGACGAAGTCGGTGATGTGTTGCTGGATGGATTGTGTGATGGGTAGACCAAACGTGGCAAGGTTTTCAAGTACAGTCCAAAGGCTTATGTCGTTGTCGGCTGCAGCCACGCGCAATCGGTCAAGGGTGGTGATGCCAATGCCACGCGAAGGATAGTTGATAATTCGCACCAGACTTTCATCGTCGTGAGGGTTGACCACCACACGCAGGTAGGCCAGCACGTCTTTCACCTCTTTCCTGCCATAAAACGACAGCCCCTGATAGATGCGATAGGGAATATTCATGCGCCGCAAAGCCTCTTCGACCGCACGCGACAGCGAGTTTTGGCGGTATAGGATGGCAAAGTCGCGGTAGTCGGCATCGTTGTCAAGACGCATGTTGATTATAGCATCGGCCACACGACGGGCCTCGTCGCGTTCGTCAACGGCACACATCTGCCCCACAAGATCGCCCTTGCTGTTATCGCTCCACAGTTCTTTCTCTATTTGGTCGCGGTTACGACTGATGATGCTATTGGCTGCACCGACAATGTTTTGTGTTGAGCGATAGTTCTGTTCAAGCTTCACTAGGCGCATCTCGGGATAGTCGCGACGGAAGTTAAAAATATTCTGAATGTTGGCTCCGCGGAAGGCATAGATGCTTTGTGCGTCGTCGCCAACCACGCAGATGTTGTGATGACGGGCGGCAAGTTTCTTAACAATGAGATATTGCGAGTAGTTGGTGTCTTGGTATTCGTCGACCATTATGTGGCTAAACCGTTGCTGATACTTTAGCAACACGTCGGGGAAGTCGCGCAACAGCAGGTTCATGTTGAACAGCAGGTCGTCGAAATCCATTGAGTTCGAGTTGTGTAACCGCTGATTGTAGGCTTGATATATCTGCCCAATGGCTGGACGTTTGGCATCGATGTCGGCCTGATAAATCTCTGGGTTTTGCTGATAATCGGTGGGCGAGATAAGGTTATTTTTAGCCATCGAAATACGGCTCAGCACCACCGTGGGTTTGTAGACTTTCAAATCAAGGTTCAACCCCTTTACAATCTGCTTTATCAGGCTTTTCGAGTCGTCGGTGTCGTAAATGGTGAAACTGGAGGTGTAGCCCAAATGCGCGGCTTCGCTGCGCAACACACGTGCAAACACCGAGTGGAACGTGCCCATCCAGAGGTTGCGTGCCTCGTTGCCCACCAGTCCGATGATACGGTCTTTCATCTCGCCGGCGGCTTTGTTGGTGAAAGTCAGTGCCAAAATGCGGAAAGGGTCTACGCCCATCTCCATCAGGTGTGCAATGCGATAAGTGAGAGTACGTGTCTTGCCGCTGCCGGCTCCGGCTATTATCATCAGCGGTCCGTCAACGCATTCAGCAGCCTGACGTTGTGGCTCATTTAGTTGGTCAAGAAGTTCGCTCATGGCAAGAGGGAATTACGTAAGGGCTGCAAAGATACGTTTTTTTTACCTTTACCATGGCACTATCCTCATGTCTTTGCACAAAAGGCATGCCGTAAGTCGACTGTAAGAGGCTTCGTTGCATCATTCTTCCAAATCCCCACGTGGCGAATGGGTGTTTCTATTGATACTGATACCCCACCCCTTTGTCCCCTCCCGAGGAGGGGAGGACAACCACTTCCGACTCAAATACACCCCATCCTGGTAGTGTGGTATGCTCTTCCCCTTATTCCTCCCCTCCTGGGAGGGGTAGGGGTGGGTAAGAACATGGCGTGGGTAAAGGCGATACAAAGTAGCATCATCCAAGTATCAAGTAGGGCAGTTCTTCAGTTGTTCTTCAGTCATTGACTGAAGAACAACTGAAGAACGACTGAAGAAATGCCGAAGTTGATCCCTACTTGATGCCTACTTGTTCTGCTGTTTGTGCCAAGTTGGATGCAGTAGGTGTTGTAGGGGTAATGTGGTTAAAATGAGGGGTTTATTATGTTTTGATAGGCCATATTGGCCACAAGTGTGGCTAAAAGCACCACCCATGGCCACCGCACTTGGGTGGCACGGTGCGTTTTGTGTGCGACAACCAATGCCAATAGCCACACCGCAATGGGTATAACCACCGCCATGGGTGGCCATTGCAGCAGTGCATAGCCCACGCGACCGTGGAAAAGTAGCAACAACGACCGCTGCAAGCCACAGATTGGGCAACTGATGCCCAGCCACTGTCGCCACATACAAGGCAACAACGACACCGACAGCAGGTGTGGTGCTGCCATGTTTGTTGTCAATTCAATTGATGAGATTGATTAGCTCAAACAGACTTGCCCCAAATGCTGACAGGCCTATTGACAGGGTACCCGCCACCAGTATTGCACGCAAAATGTAGAACCCTCCCAATACAATTCCGACGATGGAGCAAATTTGGCCTGCCTTAACCAGGGCTTCGCCGTCGTAGGTGTCGGGCTCGGCTTGCATGATTCTGCGTGATTTGTTGGAAAAAATCAGACCTACGATGCCACAGGCAAGGCCGATAAAGGCGCAACCGAAAATGATAGAACAGATGCCAAGTACTAACGAGGCTATGCTGTAGGGGGCTTGGGGCTTTGTCTCCATAGGTGTAAGTGTTTGAGGTGTGTTTTGTAAGGGCAAAATTACAACTTTTTTATTTTCTCGCGCAATAAGTGGGTGATGTCTACGTTACACGGGAGATGGCGGTTGAGACGTGCCATCTGCTATTGCCAAATTACAACACGAAGACGATGCACAACACACAGAAGATTGCCGACGACTTGATATATGTCGGTGCGAGCGACCGCAAGTTGTCGCTTTTTGAGAACATTTATCCCGTGCCACAAGGGGTGTCGTATAATAGTTATCTGCTCATTGACGATAAGACGGTGCTGTTTGATGCTGCCGATGCTGCTGTGAACGACCTCTTTTTGGCCAATGTCGAGGCTGCATTGGGTGGCCGCAAATTGGACTACGTGGTGGTGCACCATGTTGAACCCGACCACGCTGCTCTGCTGCCCGTGCTGCTCAACCTGTATCCCGAGAGCCGTGTGTTGGCCTCGGCCAAGGCCGCACAGATGGTTGGTCAATTCTTTGGTCAACAATTGGCCCAGCGCATCACACCAGTAAAGGAGGGCGACACCCTCGACACCGGGCACCACTCGTTGGTGTTCACCATGGCTCCGATGGTGCACTGGCCAGAGGTGATGATGACTTTCGATGCCACCACGGGTACACTTTTCTCGGCCGATGCCTTTGGCACTTTCGGCGCACTGAATGGCAATCTGTTTGCCGATCAATTCGATTTCCAGCATGAGCAATTGGCCGAGGCCCGTCGCTATTTGGTTAACATTGTGGGAAAATATGGCGTTCAGGTGCAAAATGTGCTAAAAAAAGCTGCCACACTCGACATCAAGATGATATGCCCGCTGCACGGACCGGTGTGGCGCAACGATATAGACTGGCTGATTGACAAGTACAACCATTGGAGCACCTACGAACCAGAGGACCGTGGCGTGGTGGTTATCTACGGCAGCATTTATGGCCACACCGAGTTGGCTGCTTGCCGTATGGCCTCGTTGCTTGCAGATAGGGGTGTGAAGGGTATCAAAGTATACGATGCCTCGCACACCGATGTCAGCACCCTGTTGGCCGAGTGTTTCCGTGTGAGCCACATTGTGTTGGCTGCCCCAACCTACAATAACGGCCTCTTTACCCCGGTTGAAAACCTGCTTGCCGACCTCAAGGCACACGGGTTGCAACGCAGGAAGTGGGCATTGATTGAAAACGGATCGTGGGCACCACAGAGTGGCAAACTGATGCGCGCCGCTATCGAAGAGATGAAAGATATGACCGTGGTGGGCGATATGCTTACTCTCAAGTCGGCCATGTCAGACACGCAAGACGCGGCACTGGCGGCATTGGCCGACGCTGTAGTGGCCTCGCTGGCCGAATGATAGCCGACGCCATTCCAAACGACTAATCCTAAAACAATTCAAAATATGAGCAAAAAATTCATCTGCCCCGTATGTGGCCATGTTTATGAAGGCGACGAAATGCCCGAAAAATGCCCAATCTGCGGTAAACCAATGCAAGAAGTAAAGGATGACAATCGCACTTGGGCTGCCGAACATATCGTGGGCGTGGCAAAAGATGCCCCCGAAGACATTAAGTCCGACCTGCGTGCCAACTTCGAAGGCGAATGCAAGGAGGTGGGTATGTATCTCGCAATGGCTCGCGTGGCCCATCGTGAGGGCTATCCCGAGATTGGCCTGTACTGGGAAAAGGCCGCTTTTGAGGAGGCTGAACACGCTGCCAAATTTGCCGAACTGCTGGGCGAGGTGTTGACCGACAGCACCGCTGAAAACCTGCGTGTACGCATTGAGGCCGAATATGGCGCTACTGCTGGGAAGACCGATTTGGCTAAACGTGCCAAAGCTCTCAACCTTGATGCCATTCACGACACGGTGCACGAAATGGGACGCGACGAAGCCCGTCATGGCAAGGCTTTTGAAGGCCTGTATAATCGTTACTTCAAAAAGTAAAACCAACGCCGTTCATGAGTATGGCAAGGCCACGGCTGCGCCATGCTCATGAACGCTTTTAACACAAGTGGCATGCGTTTGCGCACAGTTATCTCCTGGCTCTTCTTCCCACTGACAATGTGGTATGGCGTTGTGGTGGCTGTGCGTAATTGGCTCTACGACACCAATATCATCAGCCCCAGTCGCAACTATGTGGCAACGATAGGTGTGGGTAATTTGAGCACAGGTGGCACGGGTAAAAGTCCGATGGTCGACCATCTGCTGTCGTTGCTTGAAGACAAGTATGCCACAGCCATGATTAGTCGTGGCTACAAGCGAAAGAGCAAAGGCTTTTTAATTGACGATGGGCAGCACGACCCAACGCTACTTGGCGACGAACCTGCCATGATTGGACGAAAACATCCACGGGTTCAGGTGGCAGTGTGTAAAAGCAGGAGCGAGGCTATTCAACGTCTCATAGACAGCGACAATAAACCTCAAGTCGTGGTGATGGATGATGTTTATCAACATCGACGGATAAATCCAAGTGTCAGCATCTTGCTAACCGAATACCAGCACCCTTTCTTCAACGACCATATATTGCCCTTTGGCAATCTGCGCGAGGGGAAACGGGGCAGTCAACGGGCGTCAATAGTGGTGGTAACTAAAACCCCTCGCAATCTTAATCCCATACGTAAGCATGGTATTATTCAAGATTTGAAGTTGAGAAGTTGTCAGAAGGTGTTCTTTTCGTGCATCGATTATGGCGAATTGATCACACTTGATGGCAAAGCTGCTGGAGTTGATCTGCGACGGGTAGACAATGCGCTGGTGGTTACTGGCATTGCACACCCCAAACCCATGATTGATGAAATTAGGTCGAAATGCAAAGCCGAAGCGTTGTCCTACCCCGACCACTACGACTTCTCTTCGTCCGACATAAAAACCATACGCCACCGATTTGAGGCTATGGCTGGGCAAAATAAGGTGATTGTTACTACCGAAAAGGATGCCGAACGTTTAAGACTTATTTCAGAAGACTTGCCTATATACGTCCTACCCATGAAAGTGGGCTTCCTTGACAACGCCGAAGCAACATTCAACGACATTATAGAGTCTATCGTAAAGGAAAATATCTCCTTTATCTCAAAACTCCACACTTGGCAATAGACTTACCTTTTAGTGCGAGAAGAGTATCTCTCTGTATTTGGGTAAAGGCCACAATTCATCGTCAACAATCAGTTCCAATTTATCTACATGATACCGTATGGTGTCGAAATAGGGTAACACTGTGTCGTGATAGGCTATAGCTCGTTGGCGGTCGTTCTCTATCACATTGGCCTCTTTGCGAGCTTCAATCATGGCATCAACATTTTGTTTTATCACCGAGATGTGTTCCGACAACTCCTCAATAAGCGAGTTGTCGTGCTCCGAAAGGCGTTGCGCTTTGGCAGAATCGTATACTTTATACATCTTATACACGTTGTCAAGCAAGGCCGACTGGTAACGTGTAGCCACGGGAATGATGTGGTTAATGGCCATATCTCCCAACACACGCGCCTCTATCTGTATCTTTTTCGTGTAAGTGTCCCATTTCACATCGTTGCGTGCTTTGAGTTCTGTTCGTGTCATCACGCCAGTTTCCTCAAACATCTGCACCGATAGTGGCGAGGTGTATGCGTCGTATATTAGGGGCACCGACGTCTCACAGTCGAGACCGCGACGCTCGGCCTCCATTTTCCATTCGTCGCTATATCCATTCCCGTCAAAACGTATGGCTTTCGATTCATGGATATACCTTTTCAATACTTCGAAGATGGCATGCTCTTTCTGCTCGCCAGAGGCTATTTTTTCATCAACTTCGGCGCGGAATGCTCGTAGTTGTGCCGCTACCGCAGTGTTGATTGCTATCATTGCGCAGCCACAATTGGCCGACGAACCTACGGCTCTGAATTCAAATCGATTTCCAGTAAAGGCAAATGGCGACGTACGATTTCGGTCGGTATTGTCGACCAACACCTCTGGTATGTGTGTTACACCCAGTTGCATGTGGCGCTTGTCGTCGAAGATTATTGCTTGTTCCTTGTCTGCATGTTCGAGTTGATCGAGTATTGACGACAACTGACCTCCGAGGAATACGCTGATTATTGACGGAGGTGCTTCGTGGCCTCCAAGGCGATGGGCATTGGTGGCACTGATGATGGAGGCTTTAAGCAGCGCATTATGTTGGTGGACGGCCTTAAGTACATTTACAAGAAATGTGATGAATTGCAGGTTTTCTTCGGGTGTTTTTCCTGGTGTGAAGAGACCAACTCCAGTGTCGGTGCCGAGCGACCAGTTGTTGTGTTTGCCCGAACCGTTGACCCCGGCAAATGGCTTTTCGTGTAGAAGTACCTTGAAGCCATGTCTTCCTGCCACTTTGTGCATGAGCGACATCAAGATAAGATTCTGGTCTACGGCGAGGTTGGTTTCGCTATATATGGGCGCAATTTCAAACTGGTTGGGGGCTACTTCGTTGTGTCGTGTTTTGCAGGGTATGCCATAGTGGTAGGCTTCAAACTCAAGTTCTTTCATAAAGGCCTGCACACGTGCAGGAATGGCACCGAAATAGTGGTCGCCAAGTTGCTGATTCTTGGCCGACTCGTGCCCAAGAAGTGTGCGACCTGTAAGTACTAAATCAGGGCGCGCTGCAAAGATGGATTCGTCTACAAGAAAATATTCCTGCTCCCAACCAAGATATGAGTACACCTTTTTTACCGACGGATCGAAGAGTTGGCACACTGATGTGGCGGCGCTGTCGATGGCATGGAGGGCTTTTAGCAGGGGAGTCTTATAGTCGAGGGCTTCTCCGGTATATGATACGAAGACGGTTGGTATGCAAAGGGTGTCGTCTACGATAAAGGCTGGCGATGAGGTGTCCCAGGCTGTGTATCCGCGAGCTTCAAACGTGTTGCGTATTCCGCCATTGGGGAAACTGGATCCATCGGCTTCTTGTTGTGCCAACAGTTTACCCGAAAACTCTTCTATAACATCGCCTCCAGGGAGGTCGACGTACTCGATAAACGAGTCGTGTTTTTCGGCTGTACCCTCTGTTAGGGGTTGAAACCAGTGAGTGTAGTGGGTAGCCCCCATGTCGATAGCCCAGTTTTTCATGCCGACGGCCACATTGTTGGCTATGTTGCGGTTGAAAGGGGCTCCATTGTCGAGCACTGCGCAAAACTCCTTGTAGGTTTCGGCCGAGAGGTAGCGTGCCATTTGTCGGCGACCAAAGACGTACTTACCATAGTAGGACGAGGTCGATTCTTTAGGACAGCCAATCTCTATTGGTTTTTTTTCAAATGCTTGTTGCAGCACTTTGAAGCGCAGATTACTCATTGGGGTGGGATTTATTTTTTGATATATGACAAGAAATCGAGGTCGATTGAAAGGGCAACGAATGGTTTAAGAAGCCATGCCCGCGAGGTGATGTCGTCTATGCTTTGGCCTGCGGTTAGTATCTCGCCGTTCTCATAGCCTTCGGCAAGCACTTGATATTCGGCAATGTTGAAGCCAGCGGTGAAGTAGAAGAAGTCGACAAATCGGAAGCTTGCGCCGATGTAGAAGTTTTTGAACAGGTTGCTACCTCCGAAGCCTACGTATAGGCCAAGGTCGTAGGCAAAGTCTTGGTCAAAACGACGAATCTCGGTTGTTTTGCGGTCGGCTGTCATTTGCAACTGATGGTCTTTGTTGAAGTATTTCGACAAGTCCCACAGCATTACCGATGCACCAGTGATATAGTCGAATTCTACATTGCCAGCGTTGCGGTTGGCAATGTGGCGTTCGCTGCTTGCATTGAGGCGTATTTCCCATGCTGGTGTGCGATAGAAGCGCATAGCTATGCCTTGAATGGGGCGCACTTTCTTTTTTCGGTTGGTCGATGTGGCCACTTTTTCCTCGGCCAGACGGGCTCGTTCGGCAAGATATTTGTTGGCTTCGTCTTTGCGAACGTTCTCTATTTCGGCAATTCGCACAAGTGATCGCAGCGAATCGACCACGTGAATATAGTGGTTGCGTTCGGCTTCAAGTTTCACTTTATCGACCCCGTTTGACGAGAGTATCTCACGATAGAAGCGTTCCTTTTCGCGCAGGGCGCTGAGGGCAGCGGTGTCGGCCACGCGTACGGTAACTGTGTCGGTGCGGACACGGGTAACGGTGTCGCGTACGATGCGTACTACGGTGTCTGTACGAACAAGAGTAACCGTGTCGCGAAGGGTGAGCACCACCGTATCTGGCGGTGCTGTTACAAGCCTCTGTGCTGTGTCGGGTAGGGGTGGTTCAGCCCACTCTACAGTGTCTTGGCTGCGACCGATTGCTCCCAACGTTAGCAACAATGATATGACAATAAGCCTATGTTTCATTTCAGAAGGTCTGAAAGTTGGTCGGGCGTAAGGGTTTGTTGGCTACCATCGGCCATGTTTTTCAGGGTTACGGTGCCATCGGCCAACTCGGTTTCTCCGATAAAGGCCACATAGGGTATCTGTTTGCGGTTGGCAAAGTCCATCTGCTTCTTCATTTTTGCGGCGTCGGGATAAATCAGTGTGGCTATGCCCTGCTTGCGCAACAGGACGGCTGCTTCGACGCAGGCCTGCTGCTCGGCTTGGCCAAAGTTGATAAACATCACGGTGGCAGGGGTGTCGAGGTCAGGGGGGAAAGCATCGAGCTCGGTGAGCACATCGTAGATGCGGTCGGCGCCAAACGATATTCCCACGCCACTTACTCCCGGCATGCCAAATATGCCTGTGAGGTTGTCGTAGCGGCCACCGCCACAAATGCTACCCATGCTTACCTGGTTCGACTTCACTTCGAAGATGGCCCCTGTGTAGTAGTTCAAACCGCGTGCAAGGGTGAGGTCGAGTTCGACAGTGTTTTCTACGCCCGCGCGGTCAATCATGGCAAATAGTGTTTTCAACTCATCAACCCCCGCTTTGCCTACTGGGGTGTTGACAAAAAGGGTTTCGAGTTGTGCAAGTTTGTCGGTGGCCGACCCTTGCAGGGCAAACACGGGGTCGAGGGCGACAATCTGATTGGCGTCAAGGCCACGTTCTTGCAGTTCGGCGCGCACGTTGTCAAGCCCTATTTTATCCAACTTGTCGATGGCCACGGTGATGTCGGTCAGTTTGTCGGGTGCTCCAATCAGGTCGGCAATGCCTGCCAGCACCTTGCGGTTGTTGATTTTTATGGTTACCTGTGCTCCCAGACGAGCAAACACCGTGTCGACCATTTGCACCAATTCGGTCTCGTTGAGTAGCGAGTCGGAGCCCACAATGTCGGCATCGCACTGGTAAAACTCGCGGTAACGGCCTTTTTGCGGACGGTCGGCACGCCACACGGGTTGCAGTTGATAGCGGCGGAAGGGTAGGGCAATTTGGTCGCGATGTTGCACCACAAAACGGGCAAAAGGCACCGTGAGGTCGTAGCGCAGGCCACGGTCGCAGATGTGCGGTGCCACTTTGTGGTAGTCTTGCTCAAAGTCGACCCCCTCCATAAAGTTGCCCGAGTTGAGCACTTTGAACAGCAGTTTGTCGCCCTCTTCTCCGTATTTTCCCATCAGGGTTGTCAGATTTTCGAGGGCTGGGGTTTCGATGGGCTCAAAGGCAAAAAGGCGAAACACCGAGCGGATGGTGTCGAAGATGTAGTTGCGCCGTGCCATCTCGATGGGCAGGAAATCGCGCGTGCCTTTAGGTATGGAGCATTTCACGTTGGCCATAGCAAGCAATGAGATTTGTTTATTTGTGCAAAGTTATGATTTTTTTGCCAAAGCAGGATAGGAACTGCTGTTTGAGGCCGTTTTCGAGCCGTCCCTGCCAAGGTGGAAAATATGCTGCACGATGCTGCATGCCAGCAACTGGGCGTGGTCAAAACGCGCGTTGCGTGCCACCCAATCAAGAGCTACCCCTCGGTTGAGGGATGGAGGAATGGCTAAAACCAGCGCTCAACTAAGTATCAAGTAGGGCAGTTCTTCAGTTGTTCTTCAGTTGTTCTTCAGTCGTTGACTGAAGAACAACTGAAGAACAACTGAAGAACAACTGAAGAACGGCCTTACTTGATCCCTACATGACCCCAAGTTGTGCCACTATGTTTTGTTTGTCAATTTGGCATCGTTTTGGTTGCGGATTTAGTAAGTTTTGTTGTATCTTTGCAAAAATTAACATAATCAACACCGCACGCACGATGAACGACACATTGGTGATAACCCCCACCTACAACGAGAAGGAGAACATTGAGGCTATAATACGCAAAGTGTTCTCGTTGCCGGGGCAGTTTGATATGCTCATTGTTGAGGACAATTCGCCCGATGGCACCGCCGACATTGTGAAACGACTGATGACCGAGTTTCCCGACCGCTTGTTTATCAAGGAACGTAAGGGCAAAATGGGGCTTGGCACGGCCTATCTCGACGGTTTTCGTTGGGGGCTGGAGCGGGGATATGAATACATGATTGAGATGGATGCCGACTTTAGCCACAACCCCGACGACCTTGTGCGCCTGCACGATGCTTGCGCCGATGGGCGAGGCGATGTGGTGGTGGGTAGCCGATACGTCGATGGCAAAATCAGTGTGGTGAACTGGCCTATGTCGCGCTTGATGATGAGCTACTATGCGTCGAAATATGTGCGTTGCGTTACTGGCATGCGTGTTGCCGATGCCACGGCAGGTTTTGTGTGCTGGAGTAGACGAGTGCTGGAACGAATAAAATTCGACAAGGTGAAGTTTGTGGGCTATGCTTTCCAGATAGAGATGAAGTACACCGCCACCCGATTGGGCTTTAAGGTGTATGAAGAGCCAATCATCTTCACCGACCGTGTGTTGGGTGTGAGCAAGATGAGCATGAAGATTTTTAAGGAGGCCTTTTTCGGTGTGTTCAGTCTGCGCTTCCGCAATTGGAAAAAATACTGACGCCTTGCAACGCATGCTCTACGTCATTGGCGGCTGTAATGGGGCAGGGAAAACCACAGCCTCCTACGCCATGCTCCCCGACATTTTGGAATGTAGGGAGTTTGTCAATGCCGACGAGATTGCAAAAGGTCTTTCGCCGTTCAATCCTGGAGGGGTTACCATCAAGGCCGGCCGACTGATGATAAGCCGAATAGAGGAGTTGCTGGCAGAGGAGGTGTCGTTCTCGGTCGAGACGACGTTGGCCACGCGGTCGTACGTCGGCTTGGTGCGTCGTGCACGAAGCAAGGGCTATCGGGTGTCGTTGCTTTACTTTTGGCTAAATTCGGTCGAACTTGCCATGCACCGAGTGGCAGAACGGGTGGCCAACGGAGGCCACGATGTAAGGGGTGAAGTTGTGTGCAGACGCTACTATGGCGGTCTGCGAAATTTGTTTGATTTGTATACCCCAGAGGTCGATTTTTGGACTATTTACGACAATAGCGAATCGCCACGTCAGCTTGTTGCATCGGGTGGATGCGACATGGTGACGAAAGTGTACCTCGCGGAAGTGTACAACTATATGCAGAAGTTATGTCAGAGCAAGAGATAAAAGAATTGGAAACCAAGTTGTCGGAGGGGCTGTTGCTTGCCGAGAAACGCATGTTGCAAGAAAAAGCCCAAAGAAACGAAAGCGTGGTGGTGCAATCGGTGGGTGGAGAAATACGCTATGTTTCGGCCAAGAAAATTATTGCAGAAAATGTGAAATTCCAGTAGTGGGGAATCATACTAATGTTGCAAACTAAAACGAAATAGACTAATGAGAAAACAAATCGTGGTTGTTGCCCTGCTGATGTTGGCCGCGTCGGTTGCGTGTGCGCAGGACAAGATGTTGCAGTGGGACGAATTGATGTCGCGCGAACTATATCCCCAACGCGAGATGTGGGGTTTCCGCTTTGTGCCAGGCACTAACAAGGTGGTATACAACACTCGCGATGGATTGCGCCTGTACGACGGGAAGAACACTTCGGAGTGTTCAAAAGAGCAGGCCGAGCAACTGCTGGGTTCGAAAAAAAGTATTCATGAGGTTGAAAAGAAAGAGGATGGCTTGTATGTCGACGGACACCTTGTGGCCGAAGCCGATGGCTATAATGTGGTGGTGGGCGAGAGTGTTCATCGCAACGAGTTTGGTATAAGTGGAGGCCTGTTTTGGTCGCCGAAGCAGTCGAAGTTGGCTTTTTACAGAATGGATCAGAGCATGGTGGAGGACTATCCGTTGGTCGATACCAAGGCGCGCGAGGCTACACCTCGCCTCATAAAATATCCTATGGCTGGCATGAAAAGCCACGAGGTGGAACTGGGCGTGTACGACTGTGCATCGCAAAAGGTGATTTATCTCAATACCCGTCGCGACACCACCGTTCACGAACGCGAAATGTATCTTACCAACATCACGTGGAGCCCCGACGAGCAATCGGTATACGTGGCTAAGGTCAACCGCGAGCAGAACCACATGTGGCTGGAACAATACTCGGCCTCGACGGGTCGGCTGGTAAAGGTGCTCTTCGAAGAGCAGAACTTGCGCTATGTCGAGCCTTGCGAACCCATGTATTTTACGCCTCGAGGCGACCAGTTTTTGTGGCTTTCGTTGCGCGATGGATATAAGCACTTCTATCTCTACAAGGCCGATGGCACGTTGGTAAAACAGCTAACCCATGGCGAATATGAGGTGGAGGGCTTTATTCAGTTTGACAAAAAGGGAGAGAATGTGTTTTTCTATGCCAATAAAGACAACCTGGCAGGGCGTGATGCCTACCGCGTAAACTTGAAAAATGGCAAAATGGAGCGCGTCACCGATGCAGTGGGGGGCACTCACTCGGTGGTGATTAACGAGGCTGGAACTCACATGGTCGACGTGTGGAGTAGTGTGTCGACACCTGCATGTGCTTCCTATTGCAAGATTGGGACCAAGGCAGTGCGGCAGGAACTCTATAGAGCCGACAATCCACTAACAAAGCAGGGCTATGCCATGCCAGGTGTAGAACTGGGCACCATAAAGGCTGCCGATGCCGAAACCGACCTCTATTACCGTCTCATTACACCTCCAAATATGGAGCGTGGCAAAAAGTATCCTACGCTCGTCTATGTCTATGGTGGCCCTCATTCACAGTTGGTTACCGATAGTTGGCTTGCTGGAGGTAATCTTTACTTCATGTTCCTTGCACAACAAGGCTATGTGGTGTTCACCGTTGATAATCGTGGCACCGACCATCGTGGCTTTGAGTTTGAAAGTTGCACCCACCGCCGTTTGGGTCAGATAGAGTTGTCAGACCAGATGGAAGGGGTGAAATTCTTGCAAAGCCTGCCCTATGTCGACACGGCTCGCATGGGAGTTGAGGGGTGGAGCTTTGGAGGTTTTATGACAATTACCATGAAGCTGGCGCATCCCGAGGTGTTTAAGGTGGGGTGTGCTGGTGGCCCTGTCATAGATTGGAAGTGGTACGAGATAATGTATGGCGAACGCTATATGGACACCCCACAGGAAAACCCCGAAGGTTATGAGGCCGTAAGTCTATTGGGAAAGGCTAAAAATCTTGACGGAAGGCTGCTCGTGATACACGGTGCCGAAGACAACACCGTGGTGTGGCAACACTCGCTTGAGTTTATTGAACGTTGCATCAACAACTATCGTCAAGTTGACTACTTTGTCTACCCCCACCACGAACACAACGTCTTGGGGCGTGAACGCTTGCACCTCTACCAGAAGATGTTCCAGTACTACGAAGATCACTTGAAATAGGTATTCGTTAGGTTTCGTAGTAATAAGGAGGTAAATTGCAGAAGGCCCATCGTTGTTTCAACGATGGGCCTTCTGCAATGGTAGGTATATGATGCGCTTATAGCAATATGCCCAGCCGCAACGCAAGTATTGGGTGGGGATGTTGCACTGTTTGCGTTCGTGCCTTGCGGCGGTTGTTGTGGGGAGTGTCAGTCGTCGTTCTTAGCGTTGGGGACGGCGAAAATAACTGTGAGCGCGCCAATGGCTCCAGCTATGGGCACTATGATGCGAGCAATGGAGCCTGCAGGAATGAATACAAATGTTGAGAGCAATACCATGGTTACCATGATGCCCACGGCTCCTGCCTTTTGACTGACAGTCATGCCTCCACGACGATGGTAATTGCGAATGTATTTACCCAACCACGAGTTGAGCAGCCATTGTTGCAGACGTGGTGATGAGCGGTAGAAGAGCCACGATGCAAGTAAAAGAAATGGTGTGGTAGGCAGTCCAGGTACGACTACCCCAAGAGCTCCTAAACCCACAAATATCATTCCCAATGCAACAAGTAGATATTTTTTCATGGTGCAAATATATGTCTTTTTCTACATACGTGATTGCTCCCGAAATTGCAGAGGGGTGAGGGGTATGCTTTTTTTGATGTTGAGGGCAATAACAGTGGGTCTATTGCGTTACTGAATGTGCATTTATTTGGAGAAAAGAATTATGTTTACAGGAATAATTGAAACAACGGCTCGTGTTGTTAACATAGAAAAAGACAACACGAATTTTCATTTCACACTTGAAGTGCCGTTTGCTAATGAATTGGCCATTGATCAAAGTATGGCGCATGATGGATGTTGCTTGACGGTGGTGAGGGTTGATAAAGAACGAAAGCAATATGTGGTTACCGCGATGGATGAGACGATGATGAAGACCAATTTGTCGACTTGGCAGGTGGGTACAGAAGTCAATGTCGAACGCTCAATGCGCATGGATGGGCGTTTTGATGGCCATATTGTGCAAGGACATGTCGACCAAACGGCGCGTTGTATGCGTGTGGTTGATGATAATGGGTCGTGGCGGTTCTATTTCGAATACGATGCGGCGAAGGCTCCGAGTATTACTGTTCCCAAAGGCTCGATAAGCATCAATGGTGTAAGCCTAACGGTTGTTGATAGTCAGCCAGGAATGTTCAGTGTGGCGATTATCCCATACACATATCAAGTAACCAATTTTCACAACTTCAAAGAAGGAACAATTGTTAATATTGAGTTCGATGTGTTCGGTAAATACGTACAACGTTTGCTTGAACAATATATGCCCAACTTCAAATCAAATACCGACAAGATATGAAACCTATTATGCCCCAAGAAAACATTTTTGCTTTTGATCAGTTGCCATATACGGCTCTTGAAGGTGCAATCAGTGCCCAAACATTGTCGTTCCACCATGGGAAGCACCTGAAAACGTATGTCGACAACATGAACAAGATGTTGCCCGACAGCGGATTGCAGGGCTTGTCGTTGCAGGATGTGGTGCGTCAAAGCACGGGTGCTCTGCGCAACAACGCTGGCCAAGTACTCAACCATGTTATGTATTTTGAGCAATTCTGTACGGGTGGACGCTCGATGAGCAGCAAGATGGAATCCTTGCTGGTGCGTGATTTTGGCTCGGTTGAAGCTTTTAAGACCGAATTTGAACAAAAAGGAACTTCGCTATTCGGATCTGGTTGGGTGTGGCTATCGGTCGATGAAAATGGACGTTTGGTAATTACACAAGAAAAGGATGCTGCTAATCCTGTACAAAAAGGGTTGTCGCCATTGCTGACCTTTGATGTATGGGAACATGCCTATTACCTTGATTTCCAAAACCGCAGGGCTGACTACTTGAAGGCTATGTGGGCTGTAGTTGACTGGAATGTGGTTGAAAGTAGATTATGAGGATTGACGGTAGGGCGCATTTGCGCGAGGTGGCAGGCGAGCATGTTATTATTGTTCAGCATGCTGGTTTGACCGACATGTCGCGCATTGTAGCTTTTAACGAGAGCTCACGGATGCTTTTCGAGAATTTGAAAGGCAAAGATTTTACACGGGAAGAGGCCGCTTCGCTGCTGTGTGAACACTATGAGGTTGATGAAACCACGGCCATGGCTGATGCCCAGGCCTGGATTGAACAGATGCGTGAGCAACATTTGATTGTTGATTAAGTGGAGCCGAAAGCGAGTATCATACTCAGTCTTGCGGGGTTGCGGCTGGAAATCTGCGGAGAACACCTATCGGTAGGTATTTTGCACATCGAAGGTTTCCCCGTGTTCGTCGTGTCGAAATCGCATGTAGACAAAAGAGTGGTTGAGGACAGTACTCTGCAAGGGCTGTCCTTTCATATTGACGGTGGTTTTCCTATTCTCAATGGCGCACTTACCACCACTTTCGGTCGTGATGAAGAAGGCCGTATTTGCTATTCGTTTGGCGACCTGTGTTGGCTCGCTTATAATCCACAAAATCCCGACGAGGTGCGTCTCTCGTCGTGTCATGATCTTTATGTAATGCGTTTTGCCCTGTGGGTTGCTACGGGTTTGTTGGGCGTCACATGTGGTGTTGTTCCAGTTCATTCGTCGGTTGTTGTGTGTCAAGGACGTGCGGTGATGTGCTTGGGCGAGAGTGGAACAGGCAAGAGTACCCACACAAAATTGTGGCAAGAGACGTTTGACGATGTGATGCTTCTCAACGATGATTGCCCATTGGTAGCCGTAAGGGGGACAGATGTGTGGGTGTATGGTTCTCCGTGGAGCGGAAAAACTCCTTGTTATGTCAACGCTGGATACCCACTTGCTGCAATGGGGCGCATAAGGCAGGCAAAACATAATTTGATAAGACGGCTATCGACGATTGAGGCTATTGCGGCCGTTATGCCATCATGCCCACCGTCATTGCAAAAGGAATCGCAGATGCTCGACGAAGTTGCAAGCTTTGTAGGCGGTGTGGTAAAGAATGTTCCTATATACATGCTTGATTGTTTGCCCGATGCTGATGCTGCACATGTGTGCAGGGATGTCGTATTTGCACAAGTATGATAGTTGACAATACCCTTTTTTTTAATTTAGCATGTGAATCTCTGACGCGTGGCGAAACCGTCAGAATTAGGCTTGTGGGGCATAGTATGTCGCCAATACTAAAGGAGGGCGACTTGCTTTGCATTGTGCCCTTTAAGGGGGATGTGTGTGTGGGCGACGTGGTGCTGTTCAGATATGGCAGTGATTATTTGCTCCACAGAGTGAGAAAAAAAAGTGGCTCGATGCTTGAAATGCAGGGCGACCATTGCCGAAGTGTGGAACATGCTACGATTAGCGATGTGGTGGGTGTGTTGCAAAGTGTTGAGAGACAGGATGGAAAAACGATGAATGTGGGAAGTGGTGAGTGGGAAAGATTGTCGCGACGCTCCATTAGGCTCAATGTTTGCCGCAACATGTTGCTTAAAATCGTCGATAAGAATGGTAGAAAGCGGCTACGATGGTGGTATTTTACCATCTTGGCTCTACTGATGTGGCTACCGTTAAATGGTTTTGATTTGCAACTGAACAACTACGTGCTCGGCATTCGGGCAGATCATTTGCTGCATGCCTCGGTGTATATTCCTTGCAGTTGGTTCATAGTAGACTTGTTTCAACGCCGTAGATGGTGGGCTGTCGTAGTGGCATGTGGAGTCGGTCTGTTGACCGAAAGTGTGCAGTACATATTACCATATCGTGGATTTGACATAAACGACATGGTGGCAAACACGATAGGGGTGCTGCTTGGATGGGCAATATTTTTACTTCTGAGGCAGAGGAAGTAGTTTGCCGTTGAGGATGGCCAATGTGAGTGTGTCGGCTACGTAGACCAGTTTTAGGGAGAAAAAATCGTGCTTGGGCTCGGCTAACAGGCGTAGGAATATTTTGTCACCCTCCCAAAGGTTAAGTTTTTCGATGTGGGTTTTGTTTACCCACTCAAGGTCGCCTTCGTTGCAGACCGATATAATGTCGCCATGCCAGCGGTCGGCAGTGAAAAGGTGCATGTACTCGTTGGGCCACGTGTCGGAGATGAATGTTACGATGCCACGATAGTGCCAGCGATCTATTTCCAGACCTGTTTCTTCTTTCACCTCGCGCAACATGCACTCGTCGGGACTTTCTGTGGCCTCGCATTTGCCTCCCACACCAATCCATTTGTCGTGCGATGCGTCAACAGCCTTCTTGGTGCGGTGCAGCATAAGGTAACGCTCGCCGTCGTCGATATAGCAAAGGGTGGTTTGTTTCATTGAGAATGGGTTATAAAAAAAAGACCGATTCTTTCGGTCTTTAATCGCTTTGGATAAAGTGAGCGTGATGAACGATTAGTTCTCGGCGTTGATTATGGCTTTGTGGACTGCGTTCCAACCTGCAGCGGTGATGCCCCAGTTGTTGGTGGAGTTCTTGTTGCCGTTGATTCTCACTTTTCTTCTTTTCACTTTTTTGTTTGCATTGATACCCATTTCAATATGCTTTTTGTTTGTTTATCTTGTTGATCTACGGAGCGCTATATGCGATAATAGATTGCATATGCAGACTGCAAATTTACAGTCTTTTTTCATTTTACAAACTTTTTTTTACTCCGTGCCGCACTTGCATGTGGTTTTGAGGACAGGATGATTGCGTAGATACTTCGGCACAAGTAGGGCATTTCTTCAGTCGTTCTTCAGTTGTTCTTCAGTCATTGA
>JAFVBC010000036.1 GCA_017480185.1 Bacteroidales bacterium
TCAAGTAGGGATCAACTAAGGCATTTCTTCAGTCGTTCTTCAGTTGTTCTTCAGTCGTTGACTGAAGAACAACTGAAGAACGGCCTTACTTGCCCCCTACATGCAGCCTACATGATGTGCCCCAAAACAGATAGCAATAGGCGTTTGCGAAAAAAGAGTAACTTTGCGGTGATTGTCCGCAATGGGGCATAACACCTACAAGATTGATATTCAACCCTGCAACCATAGCATGAGTCGCCTGCACTACAACCGCATTGACCGCTACATCTTGCTGAAATACATCAAGACGTTCCTGCTGGCCATGGCGCTCATCATCGTCATCATCATCACGTTCGACCTCTCGGAAAAGCTCGACGACTTTTTGTCGCACCACGCTCCACTCGACAAGATTGTGTTTCAATACTATCTGAACTTCCTGCCAGGGTTTGTCAATCTGTTCAGTCCGCTGTTTGTATTCATATCGGTCATTTTCTTTACCTCAAAAATGGCCACCAACACCGAGGTGATAGCCATTCTGGGAGCAGGCATCAGTTACAAGCGCATGTTGCGTCCCTACATGCACGGCTCACTGGTGGTGGCGGCACTGGTGTTGGTGTTGGGCAACTTTGTTATCCCTGTGTCGAACCGCACATTGTTTGATTTTGAAGAACACTACGTAAAGAAACGCGCCACAAACTACTACAGCGACATCCACTTTCAAGCCGACAGCCACACCCTGGTTTATGCCGACAGCTACGACGTGCGTCAGCATCGTGGCCACAAGGTGCGCATCGAATCGTTCGACGACTACGGACATCTGCTGCAACGCCAAACCGCCGACATCATCACCTTCGACACTACGCGCCAATTATGGCAGTGCAGCAACTATGCCAATCGCACCATTGGTGCCGACGGAGTGGAGAGCCTCAGTTTCAAAGCCTATGCCGAACAGCATCTTGGACTGACCGATGCCGACTTCGACATAAAAGCGCAGCGCATCGAGACCATGACCACACCGCGGCTGTGGCAGCACATTGCTCGCGAGCGACAGCGTGGAACAGGACTGGTGAAAGAGGCCGAGATCGAACTCTACCAGCGGCTTATGACGCCGTTGGCTATAATCATAATGTCTATAATAGGCGTGGCCGTAGCCTCACGCAAAACACGCGGTGGCATGGGCATGCACTTGGCCGTGGGCATCACCCTGGCGTTTGCCTACATATTCTTTATGAAAATCACCTCCACGTTTGCCATCAACGGCAACCTCTCGCCTTTTATGGCCGTACTGTTGCCACAATTGGTATTTGCCGTGGCAGCCTACGTGTTGGTAAAAAAAGCACCTAAATAAAACCCACAGTTCATCCCTTTTCAACAATGACAACCAACGAAATAGCCCAACAGGTGATTGACGAGTTTGCCAACTTCGATGAGTGGCTCGACAAGTATGCCTATCTGATCGACTTGGGCAAAGACTGTCCCACCATCGACGAACGCCACAAAACCGAAGCCAACCTGATTAAAGGATGCCAATCGAGGGTGTGGCTGAACTGCGACTATCGCGATGGCCGCCTCTTTTTTCAGGCCGACAGCGATGCCCTCATCACTCGTGGCATCATCACGCTGCTGATTCGTGTGCTGGATGGGCAGACGCCGTCCGATATTATGAACGCCGACCTGTCGTTTATCGATGCCATAGGGCTGCGCGAACATCTGTCGCCCACACGCTCTAACGGCCTCACTTCGATGGTGAAGCAAATGAAAATGTATGCCCTGGCCTACTCGATGAAACAACCGACCAATCAAACATCGTCCGAGCAATGACCATAACAAAAGAGATGATTAACGACGCAGTGGTGAACTGCCTGCGCTCGATTTACGACCCCGAGATACCAGTCAACATATACGACCTCGGACTGGTGTACGACATTGCCATTGACGACGAGTACAACGTGCGCGTGCTGATGACAATGACCGCCCCCGATTGTCCCGAGAGCGAATACCTCTTTATGGAAGTGAAACAGATGATAGGTTATATCAACGAGGTGAAAAGCGTAGACGTGCAGCTGACGTTCGACCCACCATGGAGCACCGACCGCATGAGCGACGACGCAAAGGTTGAACTCGGGCTGATGTAGTCTTACCTCAACACAGCCCTCTTGCCATGTTGCAGCAGAAAAGAAAACGACGCGTTGACGCGCTGGTTGGATTGTCGCTTGACCAACTGGCATGGCGCAAGTTTTGCCGCAACCCACTCGCTGTGTCGGGACTGGTGGTGATTGCCCTCTTCTCAATCATGTCGATAATGGGCTATATCATCACTCCCGACCACACCCCACACTGCAATCAGCAATATCTTGAGTTGGCCACACTTAAACCAGGTAGCAAGGCAACGTTTGTTTGTCTGCACAACTCGCTCTCCGACAAGCCACGCCCATCGTGGATAAGCACCTTGATTCACGGAGCCCCGTTGCCCTACACCGCTGTACCTGTGCAGAGTGTGAACCAAGAGGCCGACAGCACTGTAGCCTTCTCGATGGCTGGGCAACGTTTGGCATGGGCAAACAGCGAAGTGGTCGGCATTAAACATCGTACCTTTATGCTTGGCACCGATGCCTTTGGACGCGATGTGGCCAGCATGCTCATGATTGGCTCGAGGGTGAGCCTATCGGTAGGATTCATAGCCATTATAATTGCGTTGGTCATTGGCATAACCCTTGGAGCAGCAGCAGCCTACTTTGGTGGATGGGTCGACAATGCCATCATGTGGCTCATAAACGTGGTGTGGTCTATACCGACGGTGCTACTCGTGATAGCCATAACCTTTGCTTTGGGCAAAGGATTTTGGCAAATATTCGTGGCCGTGGGTTTGACCATGTGGGTCGACGTGGCACGTGTGGTGCGTGGCGAAGTGATGTCGCTGAAAGAGAAAGAATATGTCGAAGCCGCCCGAGCACTGGGCTACCGCCCACTACGCATCATCGTGCGCCACATACTGCCCAACACGGCAGGTGCAGTAGTGGTCATAGCTGCCTCAAATTTTGCAAGCGCCATACTACTCGAAGCCGGATTGAGTTTTCTCGGCATCGGCGTGCAACCGCCGACCCCATCGTGGGGTATGATGGTAAAGGAGAACTATGGCTACTTGATGCTCGACAGTGCCTATCTGGCATTGCTACCTGGAGCAGCAATAATGCTCATTGTATTGGCCTTTATGCTGGTGGGGAGCGGTCTGCGCGACGCGCTCGATATTAAGCGTTGACACGTCCGACACTATTTGTCAACGTTAAAAAAACTTAAAGCAAAGCTTTTATTTCCGACTACACAAAAAAAAAGTAACTTTGCACTTCGTAAGGATAGAAATTATACCAAGAAACGAATAATTAACTTAAAACAAATCAACAACATGAAAAACACATTCAAACTGATGGCCGTGGCCATGCTGGCTGGTAGCATGCTGTTTACCGCTTGCAAAAAAGATGACGAGACTCCCGACGGCGTAAACGTAACGTTTGCTGGCACCGAATGGGCTGCTGCAAGTGATGCTATCAGTGCAAAACTCCTCCCCACTGGCTTTGTTTACATTTTTGCAAACGAAACCGCTGGCCACAATCCCGCATTGTGCACCAGTTTCCTTGGCAAGGAAAAGACTTTCAAAGCCACTGTTACAGCTACCGAGCAGACCGACTCTTTGGGTGTATACTATGAAATCCCCGCTTTGACCACTTTCAACGAGAACATTTCTGAACTCACCTACTACAAAGACAATGCTACCACTCCCGACTGGTG
Organism: Bacteroidales bacterium; assembly: GCA_017480185.1. GTDB lineage: Bacteria > Bacteroidota > Bacteroidia > Bacteroidales > P3 > Colimorpha. The sequence goes on from JAFVBC010000036.1 coordinate 3,766, forward strand.
GACAAAGAAATGCGAAATTAAGGTTACCGAATTTGACGCTGACAACTTGAATGTGTCGGCCGACATTGAGGCCACCATGTTCAACTACGACGCTTGGGACGGTGAACACGACTTGAGCAATGTGGTTGAGGCTACTTTGGAGGTCAAAGTAAGAAATCAAGCTCTTACTCGCTAATCAACACAAAGAAATAGCAAATAAGCAAAAAGAATAGAAAAATGAAGAAAATGTTCAGACTGGCTGCTATAGCAGTCATCGCCATGGGTTTGACCGTTGCTTGCAAGAGCAAAGCCAACACCGAAGTTGAACTTCCTGAGGAAGACACCACCGCTATCGAGACTGTAGTCGACGAGATAGTTGACACCATCGCCGAAGATGTAGTCGAAGTGGTAAACGACGAGCCCGTTAAGAAGCAGGCCACTACCAAGAAAGCCACTGTGAAAGAAGTGGCCGTAGCCGCTGGTACTGCCGCTGCCGAAGCCGCTATCTCGGAGGCTGGCAACGCTATTGACCCCAACAACGTGCAAGGCAACACCAACACCTCATCGACTGGTCGTAAAGTTGCCAATGCAGCTGCTCAAGCCGCTGTTAACGCAGTTGACCCCAACAATGTGCAAGGCAATGTTGGAACATCTTCAACTGGTCGTAAACAAAAATAAGTTTAAGCGAGACTTGTTTAAGAGAGCCGACATAGCGTCGGCTCTCTTTTTTTTCAATGATTATTAGCACTTACCAATTTATCAGAAACATTTTTTTTGCCAGTAACATAAAAAGACGTACCTTTGCAAACGAAAAGAGAGGGAGTATAGCTCAGCTGGTTCAGAGCGCCTGCCTTACAAGCAGGAGGTCACTGGTTCGAACCCAGTTACTCCCACACGCAAAATCCACCGCCATCTACGGGGGATTTTTTTTAGCAATACATGACCATGCCTAAATCGGTTGCACACAGAATATTTACACTGGCACTGCTATGCGCATGTTGCATTTCAGTTGCTTGCCATAGGAACCGACTTCCCGACGGCATCCTTGACCACCATGACATGGTAAACTTTCTAACGCAAGCTTATCAGCTGGAAGGGTTCTACGCGGTTGAGACTAATTTTACATTCGACTCAATAAACGATGAGATAATATCGGCCTATGATCGCCTGCTTGAATCACAACATCTGTCGCGCGAAGAGGTTGAACGAAGCCTTTTCTACTATTCCGAACACCCCGACAAATATTTCGAAATACACAAAGAAGTAGTGCGAATTCTTGATAGCATAAGCCCAAAAGAGATTGGTACAGGCCAAATAAAAATAGACTAACACATGAGCCTAAATTGGCCTCACCACTTCCGACCAAACCATTACATTACAGTATTTTAACATCATATAACAAATTACAACCACATTTTTTATACTTTTTCGGCGTTTTCTTCGTATCTTTGCCCAAAGATTAGGAATGAATACATTACAGAAATAATCTAACCTAAAACATTAAAACATGAAAAACATTTTCAAATTTTTAGGCGTTGCTATTTTGGCTACCACTTTGGTTGTGGCTTGCGGTAACGATCCTGAAGAAGAACCAGGCAATGGTGGCAACAACGGTGGTAACGTTAATCCTCAACCCCCAACCCCACCGACACCCGACACTCCCGATCAAGGTACACTTCAAATCTCATGGGCAGACTCGACTTTTGCTCCACAAGCCGCTACTTTCAAATACATCTCGGCCGATACTATTGAGAACCGTGTTGGTTTAGCTCAGTTCTATTTCCGCAATAAAGGCTATACCCCACTGATCAATATGTACTACCACACCACCCCCAACGAGGCTGGTTATGTGTATGTTGGAAAAGCTTATGGCCAAGAGGTTCAGCATGGTGCAGCTTTCGACCAAATCGACACAACCGCACGTTACTACTATAGCAACATGGGTATATGCAAACTGCAACTGGCTGGAAACCAAATTATCGCCCGTGGCGGTTCTTTGGTATACTGCGACTGGTGGCTCAAATCGGGACGCTTGGGCGTTACCGCTTTCGACCCCACTTTCAACCAGTTCAGCTATGAGTTGAACGCTACGATGTTCAACTTCCGTCAGTTCTATGACAAGCTCGTTCTCAATCAACCTTGGTGGGTTGACTCATGCGACAGCGCAATCCTGCGCATCACCGCAACGAACTATATGTTCGAACTTGAGGAATAAGTCTTCAATTACAAATAATGGGTTCGAGTTACGGATTATATCCTAACTCGAACCTTTTTTTACCTGCACATGAAAGCATCAATAATAGTCATTACTCTATTGACATTCCTTACCCTCACTACTTCGTGCTCAACAGAGGAACGAAAAGTGAATAAGGTTGCACGAGGCTACTTGGAGGCAACCGCCGACTACGACTTCGACAAAGCAGCTTATTTTGCCGACGAAGCAACTCAAAAGAGCACCTTGTTTTATTACAAATACGTCTTGCTCCCTGTAACCGACTCGTTGGAAATAGAAAAGAACAAACCTGCTACCGTTGGAATAGACTCTACGGTATTTACAACCGACTCCAGCGCCATTGTTTATTTCTGGAAAAAGACACCCATTCGTACTGGTAAAGGGAAGCTGTCTATGCGCATGCAGGAATCGGGATGGAAAGCACATGTTGTGATAACACCTGCACCCGGCACAGAAATACCGCCCGAAGCAGATACCGTCACCCTACACTAAAGGCGCTCTTACTTTAGAAGTACATTGGCACGCCACCCCTCATCGACAGAATATACCATGTTCAAAGTGTCTGTATACGACCTACGGGGTGTGGTTTTCTTGTAAACAACTTTTGCAGTACTATCTCCCGAGACAAGAATATCCTTGATATGAATTTTTGCGGGAGTGTTGTTGTTTATGTAAGCACTATCCAATGAATTATCCACAAACAGTATAACTGCTGGGATGGTTATCTCTCGGGTTTCCTTTGATGCAAAGTTAATGGCATCATCGAATTTATAATTACCCATAGCCTCAAGGTAGCCCTGCGCCACATGGCCTATTTCCTTTGTGCTACTACCACACGATTGCAACATTGCAAGTGCAAGGCTTATAAATAATATCTTTTTCATATCATTGAGTAAACGACTGCGAGTCTACCATCTTCTTATATATACCATTCAAATCTATTAGCTGTTCATGTGTACCACGCTCAACAATCCGACCATCGTCAACAACTACGATCATGTCGGCATGTCGTATTGTTGAAAGACGATGAGCAATAACCACAGTGGTTCTGCCTTTCATCAATGCAGATAGACCCCGTTGCACTTCGGCTTCGGCCTCGGAATCAAGAGCTGATGTAGCCTCGTCAAGAATCAGACAGGGTGGGTTGCGTAACACAGCACGCGCTATACTTATGCGTTGCCGCTGACCACCCGACAGCGTAACACCCCTATCCCCTACTATGGTGTTGTACCCATCGGGCAGTTCTTCTATAAATTGGTGAGCATAAGCAACTTTGGCCGCACTCTCTATTTCCGCTTGAGAATAATGATTTGAACCAAATGATATATTGTTTGCAATAGTATCATTAAACAGAATACAATCCTGCGCCACAATGCCAAACTTGCTACGTAGCGAATTTATGTCAAGCCTTTTTATATCAACACCATCAAACTCAACTCGTCCCGTTGTAACATCGTAAAAGCGTGGCAATAGATCGGCCAATGTGCTCTTTCCTGCACCCGACCTCCCTACAAGGGCAATCATTTGTCCTTTCTTTATAGAGAGGTTTATATCCCGCAACACTTTCTCACCTTCCTTGTAAGCGAAACCAACATTACATAACTCTATACTATCATTAAACTCCTCAATCTGAACAGCATCGCTGTCTTGAACAATAACCTCATCGGCATCAAGTATTTCCAGAAATCTTGCAGCCGACGCACTTCCTTTTAGCAAGTTGTTGTATGCCCTAACCATGGCCTGAATGGGCGGAATGAGACGAGCAAAAATAAGAACGAAGAAAATAAATATTGACGGGAGAATATAACCGTCTATTACTTGCCACCCTCCAATTATCAAAATAAAAACAAGTGCCAGAGTGCCAAGCACCTCCGACAGTGGACTCGACAACTCTTTTCTCTTTGCAACACCTATCATCGTGGTCTTATACTCACCATTCAACTTCTCAAACTGTTCCATCATCCTTGCCTCTCTTCCAAAGAGTTTCACCGTTCTTATGTTTGAAATTGTCTCATCAAGATAGGCAAATAGCGAGCCTAATACCGACTGTCCTCTCTGTGAAGTTCTTTTCAAGCCCTTACCAATTTTAGCAATCATCCACACTCCTACTGGCAACACTATTAAGAAAAGCACAAATAGCCGCCAGGAAACAAAGAGTAGCGTGGCGCTGAAGACGATAACATTTATTGGGTCTTTAACAAGCGACTGCATGGTGCTAAACACGCTCCACTCTATGTCGAACAGGTCATTTGCCATACGACTTATAAGGTCGCCCCGACGAGAACCACTGAAGAATGATACTGGTAACACTGTAACCTTGTGGTAAATATCGTTGCGTAGTCGCTCCACCAATCCATTTCTTATGGCAGCCAAAAACACCATACCAAGGTAGCGAAAAAGATTGCTCAAAAAAGAACAAGCCAAATATCCAGCACCAACAATAAGAAGGCAACGCCACATTCCAAGGCTGGATTTGTATTGTTCAAGATGCCAAAATGCCCAATCGGCCAATTGGTGCTGGTTGAAAGCAAACTCTGGTTCAACATCACTCACCTCGCTCATACCAAACATCAACTGAACAAAAGGCACAATTAGCACATAAGATCCAAGATTAAAAATGATGTGTAGTATGTTAAAAAAAACATTCAACACAATCTGCAGAGGAAAGTATTTCAAGTAGGTAAAAACTCTGAATATTGGCTTCATTTCAAGATGAATTGAGGTCGTTTTACATCAGTTCCCCCACGATACGATAGGCGTTCTCTTCGCAGATGCATTTTCAGCATATAATCGACTATTGCTTTGGCCTGCGTAGACCGAGGGCAAGCCACCTCGATGTGCAGTTGTGGGTGGTCTAATAAATAAGCCACGTAAGCTGCGACAACTGCCTCGTCGCCCTCTGAGAGCCTATCTCCCGGTTGAAATTCAATCGTCATGGGATACGCTGTGTCTGTAGTAATTGGGAACAGCATTACGGTGTCTTCAAGTGAGTCTATCCCCACTCTTTTTCCACCATCAAACCGCATTACTAAAGGCGTGGCACCATCGGCAATCATAGCTACAACACTCGACTCATTAGCTGGTAGCATAACCGATATGCTACCGTGGCACGTATCGGTTGTATAATTTGCCCTCATTCCTCGACCATAACTAACCGTTGTTTTTTGAGGGAGTATGTCGCCTTTCACTACAAATCGATGAAATGTCATAGCATTGCCTCGCGCCGCAGGATACAGATCAAACATCCTCACATCGCTACTTTTTGCGCCACTCGGCTTGCTTGCATAATAAGCTTCACGTCCATTTGGCATCACACCAAGGGATAACTCGTTGTCCTCAGTATTGATTGGTAAGCCAAGATTCACAGGTCTATTTGCATCGGAATCGTTTACATTGGTGAAGTAAAAATCGTATCCACCGAAGCCTTGCCAGCCATCCGAAGCGAAATATAGAGTGTGGCCATCGGCGTGGATAAATGGGCAACGCTCATTACCACGCGTATTCACCGCCGACCCTAAATTTTCCGGGCGACTCCAATCACCATTTTTCAGTTTCCTGCACCGCCAAATATCAGTACCACCAAGTCCCCCCTTTCGGTTTGAAGCAAAATAAAGGGTATTTCCATCGGGTGTGATTGAAGGCTGCGATTCCCAAGAGTGCTCACCGTTTACCTGCGGTCCCAAATTTTCTGCCTTCTTCCACTTGCCATTCACCCGTCGAACACAGTATATATCGCTATTGGAATAACCGCCACTGCTGGTGATGACAGAATAATACAGTGTATTACCATCAGCAGTGAGGCTAACATTCCCCTCTGGCAAACCACTATTAAAGGGGGCCGGTAGTGGCATTCCCTTACTAAACGTACCATCTTCAAGCTTACTACTGCAAAGTTGCCACATGGTTTCTTCCATTTCACGGGCATAGAACGTAACCTCGCTTTTTTGGGGCAAGCGACGTAGAAAAAAAGCCTCTTCACCATTGCATGTTATGTAGGGCATCATCTCGTCGTGTTCGCTACTCAAACCTTTAACTACATATGGTTCAAACGGCACAGCATTAAGGTGTGCATCAGCAAGGAATTGTGACCAATAAAGATAGTTTGAGGCTTCTTCATATACCGCCACTACCTCTTTGTCATCATTATTATTTGCAATTTGAAAATATGTCTCCAGTTGATCCACAGCCTCTTCATACCTCTCGTCGGTATAGTATATCAAAGCCATATAATAGTGAGCCAACGGGTGAGGATATTCTGGGCAGAGTTCAATACATTTTGAGAAGTAACGTCGTACACCAGTTACATTGAATCCATCTCTTACAGCGTTCATGCCCAGCCAGAACTGTACTGCAGCAACTTTGCTATTACGTTGGGCTAACTTTCTAAATAACTGAGCAGACTTGCCATACTGTTTTTGGGAATATGAGGTCAAGGCGTCGTTGAACAAAGGATGGTCTTTTGCTTTTACTTTCACACCACAAACACCATCTTGTGCTACCAACGCGTGGTTTCCTATGCCTACAAGCATCAGTAATGTGAGTACATACAACACACGAACACCTGATGCTAAATTGGCAATGGTACTCACTTATCGATTACCCTGCTTTATAATCGTGATGGATCTATCACGAAATTTGAATCGGCCCCATTGCATGGTGAACTGCACTTAATGGCGCATTCATCGCACGATGTAGTCAACTCACCATGTAGGCGTTTTTTTACCATATCGGCTACTGTGTTGCGAAGTTCTTCAACTCCTATCATGGCTACTACTTCATCGCAGAAAGCATAACTGAGCATAGTCATGGCCGTACGCTGACTAATGCCTCGTGTTTGCATATAAAATAGGGCATCGGCATCAAGTTGCCCTATCGTGCTACCATGCGAACACTTCACGTCATCGTTGTAGATTTCGAGAAATGGGCGTGCATCAATATGAGCCTTATCGGTTAATAATATACCACGGCTTGTTTGATTAGCGTTGGTTTTACAGGCACCTTCTTGTACCAGGACATGGCCATTGAACCGTCCACGCGCAGCATCGTCAAGAATACCTTTATACAACTCCGTGCTATTGCAGTTAGGAGCAGCATGCTCAACGAAAACGTAGTTGTCGCACTGCTGGTCGCGATCCATTAAATATAGTCCACCAATCTCTACTTCTGCACCTTGACCATGCATACGCACTTCAATGCTATTCCTCACATGTTCACCACCAAGCGTTATCACACATGCTTGCAACCGAGCTTCAGACTGCATATCAACACGTAAAAGCGTTTGCGAGATTGTGGGCGATGAGGGCGTCTGCAATCTGTAGATTTCCAATTGGGCTGCATTCTGCAAATTGAAATGCAGTTGTTCTGCCTGACTTGATGAGATGCAGCCGACACCGGTTAGTTCTGATAGCCATGGCTCATCACACACTACGACACGCATCTTTTGCCCTTCGGCTAACACCTGCACAGTAATATCATCGGTCAAAGGAAGCCAACTATCGTGCCACACATCAGGTTGTTTGTCGCGTCTTATCATTGCTGCTCGGCTTTAATCCAGTCGTAGCCCTTTTCTTCCAATTCCAGAGCCAACTCTTTCGGTCCTGTTTTGACTATCTTACCCTCAAACAGTACATGCACAAAGTCGGGTACAATAAAGTCAAGCAAACGCTGATAGTGTGTTATAACCACGGTGGCATTATCAGTACGACGCAACTTGGTTACTCCACCAGCCACAATGCGCAATGCATCAATATCAAGACCAGAATCGGTCTCATCCAATATAGCCAGCGTAGGATTAAGCATTGCCATTTGGAAAATCTCGTTCTTTTTCTTTTCACCACCACTAAAACCCTCATTCACCGACCTATTTGCCAAGTTAGAGGTCATTTCAACCACTTTCTTTTTTTCATCCATCAGTTTGAGAAATTCACTCCCACTTAAAGGGTCAAGGCCTCGATACTTGCGCTGCTCGTTAATAGCGGTGCGCATAAAGTTGACTATGCTTACGCCTGGTATCTCAACTGGATACTGAAATCCAAGAAACAAGCCCTCTGCTGCCCTCACATCAACGGGCATGTCAAGGATATTCTTACCTTTGTAAATAACCTCGCCACCTGTGACGGTGTACTTTGGATTGCCAGCAATGACACCTGCCAAAGTGCTTTTGCCATTGCCATTGGGACCCATGATGGCGTGAACCTCACCAGCATTAATTTCGAGATTCACTCCTTTCAATATTTCTCGCTCACCTATAGAGGCATGCAAATTACGAACCGACAATAACGACATTTTCTGCGTATATGCTTATTTTTCAAACTATTTTGTATATGACCAAAGGCCAACTCTAACGCGCAAATATACGTCTTTTTTCATACAAATACATGCAGACTCTACCGTTTGCTATGAACACTTTCAACCAATAAAAAAACGTAACTTTGCACTCGAAATGAGTAGGCACATCGTTACGTTGACCACAAACTGGGGCGACAGTGACTTCTTTGCTGGCAAAGTAAAGGGGATGCTGTATGGATCCATAGACGATGTTCATGTCGTTGATATAGCACACCATGTTGCCACCTACGACATTATTGCCCAGTCTTTTATAATTCGCAATGCATTGACTGGATTCCCTCCAGGTACGGTGCACATTATAGATCTATCAGCCAACGTTAGTTCTGAACACCCATATATAGCCATAGAAAATAAAGGTCAGTTTTTTCTTATGGCCGATGATGGGTTACCCTCATTGCTATTTCCTCCAGAAAGTCGCACAGTGGTGGCATTGCCAATGCAAGAAAACGTATTCCAGAACTTTGCAGCGCTGACTTCCCTTACGCGTGCTGCCATTGCTCTGTGTCAAGGTACCCCGTTTAACCAACTTGGCGTTACGCACACACAATTGGTCAACCGAATGTTGAGCAACTATGTGCAGGTGGGCGAAAACTATCGCATATTCATCCAGTATATTGACACCTATGGGAACTGCTATCTCGGCATGACATACCGCGAGTTTGAGCAGTTGCGTAACGGACGCAAATTTCGACTGACGCTATTTAACCAAACAGTTGACCAAATCAGTTTAGGCTATTATAGCGCATCCACAAACAATGCTCTACGCCACCGCATTTGTCTCACGGTTTCAGCCACAGGAGTTCTTGAATTGGCAATACGTGAACATTCTTTAGCTGAAAGTATGAATTTACACATTGATGATAGTGTAATTCTTACATTCATCTGATATTTCTTCACATCACTTTTGCAGTCCTTGCGTCGGCAACTATTCTGCCACTTGAAAGGAAGATAGTTCATCATTTCAAGTAGAAGTTACACACATGGATAGATTGGATAAATTTAGCCCAACTAATATAAACACATGCGGCCAAGCAGATGGCCTGGCCGCATGTGTAATATTTGAAAATGATCATACCTTTGGCGTTTTCCAGTTGAAGAACACCTGCACACCTGCCATTTGGTAGATTTGCCAATGGCCCCATTTGCCAATGCCACTAAAGTCAGTGTCCCACTTGAGGTTCACTGCCAAGTTAGCAGAAATGTGACTCGACAGGCGGTAATCCAATTTTACCTCGAAATCGAGGTCAGTTTCAAAGGCACGGCGAGCCAACCACCCTTTACGATCAAGGTCGCTCCAATCCTCAACTTGATCACCATCGGCAGTAGTAGCAAAAGTGTATTTCGATTTTGAATGGTCGTCCCAAGACATGTTTTTCGGCTTACGATAGTCGTAGAAAAGTTCGGCACGTGCATAAAGGTCGAGGTTCGGAAGAATATCTTTCTTCAAGTACATGGCTTTGATGTAACTACCCAGTGCAAAATAGACATTGTTGATTTTACTATATGTACCAGGATCCTCAACTTTAAAATCATCATCTTGAACCACACCATAGTTTTTACCATGCACAATGAGGCTATCATCTATCACAAACGTGGTTTTTCCTGTTAGGAAAGATGCTGAAACCGACCATGTGCTACGCTTCAACTCAAAGGAAATGGCTGTAGTGAGGTAAGCTGGAGACATAAAACCGCTCACTTTTTCCTTGGTATCTTCGGCTTCTGAGCCAACCCCAGTATATTCATATCCATTCCCAAACTGGGTTTTGAGGTTAGCCGTCGCATTGGCGCCCCAATCCTTAAATAGCTTGAAGGTCAAGGAAGAAGTCAGGTCAATTTTATCAGCGCTTTTGCGGCGACTCTCAAAAAGTCCACCGACAGAGTCTATTGACGAGTTATCAAGATCTTGCCAAGCATAGCCATAAGCCAAATCGGCAATATTATCCCACACATATTTTGCGTGTGTATACTTGTAATTTCCAAAGAAAGTTCCCAGTACTGTGATTTGAGAATTACCACTTGATGACCAGTTGTTGAACATAGTTTCGCTAATCTTCAACGCTGGCGTAGTACTTGTTGACCACGTACCACGTGGTTTTTGCACTTCGGGAGCAGGAGTCTCGTCTTGTGCAACTGCTCGGTTGCCACATACAACAACCAACAATGCAGCAACGACAACAAATAGTGATTGTTTTTTCATTTGCTATTAAGATTTGTTATTGTTTGATAAATTTCTTGCATTGTAAACCCCCTTTGGGCGAGAAAAGCCTTTATGCGAACCATACGTTGTTCATACGGTAACGCCATCAAAGTGTGCCATTTTGCCTTGGCAACCTTTGTTGCAGTCTCAAGGTATGTAGTCTCGTCTATGGCCTCAAGTGCATCCGCAATGATTGCACTCGAAATCCCCTTGCTGCGTAGGTTGAAAGTCACTTTTTTCCGTCCCCACCCATGCCACAAGACCTTACTCTCGCTATAGTGTTTGGCATAGCGTGCATCGTCAATATACCCTTCTTCTTCAAGCCATCTAACTATCAATACTGCATCAGCAGACTCTGCCCCCCACTGACAAAGGTGTTCTACTGCATCATGACTCGTTCTCTCTGCAGACACACACCAAGCCACAGCACGTTGCAGCAATGCAGCTTGTTGCAGGTTGGATGTAAAGGGGTTATCGGCCATTATGCAATATCTATTCGCTTTGCAAAAATACAAAAATCAAGAAAATCAGTAACTTTGCCACCTACGAAAACCTATTCAGAATGAGATACGAGGTTGATTTTCTTATTATTGGCTCAGGAATAGCAGGATTAAGTTTTGCTTTGAAAGTAGCCTCATATGGCAAAGTGTGCATACTGACCAAGGGCGATGCCAGTGAAGGTAGTACTCGATATGCACAAGGAGGTATTGCCGCCGTAATGTATGATTCAGACAGTTTCGATAAGCACATACATGACACCCTTGTAGCTGGCGATGGTATTTGCGACCGCGAGGTTGTGGAGATGACCATTCGAGAAGCTCCTGATCGCATACGAGAGCTGGTGCAATATGGTGTAAACTTTGACCTTGATAACCACGGCAACAGATTTGATTTACACAGAGAGGGGGGGCACAGTGAATTTCGAATACTACACCATAAAGACAATACTGGCGAAGAAATTGAGCGTGGACTGCTGGAGGCTGTGAGACAACACCCTAACATAGAGCTCAAAGAACGTCAGTTTGCCATAGATCTTATCACACAACATCACCTCGGGCAACGTGTAACCAAGCACACACCTGGAATTGAATGCTATGGCGTATATGCCCTTGACTGCGATACCAATAGAATTGACACATATATTGCAAAAGTAACCCTCCTTGCCACAGGTGGGATGGGCAACGTTTACTCAACGACCACTACTCCAGTGATATCTACTGGTGATGGAGTTGCCATGGTGCATCGTGCACGCGGTGTACTATCCGACCTTGAATTCATGCAGTTTCATCCAACATCGCTCTACAATCCAGCCGAGAAACCAGCTTTCCTTATTACTGAAGCAATGCGAGGGGCCGGAGCAGTACTAAAAGGCCGCGATGGAAAAGAGTTCATGCAAAAATACGACAAACGTCTATCACTCGCGCCACGCGATATTGTTGCTCGTGCGATTGACAACGAAATGAAACTGTCGGGCAAACCATATCTATACCTTGATGCACGTGGCATTGGCAAGCAACATCTTATTGAGGGCTTTCCCAATATATACGCCAAATGCCTCGAATTGGGTATAAATATCACAAAAGACATGATTCCAATACGGCCCGCAGCCCATTATCAATGCGGTGGTATAAAGGTTGATAAGCATGGTGAAAGTTCGATAAAACATCTTTACGCTGCTGGCGAATGTTCCTGTACAGGGCTACACGGAGGGAACCGTTTGGCAAGCAACTCGCTACTTGAGGCTGTAGTGTATGCCCATAATGCCGCCGTACACGCAATTGAAAGCGTAAAAAATATTGACTTTAACGCTAGCGTACCAGACTGGAACTCCGATGGGATGGTACTAAACGAAGAAATGGTACTTATAACACAAACAAAGAGTGAGTTACAAGAAATAATGTGGAACTATGTCGGTATAGTACGCAGCGACCTTCGCCTGCAACGTGCATTCGACCGGCTCAACCTTATCTTCCGTGAAACTGAGGATCTGTACAACCGTTCTGTACTAACTGAACCACTTTCAGAACTCCGCAACCTCATTGCATGCTCATACCTCATAATAAAAATGGCACGGGCTCGTCGCCAAAATGTCGGCTTACATTATAGTCTGGACCTTTTAGAACAAAAAGAGAGATAAAAATACCTGTTATAAAAAAAAACGGTTATCTTTGCAGAAAATAAAATAAATCGCAAAACAAACACATAAAAAACCTAACAAACACTATGACACCATTATTGATTGTATTGCAGGCTGTGTCTAATCTGCCATTGGGTTATTTGGGGGCTGCGCTAGGCGCAGGTTTAGCCACCCTCGGAGCTGGTTTTGGTATTGGTAAGATAGGCCAGGGCGCCATGGACGGCATAGCCCGTCAACCCGAAGCATCGGGCGACATACGCTCCACTATGATTATTGCAGCTGCATTGATTGAAGGCGTAGCCCTGTTCGCCGTTGTACTCTGCCTGCTGGTAGCTTTGAAATAGCAACAACTTGAGAGATAGGGGGGGGGGCAGGCATCCTTTGCCCCCCTTTAACTACACTCACAATCACCTGTCGTGCAATGAACAATCCACTAATAAATCCTGGTCTGGGTACTGCATTTTGGATGCTGATTTCGTTTGGCATTCTGGTCTTTATTTTGGTGAAATTCGGATGGCCCATGCTTCTGAAATCACTAAAAAAAAGGGAGGAAGCCATTGCAGAATCTCTCAATGCTGCAGCCAAAGCTCGTGAAGAAATGGCTGGACTGGTAGCACACAACGAAGAGTTGCTCCGTAAAGCCAAACTGGAACACGACGATATACTACGTAAAGCTGCTGTCGAAGGAGAGCAACTCATTGAGCATGCGCGCACAAAAGCTAAAGAGGAGTCCGATAGGATTGTCGAAAGTGCCAAAGAAAGTATCAACTACGAAAAGTTGAAAGCAATGCATGAGTTGAAAAACCAAATTGCTAACTTAAGCATAGAAATAGCAGAAAAGTTACTTGAAGCAGAATTGGCAGACAGGGAAAAGGCCGACGCACTGATAGAACATGAGTTGCAACAAGCCCATTTAGGATAAGGGATGAACAGCCATAGAATAAATATCAACTATGCCAAAGCGTTGTTCACATTGGCGACCGACACCGGACAAGTGGAGCAGGTTGTTAATGATATGCGTTTGATTCTATCTGTATGCAATGAGAACAGGCATATTTCGTTGCTAATGGGCAACCCCACTTTACCATTTGACAAAAAGAAGGGCATTCTGCACGCCATATTTGCATCACACATTTGCCAAACTACGTTGATTTTTCTCGACTTTGTTGTGAAGAAAAAACGCAGTATAAATCTTAAAGGTATAAGTCAGGCTTTCATTGATCTATACCGTACTGATAGAGGTATAGTACCGTCTGATATCACTACACGTCAATCAATCTCACAAGAAAGTCTCAATGCTATCCGACAAAAAATAGAAGATTACACCGAAAAAACCGCAGAGGTGAGCCTTCACATCGATGAACGCATACTTGGGGGATTCATAATAGAATTTGACAACAACATGTATGATGCCCGAATAAAGTCGAAAATCGACAAATTGCGCTTCGAATTCGCAAAAAACGACTACGAAAGTAAACTATAACACGACATGGCAGACATAAAACCAGCTGAAGTATCGGCCATACTAAGGAAACAGCTTGCCAACGTAAACCTTGACACTGAATTGGAGGAGGTTGGCACCGTATTGACCGTAGGCGACGGCATTGCTCGCATATACGGTCTAAACAACGCACAAAGTGGCGAGTTAGTGGAGTTTAGCACCGGAAATCACGGTATTGTACAAAACCTTGAAGAAGATAATGTTGGTGTGGTGATGTTGGGGGACGTGTCGTCTATTAACGAAGGAGACACGGTGAAGCGTACCAAACGTATTGCCTCTTTGGGAGTGGGAGAAGGTCTTATTGGCCGAGTAATCAATACCATTGGTCAACCCATAGATGGGAAAGGACCTATCGAAGGGCAACTTTTCGATATGCCAATCGAGCGTAAGGCCCCAGGAGTTATCTATCGTCAACCTGTTGAGCAGCCCCTACAAACTGGAATTAAAGCCATCGATTCTATGATTCCAATAGGGCGTGGTCAGCGAGAGTTGATTATTGGAGACCGTCAAACTGGAAAAACTGCCATTGCCATAGACACCATAATAAACCAGCGTTCCAATTACGATGCTGGAGATCCCGTATACTGCATCTATGTGGCATGCGGACAAAAAGGGTCGACTGTGGCCAATTTAGTAAAAAATTTAGAAGAAAAAGGAGCAATGGCCTACACTATCATTGTAGCAGCCACCGCATCAGATCCTGCCGCAATGCAGTTCTATGCTCCATTCGCTGGGGCGGCCATCGGCGAATATTTCCGCGACACCGGTAGAAATGCTCTTGTCATCTACGATGATCTATCAAAACAAGCAGTCGCCTACCGCGAGGTTTCGTTGCTCCTTCGTCGTCCACCAGGACGTGAAGCCTATCCAGGAGATGTGTTCTATCTGCATAGTCGCCTGCTTGAACGTGCTGCCAGGATAATACAGAATGACCAGATTGCAGCCCAGATGAACGATCTGCCAGCCTCTATAAAGGATAAGGTAAAGGGTGGAGGCTCGCTGACAGCTCTGCCCATAATCGAAACTCAGGCAGGAGATGTCTCGGCCTATATCCCCACAAACGTGATTTCCATCACCGATGGTCAGATATTCTTGGAGACAAATTTATTCAATTCAGGCGTACGTCCAGCTATCAATGTTGGTATATCCGTATCGCGTGTAGGTGGTAAAGCACAGATTAAATCAATGAAAAAAATTGCAGGAACTCTTAAGATGGACCAAGCGCAATACCGCGAACTTGAAGCCTTCTCTAAATTTGGTTCCGATCTTGATGCTACCACAAAGGCCGTATTGGACAAAGGGGTGAGGAATGTTGAAATACTTAAACAACCACAGTATTTTCCCATGCCCGTTGAGGACCAGATAGCAATAATCTATTGTGGCACTAACGGATTGCTACAAAAGGTTGCCGTAGATAAAGTTCGCTCTTTCGAAAAATCGTTCCTATACACGCTTCATCAGGAACATAAAGATATCCTGCAAAACCTTAAAGACGGGAAACTCGTCGATAACGACTTGCAAACTATGCGAGAAGTGGCGAACAAAATCGCAGAACAATACAAATAAGTTTCCTCATGGCCAACCTTAAAGAAGTAAGAACACGCATTTCGTCTGTCAGTTCAACTCAGCAGATTACTTCGGCCATGAAGATGGTGTCGGCCGCAAAGTTCAGGCGAGCCCAAAATGCCATCATAGGAATGCGCCCCTATGCCAATCGTATGAATGAAATATCAAGCAGCATTGGTATAGATGACCACATTCAGAGTCCATACCAAGTTGAGAGGAAACCACTACAGATAACACTTGTAGTGGTAACATCCAACAAAGGTTTGTGTGGAGCATTTAATAGCAACGTAATAAAACTCGCCAACCAACGCATCAGTCACTATCGAAAAATCACTGGCAATGGTGGGGAAATAACGATACTTTCCATTGGGAAGAAAGCGAGTGAATTCTTTTCGAAGCAGAGCGGAGTTACCGTTGAGGTAATGGATGACCTTCTTGACGGAACTACTTTCGATAAAGTGGCCAGCCTTGCTGACACCTTGATGACAAGATTTTCAAAAAAGGAAACCGACCTTATTGAAGTTATATATAACCAGTTCAAAAACTCCTTGTCGCAGACCCTATCGTGTGAACAATTCCTGCCAGTAGTACCACAAGCCGTCACTAACTTAAACAACAAAAAAACAAAGCAGGATATACACTACCTATATGAGCCATCAAAGGCACAAATGCTACAAGAGTTAATTCCACTAACACTGCGTTCTTCACTCTACCGTATTATTCTTGATTCACTTGCAGCAGAGCATGGTGCGCGCATGACTGCCATGCAAAAAGCTACAGACAATGCCACCGAACTTCTCAAAGACCTTCGTTTGAGCTATAACAAAGCGAGACAGGCTGCCATCACCAATGAAATCATTGAAATAGTAAGCGGTTCGGAAGCCTTAAAGGGCTAATTGATTATTAGTTTCAACCCAAAATATACAGGCCATGAAAAGAATAATTACCCTCTTGGCTACCATTATGGTGGTAGCCACCGTTATGGCAAAACCCGTAACGAAAAAGATTTCTGCACAGGTAGCAGCACACATCTTAAGTAACAATGATGTCTTGGAAATAAACGCAGGAGTATTCAACAATCTTGCAATTTATGTAACCAACAGTGGTAGTGGATTTGCAATCGTCGCCACCGACGACTGTTCTACGCCAGTCTTGGCTTACTCCACTACACAGACAATCATTGGCAACGATATTCCCGATAACGTGAAAGAATGGCTGAATGGCTACGATAAAGCCATCGATTTCTACAAAGCCAATGGTATTGGAGCCAACAATCATATACGTGAACAATGGGCCATACTTACCACAGGTGGTTTCAAAGATGCAACCGACAGTTCTATCGTTGTTGACAAACTGGTGCAAACCACATGGAATCAACGTCCCTATTACAACTATCAGTGTCCCTATAGCACAACCGACTCTACCTACGCTGTGGCTGGATGTACAGCCATAGCCATGGCTCAAATCATGAAATACTGGGATCATCCAGCAATGGGATGGAGCTCTCACGCCTACAGACATAGCACTTACGGTGTGTTAAGTGCCGATTTTGGCAACACAACCTACCAATGGGATAGCATGCCGAATCAACTAACCTCGGCCACCTCCACAGCATGCGTCAACGCAGTGGCGCAGTTGGTATATCACGCTGGAGTATCCGTCAACATGAACTACGGTGTATCTTCCAGTGGAGCCGCCACTTTGGCCTATGGCGACATTAGTCGAGCATCGGCCGAAAATGCCCTAAAGACCTACTTCAAATACTCGTCACAGCTACACTCCGAAATTCGCACCAGTTATAACGATAGCGCTTGGATTGCCATTCTGAAAAACGAAATTGACCACCGCAGGCCAGTACTCTACACAGGCTACGACACATCGGCAGGCCACGCCTTTATTCTTGATGGCTATGACACCGCATCCCTATTCCATGTCAATTGGGGTTGGGCTGGTTCCTACGATGGTTTTTATGCAATTGGAGCCCTCAACCCAGGCAGTGGTGGCATAGGCGGTAATTCCACCTACACATTCAACCTCAATAACAGTATCATAATAGGTATCGAACCTGTTCGCACGATACAAGACTCTATTTCTATTCAAGCCGTAGCAGCCGACACAGCAATGGGCATCATTTACGGGAACGGCCGTTATGCAACCTATCGCGACACTGTACTGATGCTGGCTTACGCAAAAGAGGGATACGTATTCAACCAGTGGAAAAGCAATAACACAGCCAATCCCCTGTATTTCATTGCAAACACCGACATTAGAGACACGGCGCTCTTTACTCCTATAACTGGCGACACAATAAGCTACACTCAAAAAGGCCTCTACACGGCATGGAGCGATGACTATTCATCCACCACCGAATGGGGTATGCGCATAGCTCCGTCAATGATTACGCCAACATACGACTTGGCAAAAGTCCAAATGTATGTATACAGTCCCAACGTACAGCACAACCTCAATATCTATCAAGGAGAACGACCAACTGCACAAACGCTTATATATAGTAGCAACGTAACTCCAGTTTATAATGGCTGGACGACAATTTCTCTTCCAACTCCTATTTCAATAGACGATACCAAACCCTTATGGATAACCTTCAGTGTAACAGGAGGTCAATACCCAGCGGCAGCGGCTCAATATTCGGGCAACTCCGATGGTGTATGGTATAACGACCGTGGCACATGGGTGCAATTCGACCATCAAGGCAACTACTATACATGGCTCATTCGCGCTATAATGCAAAAGCGAACCTACACCATTACTGCACTGTCAAACGACGACTATATGGGTAGTGTAACTGGATCTGGAATATACAATGCAGGCGATACAGTAACCCTTTTTGCCGAACCTATTGATCGTTCCCATGAATTTCTGCGCTGGAGCAACGGCATTACCGTCAATCCTTATGTCTTTATTGCCACAGCCGACACCACCATTACTGCTATTTTCGACATGTGGCGACCGCGATACACACTTACTGCACAACCTTCTGATCCAACCTATGGCACCGTATCAGGTAGCGGATATTACCGTTCAAACGACAGCATCACAATTGTCGCCACTCCATTTGACAACTACAAATTTATCGAATGGAGCAACGGAAGCACCGACTCCATCATCACAATTGTAATAGTCAGCGATACCACCCTCACGGCAACATTCCAGCCACTTGGAGCAGTGCAATCCGTATCGGCCGACGAGATGCACATCAGTATAAATCGCTGCAATGTTAGCATCAAAACCGAGGTTGGCACACCATTCATAGACGTATACGACATCAGTGGCAGAAAAGTGGCCTACAGCAACAGCAGTAGTGCCACATTCACACTCCCTGGCAACGGAATATACATTATCCGTGCAGCAAACCATGCACCTCGACGCATAGTGATAACCGCAAAATAAGGCTTTCAGTCCATGCGCAACAACAAAAATGGCAATATGTCCGTCGTAGGGGCAATGTACCTCCTCTACTTCATGATAGCCTTTGTAA
>JAFVBC010000037.1 GCA_017480185.1 Bacteroidales bacterium
ACTTTTGCCCAAGATCTTGATCAGCCTGTCAATTTCGACCTTATGGTTGATTCTGACGATATGCTCAGCCATGCCGTCGAGCAGTTGATGGATAAAGTGGGGCAAGAGGGGAACGAACAACTGACAGCTCTGGTGGTCGACTATGCCTCAAACATGATGCAGGATGGGAGCCCGTTCGACATCGAGCGGCGCTTGGGCGAACTGGGTACCGAGTTGCTCACCGAGCGTGGCGAACAAAACGTGCGTCGGCTGACGCAGTTGTCGTTGCCCGACTTCCGACAGTTGGCTCGGCGTTATGCCGCATATTGTCGTCGGTATGAGTCCGAGGTGCGCTCGGTGGCAAAACAGATGGTGCAGTGGGCCGCTGAGCATGGGGTGGAGGTGAGTATGACGGTGCAGAAGTCGCGCGGATGGTTGGCCTTTGTGTCCGAACTTGCTGTAGGACGCATAAAAAAGCCCTCGGCTACGCTGATGAAGGCTTTGCAAACTCACGACATGCTTGACAAGAAGTTGCCACCCGACACGCAGGCCAATCTGAACCCAACGCTGCCAGATTTGTTCGCGCTTGCCGACAAGTTGCTTGCCCTTATGGACGAGCAATACGTGAACTATCAGACGGCCAAACTGGTGTTGAAGAATATGCACGTAGAGGCTTTGCTCGGAGCTCTCGACCACGAACTGCAACAATACCTTCGCGAAACCGGCACCCTGCACATATCGTCGTTCAACAAATTGATAAATCGGGTTGTGGAAAACGAACCTGCCCCATTCCTTTTCGAACGACTTGGCAATCGTTATAGGCATGTGTTGATAGACGAGTTTCAAGACACATCGGTGCTGCAATGGCACAACATGGTGCCCTTGATGGAGAACGGTGTGGCCGAGGGACACGGTTCGATGGTGGTGGGCGACGGTAAACAGGCCATTTATCGCTTCCGTCAAGGTGATGTGCAACAGTTTATAGACCTGCCCCATGTGCGCAACATGGCATCGCAACATGGCACGCTGGCTGTGGCGGGCAACTTTGAACACACACGACTGGTGGGCAACTTCCGCACGGCAAGGCAGGTGGTTGAGTTTAACAACGGTTTCTTTTCGTGGTTGGTGAGACATCGGTATGCCGACAACGACCTGGCCTCGGCTGTATATTTGGGACACGACCCCTCGGGGCAATTGCTCCCCGTCGGCAGCGAGGAACTGCGACAAACGCCATGCAGCCCACAAGAAGGTTGCGTCACGATAGACTATGCCCCCAAGGGCGACGTTGACGCCCTGTGTGGCGCTGTGCTTGCACGGGCCGAGGAGTTGGTGGGCAAGCGCGGTTTCGCTCCCCACGAGGTGATGATCCTAACCCATCGCAATCGCGATTTGGCACTGGTGGCCGACTATATGGCTGCCAACAGCACCATTCCTACCACCTCGGCCGAGACACTTTTGTTGCGCAATAGCGACGCCGTCATGGCGGTGGTGGAAGCCTTGCGTGTGCTTGCCAATCCTGCCGACCGAGTGTCGGCTGTGGCCGTGTGTTTCCATCTCGACCGTCTTGGCTTGATTGGTGAAGGCGTTGCCGAACGCATTGCGGCCGATGCCTCAATAAACATTGACGGATGGTTGGCTGCATGTGTGCCTCCGATCGATTTCAATATACGCTATCTTTCATCGCTCGACCTTTACGATTGTTGCGAACACATCATCCGACGCCTACGTCTCGGTGGTGTCGACACCCCATATTTGGCCGCTTTCCTAAACAAAGTGGCCACCTTTGCATCGCATCGCGACTGCTCAATACAGGCTTTCCTGGAATGGTTCGACAGTAAGAAAGAGCTCAGCGCCTCAACATCGGACAACCTTGATGCGGTGAAACTAATGACCATTCATAAGGCCAAAGGACTTGAAGCACCGGCAGTGATAGCCCTGTTTCGCAACCACACAGCACGTGCAAAAGCCTTGTGGGTCGATGTGCCTCCAATTGACGACGAGGCTGTGCAGTTGCCCGTGGCTAATCTGACGTTGGCTAAAGAGAGTTCCACACTCTTTGATGCCGACAGACAGCACGAGGAAGAGATGCAGGCTGTTGATGCACTGAACATGGCCTACGTGGCTTTGACACGCCCACGTGAACGGCTGTGTGTTGTGCTTGAAGAGGGCTCGGAAAAGGGAAAAAACGAAGTGATGGCCGACCTGATGAAAGCCTTTGTTGAAGAGTGCAAGCCCGAAATGGGCAATGTGGAGGCTTCGCGCACGGCTGTGGCACAAGCCCCCAAGAGCGACATTACCGAAGTTGAGCAATTGAGCTATGCCGATTGGACTACAAAAGTGCGTGTGGCCTCGCCGACCGAACAGCGCCTGGACGATGTTAGAGCAGAGGCAATACGCTTCGGACAGCATGCCCACGATTTGCTGTCTGGTATAAAGAATATTGATAATGTGAGCAGTGCGCTTGAAGAGTTTTTTGCTTTGCACAACATTGCCGATGGCGAACAGCAGCGACTGAACGACCTTGTGGCAAGGGTTACCACCGACAAATTGTGCCAAGACTTTTTTGCCGCAGATGCCGAAGTGCTTAACGAGTGTGAATTTGTGGCCGACGGACACCTGCTGCGCCCCGATAGGGTGGTTATCAAGGAGGGTAAATGCTTGGTTGTTGACTATAAGACTGGGGCA
This sequence comes from Bacteroidales bacterium, assembly GCA_017480185.1. Lineage (GTDB taxonomy): Bacteria > Bacteroidota > Bacteroidia > Bacteroidales > P3 > Colimorpha. Next base: position 2,665 of record JAFVBC010000037.1, read on the forward strand.
GAAATGGCCGACCATGCACTGCAGGTTAGACAATATTGCGAGGCAATGAAGCGCATGGGATATGATGAGGTTTCGGGATGGATAGTTTATCTGATGCCCGATGTGAAGGTGGTGCAATGCGCTTGAAAAGGACAAATGTTTCAACAATTATTTGTTGGTAAAAGAAAAAAAGCATAATTTAGCATCTGAAAAAGTGGTGTAGACACGGTCTACTATTGTTGATTAAACGATTAAAAGACAAAGATATGGAACTGAAGAAAAATCCGAAAGCCGACCTTGAAAAACGTCGAGGCTTGTACCTCGAAATAGGGTTGGTGGTGATTTTGGGTATTTCGCTCATCGCGCTTGAGATTAAGAACTACGACGAAGAGACTATTGTGGTGGAACAGCGTACTGCCGTTGACGAAATTGAAGACGTGGTGATCCAAACCGATGTTCAAGAAACTCCGCCGCCACCTCCACCAGAAGCTCCAGAGGTTACTACCGAGTTTGAAATTGTGGACGACGAAGCCGAGATTCAGAATGAGTTGCACGTTGATGCCGAGGTGAAGGAAGACACTCGTAACGTGGAGATAGTGAAAGTTGAGGTGGAAGAAGAAGAGGAGGAGGTAGAGGAAGAAATTTTCCAAGTGGTGGAGAGCGCTCCAGAGTTCCCAGGTGGCGAAGGCGAGATGTACAAGTACTTTGCGCAGAACATTAAATACCCCTCTCTGGCTCGGGAAAATGGCATCACTGGTAGAGTGTATGTGACGTTTGTGGTTGAGAAGGATGGTAGCATAGCCAACCCCCGTGTGTTGCGTGACATTGGAGGCGGATGCGGTGCCGAGGCTGTGCGTGTGGTTAAATCGATGCCTAAATGGAATCCTGGAAAGCAACGTGGAAAAGCTGTGCGTGTGCAGTTTAACCTGCCTGTAAGCTTCCAGTTGCAGTAAACAAGAATAACCAATTGTACCCCAAGAAGCAGAGACAGTAATTGTTTCTGCTTCTTTTTTGAATGCTTTAATGGGGTGATTATCCGAGCCGATAGACTGGCGTGTGGATTGACAATGTAAGAAACGGAAGATGATAAGTGTTAACAACCTGTCGGTGCATTTCACGGGCACCGATCTGTTTTCTAACGTTACGTTTAATATCTCCGACCATGAAAGGATCGGATTGGTGGGGATGAATGGCAGTGGGAAGTCGACACTGTTGAAGATATTGTGTGGAGCGCAAGAGGCGGAAAGTGGCACGGTGGTGGTTGCATCGGGGCAGACGGTGGGCTATCTGCCACAGGAGATGCTACCAGATGCGGTGGGAACGGTGATTGAAGAGACGATGACTGCATTTAGGCAAATTGACGTTATTGAAGCCGAACTGGAACGCACCACCAACGAGATTGCGCAAAGAGACGACTATCACACGGCCGAGTACATGAGGTTGTTGGAACATCATAATGACCTTTCTGAACGCCTTAACATACTTGGAGGCAACAAACGCCGTGAAGCTGCCGAGAAAATATTGTTGGGACTGGGGTTTAAGCACGAAGAGTTTGAAAGACGGGTGGCAGAATTTAGCGGTGGATGGCAGATGCGAGTGGAGTTGGCTAAACTGCTTTTGAAGCATCCCGACTTTTTGCTGCTTGACGAACCTACGAACCATCTTGATATTGAGTCGATAATATGGTTGGAGAATTATCTGACGACATATAGCGGTGCGGTGGTGCTGGTGAGCCACGATAGGACTTTTCTTGACAATATAACCAAGCGAACCATAGAGATTACGGCAGGACGGATATACGACTATAGATGTTCATATTCCGACTATGTGGTGCAGATGCAAGAACGCAGAGCCTCGCAGATGGCACAGCTGACGAGTCAGCAACGACAGATTGCACAGATTGAGGCTTTTATTGAGAGGTTTAGATACAAGGCAACAAAGTCGAAACAGGTGCAGAGCCGAGTGAAGATGCTGGAAAAGATGGAAATGATCGAGGTGGATGAGGTGTCGTCGGAAAGCATTCATTTTAGGTTTCCACCAGCTCCACACAGTGGCAAGATTGTGGTTGAAACAAAGGGCTTGGGTAAAAAGTATGGCGAACATGTGGTGTTTGACGGAGTTGATATGCTCGTAACGTCGGGACAAAAGATTGCTTTTGTGGGAAGAAATGGAGAAGGGAAGTCGACCATGGCAAAGATTATTGTGGGCGAGATTGCCGATTACGAGGGCTCGTTTAGGCTCGGGCAGGGAGTGGTGTTGGGCTATTATGCCCAAAATCAGGCTGCTATGCTCGACTTGAACAAGACGGTTTTTGAAACTATAGACGATGTGGCGCAGGGCGACATTCGTCCTAAAATTAGAAATATACTGGGCAGTTTCCTTTTCTCGAATGAGGATATAGACAAGAAGGTACGTGTGTTGTCGGGCGGCGAGAAAGCGAGATTGGCTTTGGCAAAGTTGCTCCTTACGCCATCGAACTTGCTTATACTTGACGAGCCTACAAACCATCTTGACATGAACTCGAAAGATGTGTTGAAGAATGCTCTGTTACAATACAGCGGTACGCTAATTGTGGTGAGCCACGACCGCGATTTTTTGCAGGGGTTGAGTGAGGACTTATTCGAATTTAGAAATGGTGGTGTGCATGAGTTTAAGGGCGATATGACCGAGTTTGTGGAGTGGAGAAGAAAAAGTGTAGCTGAGGAAGAGGCAATGTCGGACGCAAAAGCCAGGACGACTGTGCGACAAGAAGCCTCGGAAGGGAAGCGTGCGTATGAGCGAAGTAAGGAAGAAGAACGCGAGCGTCGCCGTTTGCAGAATATTGTTGACAAGAAGGAAAAAGAGATTGAACAGGCAGAGGAAATCTTGCAACAAATGGAGAAAGAGTTGAGCGATAAGCCTCAACAAGAGCACTCGTTCTTTGAAAGATATAATAAACTGAAAGAGAACTTGGCTGTGCTGATGAATGAGTGGGAAGAGGCTGTCATTGCAGTTGAGGAGCGAGTGTAGCCTTGAGCGCTTGTTTGGTTGAGGGGGTGATGCGATAGCGATGGTCGATGCGCAAACCTACAACCCACAGAATGTGGTCGTTGTTGTCGGTGAGTACGCACACACGCTGTTTCTCAATTGGATTTAGTTTTAGGTCTTTAAGAAAATCGCTAACCAGTCGTTGGTGGTGCATGCCAAACGGTTGGAATTTGTCAGCAGCTCGCCATCTTCTTATGCGACACGGCATGGCAAAGGTTGAGATGTCGAGATAGGCGACAGCGCTTTTCTTTATTTCTTCGGTAGACTGGATGTCGGTTGCGTTTATTGTGTCGAAAAGAATGTTGGGTGAGGTCTCGTTCTGTGAAGGCGAGATGATAAACTGGTTTTTATCAATGGCTAAGGTGTGGGTGGGGGAGAGGAATTGCTTACCTTTTGTGGTAGAGCAGTTGTTGAGAATGTCTGAAACTATACTGCTATTGAATCCATAGGGGCGGATGAGTTCGAAAAGAAGAGTGTTTGGAGAGGGAGATTCAATGATTGGCGCAATGGGAAGAAGGGTGTAGCATTCACCGTAAAGTCCGATTATTGAGGATGTAAGTGTTTGTCTGAGTTGTGAGATGTGCTGTGTGTAGATTTTTTCAATCTCGGAAAGTCGCTGGATGTTTGCCTGCATCGTGTTGTCGATGGCTGGGTAGAGCTCGCGCAAAAGAGGCATTAGGAGATGTCTGATTTGGTTACGTCGGCTATCGAGTTCGGCATTGGTTAAGTCCTCATCGAAGGGGATATTGTGAGCCTCAATGTAGTGTGTTATCTCGTCTCTACTAAAACAGAGCATCGGGCGAATTAAGCGATAAGAACCATGAGCGGAGGAGTGGTGAGAAGTGGGGAGTATTCCATGTAGACCACTGATGCCTGTGCCACGGAAAAGGTTGAGGAAAAATGTTTCGCAGGAGTCGTCTTTGTGGTGGGCGGTGGCTACGCATGTGTAGCCATGTGTCTGACAGAGTGAGCCGAAATAGTTGTACCGTAGGTCGCGTGCCGCTTCTTCAATAGAAAGATGATTGTCGGATGCATACTGACGGGTTGGGAAGACGACGGTGTGGAATGGAACATGGAGCGATTGTGCAAGATCTTTGACATGTGCTTGTTCAATATCACAAGCCCCAGGACGCAACTGGAAGTTGCAGTGTGCTATGGCGAAGTTGTGGTGGGTGAGACTAAAAAGGTGAGCCATGGCAACGGAGTCGCGCCCTCCGCTAACGGCCAGCAGCACCTTGTCGTCTTCAGAGACAAGGTGCTGCTGGCGGATGTAGTCGGTGAATGTGTGCAACATTATCGCAGAATCATCTTTTTCATTTTCTTGTCGCCGTCTACCTCGATACCATAGTAGTATATTCCAGTAGGATAACTGTCCATATTGATGGTTATGGCATGGTCGCCAGCTGGGTAGAACTGGTTGCTCTCGTAGACCTTCTTACCCATTATATCCATAATAAACAGGCTGACGTTGGCCGAGTTGGGGATGGAGAATGGTATCACTGTGTTGTTTGAGAATGGGTTGGGATAGTTTTGCCCAAGGTCAAGTTCGGAGGTGGATAGGGTGGGTACTCCTTCGACATAGTTCACCACTTCAACCACAGAAGTTTGATTGTTATCGGTGTTCATCACGTCGATGGCCAAAATGAAACGTCCAGTGCCGATGTACCTGCGTAGCGGACTCTTTTCTATCTTGGTGGGGAACTGTAGTGTGGCACTTTGACCAGGATCAATCTGGCGGCGGATGTTGTAGGAAAGATTGGTGCCATTGACAGTGCCACGAAGCTGCAGTGTTCGAGTGGAGTCGAGCGCAAGGTTGCCGACATTGGTTACTTTGATAAACACACGGCAGTCGGGGTTGGCGTTTTCTTCAACAATTACCTTGTCTACGGCAAGGTCGAAGTATTGCTCAACCACACGGTTTGTAGTGTCGTTGCTACGGTCGTTGTCGTTGTTTATGTGAACATATCCACTCAATGTGCGGTATCCAGTTGAGCGCATGGGAAGAACGACATTGAAGAGGTGCGAGGCTGTGGAAAGAGCAGGTATTGGAAGATCTCGATAGTATGTCTCTCGAACCATTGTTGTTGTATCATTATCGATCCAGAATCCAACATCGAAGTTGTTGGCACCACGAGCGCCTCTGTTTTCGATTATGAGTTCGAATTGTACGGTTCCGTGTTTCGAGGAGTCGGCTATGACACCGGCTGCAGCAATATCCATGATGGATGATATGCCGTTGATACGGTGTGTGATAGTGTCGTTGTAGATGTAGTCGTTGGAGTCGCTCTTGATGAATGCTGTTAAATCCATCATACCCATTGATGCTCTGAACTTCTTGCGGAATGTGTAGTTGAAGAATTCCATTGATTCAAGTGGACGACCAAGCATCTGATTGAAGTCTATGATTTCGACCGCACGGTCTCTGCCGTTGAAATCGAGTGTGGCTGTTGCTGTGGGAATTTCGCTTAAACCGAAGTTTCTTATTAGAATAGAGACTGCTACTTGAGTGTCGCCAGCGATGACTCGTTCAAGGGGTTGGACGAAATTGATGGCGGCAATGTCGTGATCAAGTGGCGCAATCATAAATGTCTGTCTAAGTGTGTCGTTGTCCCAGTAGATGTCAAGAGGTTGCTGGGTAAAGGCTTCGATCTCAAACTCGGTTGGGAAATCGCTTGTTACGAGGAATGGCGTAGTGAACGAGAACGTGTCGGTTGCGCCGGGGGCAATGTTGCATGTTATTTCGTTGATCTTTGCCAGATTTGCTCCGTAGTGAGTGTAGCCTATCTGCATGTTTCGAACGGTGTCATATCCATAGTTCTTCACAACTACTTGAGGATAGAGCTGCTCTCCAAAGCGTGGGTATTGAGGTTGTGTTATTGCTATCACTCCCACGTCAATGGCACGTTGAGCACGGCCAATGTAGAAGTTGTCGAGAGCGCAACCATCACCGAAACTGGAGCCGGTGGATGAGCCTTCGGGTGTACGATAAACAAATCGGAATTGCAACTTCTCTGGGAACTCAGAACTTATGTGGTTTGTAGTAGTTCGCATCCAGTAGCGGTTGTAGGTATAACCAGATGATGTGCCATCAAATACCATGTTTTCTTCATTGTTGTAGAAGGTAACCATTGAGTCGTGTTGCAGTTTTGTCCAGTGTCCTTGATAGTTTAGGTATTCAAGGTGTAGTGTGCTGTTGTTTACCAAATTGCGGAGAAGACGGAATATGATGGTGTCTGGACGGACCTGAGATATGTCAATTATTGGGCTATATAGGTAACTTGCATTACCTCGTTTGCCTGATACAATTGGGTTGGCAAGGTCGGTAACCCATGCGTTGGGAGCAGAGTAGGCACTATAGATGACACTCTTGTGGGGCGCTCCCAGTTGCCAGTAGTTTTTAGTGTAGGCATTGCGCCCTGAAGGAGCATACCAGTAGTTGAGCGAGTCGAACATCTCGTTCATACGAAGGGTAACGGAATGGAATCGGACGTACTCGTACTCAATGTGATTGTTGGCCGTGTCGGAGTCATTGGGATAGGAGTGGAAAATCTGGACCTTGGTAACTCCGTAGGGGAAGTGGAAGTAGGGTAGGGTGATGACCATACCAGAATTCGATGCGAGATTGCCAGTCCATGTGCGGCGTACGAATTGCGAAGAGTCGGGATTGTCTGCCTCAAACATACACATGTATTCAAATTCGTTTACTGGTTGAGTACCTTTGTTGTATACGTAGAACGATACCGATGCAGAATCGTCATCAGGAATAGAGAACTTGCGTGGGGAGACTATTCGAGTGAATGCCAGGTCTGTGCTCACGGCTTCTTTGTCAACAAATAGGAGGAAGTCTATGGCATGTCCGGAACCACTTGTTGGGCACCCTGTAGACTCGGAGGCTCCTTCTGGTTGCACAATGACTCTCATGCGCATGTATCCATACGATGCATTGTTGGGAATGGTCAGTCGGGTGGCAAGTTTTTGTTCTGTTGCAATTACCGTGGTGGGAGAAATCACACGTTCGGTAGCATCGAAGTTTCCGGAACGATCAAGATCTATGAATACGGATATATCACCAGCTATGGGTGAATATATGTCGTTGATGTTGTTCAACTCCACTATTAACGAGTCTGTCATGCCGCGAGTTACGTGGAGAACTCGTTCTTCGGGATTGGGATAGTCGGCAAGGTCGGTATAGGTTCGTCCTATGCTTGAAATGTCAAAGTCTATACAGTTGAAAGATACTCGGCTAATGTCTAACATGCCTGGTTCGAAATTGCTGCCAGGCACGCACAGCGCTGCACTGGGAGATATGGAAGTGAACCCATACTGTTGCCCCGGATCTGTATTGCCTCCATTGTAAGGCATTCTTAAAGTGTCGTTTCGTCTAACATCATCGTTGGCAAGGTCAGTCCACACTTTCAATGTATAGGCTTGTGCTGTAGTGGGCGAGTTGGTCATTAAAAGAGAGTCGAATGTGTAAATAACCGTTTGCCCTGGTTGTATGCTGCCTGGGTATGTTTCTGTGACTGTTTGTAGAACGGCGTTGTTGCGACGTAGTTGATAAGCCAGTGGGAAGTTGGATTGTGTCTGTGTACCGTAGTTGATAATTCTTAAGCGTACAGTGTCGTTTTGCATATAAACCCTGTTGCCGAGAGGTGCAATTATAGCCTCAACGCTCAAATCATTCGGCATTGGAGGAGCTACGGATACTCTTACAGGGGAGAATTTACTTGTACAGTTTTTCGCGCTTATACAGTTGAGATAGTACACAGAGTCGTGGAAGAATTGAGGCGTATTATTCCACCATCTTGATGTATTATAGTTGGCGTTTGTATAGAATGGATTTGAAAGGGTGTCTCTATACCATCTCACAGCAAGTGGAGTGCTGGGTAGGTTGTCTTGTGAAGAACGAACTCTTCCCCATGTTCCGTATGCAAAAGTTGTGTCAAATCCGTGTGGCGGGTTAGGTGTGTAGAATGCATCTACGATGGGAGATGATGTTTGGGAGAGAGTTGTAGCATTGTTGTCGGTGAGAATATCGTAGAGATGTTTGCACCAACCATCAACACGTACCTTAATGTTGAGTAAGGTGTCTGTAGGATAAAGATTAGCTTTTCGTACAAACTCAAACACTTTTGTTTCATTCTCGATTATTGGCTCTGTCAGGATTATTGTTTCCTCAACGGTGTCAATCATGGTCCGAATGTTTATTTTGTTAGCGTTTAAGTTGGTTGTAGCACATGATGGGTAGTAACCTTGTGTATGGTACCCGATACGTATAGAGTCACCAGGCAGGAATTGCTTGAACCCAACATTCTTTAGGGTTATCTGAATAACCGCCTCCTCTAAATTACAACCGGAGGGAACTATCATTCTTGTAGCCTCAAGGTTGTATGCAGGAGCCAAGTAAACAGGAGTCTTCATGTAGTTGTCTTCCATGTTATCATCTTCTCCGATAATCACTTCTACATGAATCATGTGAGTATCTATTATCCCAAGAGGTGATGGAACAAGAATAGAGTCCATAAACAACTCTCCAGCAGGAACATTATACAGTGTTTTTGTGATGCTTTGGGATATCCTTGCTCCAGTTGTGTCTCTATAGTTGGTCATGTATGCGTACCACTGCACGGTACTCTCCATAGAGTTGCCGTTGTTGTAGAATAGCACTTTTACAAGGATGGAATCAGATTCAATATTAAGAGGGTTATTCCTATTTTCTGGCATCTTCGGCGATTCAATCTTGACAATTGTCATGTCGTGTGCATTACGTTGCATCTCGTGTGCACCTATTGTTGGCGCCGGGATTTGGGGGCGAGTATTACCATCAATGTCATCTATAACATCTGGGTTATATTGCGCTTTTGTAACAAAGTTGGTCATAACCAGATGCAGGTTGGTATCATTCACAAAGTAAGGCGCTTCTTCAAGCGACCGAATATCCATGTTGTTTCTAGTTTGCAGAGTATCCAGGTTGTTGATGAATTGGCTATTCCATAATGCTAATACATTGCCTTCAGTGTAGTATGCGTTGTAGTTTGATGTGGTGATACCTTCACCATTACGAACATCATAGGCAAATCCCGAACCGTAGTTTGCCAAGATATTATTCATAATAATTAGGTGAGAGTTTGTTGCACCTGAATACAGAGAACTCGACATCGTGTTATACTGATTGGCTCCAGTTGCGTTTATTCTTACTGTGTTGAAGCAAATATTAACGTAGGCACTGCTGGAATCAATCCTGATGCCATTTGGCTGCTCTGAAAGGTTTTGGGCTGGATTGCAGTTGTGTTGGCAGGAAATCATGTTGTTGGAAACTCTTCCCCATTGTTGATTGATACCAACAATGTTGGAAAGTTTTATGCCGCTTTTACCTCCGTTCATAGCATCTATTAGGTAAATCTGATTCTTGGATATTAAGAATTTACCTGTTGTATTGGCAATATATACACCAGCTAAATTTCTATTGCTGCGTATCATGCCAGACGTTATATAGTTGCCACTAATTTCTAATCCAGAAAGTCCTCTCAGGTTAATACCGTGGAAAGTGAAGTTTTGAAGAGTGTTGTTGGATATGGTTATGTTTTGGTAGTTTTGAATAGCCCCTGCATGGTGAATGGAGTAGTAACCACTGTCAATCACATTGTTCTCCACGTTGAGTTTTGATACATTCCCATTCAGGACAATGCACGATGAGTTAAAGTTGTCTAATGTTCCTTTGACTGTAAGATGGCTATTTCTTACTACAATATTGGACGCATTTTGTATGACGAGGACATCTCCAAACTGTACTGTTGGTGGACGAGAAACCAAATGAAGCCTATCTAATATCACATTAGATGCACCATTAAGTTTCAGCACGTAATTATTGGCTTGTGTTGTGGCTACACGCAAGAATACGCTATCGTTTTCCCCATGGAAAGTGAGAGTATTGTTTGTAGACGACCCCTCAATATTTCCAAGATAGATTTGCTCGGTGTATACTCCAGGACGAATATCAATTCTGACAGGACCTGCTATACCGACAACATTTAATGTATCAATGAGTTTGGAGAATCTATCAAAGTCTGGTGTCTGTCCGCCAACGGTATAGACACCACCGCAGAACCTAACTTTGAACAAACGGCTTAACGTGTCGTTATTGTGAACATCGTCGTTTTCGGCAATTACGTATGCGTGCACAAAGTGTCTACCTGGTTCAAGCGGCAGCGAAAATAAGGGTAACGTAACGGAGTCTCCACCATGTAATACATTTGTATAAGCTATAGTATCTTTTCGGGCAGCATTATCAACGTAGTAAACAATTTTTGCATTGTTTAGATTGCCAAGGCCAAGGTTACTGATAGTTATAGGTAAGGACACGTTTCCACATGAAGCGTAGGTGGCGGTGTCATACCCATTGGGCCATGAAATACAAGCGTCAATTTGTGGTGTACCAATAGGCGTGATGCGTATGTTAGTACGAGGGCCTTCGCATGCATAGTCCGTACCTGTTAATCTAATGTCGGGACGTTTATCAGATTGGGGTAGACCATTGCTAACATACCCTAATAGTGATGGGCTCACGCTATTGTTCGTTGCAATGTATAGAACACTATTTGCCCTTGTATTGTAGGTAGACTGTATGCCAGATGTTATTGCAGCGGTGTTTTGCATTGCCACTTGAACAACAACGTTGCTCGTACCATCCCAAATTATAGGTGTGTCAAATTCGTGTTTTACCCACTTATGATTGTTCCTCTTGTAAAATCTCAAGTTGCTTCTGTACATGACTTGACTTACAGGTTTCCATGAGTTTCTTGCTGCGAAAAAGGTATCGGTAGTAAGCCCCATGTGTATATAGAAGTCTGCGACTGTTATTGAGTCAATTCGAGTGACCACATTCACATCACATAGCGAGTCTTGATAGAATGCCACCGCACTAATTGGCCCGGGCTGTAACCCCATGGCAGTCAGTTCGGCAGCTGTGTATATATATTGTTGTTTGCTTAATTTATTATAGGTTTGAAACGCAGAAGGGTATTCAGTCTTGGTCGTTTTAGTTTGAGTGTTTCCAAGTTGTTTCTCAGACTTAGTCATCGCCATATAACTCACACCAATCGTTCCCTCGGTATATCTGTTTCCTGTTATAAATGTATACCCAGTGTCAGAGACATTTCCGTCGAAATTATACCATAGAGGCATTGCATTAGAAGGTGCTGTTATTGTTATTGTATCAGATGTGCCATAGTTTATGGTGCGGTTCGTTGTTACTACAGGTGCCGATGGTGTGAAGTTTACAAACGTAGAGCCCGATGTCGTGTCGTTTTCTGGTCTATGGTCGTCGGCTACGTTCGAAGACCACACTTTGACAAAGAATGTGCTATCGTATGACACATTCATGTTTAGCTTGGTATTGAACGTATATATTAAACTATCTCCAGCAGCAATGGGTGTAGTTACAAGTTCACTGACTGTAGCCCCACCTCCATTGTAGTTTAGGGTATATCTATTCACCGTAACAGTACCGTAGTTATGAACGGTTACGGTTATGTCTTCAAGCCCCAGACCACAGCCTGTGGGCAACTGCAAATTATCAAGTTCAAGATCGGTACTGGGGGCTCGTGTTACAACCACATGTGCCGTCCCTTTGTCTCCAGGACAGCCATTGCCGGTAAACATCATAATGCTTGAGTCAACCTCGCCCAGTGTCATTCTTCGTTCGTTCGAGGCTGCAACCCAGTCAGTAGAGTCGCCGTTAAACGCCACGCGAATGAAACCACTCACATACGAACTGGTTATGGGAACTCCTTGAGACCCCCATACATAACTTGGAATATTCAAATCCGCCCATTTAAGTGGTAAGGCCGAGCCAGCCGTCACCAAGTCTTTGAATGCTACAGCATCCTCAATTACTCCTTCACGGCGGTAAACAAACCCCAAATTATTATTGTCGGCCATAACCAGTGTCGCTCCGGCATATATGGTTTTTTCTGGATTTACTGGTGTAGACGCGGACGGAACCAAGTATTGTACCGTCATAGACTGCCCAGGTTGTAGAGTTATGCCAGTAAAACCACATATCTTATTGTTGAGCAATGATGATGTTGAAATGGTTTGTAGCGTATCGCGAGTAAGATTTGCTGGAGCATCACCCACATTGGTAATTTGGGCAACAACTCTCACACTTGAAGCCAACCAATCGGGATATGGTTCGGTAAGACCGACGTAGGAAGTACCTACTCCTCTAAACAATTGTATTTGGGTCAGTCTTACAACAGGCACCTGGCGTCTTTGCTCCATGAAGAAGTCTTGCGTTACGCGCAAAGGATCGGTAATAAGAGTGTCGCCTATATGCATTGGCACAGTGTCTGTTATGTTTCTGTACCAGTACAATGTTGAACGTTTCTTTGGTGCTGTTGGATCACTATATACGGCCCACATGTTAATGCCAGCGGTGGGAACAATCGTATCTCTTTCAAAGTATTCAACGCTCGACTCTATTCTTGTGGGTGCAGTGGCATGATAGCGACTGATCACAGCCAAATCCATCGTGTCGTTTGTCTTGTTGGGATCGCTGGTCGAAGAAACCCAAATACGCATAGCGTAGGTGCTGTCTTTAAGGCCATTGGGAGGCATTGTTAAGCGTATGCCTGTATTTATGTTGACTGTGTCGTCAGAGTTAATTGTCTGCGTTACGGTAGCATACTGTTCGGCATTGTTGTTTATTTTGCAGCCTATACGCAGCGTTGTACCACCGTAGGTATAGCGGTTACTACCAGTGTTGGCCACTTGTAAAATCAGTTCAGTGTTATTCTCTATTGCGCAGTTGTCTTCAAGTGGTTGCAGCAAAGCTATTGGCTCAAAGTCATATTGCAAAGTGGCAAACTCAAATGCTCCAGCACATGGCCGAGAGGCATCTCTCGCCGTGCCAAACATATCTGTCGTTACTTGTGAAATAGGAGTGGCCAACCCCTTTATGACGCGAATATATGTCCTCAAATCAACGGGAGTTGAGTTTAAGAAACCAGGATTGGCAGATTGTGATGCATCATCTTCGGTTACTGCCGATTGCCATGCCGCCAAGTCGTCAAACGAAACACCTGTACGGCGGTTTAGAGTATATCCATTTGAGAAGTACAGGTTGTGATTAACCAAATTGCCATTATCGGCTGGGGCCAAGTAATTGAATGCATAGTTCACGTCGTCCATGCATGCGACTATGTTGTTCATAAAACGGCAGTTGGTCATCGTCCCTCCACCAAATGTAGCAGCTGCCGTACTTGTACGCTCTCGTGCTGTCAGTTTCACCGAGTTGTACACCACGTCAATCCAATTTCCTTGAATGATATTGAATGGGGTGGTGATTTGTGTCGAAAGGCCATCGTCGTTACACACAATCATGTTGTTTGCAATCAACGCCCTATTGGCCGAAGTGCCTTCCACCGAACTGACACCCAGTGCTCCTGCACCATGCGAGGTGTACAATTTGTTTCCAGTAAAGCGAACTGTGCCGTCGCATTGATACAGCAGAGCAACGTAACTTGAGTTGCTGCTCACATCAGTCATCTCGCAGTTGCTGATGGTCAGATTCGATTGATTTGCCGCATATAAGGCATTGGAGGTTTGCCCATCAAAGACACAATTGTTTATCAACTGATTTTGTGATTTCTGGCTGACATCAAGGCCGACAAGGTTAACTCCAATGTTTCCGCCGTGGAATGTACAGCCCACGACTTTAAGGCTACTCGCCGAACTGCCGTTTATCAAAGCGTTGATAGTCAGCGATGCATTGGGCGAATCAATGCTGTCTGTGAATGTGCAGTCAAGGAATTGGCAGTCGCTACTTGTGCCACTCAACTGCACCATGTTGGTCATCGCGTTGCGTGTACGGTAGAAGTTGAGATTTCTAAAACGTATGTGGTTTGCCTGTGTAAGGTCAATCAATGCCGACATGTCCCCTTCAAGGTTGGTAATATTTACCGTTGTGTTCGGTGCACCTTGCAGAAGCAGATAGTTGCGGGTCGACAAACCTGGTATTGTTGGCACGGTAAATCCGTTGTAAGTGCCGGGCGCCAGAGTTACTATCAGCGAATCGCTAATTCCACACAGGCTTAATGCATTGAGAAACTGTTCTATTGTCTCATAGTCAGATGTGGGTGTACCTACGGTGCGTGTGCCGTGCATTGCTCCTGCACACACCACAAAGTCGGTGGCACTGGTGTCGTTGAACGGTTCATGGTCGCGCCATTGTACACTTGCCGAGGTCAATGTGTCTTCAACCCAAGCTTTCATAGAGTGGTAACCTGCGGCGAGTTGAAGCGTGTTGCATACCTCAACGGCTATGCTGTCTCCACCGTTTATTGTCCCTGTCCAGTCAAAGTGTCCGCTGATGGTCTCATCCACCAGGTAGGAAATTCGTATTGCATTAACAGGATTTGCACCGTAGTTTTTGAGCCACACTACCAGACGTTCGTTGGGTTGATTGGTCATGGCGGTAGTAGCGTTTGGATAACTAAAACCGCTCACCCCCATGTCATAAACCAAAGGCATATTCTTTTGCGCTCCAAAACTGAAGGCCGCACGATCGTCCGACACGTCATCGCCCATCGGTATGCCAGTATAGGCATTGTAGCCGTATGCAGCGGCACCATCGTAAACGTATATTGTTTTTTTTGTTGATGGCGCAGCTATTGTCCTTATCGGAGTGGCTGCACCATCATCATCGCCATCGTAGATTATGTGCATCAAAATGTCTTTACCTGCATAGAAGAAAGTGTCGGTAAAGTTTATTGTTTGTTGTGTACCTGCACCAACAGCCGATGAAACAAACGTGGTGTCGTACACCACCTGCATATACGACGTTGTGAACTTCCTCGTGGTGGCATCCGATTCGTAATTGTTCGGTATGTTCTTCATCCAAATTTGGAAATTCGGACGGCGTTGAGTGCTGCTGACGTTGGTGGCAACCGTATAGGTGAGCGAGGTTATTCCTCCCGCTTTATATCCTGCATTGGCCAGCAAAGCCGAGTCGTACACCATCTCGCAGCGCATGTCAGCATTGCCCGAAAATGGGAAATACTCGCTCCTGCGGTTGTTGTTATCACCAAGTAGAGTGGGTGAATTAGACGACCATGCTTGACCACGCACGCAACGGTAGGTTACGAAAGAGCCTGCAGCGTTTGGATACGACACTTCGTTGTGGTTTGTGGTGGCATCTTTCACTTGGCAGTAGAAGTCCATAAGTGTGTCATAACCCATAAAGGGCACGCGGTAGGTAAATTCGCCTGCCGATGAGGCTACCGGACTCATGGTCTGTTTTGTCCAAATCGAGTCGCTCGACTTGCGATAGAAAATAAACACCGAGTCGGCAGCTATACCTTGCGACACCGATGTGGTAGCACGCAGTGATACTCGTGCACCACGGCTACTGGGGTGATCTCCGCCATCGGGGTAACACAGCATCTTGATGCGTGGCGACACTATTTGGTTTTGGCTGGCGCGGACGCGAATGTTGTCAATCCACCAACTCGTTCCAGTGGCGTTGCCTGTTGATGTCTTCTTCTTGGTAACGAATTTGAATATCAGTTTACGGTCGGATTGAGGTACGCTTGCCGTCAGAATACTGTTAAGGTCAAAACGTTCGCTCTTCCAGTTGTCGTTAGTGGGAGTGCGCAGGTTCACCCAGTCGGAATAAACCTCCTTATTGAACGTACCGATGCTGGTAAACACCGTGCTGTACACTTCGCGGTCGGTGTTATAGTTTTGCGAGGTCAGTTGCTGCCAACGAGTGTCGGGGTCGCGAGCCAACTTCACATATATCACGCCAACCATAACGTCGCTACCGCTGTTGGTGGCAATGTTGTTGATGTGGTCGAACTCAAGGGTTATGAAACGCAACTGCGTGTTTTGAGTGAAGTCTATCGTGTCAAGAAACAACTCCACATCATTGTCTCGGCTTTGCGTCAGCTTTATACACTGTGAGCCACTGGCGGCAATGCTATTGTCTGTACTGTAGGTTCCAGTAGCGTTCCAGTTGGTCGGCGAACCTGGTTCAAAGCCCTGATAGAACATTTCAAAAACCTGTCCGTGGGCAGTAAGGCTCATTAGCGTGGCAATCACACATAAAATTGTGAGTCGACGTTTCATATACTGTGTTTTTATATTTCGGTGTATTTCAGTTTGTTGTTGCACAAAACGTGAGCCGAAATATGCATTTCAGCCCATTCGCGCAATGTGCAAATATATAAAAAAGACGACATAATGTCGCCTTTTTCTCAAAAAATGTTTTTTTTAACTTTTGGGGAGGTGTGGTGCACGCACGACTATTCGTTGCGTTGCGACAGCGCCTCATACATGAATACCCCAGCTGCCACCGACACATTTAGCGATTGCACTTCGCCCATGATGGGCAGTTTTGCTCTTATGTCGCTCATTTTCAGTAGGTCGTTGCTTATGCCGTGTTCCTCGTTACCCATTATCAGCAGGGTGGGCTTGCCGAAGTCAACCTGTCTGTAGTTCATGGCTGCTTTCTCCGATGCCGCCACCACCTGCATGCCGTATTGTTTGGCTACATTGATGGTGGTTTTCAGATTGTCTTCTCGGCAAACGGGCAAGCGTAGCAGTGCACCCGAAGAAGTCTTTATAGCATCTTGATTTAGTTGTGCGCTGCCATGGGCAGGCACCACAATGGCGTGCACACCAGCGCACTCGGCCGTGCGGGCAATGGCTCCGATGTTGCGCACGTCGGTTATGTGGTCGAGCATCACCACAAAGGGTACCTCTCCCTGCTCTTCAAGGCTGGGAATGAGGTCGATGAAATTTCTGTATGTCACTGTAGCCATAGTGGCCACAACCCCTTGATGGTTGCCTCTAATCAGGCGGTCGAGCTTTTCTGCTGGCACATACTGTATGGGTATCGAGGCACGCTGTAAGCAGTTGCGCAACTGTGCCACGAGTTCGCCCGAAAGGCCTGCTTGCAGCATCACTTTGTCAATGCGTTTACCTGCTTCAAGGGCTTCCATCACTGGGCGCAACCCATAGACAATCTGTGGTTTACTATTGCTGTTTTCCATCTTTTATCACAATTGTTCGGTCGGTCATTGTGGCCAGTTCTTCGTTATGGGTAACAATGACGAATGTTTGTTTGTAGGTGTCGCGCAGTTGGAAGAAAAGGTCGTGCAACTGGCTAGCATGCACCGAGTCGAGATTGCCCGAGGGTTCATCGGCCAACACCACGTCGGGGCAATTCATCAGAGCGCGAGCCACCGCCACCCGTTGTTGTTCGCCACCCGAAAGCTGCGATGGTTTGTGCTCGGCACGATTTGATAGGTTCATAAAGTCGAGCAACTCCAGTGCCCGTTGTCGCGCCTGTTTCATGGGTGTGCCGTTTATTAGTGCAGGCAGGCACACGTTCTCTGCAGCGGTGAATTCGGGCAGTAGGTGGTGGGCTTGGAATACAAATCCTATGTGTTTGTTGCGAAATGCAGTCAGTTTGTTGTCAGACAGTTGGGTTATGTCGGTGTCGTTGTAGAGCACTTGGCCGCTATCAGGGCGGTCAAGCGTGCCGAGTATTTGTAGCAGGGTGGTCTTTCCTGCTCCCGACGGGCCCACTATGGCCACAACCTCGCCGCTATTGATGCCTATGTCTATGTCTTGAAGTACGTGCAACGAGCCGTACCATTTGTTTATTCCTGTGGCTTTTATCATTGTTCCTTGCCGTTTAGAAATGCTCGTTCCACTTTGTTCTCGCCATAGCTGTAGGGCAAGTATTCAAGTGTTGGTACGGGTTTGGTGATGAAGAAGTTGGCTTTCTTGCCTACGGCAATGCTACCTGCCATGTGGCTCACCCCCATGGCGTAGGCCGTGTTAAGGGTGGTGGCGTTGATTGCCTCTTCGGGCAGTAGCCGATAGTTGATGCATGCCATAGAGAGTATGAGCTGCATGTTGACACTTGGCGACGAGCCTGGGTTGCAGTCGGAGGCCATAGCCACACCCAGTCCAGCATCGATCATTGTGCGTGCTGGGGCGAATGGCATGTTGAGGAAAAAGGCAGCACCGGGCAGTATGGTTGGCATGGTGGCACTGCCTTGCAGGGCTGCAATCTCGTCGGCACCCGTGTATTCAAGGTGGTCGCAGCTCAAGGCGTTCCATTTCACGGCACACTGTATGCCACCGCTGCAGGCCAGTTCGTTGGCGTGTATTTTTGCACGCATACCGTGTTTGGCACCTGCTTCGAGCATGCGCTCTGTCTCGGCCACGGTGAAAAATCCTCGGTCGCAGAAAACGTCGATAAAGTCGGCCAATCCTTCGTCGGCTGCTTGGGGTATCATGCGGTCGACTACGAGGTCGACAAAGGCCTCCTGCCGCCCTCGGTATTCAAGGGGTATGCCGTGGGCTCCCAGTAGCGTAGCCCTCACCACCAGTGGGGCTGTCTCTTTTATGTGGCGCACCACACGCAACATCTTCATCTCGGCCTCGACGGTCATGCCGTAGCCCGATTTTATTTCCACCGCACCAGTACCCAACTTCGTCATTTGGGCTATGCGCAGCATGGCATCGTCGTAGAGTTCTTGTTCAGAGGCTTGCTGCACCCGCAGCGCACTGTTGAGTATGCCTCCACCACGTTGGGCTATCTCTTCGTAGCTCAAGCCGCGTATTTTGTCGACATATTCTATCTCACGACTGCCGGCGTAGACCAGATGGGTGTGCGAGTCGCAGAACGATGGCATTACCATTCGCCCCGATGCATCTATCTCACGGTCAAAGTGTTCGACGTTGAGGCGTGGGTCAGACATCGAGCCAAAGGCTTCGATAGTGTCGTCGGCGATGATTAAGAATGCGTTGGCAATATTGTCAAGGTGGCTCATTTCGCTGCCTTGAACGCGCGTCCGAGCCACCAACTCGGTGTTGATGAGCAGTTTTATGTTCTTTACCAGTGTGCGCATAGATTGAAAGTTGGTGTTAAACAGCTGTTTACAGGTCGAGCAATTGCTGGTTGCCCCCTTTGAATTTGCCCAAGTGGCGGTAGGCAGCTTCGGTGGCTTCGCGCCCTCGTGGGGTGCGCATCAGGTAGCCCTCTTGAATCAAGTAGGGCTCGTATACCTCTTCCACCGTGCCTGCGTCTTCGCCCACGGCGGTGGCTATAGTGCCCACACCCACTGGGCCACCCTTGAATTTTTCGATGATGGTACTCAATATGCGAATGTCCATCTCGTCAAGTCCGTTGCGATCTACGTTAAGGGCTTGCAGTGCATAGCGAGCAATGTCGAGGGTGATGGTGCCATCGCCTTTCACCTGGGCAAAGTCGCGCACCCGTCGCAGCAAGCGGTTGGCTATACGGGGGGTGCCACGACTGCGACGCGCTATCTCGATGGCGCTCTCGCCAGTTATCTTCACCCCCAGCAATCCCGCCGAGCGGTTGACAATGGAGGTGAGCGTTGGGGCATCGTAGTATTCCAGCCGACAGTTTATGCCGAAGCGTGCTCGCAGAGGGGCGGTGAGCATACCACTACGAGTGGTGGCACCAATCAGTGTGAAAGGCTTCAGCCGCAGCTGTACACTGCGTGCCGCTGGGCCACTCTCTATCATGATGTCTATCCTAAAATCCTCCATCGCCGAGTAGAGATACTCCTCCACCACTGGCGACAGACGATGAATCTCGTCAATGAAAAGCACATCGTTTTCGGCCAACGAGGTGAGCAATCCAGCCAAGTCGCCAGGCTTGTCGAGCACCGGCCCACTGGTGGTTTTAATGCTGACACCCAACTCGTTGGCAATGATGTTGCTCAACGTTGTCTTACCCAATCCCGGCGGACCGTAAAGCAACACGTGGTCAAGGGGTTCGCCACGCTCTTTTGCTGCACTGACAAACACCTTTAGGTTCTCCACCACCTGGTGTTGACCAGCAAAACTGTCGAAGCCCGACGGACGCAACGCCCGTTCAATATCGCGTTCCTGCACACTGGTGTGGCTGGCATCTAAACTGTCGTTCATGGCGCAAAATTACGAAAAATATCGGTGATAGGATCTCTGCGAGCGGTGGGAAGTATATGAAGTGCAATCGGTCAATAGAAGTGGCTGATTGAGTGGCGGAAAGAAAGATAGTATAGGGCAGAAGCCAGCAGGTGGCAAGTAGGGCTCAAGTAAGGCCGTTCTTCAGTATTTCTTCAGTCAACGACTG
>JAFVBC010000038.1 GCA_017480185.1 Bacteroidales bacterium
GGCGCGGAAGTTGTTCCGCGCCCCCTCTCTATTTAGCCTAACGGCAACTCTTTCACTTACTGTTCAATGATATAGGTAACTGGAACAGTAGCCACAGCGCGGAATTTATACTTGGTGGCAATATCGGCACGGGTGAGAACATTCTCGTTAACCTCTTCAATCAAAAAAGTAATCTGCCCACGTTGAAAATCGAAACGCACCATTTCAGGTAGCACCTGCTGCGTCGAATCGGGCATATTCCACGTCATCGGATACACATAGGGCAACGGTATCTGACGAGCCTCGTCGTAAACATACTCATATATGTACGCATTCACCGTACCATCGCGCATCACAGCATCGGTAATGGCATTCCAATTGAATGTGCAATAGAGATAACCATCGGCTTCCTGCCAATCAGCTGGATAAACATCCTCCTCCATAACATAGGTTTTCACGCTGTCAAGCAGCACCTCATCACCACTGCATGAGGCAAGGCCAAAACTCAAAGCAAGTGTTGCCACCAGGGGCATAAAAAACTTTTTCATAGTGTTTTCTTGTTTAATATTTTCTTGATAACGGGCAAAAAAGAGCGGTAGTACGTTGCATGCACACAATATTTTTCCTCTCGTTCGCAGTGTTTTTCCTGTCGCGTCACACATTTTTCCACCGCACCTATTAGGCATCAAGTAGGGATCAACTAAGGATCAACTAAGGATCATGTTAGGCTTTTAACACTTTTTTGCCTTACAACCTCCCTACTTGAGCCTTAGTTGGTCCCTACTTGCTCCTTAGTTGATACCTCCATATCATTGTGTAGCACGGCTCAAATTGTGGCTAATAGATATACACTCGTTTAACACGTGGTGCCACCGAGGTGAGCAATTCGTAGGTTATGGTTTGGGCCGCACTGGCGTTGCGCTGCAAGAGGTCGGACTGGCCAAATACCACGGCCACGTCTCCCTCTTGGCAGGGAATGTCGGTTACGTCTACAAAACACATATCCATACATATATTTCCCACAATAGGAGCCTCAACATAGGTGGCATCGCCGGTGCGAAAGGCCACACGTCCCCCATTCGAGAGACGACGATTGAGCCCGTCGGCATAGCCAATGGGCAAAATAGCAATGCGCGATGGACGGGTGGCTCGCCATCCCTGATTGTAGCCCACAGTCTCTCCCTGCGGCACAGTTTTTATCTGCGACACACGGGTAAGTAGGCTGCTCACCTGTCGCAGATTGGCTCGCACATCGGGCTCGGCCGCCACACCGTAGAGGCCAATACCCAGTCGTACCATATCAAACTGTGCCTCTGGGAAACGAGCAATACCCGATGAGTTAAGTATGTGGCGCAATGGTGGCTGCCCTGTGCAGTCAATACCCTGAATGAGCCGCTCGCTCCACTCTGAGAAACGGCTTATTTGCAAGTGCGTAAACGAGTCCATATTGGGGTCATCGCTGCCAGCAAGGTGTGAGAATATGCTACTCACATGTATGCGTACGGCACACTGACGCAGTCGTTTTATCAGCTCGGCTATGTCGGACTCGCCAAAACCCAAGCGATGCATGCCCGTGTCGAGTTCGATGTGCACCGAGATAGTAGTTTCATATAGAGCCGCATGACGGTTTAGCAGGTCAAGAATGCGGAAACTGTAGACATCGGGTTCCAAACCATGACGGATGATGTCGTCGAACGAACTCTCCTCGGGGTTCATCACCATGATAGGCAATGTGATGCCGTTGCGCCGAAGTTCTACCCCCTCGTCGGCATAGGCCACAGTAAGATAGTCGGCATGGCTACGCTGAAGAGCCGCTGCCACTTCGACCGTACCAGCCCCATACGACGAGGCTTTCACCATGGCCATGACCCGCGTTTGCGGTTGCAGACGTGAGCGATAGTAGTCGAGATTATGGGATAGCGCCGACAAGTTGACCTCCATCACCGTTTCGTGCTGTCGACGATAGAGCAGTTTGGCCACTCGTTCGAGGCCAAACTTGCGAGCACCTTTGAGCAAAATCGTTGAATTGTGCAGGCTGTTGAAGTCGAAAGTATTAAGAAACTCGGTTGTTGAGGCAAAAAAATGAGCATCGAGGCCTGCAAAACTATTCTGGTTGTGCATCATCGTTTCACCTATACACAACAGGTCTGTAACGCCACGATGCAAAATCAAGTTGGCCACCTGCCTATACAGTTCCTCCTCGGGCACTCCCGACTGCATAAAATCGGTTATGATGAGTACCTTGCGATAGTGTTGCGTTTCTTGCTGCAAAAAGTCAAGGGCAATGGCAAGTGAGTTAAGATCCAGGCTATAACTGTCGTTTATTATCAGACAGTTGTTCACGCCCTCATTCATTTCCAAACGCATTTCAACGGGCATGAGGTGACTGCACCGCTCAATCACTACGCTTGGTGCATAACCCAAGTACAGCATTAGCGTGATGCAATGCATGGCATTCTCACGCGAAGCACGGTCGAAGAAAGGTATCGTTACCGAGAACTCTTCATTTTTGTGGCGCAAAGATAGGATCGTATTGCGGTTTTCAACCATTGTCGAGAGCACCTGAACGTCGTTCTCGTCGTCGCTACCCCACGTAAACCTTCTCACACGGTGAAAACTCTCAATGCCCAACACCACAGAATGAATATCCTTATGATCTGTACAATAAATGAGCGTATCACAGTGAGTGAACAGTTGAAGCTTTTCGGCCACCTTTTGTTGTCGCGTCAGAAAGTTCTCATCGTGAGCCTGACCGATGTTGGTAAAGATGCCTATGGTTGGGCGAATAATTTTTTGCAAGCGTAACATCTCGCCCGTTTCAGATATACCAGCTTCGAACACTGCCATGTCGTGTGCAGCCGACATTTGCCACACCGACAGAGGTACGCCTATCTGCGAGTTAAAACTCTTGGGGCTTGCCACCAAATGGTGGTCGGAAAGCAGCTGCACTATCCAGTCTTTGACTATCGTCTTACCATTGCTGCCGGTTATGCCAACCACGGGTATGTCGTAATGCTCGCGATGCCATGTTGCAAGCCGTTGCAGCGATTCAACCACATCGTCTACAATCCACACATTGGCTTCTTGTTTCAATTGTGGGCAATTGCGTGGCACAATAAAGTTGCGGACACCACGGCGGTAAAGTTGCTCTATATAGTTGCATCCGCTGTCGTGTTTGGTAGTGATGGCAAAGAAAAGCACTCCATCTGGTTCGACGAGTCGGCGACTATCGGTAAGCAGCGTGGTGATTTCGTTTTGGGGGAATGGAAGTTGGCACGAAAAAGCCTTAAGAATGGATGTTACCTGCGTTGCATTCATATCTTTTTCAATAGGAAATAACCAATTTGGCAGTCGAGACACCGCCTGTTGGCACAATAATTATTCTCTAACTGTATCAAAGCTTGGCTCTGCGCCGCACTGCGACACTCAAGGCCTCCACGACTCCACTTGCGAGTGATGCGATTGGCTTCGGGTTTGAGTTGGTTTAGCAGTTCTATTGCCTGCTCTTTATACTGCTGCTTACCAATGGTTTGACCATAAACAAAAAGTAGTGGAACCCAAGCATTTATGATAATCGACACAGCCTGCATATCGCCGATGTGTTTTTTGAAATGTCGCGTGTTTGGCTTGTCAAACTGGTAATGGTTATCCCAATAATTAGAAGCCGTCTGATTAAAGAATTGAAGAAGATGGTCAACATCAACTGTTTGCAACATTTTTGAAAACAGCCCACTAACTTCACACACCAAATGTGCAAACTGACTAATTCTAATTGTGGGGAAAGAAGATGGACGTAAACAATAAAATTTCCATAGGTATCCATCTATTGGTTTAAGGCCAAGGGCTTGTCGCAAAGCCTCATAGTCGGCCTGCAAAGCCCGAGGATAGTCGTCTGTAAAGTAGCCGTCAAGCAAGCCTGCTTGCCCCATAAGCAAAGCCTCAACACGAGTGGGGTTGTCTTTCCACCTTGCAAGCAGTCGCATGTCTACTGATTTGGCCAAAAGTTCAAACGGCAAAGCATTCACTCTTCCTCCGAAATAGTGTGCCATAAGCAAATAGCACGTCTGCTCCCAGCCACCCCTACTTTCGTCAAGTAACCGTCTAACGGTTGTCGCTTTTTCCTCGACTCGCTCCACAAGCAACCGCTCGAAAAAGGAGTTAAGCATAAAAGGGGGCAGCAGTTGCACCTCGCTTATGCACTGCTGCTCCCCTTCTGTAACCGATGTTATACGTGAATATTTGTCTATAAGAGCCTGCGAAAGGTATTTTTGCAAGCACAACGTGAGCGGCATTTGCCCATTTTCAAGCCTCACTTGGGCATCGTCGTCATAGACCACATGCAGCACAACGTTGTTGTAACCACAATCTGAAGAATGTCCATGGGCTATCCAATCGCTACTCTTTACATGTATCTCTACATTACCTATCCATTCAACGTTGTCAATGACCAAATGCGCATTCTGAAAATCGGGTCCAGCATCGCGATTCAGCGTCCCACACGACACCACCCTAATAAACCGCCCATCAACAGTATACACGGGCTTATCATAAAGTTGGTAGCGCCAAACATACTGAAGGAACGCTTCAGTCATCAGTTGAATATTTCACGCATTTTATCAAAGAAACCACGTTCTTGCTTGGTAGGATTAGGCTTGAAATTGTCATGGTTCTTCAAATCTTCAAGCATCTTCTTTTCTTCCTTGCTCAAAACTTTGGGGACCCACACGTTGACACTAACCAACAAGTCGCCCCTGCCATAGCCATTAAGCACTGGCAATCCTTTGCCTCTAATGCGTAGCACCCTACCAGATGGCGTACCGGGTTCTATCTTCACCTTTACCTTACCCGTCAACGTAGGTATTTCTATCGAGGCTCCAAGTGCTGCTTCACTGAACGTCACAAAAGCATTGTAGTATATATTTGCCTCTTGTCTCTCAAAAAGGTCGTGTGGTAGTTCCTCGATAACAACAATTAGGTCGCCCGCAACTCCACCTCTCGCTGCAGCATTGCCCTGTCCGTGCATAGACAACTGCATACCATCTTGCACACCAGCAGGTATGTTTATCGTGATAACTTCTTCGCTCTTTACAATTCCGTCTCCGTGGCAATCGTGGCACTTATCCTTTATTATCCTTCCTTCTCCACCACAATTGGGGCAAGCCGTCTGGGTTTGCATCTGTCCGAGGATTGTTCTCTTCACTTCAGTCACTACACCCGTGCCATGACAGTGCTGACATGTTTCGTATGCATTATTTTTAGCTCCCGACCCTCCACATGTCTTGCACGGTACATACTTGTTCACTTTTATCTTTTTCTCACAACCATGCTCAATTTCTTCAAGGGTCAGTTTCACCTTAATTCGCAGATTACTTCCACGTTGCACACGTCGTCCACCCGTTCTAAATCCACCATTGAACCCTCCAAAACCACCGCCTCCAAATAGGTCGCCAAACAGGTCGCCGAACTGAGAGAATATATCATTCATATTCATGCCACCCTGTGCATACGACCCATTCATACCATCCATACCGAATTGGTCATAGCGAGCCTTCTTTTCGGGGTTGCTCAACACATCGTATGCCTCGGCTGCCTCTTTGAACTTTTCTTCTGCATCCTTATCTCCTGGATTGCGATCAGGATGATATTTCAGTGCAAGCTTCCTATAAGCCGACTTTAGTTCCTCTGGTGTGGCATTTTTGCTCACTCCAAGAACCTCATAATAATCGCGTTTTTCCATCCTTTCTCCTTTCTATACTAACATGCCACCACCACCTTGGCATACCTTAACACTTTGTCATTAAGGAAGTAGCCTTTTTCCACTACATCTATCACCACACCTTTCTGCTCTTCATCGGTGGCGGGAATCCTGGTAACAGCCTCATGAAGATTCTCATCAAAGCGTTCTCCCATCACCTCCATCTCCTTCAATCCCTTTTGCTGCAATATCTTTACCAATTTGTTATATATCAGCCTGACACCCTCATCATCGCTCATTGCGTTAAGGGCGCGTTCCATGTCGTCTATTATTGGCAGAATTGACTTTATTGTCTCTCGACTGCCATTTATCAACAAGTCGGCCTTTTCTAAATTGGTACGTTTGCGATAGTTTTCATATTCGGCGTATAAGCGTTTATACTTGTCGTCTATAGCCTCCAGTTTTTCACCAAGTTGCTGAATAGTTTCCTCGGCCGATGGTTGTTCCTCGACGGTGTCGTTCTCAACGACAGGTTCATCGTTTTCTATTGTTTCCTTATTCTTTTCTACGTCTTCTTTCATAGTGCAATGTTTGTTATTATACGAGCAAAAAGCTTGCCATAGTCAGAAAGTATGACATTTTGTCACCACACAAAGACATCCTGTGGCGAACGTGGGCGTTTTTGTGGCGCCCAGTTATAGCCGTTCAGTTGTTTTTGGTCGTCGGGCAGAGCTTCTACAGGATAGGTTTGCATATCAGCTTTATCGTATGTCACCACACGTGCGGGCGCTCTATTATTGTCAAAGTAAATGCGCATGTCAGTACCCACACCGACATTGACACCTACCAACTCGGGACGACGTTCGGCATTGGTCTCGGTTATGTAGTAAACCATCTGCGCATTACCCAATATGTCAACATATTTTGGCTCGCCATTTTCAAAATACACTCGTCCCCGTTTGCCTTTCAACTGATTGAAACGGTCGCGATCAACCTGCTCTATTGCAAAGCAATCGTTACGAAGATAGGCATGCTTTACGCCAGCCGAGTCTATAAACAAAGATATTGTATCGGCCGAACATTGATAATGGTCATACCACAAAAACGGCGAGCCGAAGAGGGTTATCACCGAATCCGAAGCCGAATAAAAAGCCGAATCGCCCATAGCCTGAACGTCTCGTCGGTAGAGTTTCACTTTATAATTGGCACGAACAGCCTGCATGTGGTTAGAACTGTCGGTGGTTATATAGATTGTGTCGGCATGAAGGAAAAGCGAGTCTCCATTGTCAATAAACAACACATGCGCGCTGTCGGTAACAAACGAGTAGTGCAAACTTTGATTGGTCTCGCCATAACGTCCCGTACAGTGCAAATCGTTGGTCGAATCTATTATGTTTACATGACCGAACGCTTTGCCATACTCTTGTATAGCATCATAATAAAGGGTGTCGCTATCTATTGATTTCTTCTGATTATCTACGTGCGAACCCCTATACGATATGGCAAAACGAGATGTCGTATTGTAGTCGCCGAGCTCACTATATATCACCGACGAATCGCTATAAATATGCGTAGGACTTTCAAAATGTGCAATTCTACTGATGGTGTTGTAGGTCAACGTATCGGTCAACAGCGTAGCCGACGAGTCGCTCAACACCACGTCGCCATAGATATAAAACTCTTTCAGTGCCGAGTTGTAGAAACCTTGTTTACTATCAAGTACGCGATCGCTGCTTGTGCCATGTCCCCACAGGTTATAGTAGGCCGTAGAAGTGTTGCGATTATATGTCAAATGATTAGACTTTAACGTGGTTTCACCATCAACAAGCACCACTGTATCAGCCCAAATATCAACCACGCGTGCATTTCCATCATAGTACAAACTATCGCCCCAAATGGTAGTTGTGTCCGTTAGTCGTATCACAATGTCGCCAAATGCAGTAAAGCTATTCTCCAAAGTGTTATAGTGAGCCGAGTCGGCATCAAGTGTCATACCTTCATGCGAAGCCTTAACCCCATTATACAGCACCCACACATTGGCGCGATCGGGATACCTTGAGCCAGTGCCAGCAGTATACTCTATCATCTTCTGAGCGCAAGCATAGCCACCTGTTAAGCACAGGTATAGCACAGCAACAGCACGCCACACAGACTTCACTGCCAAGTTTTTATGTTGGGTAAGATGTATCATTCTGCAACAAGACAAAAGGAATTAGGAGTCTGTCTGACCACTAATTCCTTTTTATGTTCAACTCATTGCGTTACGCAGCAGCGCACCGACAGAGATTTTATTTTGTGCGAGAGCCAAGACGATCCATTGCACAACGGAAGCCGATCCACGAAGTTGACTTGTCTTGGTCGTAATAGCGGCGGGTACCCGACTGCAAGTAGTAGGCGCGGTCTTTCCAGCTGCCACCTTTCACAACACGCACCTTATTGTTAACGAGCGATGAAGTGGGGCTGTCTTTATCGGTACTTGTGCGACGATACATATTATTGGTGTACATATCATCGTCCGACATCTGTGTGCCGTTGTCCTCATCTTCGTCCTCACCGTCTGAGCCAGTGCCATCCTCTTCGTCTTCACCCTCTATGTTTTCATCGCGCCAGTTTTCAAGATTCGAAGCACGATCGCCATCAAGATAGTTAACGTTGTTGGCTTGGCGGTAGTTGCGGCGGTTGGCGTCAAAGTCGACATCCTTATACACCACCATTCCATCGTCGCCAAGTTGCACGGCGTCGTCTTCATCGCGAACGGCAGTGCGATAGATATTTCCGCGGAAAGGATCAAGATCGTCGGCACCCACTGGGCTAACCGTCTTACGATATACATCCATGCACCATTCGCTGACGTTGCCAGCCATGTTGTACAGGCCATAGTCGTTGGGGAAGTACCACTTCACGGGGCAGGTGTAGTCCCAACCATCGTTAAGATTGCCAGCCACGCCCATAGCATCGCCACGAGTGCGCTTGAAGTTGGCAAGGAACTGACCGTAGTATTTCTTGTTGGCCGAACGTAGACTTTGACCAGCCCAGGGGTAGGTCTTATGCTCTGTTACGCGCTCGTCGTAGGTGTTTCCGATATGGCCAAGTGCGGCAAACTCCCATTCAGCCTCGGTGGGTAGACGGTAGTAGGGATAGAGTATACCATCGGCCTTGCGCACATTACGCGGTTCGCCACCTGCTGACGGATTGAGGTCGGGCAAATTGTTGCGCACCTCGCCTTCAAACAAACCAGCCAAGTAGACGTCGGTTTGGAAAGCACCCGTACCCAAGTTTTCCTGCTCGTTATTGATTACACCGCGGTCGATGAGCACTTTTTCGTTCACGCGGTCGGTACGCCAAGTGCAGAAAGCTTGAGCCTGTTCCCACGACACACCAACAACTGGATAGTCCTTATAGTTGGGGCTTTGGAAATAGTAGTCGACAAAACTCTCACGCCAAGCCAACTTGTCGCGCCATGCGGCAGTGTCGGGGTATATGGCGCGCACTTTCTCAGGATACTCGTCGTTGTAGGCGCGACGCATCCAGTAGACGAACTCGCCGTAGGCTTCGTTGCTCACCTCGGTTTCGTCCATATAGAACGACGACACCGTAACGGTGTGGGCCACGTTATCCCAGCTGTAGCGAGGGTCTTCCGAGACGTGTCCCATGACGAACGAACCACCTTCAATAAACACCAATCCTGGGGCAGTGGCCTGCTCGGTGGCGTCGGACACTTCATAACCGCCCCACTTGGGGTCGTTAAGATTCCAACCCGTGGTCGACGACTTCTTGCTTTTGCCAAAGCACGAGGTCAGCAAAAGTCCGGCCGTCAACACAAGACATGTCATTCTGAACAATTTCATAGGCTGTATTTGTCGGTTGTTTTATTTCTATAACGGACGACAGCGTTTTTTTGTTTCACTGTCGCACAACTTTTTTATTTCACTTTAGAACGAGGGGCAACGTATGGCCTTTATCTTCTTTTTATGCTCGGGCACTGGCAGCAACAAACCCACCGTGAGCTCATGGGCACCACCAGTGTTGTTGGCCAACTGCGACACGGTTACGTCGTAGCTGTAGCCCACTTTGAAATAGTCTTGCTGCACACCTGCCATAAAGATAAATGCGTCGGGGTTCTCTATGCCGTTACGGAACCACACACCTACCAAGAATGGCATCCAGTCAAGATAAACACCATAGTTGAAGTAATGTTGCCCACCTTGGTATTGATAGACCGCATTGGGCGAGATGATGGGCGTGCCCAACCCGAGCGCCGACTGACGGCGACGTTCTTCCGACACGTTGATCAAACCACCCCCATGAACGGTGAATTTCATAGCCACACGGTCTTCGCTATAGAAAGCCTGATTGGGCTGGGTGAGGTGGGCGGCTGCTATACCAGCATACCACTTCGAGCTGAAAACCAACGCACCAGCATTGAAGTCGAGACTCCATTTACTGGTCTTATCGGGCGGCGTGGCACCTGTTGCAAACGAGAAACCCAACTGATCGTCAATCTGGTCTGGGAAGCGCAGGTATTCGCTCCAGTTGAGGTTGTTGTTGACAAGCGTGGCTTGCAGGGCTGCGTTGACATATATGTCGCGTGCTACTTGGAAACGAAACGAGTACATTGCCCCGATAGAGGTGGTGGACAGTGCCCCGTGGTCGCCCTGACGGTCGGTCACCAAAAGGAAGCCCAAACCGCCATGCAAGTCGTTGAAATACTGATCGTACGAGGCCGAAACGGTGGTATAGGCACTGACCAGTCCTGGCCACTGACCACGGTAACTCAACGATATGCGCGGAGCCACCACCGAGCCTGCGAATGCAGGGTTGAGATAGAGCGGATTGGCGTAGAACTGAGAAAAGCCTATATCCTGCGCCTTACCAGTGAAAGCACCCAGCATGGCCACCGCCATCACAAGCGCCTGTTTCCAATTCGTTCTTTTGTAGTGCATACGATAGACCTATATTCCAAAATGCAATATTACATTTTTTTTTCTAACCGATGTAACTTTTTTACACAACAGCCAATTAGCAACTGATTATCAACCCGTTGTAAAATCACACTTTTCTCAAATCATCTTCTGAAGGCAATCTCTCGGCCAGTTTTCAACTGTCTTTTGCCGCAATCTTTCTTACTGTTCTTTATCCTCTCGTTCAAGCACCGAGCAACCGTGGAAAGCCGTGCCGTCGATGTGAGCAGCGCCACTCGTGGGAAGGTTGACACGGCGCAAGCCTGTGCACATGGAGAAGGCCGACATGCCAACAGAATCGACCGTCGAGGGCACATTCAACTCGCTCAAGCTGCGGCAATAAGCAAATGCCCCCTCGCCAATGGCGTGCAACGAGTCGGGCAACGAGACGTTTTTCAACGCCACACAGCCATTAAAGGCCTGTGTGGCAATGCGTTTAACATGCCGTCCGAGTGCAATCGACGAAAGGCTGTCGCAGTTGTAGAAGGCATTTCGGCCAACCTCAACAACTGGCAACACTCGATCCCCAAAAGCCACACTGTCGGGCAATGTAACCGCCCCACAAGGCCGTTGGCCTGCAGCATAGTAGGGCCAACTGACGATTGCATGCGTTACCACTGCGCCTTCGGCAGTGGCGCGAAACCATAGGGTGTTTCCGTCGGGTGTCGTGATGGTGGTTTGCAACTGGCCTACAACCACTTGCGGGCACAACAAGGCTAAAACAGCAAACAAGAATACGTAACGTTTCATGCTGCAAAGGTAAGAAAATAAGCAATAGATGAAAGCAACTCCGTGAGGACTCGAACGCCACAAATAGGTGTCAAGTAGGGCTGTTCTTCAGTCGTTCTTCAGTCAGTGAC
>JAFVBC010000039.1 GCA_017480185.1 Bacteroidales bacterium
CGCATGAGTTGCTCGCTAATCCAGTCGACAGCGGCATTACTTGGGGCACACACCAGCACTTGAGGCTCGCGGCGAAGTGTCTCTATGATGGCCTCAACCAGTGTTGTGGTTTTGCCCGTGCCTGGAGGTCCATGCACAATGGCCACCTCGTGCGCCTCGGCCACCATCTGTATGGCGGCGTTCTGCGCAGCATTGAGCCAAGAAAAAGAAAGTGTGGGTTGTGGCGAACGAGTCGGCGCTACGGCACCAATAAGCACGTTGCGCAAAGCAACGAAGCTTTTGCGGTCGGCCTGTGATGCTACCGACAGGGCATCGCGCATGACACGGTAAGAAGTGTCGTCGACTGCCAGATGAATACCAAGCAAATGGCGTGCCGACAAGGATTGCAGTTGCTGCATCACCGAGGGAGCAACAATAACAGCGAGACCATTGGCATCGGCACGTTCAACCTGCACCGCTACAGTGGCAACCACGGCTTCAGCACCATTAAAGTAGAAAAACACAACCGCCTTGCCTGGTTCAAAATCGGGCTCAATATCGTCGCTATCGGCATCAAAAAGCACCCCCAACACAAATTGATTCATTGCGTTGCGACGCTCATCTATCAGACGGACAGGGTAGCGACACGATGGGCGTGCTATCTTGCCAGTGCCGTCGGGGCAGAGGTTAGCAATCTGCTGCACGAATTCTTGCGTCTCGGTCTGGTGCTCGCTGTCGACAAGGTTGCGCAACTGTGCGAAATAGTTGGCCGTGTTCATCGCGTATAGTAACCCAAAACACAGGTCATTATTGCTTTGTTCGACAATAAAAAACGGGTGCGGTGGCATCTTTGCCACCGCACCCGTTTAGACACGACATGAAGAACGACTACTTGTAGCGTTGGGCTATATCGCTAATACTAAAGTGTCCGTCAATGTCTTGCACTTCTATCTTGCCATGAAGAATGTCGAAAAAGAAGGTGCGAATACGCTCGGGTGTGAGCATTGCTGCAGTGCCACCCTTATCAGTCCCCAAGTCGTAGGTTTTCAACAGCTGCGGGCCAAGCGATGCTGCTGCAATAAGGAAGTGGTTTTGGAACTTATCGGTGTCGATTAAATCTGCTGCCAACACTTTCCCAACCACGGTATAGCTACGAATGGTTTTCTGTATTTCGTCGTTAGAAAGGGTTGTTTTTACCTCGTCGGCATCGACATCAAGTTTCACCTTGCCCGAATTTTCGGCCTGTGGCAACCCTTTGTACAGTGCCCCAAGGTCGGCCAAACTGAGGTTATAAAACTTGCATGAGGGGTCGACAACTGCTTTCTCTATCGAAAATGCCGAGGGCAAAAGCAGGAAGATTGACCCAGACATGTTTACTGTGGGAGCGTTAAATGTGCCCAAAATACAGTTGTTGATGTCGAGTCCCTGTGATGCAAACACACCTCCAACAACCACACAGTTTTCAAGAACCACCTCATCGGCATAGATGCTACCCGCCACATAGGCGTTGTAGAGGGTTACACTGTGAGCGTTGATGTCGGACATGAACGAGAGGGTGCAACCAGATGCACGCGACACAATGCTATCAACCGAGCCCACACTCTTTTCAAAGGTTACACTGCCCTTTGCATCGGCATTGACATATAGCTCAAGTTGGGTAAACACTGCTCCCTTAACCACACACTCGCCATTCTGCACCTCAAGTCGGTGGGCATAAATTGCACCCTCGACAATGGTGTCGGCTTGGATGGTGATGTCGCGCGTCAGTTCAGAGACCTGTTCGGGTATGATTGGACCCTTGACTAGGTTGTCTTTCAAAAGCACATTGTTATCGTTGAATCTTATTTCTTTAAGTTCTTTCATTTTCTTACTATTGATTGTTGTTATACAATTTCATGATTTGTTCGCACACACGTTCGTCGTGTTCGTTACCTCCCGAGAGGCGCTGTGCAACAGCCTCTTTGAAATACATGAGTACCTTGTTACTTTCTGCCTCTTTGGCTTTGGGAAACTGGGTTTTATGCAACTGATCGCTCAACATCTTACGCGCGTTGCCATCGATTTTGTCGCAACATTCTATACTTCGTTCAAGGCAGTCTTGTTCATTCACCACTTCGATGTAGCACACAGGTAGGTGTATCTGCCCCTGAGGGGCATCGGCAATGGTGTTGGTGGCAATGGCATCGGCTGCATTTTTCTGTACTTGCAGGAATTGGCGCGCTTTGCCCATGGCATCGTAAGCGCGCTGCTTGGTGGCAGTAACCGAGAGTTGCGTTTGCAAACGCATATTCTCGCCACCAGAGACAGCCACCACGGGTACCATATCGGTTGTGGTAAGACGCGAATTTACGGTGTCGACATCGCGACCAAAATTGAAAGCGGGAGCATCAAGATTGACTATACGGTTGTGCAATTCTTTGTCTAAATCGTCAAAGATGTGCATGTATTGCACACACTTGCGGTTGTAGTCGACCTCCATCTGACGCTGCATCTCGTTGCAACGTTTGGCATCGCTCTGCAGTTTGAGCAAAGTTGCTTCAACGATGTTCTTCAGCTCGTTTATTTGCTGACTGATGTCGGAGCGAACCGTTTTGAAAAAACCGTTGATGAGGGTCTGCCCCACCTTTTTGGAGTTTTCGCGGATGGAAAGTACTTGGGCTTCGTTTGTTGCAACGACTGCGCCTGTCAGCACCCCTACCTTGCCAGCGCACTGATCGGTCGAGGCATCAAAAGATTGGGTGTCGACATGTACATTCACGGTTACGCTTTCGTAGGCAGTGCCACTGTATCCTACAGTGCCACCATTTTGCGAAGCAGGATAACTCACCGAGCCCGAGTAATGCACTGCAATGGTCTTTGTAACTGATCTTGTGTAACTCATGACTGGGAGCTATTTAAGCGTTGCATAATTGTTGTTACGATACATCTCCGACACAAGATTTTTTACACGGTCGCTCAAATTGGACCGCTCCACAAGTTTGGCAAACTCGTTGGATGTTTCTTTGTCGGGCTGGGTTGCTGTCTTCCACTCTAAACCATCGGAGGTAGCAGAGAAGGTGTTGCGAACGGCCTGTTGCATCGATGTGCTCATTGCATTCTCGTTCACCAACACGCGGTCTACCAATGTGCCATTTTTATCGACGTTTGACTGCATGACAATAACAGGTACCGACCACTCTCCATTCTGAGCTTTCCCTTCCAGCAGAATGGTAGAAGTGAGTTGGCGCTGTTCGTTGAAATCGGAAAGGAAACGTGTCATGGAATCGATGACTCGCTTGCTTTGATACTTGGCATTAGAAGCCAGTATCTTCTGACTTTGGCTGACCGACTCGGTTTGTCCCAAGGGTACGGTAGCAGTCATGAGTTTTGTACGATTGGTAATGTGCTCCACTTGGTTTTCTGCAAAATCCATTGTGGGACGGTCGAGTTCGTATACACGCTGCTTTAGGTTTTGATTGAGCCCATTGAAAAGCTTGTTGTACCTAACAAGCAACATGTTATAATCGCGTTCCATACGCATTTTGATAGCCATCAATTGCTTTTGTTGATAAGACAACTGCATAAGCAATGAGTCTACATCGCTTTGCAATTTGGCCATCTTCTGCGATATTTGAGAGCGAATCATGGTGTAGAAACCGAGGTTAACCTTGCTACACACATGGTCGGAGGCCTCTTTTTCTGCCTGTATAACCGCCATCTGCATTGCTATGACGGCATTCTTGGTCTGATTAACATTGTGAGACACTTTGTCTATCTCACGCGCCATCGGCTGGGTGTCGACAACACAATCTATACTTGCCATAGTTTAATGTCCTTTCTTTCTACTTTGACATTCTTTATTGCTCCGACTCTGTGTCGTCTGCAGCCTCATCGTCGTTTGCTTGTACTGCCTCATTTTCCACGCTTACTTCGCTGGTATTATCAACCTCTGCATTGAGCTCCTCAGAAGTTTCTTCCTCTGGTTGCAGCACCTCAACCTTTTCCCCAAGACTATTCAATGCATCATTGGCAAGAGATGGAAGGTCAAGTTCAAGGTATTCGTAGGTAATTTCATCAATATTGGGGGTGGGCAACATCTCGGCAGTCTTAGCCAAAAGTGGATTAGCTGCTGCCAAAGGTTTGCGACGGCTATCCAGTTGATTTACCTCACCTGCAGCCACAGCTTCTTCGTTAGAATGACCGTCTCTCAATTTAGCATCGTAGTATTCCACATGGCCAAACTTCTCGCCCTTCTCTCGGATGTCCTCTTGCAAGCGATCCATATACTCCTCAAACTGGCTTTGAATCTGTTTGAACTGCTGCGACTGTGTTTCGAATGCCATTGCAGTCTCTGCAACATTGTCGCTACTCTCAACCAAAGTAGAATCAAGTTCGCCACCAGATTTAGCCATGTTGGCTTCTGTACGTTGCAAAGATACCAGCGTGTTATATGCAGCTGTATACTCACGTAGACTTTCTTGCATGGCCGAGATTATCTTATTACTCTCCGACCTATTGTCGCGGTAGAAAGCATCGGTATCTTGATTCCATTTATTCAAATAACTAATCTTCTGATCTTTGATGTGATTGTATATTTTAAGGCGTTCAATGCGTGTTTCGCGCATCAGATTTTGAACCACCGGTGCCACAATTTCCTCATATATTTGGTGCACACCAAAAGGAACTGTCGTGGTTGTACCATCTTCAGCAGTCCACATACCAGTTATCAAATTATATTTCACCCTCGAACTTTCCTTCAATTGGAACGGCACGTACCCTTGAACATCTTCAGTAAAGTCGAACTTCTCCTGACGAATACGCTCAATCTCATCGTGCTCAAGCAGGGGCGAATAGTGGTTATATGGAGCTTTAAGTATTTGATATAGCAACTTATTTGACTCGAATATCACCTTGTCTGCCGAGGCTACCTTTAATGCCGATATAGTCTGAACTGAATGCGCCATAGTCACCATTAGGTTTTTCAACACATCTTCAAACTGGGCTGTCTTATTTGACAACGAGTCTTTGAGTCGATTCAACTCTTGGAACTTGTTTATACTCTTTTCGAACCTCTCTTTGTCGAATACTTTCACAACAGGAGCGCCCTCGGGGACTTCATCAGTTGCATATTCACGCAGGAACCCAAGATATTCCGACTCCTCACCAACCAACGGTAGACTGACCGACGAGACATCAAGATCGTCAAGGCAGAAACCTATAGTGCGAAGCGAACGCTCTAACTTGCCAAAATAGTCGTGTTGGTTAATCTGTTGAATTGATGTCGAGTAATCATCGGTCTCAACTGTTTCTATCTCATTCGAACTTTCTGTAACAGGAGCATCGGCCGACAAGTTATCAATCTCATTGATAGTCTGTACCAGAAGGTCATTTTGGTTAGACATTTGAAGTGTAACCTTCGATTCTTTAACCGAATTGGTATAGTCAACAATGAAGCTTTTGTCCTCGTATTTTATCTGTTCTGCAACTGGCACATAAGCGACACCAAGTTTATTAACTTTATAATCGCGGAATATCTCTTTGTGTTGTTTTCTAAACTCGTCAAGTCTAACGTCTATCTCTGCAATTTCCTTTGTCAGATTTTTCTTCTTAACAAGATAAATAAAGATAGGGACGATAAGTATTGCAAATGGAATAATTAGCGGAATGAGGAGTTTACTCAACGACTGTTCTTTTTCTTTGCGCAGACTCTCAAGCTTGGAGATCTCGCCTTCTATACGTTCTTCTTCTGCCACTATCTTCTCTGCCATTTGGCTGTAATAGTTAAACAGCACTTTAGCCTTATCTTGATAGATATTGGCCGATTCGGGAAAAATCTTTCCGGGCATACTTTGTTTTTTTTAGTTTATGATAATATTAGCGTGAAAATGCACTTTTACGTTGTTCAATCAGACGCATCGCCTTGTCTATATACGCCGCAACACGTTCTTTGTTCAATTCATAGTCCACCGACATCCTACGCAGGGACTCTGCGCAAGCAATCAACTGTTCGTCCAGTTCCTTTGCCTGTGCACTATTCGAAGGCGACACATACCGCAGTTGTTCAGCAACAACCTTTACTCGTTCTATAACATCTTCTGGCATCCCCTGCCCATCAATCAACTTCTCTACGGTGGTGTGCCAAGCGCTACGTACTTGCTCACGGTCGCTCAATTGGGTTGACTCCTGTTGATACACCTGTCCTATTTTTTCCTTGCTCGAAAACACACCAGCCATGCCAAGTAGCATCACGGCGAGCAAACCGCCCTGAACGAGCAACTGCGTGGTAAACGAGTAGTTTTGCATCAACACCATAACAGCAATAGCGGCAACGGCATAGACAATTGTTACCACCCACCTCACGCCCATTGCTCCCAGATGCTGCGTAGCCCCATCGTTGGCAGTGTGCCACGGCATCATAATGTCTATGAAGAGTAATGCCAAGATTATTGTTGACACAACAATATCCGTTACCAGCACACCCGTTGGCATTGCCGAACCGAAAATTATAAACGACGTAATCAAGACAGCTTCAAGCAATACTAAAGCCACCCACGAAAAGATTTTACGTGCCATATACCTATTGTTTAGTTTGAGTGGGAATTAAATATCTTAGGTGCACTACCTGCGATGCCCGCAATTGGGACAAAACTTCACCGACGGCGGCAATGGTGCATGACAACGTTCGCACACATCGCCTATGAGCATTGGCTTGCCACACGAGCTACAGAATGTACTACCCTGTGACACAGGGGCCCCACAATGAGGGCATCGCTCGCTATCGGCATTCAACCTTGTACCACAACCAGTGCAGCGTTTTGCTTTTTCATCATTGTCGCGACCACAATTGGGACATGGATTGTATTTATGGCCACAATTGGGGCAGAACTGCGACGTAGTAGAGAACTGCTTTCCACAATTAGAGCAGAACACCGATGCTGGACGAGGCATCTGACCTCCACCAACTGGGGCGCCCATACCATTTTGCTGCTGTGGCTGACCAAACGTGGGTTGACTGTTGTTCGGCGTCATCAGATGAGCACTGTTGCCACCTTGCAGACCTCCCATCATGCCTATGGCCATCAAGCCACCCAATATACCCCCTTGACCATTTCCCATACCACTCAGTGCATCCTGGGCGGTGTCGAACATGCGTCCCTGCTGCCAGGTGTGGCCTGTGATGCTCATTTCGGCTTGCTCGGCAATGGCAGCCTTCACTCGGCGACCCTCTTCTGTTGTGGTGTCAATGTCAATCTCCGTGATATAGAACTGCGACAACTCTATACCATAGCCATTCCAAAACTCAGTCAAGTTGCTTCTCAAAAACGTCGACAAACTATCGAGATGAGCCGACACTTGTTTATACCCCACCCTATTTTGCGTCATATAGCCCACCACTGCAGACTTTGTCTTGTTGACAAACTCGCCATAGCACTGGTCGGTGAGGTCGGTTTGGGTGTATTGTGCGTGGGGGATAACCAACTTCGTCAGAAACCTCTCAGCATCGGCTACACGGACACCATAACGTCCTTTAGCCTCCAACGGCAGGAAAGTGTTATAGTCGGCATCATGTACCGACATGCTACCCGTTTGCCATTCAAGATTAGCTGGTTGCAACAGGTTCACAAACCATATCTCGGCCGTGAATGGGTTTTTGCCACCAAAAGGTATACCAAACAAAGACCGCA
This sequence comes from Bacteroidales bacterium, assembly GCA_017480185.1. Taxonomy (GTDB): domain Bacteria; phylum Bacteroidota; class Bacteroidia; order Bacteroidales; family P3; genus Colimorpha. The sequence goes on from JAFVBC010000039.1 coordinate 7,644, forward strand.
ACAGCGGAAGGTTTTCGGTGTTGAGTGTATGTTTACCCGGACCGAACTTACCCAACAATTGACCTTTAGAAAAAAGCAACGCTTGCTGCGACTCATACACCACCAACTGTGTATAGGTGCTGAGGTTAGTCTCTGGAAAACGAAAAGCATAGACAGCCTCACCCTCTTGGGGAGTCCATCTTACCATATCTATAATTGCCATAAGAAAAGAAGTAATAGTTATTATTCCTGTGGCAAAGGTAACAATAAGTAATAAGAAATACAAGTAGGCATCGCAACAATCAGTATAAACACCTGATTATCTGCATACTACCCCCCAAAAAAAAAGCGAAAATTCCCCTCTTTTAATGTTGTAATTGGATTTTTACTTCAATCCATTTTATTCTTTCGCACTCACTTTAACTACACAGCCTCACCAGCAGCATGTCCTGTCGAGAAAGCAATCTGCAAGTTGTAACCTCCGGTATCAGCATCAAGGTCAAGCATTTCGCCGACAAAATACAAACCCTTTACCAGCCGCGACTGCATAGTACGAGGATCAACCTGGTCAAGAGCCACACCGCCTTGTGTTACTATAGCCTCATTCCAATCGCGAGTGCCAACAAGGGTAAATGGCACTGCTTTAAGCCACGCAACCAAACGTCGGCGTTCATCGCCACTGATTTGATGCAGCCTCTTGTAGTACTCAATATGCAAACTCTTCAGTGCCAGGGGTACCAACTCGGCGGGCAGCCACATGCGCAACGCATCGTTAAACAGGCGTTTACCGTTGGCATCAATATCGGTAAGCAAACGACGGTCAAGCTGTTTAACATCAAGGGCTGGCTTTAGGTCTATTGTTGCCAACAACTGCTCGCCGTCGTGCAACTTCCTCGACACCAATCGACTTGCACTGAGCACTATGGGTCCTGCTAAAGCATCGTTAAGGAAAGTCATTTCGCCAAACAGACGGCACAACTCGCGATGCCCGCCGTCGGTAACCCGTAGCTGCACATTGCGCAGTTGAAAGCCAACAAGGTCGGGCAGCACTGGTTCTGCACATTTCAGAGCCACCAACGAAGGCACCGTATCCACCACCCTATGACCCGTTTCCGTTGCCATGCGCAATCCCGCCCCAGTAGAGCCTGTTGTAGGGTACGACAAACCACCTGTGGCCAATATCACCTGTCGACAACCAATTCGGCTACCGTTGGCCAACACCACACCAGTAGTCTGCACGCCGTCGGGTGTGGCCAAAGTCTCAACCCGACGCACCGCAACGGGTTTCTTTATGGTTACAAGCTCGTGTTGTTCAAGACTTTTTATCAGGGCAAGAAACACATCAAGAGATTTACCCGATGCAGGGAACACACGTCCACCCCTTTCTTCGACCAGCGGAACACCGCGTTGCTCAAAAAAAAGCATCAACTCACGATTGAAAAAACGAGCGTAGGCATTGCGCAAGAAACGAGCGTCGGAGCCTATATGTGTCAGCGTGTCGCGCAAGGAGGCTGTGTTGGTCAGATTGCAACGACCCTTGCCTGTTATGCGCAACTTACGCCCTGCTTGATCCATCTTCTCAATCAGCAGCACCCGTCGCCCACGATCGGCTGCAGTCAGCGCAGCCATCATGCCACTGGCACCACCTCCCACCACCACCACATCGTAGTCCGAACTACTCACACCCTTGAAGCAACGTTGATGAAATCGGCAGGGTGTATGCTCAACACTGGTATCTGCGAGCGGTTGACCACCTGCTGGGCATTGGTACCCAGAAACATCTGCGAGATAATGCGGTCTTGCTCGGTATTCACCACCAACATGTCGGCCGATATTTCGTCGGCATACTCAAGCAGTGTGTCGCAATAGTTTGAGTAGGGACGAACCACACTCACAGCTTCAACGCCATGCCGTTGTGCATATTCTTCACTTTGCTGTACAAACGTGCGCAAAGAGGTCTCCTGATCTTTCATGTCATACAGTCCCAGTATGTGGAGCGATGAGCCAAATATTCTTGCCACACCTGTAGCAGGAGCCACTTTCTGACGCGAGTTGGCATTAACACGAATGGGTACCACTATGCGTTCCAACTTCTTGTGGAAGTCATATCCCTGACGGATGGTTAGCACTGGGCACGGACTATCTTGCACTATGCGCACAGCCTGACTACCCATCCAGTACTTTTCAAAACCCGATGCACCGTTTGTACCCACAACTACTAACGGAGCCTCAAGACGTTTCACCAAATTACTTATAACCGTCGACACTCGACCGTTTTCAATCATACTGCTAATCTCACCGTATCGCATAGCAGGACGAAACTTAGCGCACAGCTCGCGCAATTTCTCATTGGCCAGGTTGGTCATAACATCCAACTGGTCGTTGCTAAACAATTTCTTTTCGCGTTTAGCCCACACCAGCACTATACCGGTTTGCATACGATTGGCCACATCAACAGCCAGTTCTAAAGCCAAGTACGATCCTTCGGAAAAGTCGGTTCCAACAATGATAGGTTTCATTTTCGGAATGAGTTTTGTTGCAGATATGTTTTTGCGGTGTAACGATGAAAAGTTGTGATTTATTGCATCAGAGCAAAGAAAAAGTAGACGGAAAGAGAAGTCCCCATTTCCTTCCCCTCCTCGGAGGGGTTAGGGGTGGGTTATCACACAGCATAGTACACTCGAAAACTAACTCATCTACCCCACCCCTTTATCCCCTCCCAGGAGGGGAGGTTTTTTATAGCACACCTGCATCCCTCATCTTCTTCCCCGACTGAGATTAACCATCATTCCCTTCCCCTCCTCGGAGATTAACCCCCAATTTTCTTCCCCTCCTGGGAGGGGAGGTTTTTTATAGCACACCTGCATCCCTCATCTTCTTCCCCGACTGAGATTAACCCTCATTCTCTTTCCCTCCTGGGAG
>JAFVBC010000006.1 GCA_017480185.1 Bacteroidales bacterium
GACGCAGCCCTGCTGAATGTGGAGAGCGGCATCATACAGGTGAAAGACACCGAGGGCGACAACTACCTCGGCGGCAAGAACCTCGACTATGCCATTGTGGACGAGATTATCATCCCCCACCTAAAAGAGAACTTCGCCATAGAGGACATACTGACGGACACTGCAAAGCACGGCATCCTGCGCGACGCGGTGAAATACTATGCCGAGCAGGCAAAGAACCAGTTGTCGTTCAAGCCGCAGGTGGACATAATGTCGCAGCTCGACGAGTTTGGCGAGGATGACGAGGGTGAACCTATCGAGATAGACATGGTCATAACTGCCGAGCAGCTACAGCATGCACTGACGCCGATATTCCAAAAGGCTGTGGACATTGCAAAGGCGCTGCTGCAGCGCAACAACCTCAAGGGGCAAGACCTCGGCTCGCTCATCCTCGTGGGTGGTCCCACCTACTCGCCCATCCTGCGGCAGATGCTGAAAGAGCAGATTACTCCCAACGTGGACACCAGCATCGACCCCATGACCGCCGTGGCACGTGGCGCAGCCCTCTATGCAACCACGCAGGAATACGATGCAGACATGAAGCAGAGCAGCGAACCGCAGCATGTGGCGTTGGAGCTGAACTATGAAAGCACCTCGGTGCAGCCAAGCGAATACATCACCGTTAAGTTGCTCCCCTCGGAGAGCAAAGGCATCAGTGGCAAAAACCTGCTGTTCGAGGTGACGAGCAGCGACGGTGCATGGAGCAGCGGCAAGATGGCACTCACCGCCACAGGCGATTATGCCGAATGCCCGTTTAAAGAGGGACGTGCCAACGCTTTCCGCATTGCCGTCTACGACGACTTGGGCAATCCCCTGCCCTGCACGCCAAACGAGGCTACCATCATTCAGGGTAGCCAAGTGGGCAGTGCCACCCTGCCATACAACGTTGGCATCGAGGTAAGGGACGAGACACTGGACCGCAACATATTCGTTCCACTCAAAGGCTTGGAGAAAAACCAGCCGCTGCCTGCCGTTGGCGTCAGCAATGGGCGCAGGGTGCGCTTCACGCTCAACCCCGGCAACGAAGCCGACCGCCTGATTATCCCCATCTATCAAGGCGAGCATAACGCCGAAGGGATGAGCGCCATATACAACGACCACGTGTTAGACGTTGTCATCACAGGCGACGACGTACCTGTAACCATCGCAGCAGGGAGCGAGGCCGACGTCACGCTTCGGGTCGACAACTCGCAGCAATACCGCCTCGAGGTGCTGTTCGTGCAGAGCGGCGAGACCGTGGAGAAAGAGATTGCCATCAGAGCCCGGTCGGTCATCAGCATGAGGGACTGGACGCGCCAATTCAACGAGGCGCAGCAGAAAATGCGCAGCCTGAAGCACAGCAGCCACGTCAGCGAAAGCGAAACCGCCGAAGCAGAGAAGATACTGGCCGACCTCGACCGCCGACGCGCCACCGAGGGCGAGAAGGACGACGACCGCCAACACCTGCTCGACGACCTGCGCCGTGCCTATCTCTCTATGGAGAGAATTGAGAAGAAACACGGCGTAGACACCGCCAAAGACGAGTTGCGCGACCTCTACGACCGCCTTGAGAAAGCCAACAACGACTTCGGCAACCAGTACGATGCCGAGGTGCAGGCCATGCACCGCGCTGTGGAAGAGGCTTTGCGCAGCAACGACGAGCGCCTCATCCGGGAAGTGACAGACGAGGTCCGCTCGTTGCTTTTCGGCCGGGTGGCCATCAACGCCGTGCTTATAGGCTTTGTCGAACACTACGACATCAACTTCGGACGGATCGCATGGAGCGACCGCACACGCGCCCGTCAGCTGCTCAACCGAGCCATGGACATGCTGGGTGGCGACACCGACTGGGACGAGCTTCGCCAAGTGTGCATACAAGTGCAGAACCTATTGCCCGAAGATGGAAAGGAACAAGGTCCAGTATTGGGAATAGGATGATGCAATATGAATAAACACACACTGACAATCGTATCCATAGTGGCGGCAGCCGTGCTTTTGCTCGGCTGCCTGCCTCTGCCAATTGGTTACTACACGTTCCTACGGATAGCAGTATTCATCAGCAGCGTTATATGCCTCCTTGCCATGGCGAAAAGGCATAGCCTATACGCTGCCATCGCCGATGGTTTGCTAACCATACTCTTCAATCCCATTCTGCCCATCTACTTGCATAGCAAAACGGCATGGGTGGTGATAGATGCTGTGGCAGCGGTGTGGTTCATTGTACAACTGATTATTTTGAAAAAACAAGAAGGATGGTGAAATGGATAAAAGAGTTTCGTTTATCACAGACCACATGGGAGATTTCTTGAGAGATGTACTTCCTAAAATTGCTTTTCCGGTGGTATTATGGGGGACAATTATCTACCTTGTTTTATTTGGACTTACATTTATTTGCCATTGGCCTATAGTTTGCAATCTATACTCTCTTGTAAGCGGTTTTACGTTAATCTCAATTGTTTATGTTCTGTCAGTAATACTGGTGCTTGACAATATATTGTTATATAAAGTTTGTCATAGTCAACCTCCTTATCGTGCAACTATCATCTGGGGCGTCGTCTTAATCGTAGCTGGGATTGTTTTTCTTTTTTTAACTAACCATCATAAAAAACAGTATCGTTTTGACTGTTCTGAATGGCTTATTGACGAAACTACTGGCCTCTATCATGTTACCTATGACTGTGAAGAAATAGGTAAAGCTGCATACATCATTAAAGGGTATGAATTGAGGGAATGCGAATATGATTTATGTGAATGGTGCAAAGAATATATAGAAGATTTGGAACTTGCTTATGAACCAATAATAAGAAGAAGATAAAAATGAAAAAAATAGTTAGCATTATCTGCCTCGTGGTAACGGCACTGGCGGTAGCCTCCTCGTGCGACCGGTCAGAACAGGACTTCGAGAAAGCACAGCAAATACATACGTCTGAAGCATACCTCGAATTTATCAAAAATCACAGTAAAGCAGACCTTGCCGAAGTTGCAAGGGATTCAGTCGTGGCCATATACTCTCGAAATATCGATTTGAAAAAAATACAGGAGAAAAATTATGGTATTGCCGACATCAGCATAAACCGACGGCTGAACGAACTCATCCAACAGCGTGCACAGATGGCCTACGAACTGGCACAGGACATCAATACCGTTGAGGGGTGGAAGACATTCATCCTCAACACTCCAGCCAATATGCTACAAGACGCCGAGGCTCGTCTACAGGAAAGAGAAGAAGATGCGCTTTGGGGAAGCGAATCCATAGCGTGGGAAACAGCCAATAGCCGCAATACACTGGCGGCTTTTGGCAAATATCTTGGGCTTTATCCCAAAGGCAAACACGTGAGAGAAGCAGAGAAAAGGTATGTCGACCTTGATGTAGCATCGGTATTTGCTGGCAAACATGGGACACTGCCTCAGATGGACAAAGGTTACAGCACCGGAACTTCCTATTCTGTGATAGAAATAGAGAACCGAACCCAATATGAGCTGACCGTGAGTTATAGCGGTCCGGATAGTAAGCGCGTCGTGCTGCAACCTGGTGCCACTAAAAAAGTAAATATAAACAATGGACACTATATGGTGGCAGCACGCTGTGGGCATGGAGTAATCCCGTATGCAGGACAAGAGAATCTTGACGGCAGCTATTATAGTTCATCATTTTACATAAGCACAAGTCGCTATTGATTATGTTCGCACTATCTAAACAACAACAGTTTCTGCACTACACAGTGGCTTTCCCCATCAGGGAGGGCGACTATGCTGAGACCTACCGCGTGAAGGACAGCGAGGGGCATAACCACTTCCTGAAACTCATAGACCTTGAGCGGTTAAACGGGAAGCAGTTCGATGCGGACGGCAACGTCATTGAGGTGAACATCATGCAGGGGATTGACCACCCCTGCGTGATGCACCTCATTGAACATGGCGAGACAAGCCTCGGCGGACGGCAGGTTGCCTACATGGTGAGCGAATTCATCAGCGGCGAGACACTGGAGCAACGCTACAATCGTGAGCGAAGCAGCAACCCCTACGAGGTACGCCAGTGGATGCTCGACGTGCTTGAAGGTCTGCAATACCTCCACCAGCAGCCCGACCCCGTTATCCACAACGAGCTGACAGCGCAGAACGCGATGCTCAACGCACAGACTAACCGCGCCATCATCATCGACTTCGGCCACGCACGCCGCATGAGCCATGGTCGCCGCACCGCCGACATAAAAGGGCTGAACCCCTACTACCTCGCCCCCGAGGTGCTACACGGAGGTCTCTACTCGCCACAAAGCGACCTCTTCAGCGTCGGTGTGACGGCCTACCGCCTGCTCTATGGCGGACTGCCTTGGCAAGCGAAACAGGGCGACGACTTCGACGAGCAGCTGCAAGCCATGCGCGAACAGCCGCTGCGAGTGCCATCCCTCAGCAATGTTCCCGCCCCCGATGGCATGGTGGAGGCCATCGCCAAAGCACTTTCCGTCAGTCCAGCCGACCGCTTCCGCTCTGCCGACGAGATGGCGCGTGCCATGCGTGGCGAACTGCACATATCAGCCCCCATGCAGAAAACAGATAGGCCACAACGCGCCGACACACCCAGCCCGACAAAGGCGAAACCATCAGCCGAGAAAAAGACAGCTACACCGAAAGGCAACGGACTGAAGGACGTGGTCGGGATGCGAGAACTTAAAGCACAGATACAACGAGATGTGATTGACGTGCTGCGCAACCCGGAAGAGTCGCGCCGTTATGGCCTATCGCTTCCCAATGGCATGTTGCTTTACGGGCCACCGGGCTGCGGCAAGACCTACTTCGCCAAGAAGCTGGCCGAGGAACTGGACTTCAACTTCATGCTCCTGACCCCTTCCGACCTCAAGAGCAAATGGGTGAACGCCACACAGGAGAACATCGCCAAGATGTTCCGCGAGGCCGAGGAGAAAGCGCCAACAATCATCTTCATCGACGAGATAAACGAGTTGTTGCCCAAACGCAACAGCAACGTGCACGAGATGAGCCGTAGCGCGGTGAACGAGATGCTGGCGCAGATGGATCGCACCGGCGAGCGGGGTATCTTCCTTATAGGTGCCACCAACCTACCCGATGAGATAGACGAAGCCATGACACGCAGCGGTCGCATAGAAAAAAGCTTCTACGTAGGTCCGCCGGATGCCGAGACCAGGCGTGAAATATTCGAAATGGAACTGAAGGGACGCCCTCTTGACTTCGGGATAGACTACGAGAGATTGTCAGCACTCACGGAGAACTACGTGTCGGCCGACATACGCTTCATAGTGGACGAAGCCGCGCGTGACGCCAAAGACCGCAAGGCGAAAATCGACATGGCGACCCTTGAACGGAGCATCGCGGCAAATCCATCGTCTCTTACGCCAAAGAAAGAACACACCCCCATAGGATTTAAGAAATAAGACAATAATATGGACAGAACAGAATTGTACCTAAAAACAGCCTTTTGCTGTATGGCTTGCGATGGCGACATTGCGCAACAAGAGTTGGATACGATAGTCTCGCTTTCCCTACTCGCCGACAGCACCAAATTACAGGCACTGCTCAACACATACGCCGAGCAAATAAAAACGACGGGAGTGCACTTCTTGCACCAATACCTGGGCGAATTGAAGGACGCCAACCTAAACGTCGAGGAGGAGAAACAGCTCGTCAGCATAGCAGTGCGCACAATCGAGGCAGACAGCGCGATAGAATATAACGAGATTGCCTTCTTCAAGAAAATACGCTCGCGAATAAAGGCTTCTGACGAAGAACTCTTGTCTGTAATACCCGAAAACCCTGCCGTATCTGACTAGATAAGCCCCGAAGACTATCTATCACAAGACATAGAAGAAAAAGACGACCTCTCTTGCTGGAACAACTTAGACATTCCTAATATAACAGCATTCAGTCGACAGGAAAAACATTAAGACTGGTAGCTGCACCGCCAGCTACTGGTACGGCGACCTGCAATACCTCAAAGCCACGCACTGAACCGCGCACCGCCGTCGGACGCTTGGATTGAACAAACGTAAATTGCAACCATAAAGGCAACGTGGAATATTAAACAGTAACAAGATATACCCTATCATAAACGAGTTATGGGGCACAGAACGAAGCGTATAAAAGAGAATGATGGAGAAAAACACCAAAAGTCGTTTATTTACAATGAGTTGCGAGGGTTTGAGGCTATAAGGGCACCACAAAACGAAATGTTTATATAATCCGCAAATCGAAGTGTGGAGGTTTCTAAAACGAAATGTGCAAGTTTTGGGGAAAATATAAAAATATCTCCAGTGCAAAATAATGGCGTTGTAACTACATTGCAACGCCATCAGACAAAGAAACGGTATTACAGGGTATAAACAAACCCACCTAAAGACATGAAAACGCTCCAATGATGAGGGCTAACATGCACTACTTTCATCGGAGCGTTTTCGAGGTGCAATGATACAACCTTTTTTGAAACATGCAACGTTACTCTTGTAAATCCATGATTTCCAAAGTCTCGTCGGGCATTGTATAGCGACACTCAACACCATTTTTGACAGATGACACAAGCACATAGTGAGTGTGGCCGCTACATGTACTGACCAGTACATCGCTTGTGGCATAGTAAACCACGCAACCCTTATATATTGCGGAGTTCACGATTGTTTCAATGTCGTCTTTGGCTGCAAATGCCACAGCGACAAGGTTGTTTAATTAGCAAATAAATGTTTAATTAGCAAATAAAAAGGTACAAGTTTCTGAAACGAATTTCAGATAGATACGCTGCTATTAGGTTTGGTGGCAGTGTACATTCGGCACACTCCTAACGTTAGTTTGCGCTGTGTTGCCGAGACGGCACCTGCATTCATCATACATTTGATAAATGTGTCGCCTTTTGGAAAGTGTTCAATGCTATTTGGCAGGTATGTATAGGCTTCGCGGTTTGAGGCAATAACTTTCCCTAATAGGGGTATGATATGGCGAGAATACAGGTTGTAGAATGGACGTAACAATGGGTTATCTGGAGTAGATAGTTCCAGTATCACTATTCGTCCTGTGGGTTTAATCACACGTATCATCTCCTTCAACCCTACGTCAAGATGTACAAAATTGCGCACTCCAAATGCACAGGTAACGGCATCGAACGTATTGTCGGGGTAGGGTAGATGCTCTGCATTGGCTATATCAAAAGTGGGACGAATAAATTCGTTATCCAACTGTTCGGCCTTATTTATTGCTACGCCTAACATCTCTTCCGACAAATCTACACCTGCTACGTGGCATTTACGCATGGAAAGGGCTATGGATAGGTCGCCGGTGCCGCACGCCACATCAAGCACCTCTATGGGCATGTTGTGTCCTGCTGTAACTGCTTTGGCCGCTTTGCGCCGCCAGGCAATGTCGAGTCCAGCGGTCATAAGATGGTTTAACCGATCGTATGAGTGGGCTATTTTATTGAAATCATAGGCCATAGCATGCTATCACGGTGAATAGGGAAAGTAGAAATGTGCTTATTACCAGTTGTGGTAGCATGGGGTCAAGTGCCCTATCGGAGTTTCGCCATACACCTACCAGGTGACGTACAAAAACAGGCAATGTTAATATTGGAAGCCACAGAAAACGTGTGTTTTGAACTGTGCAACCCTTAACTATTACATAGGCATATACCAAAGCAAAGCCAACAACTACAAGCACCGTTTGGTAAATTTTGGCCTTGTGTGCACCTATTATAAGTGGAACAGTGCGCCGTAGTCCGGCATCGCTTTTCATATCTCTTATGTTGTTCACGTTCAGTACACCAACACTCAACAACCCAATACCGGCTGCAGCCAAGCACAGCAAAGGTGAAATGGTATGGGCTGTGATGTAGTAACTTCCCATAACCGAAACCAATCCAAAGAATATGAATACGAATAGGTCGCCCCAACCGCGATACCCGTATGGATGTTTACCCAGTGTGTAGTGGGTAGCAGCCCAAATGGCAGTTGCTCCCAATGCGATAAAAAGTAGCGGCTGCCATTGCCATAGGTTGCCAAAAGAGAAAAAAATCATGGCCAAACCAAATATGCAACAGGCCACAGCTACACCTTTGATGCTACCAACCATCTGACGCTCTGTGAGTCCACCTTCTGCAAGGCTATAGTTCGGTCCTTGACGGCCGTCTCCGTCAACACCACTGCGGTAGTCTCCAAGTTCGTTGCTCATGTTTGAAAGCACTTGCAAGGCTGCTGTGGTGAGAAGAAGGAACAGGCATGCTCCCCACGACACTGAACCGTTAGACAACCCAAGTGCGCCTCCGAGCAGAACTCCCGCCAGCGATAGTGGGAGTGTGCGGAGGCGCATGGATTTTACCAATGCCGTAATGCTCATTGTGAGATTGGTTGACGAATGTCGAGCATCAACTCGTCAAGTTGAGCTTGAGCAATAGGAGCCGGACTACCGCTCATCACATCCCGTCCTGCATTGTTTTTGGGGAATGCTATGAAGTCGCGAATAGAGTCGGCACCAGCAAATATCGAACACAGGCGATCAAAACCGAAAGCCAATCCTGCATGGGGTGGTGCACCATAGGTAAAAGCGTCCATCAAGAAGCCAAATTGTGCAGCCGCCTGCTCATCGGTGAAACCGAGAGTGTGGAACATCTTGTTTTGCAACGTACGGTCATGGATACGAATAGATCCGCCTCCTACTTCACATCCGTTTATCACTATATCGTAGGCGTTGGCACGTATGTCGCCCCAACGGTTTGGATCGTCAAGCAGGGCCTCGTCTTCTGGTTTGGGCGCTGTAAACGGGTGGTGCATGGCGTAGAAACGTTGCGTTTCGTCATCCCATTCCAAAAGTGGAAAGTCGATAACCCATAGGGGCGAAAACTTGTGCGGATCGCGCAAGCCAAGTTGTTGTCCCATCTCCAATCGCAGGGCGCACAACTGTGTGCGTGTCTTCATTGACGGCCCACACATGATAAGCATAAGGTCGCCTGGTTGGGCTTCCATGCATTGAGCTATGCGTTTCAAACTATCGGCATCGTAGAATTTGTCGATGCTCGATTTGAATGTGCCGTCGGTGTTGTACTTGATGTATACCAGTCCACCAGCTCCGACCTGTGGGCGCTTCACAAAATCGGTAAGCGAGTCCAGTTGCTTGCGAGTATATTCTGCACATCCTTTGGCAACGATGCCCACAACAAGTTCGGAGTTATCAAATAATTGGAACGAATGCCCCTTGACGCAATCGGTTATTTCCTTAAACTCCATTCCAAACCGTAGGTCGGGTTTGTCGCTTCCGTAAAGTTTCATGGCCTCGTGCCATGTTATGCGTTTGAATGGCTCAAAATCAATCCCTTTAATCTCTTTGAAAAGATGTTTTGCAAGACCTTCGAATGTTTGCAGCACATCTTCTTGTTCCACGAAACTCATTTCGCAGTCAATTTGCGTAAATTCGGGTTGGCGGTCGGCGCGCAAATCCTCATCGCGGAAACAGCGGACTATTTGGAAGTATCGGTCGAATCCCGACACCATGAGCAATTGCTTGTATTGTTGTGGGCTTTGCGGTAGGGCATAGAACTCGCCAGGATTCATGCGACTGGGCACCACAAAGTCGCGAGCCCCTTCGGGTGTTGATTTGATAAGCATAGGTGTCTCAATCTCAAGGAAATTGAGGTTGCTCAAATAGTTTCTGACAAGCATAGCCATGCGGTGACGCATTTCGATGTTTCGGCGCACTGGTGCACGACGCAGGTCAAGATAGCGGTAGCGCATGCGTAGGTCGTCGCCTCCGTCGCTTTGGTCTTCGATGGTGAACGGGGGAGTCTTTGCCTCGTTGAGGATATTCAGTTCGCTAACCTCCACCTCTATGTCGCCTGTCGGTATTTTGGCGTTTTTCGAGCTTCGCTCGATAACTTTTCCAGTGGCCTGAATGACAAATTCTCGTCCCAGTCGGCGTGCTTTTTGACAAAGCTCCGAATTTGTCTCCATGTTGAAAGCCAATTGGGTTATGCCATAACGGTCGCGAAGGTCAATGAATGTCATGCCACCGAGGTCGCGGCTGCGTTGCAACCAACCACAGAGGGTAACTTGTTTTCCGATGTCCGAGGTGCGAAGTTCGCCACAAGTGTTAGTTCTATACATGTTTATGTTGTTTTATTATCAAGTAAAAGCAATTTGCAAAAATAAATAAAAACGGCCTGTAGATGGCTTTTTTTTAATGTTTATCAGCATCCTCTTTCTTGCCTATGCCTATCAATAGGGGCAGGTGGTCGCTGATGCCACCTTCGTATCTTGTGCCGAGAAAAGTACGGTGGGGGCGCACTCCTGGTCGGCTACCCTCTTCTTTTAGTAGAAATGGCGGACGGACAAGGTGTGGTGGTGAGACTTGCCACGAACCATCAGCAACCATGAACATGTGGTCTATGTATGACCACGTGCCTTGATACTTATACGAGCCCCAATCGTGTGGCAGATTGGCGGTGAGATGTTGCAACTTGTTTGGTGTGGAGTCTGTGTCTGTACGGGATAGCAGAAGCTGCAATGGCGGTTCGTCGATAGTAGAGTTAAAGTCGCCCATAACGACTATTGCATTGGATGGGTATATGGTGTGAAGACTGTCAATGCAACATTTAAGACGTTTGGCAATCGTCATGCGGTGCTTTGCCGCTCGGCTACCACCCAGTTTGCTTGGCCAATGGCAGAGTAGCAACAAAAGAGTGTCGGACGATGCTGTTACGCCACGCACGACCATCATGTCGCGAGTGAAGAATTGCGATGCCGAGTCGCTATTGCAGACGTAGGTTGCAGATAGGGGGCAGAAACGGTCGGCGCGGTAGAGCAAAGCCACATCGATGCCACGACGGTCGGGCGAGTCGTGATGAATGAACTGGTAGTGATGCTGCCTCAGCGGAGTGCCCTGCACAAGATGTTGCAACACGGTGGCATTTTCTACCTCGGCAAGTCCAACCACGTCGGGCGCATCCATGTATGCTATGGTGCGGAATATACCATGCAGTTTGTGTTCAAGCCGACGGTGTGTCCAGCACTTTTCGCCCAGTGGTGTAAATGAGTATTCGTTGAGGGTGGAGTCGGGCTGTGTGTCGAATAGATTTTCAACGTTCCACCATGCTATTGAAGCCGAGTGAGGCGCAGCCTGTGGCTGCGCCTCATTCGGCTTCATTATTGTCATGCACAGCAGCAAAGCCATGCAAGGCACCCATGTCCTATTTCTCTGCAACGACTACGGCAGTGGTATCGGTAGGTGTTTGGGCGGTGGTGTCGGCAACTGCAGTTGCTGTTTCTTTGTCGACTGCAGCTTCGGCATCCTTCTTTTGCCAGGGCAGATTCTTGGTGAAATAGAGCACGCAGAAAGCAGCGATCACTATTACAAGCAGCCACCACAGCAATTTCTTCCACCATGGGGTCTTTTTGTCGGCAAACGGATCGTTCATGACCAACTTGGGATATTGGGCAATGCTTGTGAGGGTTGCGCCAAAGGCAGTGTTGATCTTTACCTTCGAGTTGATAGCCCAACCATTGGCGTTGAGCACTGGGCCGAGGTTGCGCTTGCGCAACTTGAGCCAGGCCAAGAACATTGACGGGCCGCTGATAATTAACACCACGGCGGCAACCAGTAGAATAACGTTGTACCACTTGAGCATGACGAATTTGCCAAGTGATGCCAATGCACCACCAATTGCGCCAAAGGCCAACCCGATAGCTGCAAAAATACCAGCAAACTTGGCGATGTCGAATGGTGTGGCTGGCTTTTGAGAGGCATCTTTGGCTGCTTCGCCTTCGGCGTTTGTGGTTGCCAGGTTGGCTGTTGCAGTGTCGGCCTTCGAGGTCATTTCGTCAAATTGCTTGCTCTCTTTCTCTTCTGCGCTCTTGGTGATTTTGTCGCTCACCCAGTTGCCAAATTTGCGATAGGGGCTCCAAAAAGCTTGACGCACGCTTATGGGATTGTCGATAATCTTGGTAACGGTGGCATCCCAGTCTTGCCCATTGCGGTCGTAGAAGATGGCATTCTTGCCTTCGCGCAGGTCGTCAACGTCGCCGTCGGTCAGTGCTGCCACAATGTCCATCTCCTGTCCTTTCACTTTCGACACGCAGTGGCAGTAGATGAGGTAAATGCCACTCAAGCTACCCATGGCGGCATGTTTGCCCATGTCGGTAACCTTGAGGCAGAGATCGCACTGACGCTGGTCTATGAATAGTTTACCAGCTTGGAAGATGCTCAATGTTTTCTCGTTGCGACTATAAAAATCGCTGAATGTTATGTAGTTGTGAACGAGTTTGACAAAGTCGCGGCAGTAGAGCACCAGTCGCTCGGCGGGATGGATGGCAGCGGTGTGGGTCTCCAGTTGGGCGTTGATAGTTTCGTTTTCTTGATTGGTGTTGCCCTGTTTCCAAGCGGTGTAGGCATCGGTTTTGGCCACTATGGCATCCCATTGTTCGGCCGAGAGGGTGGTGCAACCATCAAAGTCTTGGGCCACGGCCACCGAGTTGATTACGTCGATGTGGCTTTGCCAAGCGGGGTTGATGCCCTCTGACAGGGGCAGTAAAGCGTCGGTGCGCGGACGAGCCAGCGGATAGGAGGCAATGTCGTCCATGCTGGAGGTGAGGTTGCCTGTGCTGATGGCGGCAATTTTATCCACCTGCACGTCGAGTGCGGCAGTGGCATCGGTGTCGAAAGCGGCCAAGCGGCAACGCAGATAGTAGTCGGCTACCTTGTCGCGCAGGGCGGTAACGGCGGCTTCAACGGCATCGCTCTTATCGCCATAGGGCATGGCGTAGACGGCTTGTTCGGCGGGTTGGTACTCGGCACGTATGCGCTCTTCGATGATGGCCTTGTAGTCGGTTATGTCGGTGAGGGAGATTGACTCGGTCGGACGGCCCAACTTTTCAAGTATCATGCGGCAGGCTTCTTCAACGGCCTTACCGTCGGCGTTGTCGGTGCGCAACTGGTGAAGGTCTACGCGGTCGGTGGCATCAAACAGCACCTCAAGGTCTTTCAAAATGTTGCGCAACCACTGTGAGGCCGAGATCACTTCGTCTACTCGTATCTTGCCGTCGCCATCACTATCCATCAGTGCCAATGTGCGCTCGTTGAATTCGAGCCCCGATACCGGACAACTCAACACTGTCCACAATTTCTTGTCGAGTTCGTCAAGGTGGGCTATGTCTTCACCTTTGGTGATGTTGACGCGCGTCATTCCGCCCACTTGTACGAATTGCCAATTATAGCCTTTTTGTTTGAATTTGATTTTAGCCATATTACTTGTTGTCTTATTGTCTGATGGTTGTGGTTAGCAACGATATGTACATAATTGGGCGCAAATTTACTAATTTTTTTGAAAACCGTGGTTTATAGTCGGTTTAGCCACATCTGTGCCCTTCCGGGGGTGGAGATTGTTTGCAACGAGGGGGTAAGGTGGCATCAAGTAGGGATCAACTAAGGCTGTTCTTCAGTCGTTCTTCAGTTGTTCTTCAGTCATTGACTGAAGAACAACTGAAGAACGGCCTTACTTGCCCCCTACATGAGGCGGTAAAAAGTGTTGGTTTGGATGCAATATTTGTTTTTTTGATGCGTTTACTGGTTTTGAATTTTTTGTGAAAACCAATGCTATTCTAACAATGGAACAAGACAATGGCCGTGGCCGTGAGGCTCAAGTGGCCAAGTTTTTCTTTCGTCGGTGGTGGAAGGTGTTGCTGGTGGTGTTTGTGGTGGCAGCCGTGGCTTCGTTGGTTGCATCGTTGCTCATCAAGCCCCTCTACAAATCGTCGGCGGTGATTTTCCCAACCAGTTCTAACCGTTTGTCGAAGGCTATTATGGATTACCACTATAGCTTGGATTTTATGGACTATGGTATTGAGCGTGATTGCGAGTATGCCATGCAGATCTTGGGGTCGCGTAGGATGCAGGAGGCTGTTGATAAGCATTTCAATTTGGCCTATCACTATGGCATCGAACCCAATGCTACGCATGCGCAGTTTAAGTTTGACGAGATGTATCGTGGCAATATCACGGTGAAACGAACCGAGTTTCTCGGAGTTGAAATAGGTGTGCTTGATCAAGATCCGCAGTGGGCTGCCGATATTGCCAACTATATGGCATCGATGTACGACAGTTTGTGCCACGTGATTCACCACGACCGTGCCGTTGGTGCTGCGTTGGTGATGGATCAGGTGTGCCAGGCTATGGAGCGTGAAATCGACTCGTTGGCCTCTTTGCCCGACCCCTCGCATTGGAGAAGTCAACTGATTTCCGACAAGTGTGAGCAGTTGGCCGACTTGCAAACCCGTGCCATGCAGACCGCCATTGACAAAGATCTGGAGGTGAGCTATAAGTATGTGGTCGACCGTGCTGTGGTGGCCGACAAGAAGGCCTACCCCAAACGGCTGCTCATTGTGCTGGCTGGCAGCCTGGGAGCTGTGGTGGTGTGTGTGTTCGGGTTGTTGCTGTTCACTCGTCGCGACGACGATTAACCTCTGTTTGCGCATACTGTTAGGATGTTGTCCGACTGGGTAAAACGAATGGATCGCCCGACGAGAGGCCTGTTGGTGGCGCTGGTGGTTACGGTGCTGTTTGTGCTGGTCGACTGCTTGATGCTTAAAAACGACCGCTACGAGTTGGCTTTCTTGCCATTGGGGCTGGTGGTGGTGTGGATTTTTATCAAGCACGACAGTTGGTCGCTGCCATTGATGGCTCTACTCACCCCCTTTGCAATCAACTTCGATGTGGTGCAAGGCATGCAGTTGTCTATGCCTGTCGAACCACTGATGGTGCTCTTTTCGCTGATATTTATGTTTCGCACACTGCTCATGCGCGACTATCCAGTGCGTGTGCTGCGCCACCCAGTTACTATAGCCCTAATGGTGTCGGTGGCGTGGATGGCGTTCACGTCGGCCACATCGCAACTGCCATGGGTGTCGGTGAAGTACACCATTGCCCGTCTGTGGTTTGTCATTCCGTTCTTTTTTGCCGCTGTAAGGTCGTTCCAATCTATGGCCGCTGTGCGCCGCTTTTTTGTAGCCTATGCCATCGGCCTTGGGGTGGTGGTGTTTATCACCACGGCAAAAACGCTGGGAAATTTCAGCGATTTGCAAACATTGCACCGCGTGATGAAGCCTTTCTACAACGACCATACCGCCTATGGATGCGTCATTGCATTGATGTTGCCTGCAGCCGTGCATTGGCTTACTGGGTTGAGCCGTAGCCGTGTGGAGCGCATTGCGGCCGTTGTGTTGCTTGCGCTGTTGGCGGTGGGACTGTTTTTCTCCTATTGTCGCGCGGCGTGGATAAGCATTGTTGCAGCCATCGGGGTGTGGGTGCTCATACGCTTGGGCATGAAAGTGAAGTGGATGGTGTTGCTGTTTGGCATTGGTGTTGGGGCTTTCTTTGTTTACCAGAACGATGTGCTTTATAAATTGGGCAAGAATAAGCAAGACTCGTCCTACGACTTGGCAGGTCAGGTGAAGTCTATTTCAAACATTTCGACCGATGCCAGCAATGTTGAGCGTCTGAACCGTTGGGCGTCGGCAATGCGCATGTGGCGCGAGCATCCCATCACTGGCACTGGTCCTGGCACCTACCAGTTTATCTACGGTAGTTATCAGAAAAGTTATCAGCTCTCGACCATAAGCACCAATTTTGGCAACTTGGGCAATGCTCACAGCGAATATATTGGGCCGCTGGCCGAGCAAGGCTTGCCGGGTGTGGCCATTGTGGTGGCGTTGTTTATGATAACATTTGTCAGTGGAGTGCGCGTTTACCGCACGTCTGCCAATAGGTTGGTGGCCGACACTGCTTTAGCATTCACCTTAAGCCTGTTTACCTACTACGTGCATGGGGTGTTCAACAACTTTCTTGACACCGATAAACTGTCTGTCCCATTTTGGGCATTTACAGCCGTTGTGGTGGCAATGGATGTGTGGGGCGAGAAGAAAACAGATGTTGCTTGATGGGCACTACTCGTCGGTGGTGTCGTTGATAAACCGCCGATAGGCCGAGAATGTGTTGGCTCGCGAAATGAAGCCGAGATAGTTGTCGTGGTCGTCAATTACCACAAGGTTGTAGCGGTTGCCGACACGGAATTTGCCGACTACATCGATGAGACTGTCGCTGTTGCGCACAAGGTCGCCCTCCGACATGGGGTGCATCATGGAAGTAACGCTCATGCTGTCGTAGAGGTCGGTGCGAAAGATGAGTTTGCGAATGTCGTCGAGCACAATCACCCCGAGGAACTTATCGTCGTCGGTTAGTACGGGAAATATGTTGCGACGTGAGTTCTTTACAGCCTCTACCACGTCGCGTAGTCGGTCGCCTTGGCGAACCACAACGAAGTTGGTCTCGATAAGCGACGACATGTCGAGCAAGTGCCATGCCGAAGCATCTTTATCGTGGGTGAGCAGGTCGCCATGTTGCGCCAATTTTCGTGCGTAGATGGAGTGTCGTTCAAGAGGATGTACGCACAAATAAGTAACTGCCGAGGCTGCAAGCAGGGGCACAAGCAAACCGTAGCCCCCTGTGATTTCGGCAATGAGGAAAGTGGCCATGAATGGAGCTTGCATCACGCCAGTCATAACAGCCGCCATGCCCACCAAGGCGAAGTTGGCTGGATCTTGAGGTGGCAGGCCGATAAGGTTGGAGACAAGTGCAACAAAATAGCCCGAAAGTCCGCCCACCACGAGCGACGGACCAAATGTGCCACCAACGCCACCGCTGCCAATGGTGAGTGCGGTGGCAAGTGGTTTGAAAAGAATGATGAGGAAAAGAGGTAGGAGCGCTGTGATAGAATTGACCGACTGAGGGTTGTGCTCGGTTCCAAGCATAAGAATTTGCTCTTTGCCAGTCAGCAGATGGCTGAGCATGGTGTAGCCTTCGCCGTAAAGCGGAGGGAAGAG
This sequence comes from Bacteroidales bacterium, assembly GCA_017480185.1. GTDB lineage: Bacteria > Bacteroidota > Bacteroidia > Bacteroidales > P3 > Colimorpha. The sequence goes on from JAFVBC010000006.1 coordinate 16,893, forward strand.
GAGCACTAAAAGTCCCAAAACGCTACCGCCTATGAGTAGTCGTACCCACTTGCTCGACACCCTTTTTAGTCGACTTTCAACCCTGTCGGAAGCACGCAAAAAATAGAGCGATACCAGTGCGCAGAATAGGCCGAGAACAATGTAGAACGGCAGTTGCGACAGAGAGAACGGTGTTGCGATGGTGAAAGTGAACTGAATGCCCGAGCCCATAAGGAAACTGGCTATGGTGGCAGCCGATAGAGAGGCCACGATGAGCGGAAGAGCGGTGGTGGCGGTGAGGTCGAACATAAACACTTCGACCACGAAGAGGATGCCTGCAAATGGGGCTTTGAATATGCCAGCAATGGCCCCTGCAGCCCCACAGCCCAAAAGCAGTCGCACATTTTTGGGCGAGAGATGCGTCCATTGACCGATATTGCTACCAATGGCCGCACCCGTTGATGCTATGGGAGCCTCAAGACCAACACTGCCACCAAAGGCCACGGTGAGGGTCGAGGCAATGAGCGATGTGTACATGTTCTTCTGTGGCAGGCGCGATTTTTTGCGACTGATGGCAAAAAGCACCGAGGGTAGTCCGTGGCCGATGTCGCCCTTTACCACATAATTGACAAACAAAACAGTGAGCAGCATGCCCACAGCTGGCGAGATAAAAAGTAGCAGGTTGGCTGATGAAGCTCCACCCTCGCTAAATTGGGTAACGAGACTGCCCACATAGTGAACCACCGTTTTCAAAGCAACGGCGGCCAAGCCCGACATAAGCCCCACCAAAAGTGCAAGGAGAATGAGAAACGTAGTCCCATTAAGGTGGTGAATGCGCCAGCGGTGTATGTTGCGGATGGATAACATGATAAAAAAGTGTTGCAAAAATACGAAAAAAGCAATGTGTGCGTTAAACTGCAAAACTTTGGGGATATGAAATTAAAAATAACGCTTATTGCTGTGGCGACTGTGGCGATGGCTTCATGTGTGTCGCTCAGCGAAATGGAATCGTTGCAGGCAAAGTACGACCAAACATCGAAGCAATACGCTTTGGTGAAGCAAGAATTGTCGGAACTGAAAGAAGAAAACACTGCCCTTACCCGACAGAATCAGAACATGCAAGCCGATATGGGCGACATCATGCTGAAAAAACAACAGGCCGATGCTTTGGGCGACAGCCTGCGTACAAGGCTGGAGCAACTGCAACAGCATTACGACACCACTATGGAAAACTACACCCAAGAGGTGGCAGGAAAGAACCGTGATTTGCGTCGAGCGCAAAATTTGCTCACGGCACGCACTAAAGAACTTAATCAGAAAGCCGATGAATTGAGCCAAAAAGAGGGTCAGCTGAAGTCGCAACAGGAGGAGTTTGAACGTCAGCGCAACGACCTTGTGGCAAGGCAGGAAGAGTTGGAACGCCAAGAAGCGGCCACGAAAGCTCGCCTCGATGCCAAAGAAAAGGAGTTGGAGGCGGTGCGCTCGGCCGTTACGCAGGCACTGGTGGGCTTTGCTGATAAGGGGTTGAATGTGGAAACCAAGGAGGGGAAAGTATATGTGTCGATGGAGAATAAGCTTTTATTCCCATCGGCAAGTTGGACAGTGTCGAAAGAAGGAGTAAATGCTATTAGAGAATTGGCCAAAGTGCTTGAAAACGACACCACTTTGAACATAATGGTGGAGGGGCACACCGACAATGATGCCTATCATGGATCTACGGCGGTGAAAGATAACTGGGATTTGAGCGTGATGCGTGCTACGGCTATTGTAAAACTCCTGTTGCAGAATGGTAAAGGGATAAATCCAGCAAGAGTTGAGGCCTGCGGACATGGGGAATTCGCCCCGAAGGTTCCCAACAACAGTGCTGCCAATAAAGCTATTAACCGCAGAACGGAGATAATATTGACCCCGAACTTGAGTAAATTGCTGCAAGAGGTACAGTGAGGGGAGGTTAACTAATGGGGGCGGATGCCTAAAAGACGCAGGCATCCGCCCCCATTGGTTTTGTTAATTATGAAAAAGGTACTGTGGTCATTGCAACTTTTTATATATCTTTGCGAGAAGATGTATTGTTTCGTTCCGCTACGGAAACGACTATCTATCAGTGGTATAAGAACTATAAAGGAATAATGGTATGAAAAAATATGCGTTGGCTGTAATCCTTTGTGTGGCAAGTGTATGTGCTGTGGCTCAAGAAAGAGACCCACTGCCAATGCCAACAGTGAGTCTCGATTCGTTGGTAAAGCACGTTATGGAGCTATCGTCGGAGACCTATGCAGGTAGGTTGGCTGGCACAAAGGGATGCAACGAGGCGGAAAACTATGTGATAAAGGCATTGCAGGGTTATGGCGTGAAACCACAAGACAAGGATTGGTTGCAACGTTTTGAGGTGGAATGTAACGAGGTGGAGAATGCAAAGTTGAATGTCTATATGCCTGGCAGCAAGGATAAACGTGTTTTTACGCTTGGAAATGAATTTGCTTGCGCGGGTATGACGGGTAGGGGATATGTGGATGCTCAAATGGTGTTTTGTGGCTACGGCATTGCAAGTCCGGTGTTCGATGAGTATGAAAATGTTGATGTTAAGGGTAAGATAGTAATTGTGTTGACGGGACTGCCACAAGGAGTGGCGTTGCCACAGGATGTGATTGAACATGGTAGCACATTGAGAGATAAGGCAAGAGTGGCGGAGAATAAGGGGGCAATAGGCATGCTGGCAGTGAATGTGAGTGAGAGTTGTCTGTCAAACGAGGTACAATGTCGCACCTATTGCGGTGTGTTGCCCCATTTGGCGACATTTCCATTGCTGCAGTTGACACTGGATGGTGCCCGGGAGATAATGGCCGATGAGGCGATGGCGTTGGATAGCGCAAGAAGTGTGATAGAAAAACACAAAAAGGTGGCTTCTTACACACTGCTGAAAAAAGCCGAGATAGATGTCAATGCACGTTATACTCCGCAAGCTATGACATCGAACGTGATTGGAATATTGGAGGGATCAGACCCCAAGTTGAGAAAAGAATACATAGTGGTTGGGGCTTCGATAGATGGCGTCGGTATGCAGGGTGAGACATGTATATTCCCTGGAGCCGATATAAATGCGTCGGGAGTTGCCGCTTTGCTTGAAACTGCTCGGGTGTTGAGCCAGAGAGAATATCGTCCTAAAAGAAGTATTGTCTTTGTGGTGTTTAGTGGTAGTGAACAGCAGTACCTTGGTTCGCAAATATTTGTTAGCAACTTCTCGCCGATGAGGAGGATAGAGGCATTTGTGAATGTGCAGAATATCGGTAGTGGCGACAGTATAGTGGTGATGGGCGACAATAAGTACCCCACCCTATGGAATTTGGCATACGTGCATGATACGACGGCATCGCGCAGGAATATACGATTGGATGGAGGAAAGATGAATCCGAGAGGGGATGGCCTTGCTTTTGATGCGGTGGGCATCCCAACCCTTGTTTTTACTACCTATAATGGTCTGCAACACAACCATGTGCCCAGCGATATATGGGAGAATGTGGATGTGAGGATTATGGGAGAGGCAGCACGACTGGTTGCCGAGGTTGTTGCTGAATTGGGCGAAGGACTATATCAAGGTAGGAGTCCGAGAAGTAGAGCCTACCGGTTTTAGTAGAGTTGAATGTGTTGTTGTTGAAAAACTATAATAGGTCGCACTATGTGGACGCTATATAAGAAAGAAATACGTGGTTTCTTTTCCTCAATCATAGGGTATCTTATAATTGGGGTATTTCTTGTATTGACAGGTGTTACGTTGTGGGTTCTGCGATCGGACTACAACATTGTTGATTATGGCTATGCTGCGATGGACGGTTTGTTCATCATAGCTCCGTTTCTGTACCTTTTCTTGATCCCAGCTATATGTATGCGTTCAATTGCAGAGGAACGCAAAAATGGCACTATCGAATTTCTTATGACCCATCCATTGAGCGATTGGGCGATAGTGTTTGCAAAGTTTTTGGCAGCATGGACGTTGGTTGTTATCTCGCTAATTCCTACGGTTATATGCTATTTTAGCGTTTATAGTTTGGGCGATCCTGTTGGCAACATTGACACGGGCAGTGTGATTGGCTCTTACATAGGACTAATCATGCTTGGAGGCGCATTCTCGGCAGTGGGCGTGTTTAGCAGTTCGGTGACGAATAATCAGATAGTTGCCTTTGTTGTTGGAGCTTTGCTATCGGCTGTAATGTACCTGGGATTTGAGTCGGTATACAATATGGGTATACTCGGAGGGGCCGACCTTTTTGTAAGACGACTGGGAGTTGCTAACCACTATGAGTCAATAAGTCGGGGTGTTGTTGATAGCAGAGATGTGTTGTATTTCTTAAGTGTCATGTTTCTATTCCTTGTTTTTACAAGGGTAGTTCTACTGGGACGTAGAAAAAATGGATGGAAGAACAAGCATGAATTGAGACGGTCACACCTGATTGAGATGGTTGCGGTGCTTGCTATCTTGGTGGCTGTAAATGTCATTGGCAACTTCTTATTCTTCAGGATTGACCTCACTTCGGAACATAGATACACGTTGTCGAAATCGACAAAGAGGATGCTTAAAAGCATAGATGAACCGGTGCTATTTAGGGTGTATCTTGAAGGTGAGTTTCCTGCTGATTTTAAGCGTTTACAAAAAGAAACAAGGGAAATGCTCAATCAGTTTAGAGCATATAGCAGGTATGTTGAATATGAGTTTGTCAATCCGAATGATTTTGATAATAGAGAGTCGCAACAGATTTTCTATCAGAAGTTAGCAGCAAAGGGTATTCAGCCAACGCAGATACAGGTTAAGTCGAACGCTGGCGTTTCGACGCAGATAATTATTCCTGCCGCTGATGTCGTATATAAAGGACAAGAGACATCAATACAATTATTGCAAAACCAAAAATATGTCAGTGAGGTTGAGTTGTTGAATAATTCTATTCAGAATTTGGAATATACACTGTCAAGTGCTATAAGGGGATTATCAAGGGGGAGTAAGGCATCAATAGGTTTTTTGCAGGGGCATGGCGAATTGTCGGGAGGCCATTTGTATGACATTCAACGGGCGTTGCAAGAGTTTTATAGTCTGGATTATGTGACTATTGACGGACAAATACAGTCGCTCACATTGCACCATAAGAATAATGCCGATTCTTCATATTCGCATTTTAACAAGTATGACCTTTTGATAGTGGCAAAGCCTACTCAACCGTTTGATGATAGGGACTTGTTCATAATAGACCAATACATTATGCACGGAGGGAAAGTACTGTGGTTGATAGATGCTATGAATGCAGATTTGGATAGTTTGGCAAGACAGGGACAGTTTATCTCAACTCGTGTACCTCTGCGTTTGGATGAGATGCTTTTCGCCTATGGAGTGCGAATAAAACCAGATTTGCTGCTTGATATCAGATGTAGGCCAATACCAATCCAAGTGGGAATGGTGGGTCAAAAACCGCAATTTCGATTCTGTCCGTGGTATTATTTTCCAGAAATTGTGCCCCTGGCAAAGCATCCCATTGTTAGAAATTTGGATTTGATAAAGACCGATTTTGTAAGCAGTATTGATCTTATCGACAATGATATTGATAAGACGGTGTTGCTTAGCACTTCTGAATACAGTAGGAAAAAGAATGCTCCTGTAATGGTTAATCTGGCCGAAGCTCAAATGGAGCCAGACAAGAGGTTGTATGATAAGAGTAATATTCCTATTGCAGTGTTGCTTGAGGGCGAATTTAATTCAGCCTGGCGCAATCGTCTTGCACCGGAGTTGACCTCTCAGGATGCCATCGGATACAGAGATAAAAGTAAGAAAACGAGTATGATTGTTGTGTCGGACGGGGATGTTATCAAGAATAGGTATAATGCCACGGACGCTGCATCCTATCCATTGGGATATGATCATTACACTGAAACTATGTATGCCAATAAGGACTTACTGTTGAATATGGTGAATTATCTTGTTGGAGATAATGGGCTTATGGAAACTCGTAGCCGCGATATAAGGCTACGTAAATTGAATATGGTAAAGGCAAACGAGAATAAAGTTGTGTATCAAACCATAAATATCTTGGCTCCGTTGGCGTTGCTTACGCTTGTTGGGGCAGGGGTGGCCTTGGGTAGGCGAAGAAAGTACAAATCAAAGAGAGCATGAAAAAAAAGAATATAGTCATAGTTATTGTAACCCTATGTGTGATTCTCGCTGCAGTTGTTGTGGTGTCTCGAAATACAAAGCGAGCCACTTTTAAGCAGGATTTCCATATTGAGGATACGTCAACCATTGTAAAGATCTTCTTGGCAGATAAAAACAATGGTCAGGTTCTTTTGACTATGCAACCAGACTCTACATGGCTTGTTAACGAAAAGTATCCTGCAAGTCAAGCTATGGTTGATATGTTGCTGGAAACGCTAAACGATATGCGTATACGCCAACGAGTTAATAAAAATGCTATTGAAAATGTGGTTAAAGATATTTCAACTCGTGGTGTAAAAGTTGATGTATATCAGACCGTCTATGCAATAAACTGGTTTGGTGGGAAAATGAGGTTATTCCCGCGAGAAAAGCTGACAACGACTTATTACGTAGGGCGTGAAGTACAAGATATGGGGGGAAGTCATATGTACAGACAAGGTGATGATGTACCGTATGTAATCTATGTACCAGACTTACGTGGATTTCCCTCGCCGCGATTTGTGACCGACCCATATAAGTGGCGAAGCCACAACATAGTGGATTTGAATGTGAAACAAATTAAGCGTATAGAACTAAATATACCTTCAGAACCAGAGGAGTCGTTTGCCATTGTAAGGGACGGCGACGGTTTTTGCATGGAACTTACCTCAAAAAACGAGTTAACTGAAGATTTTGACACTGCTCGTGTTGCCCAGTTTCTTTCAAGTTTCACGTGGCTAAATTTTGATGAATACGCCAATATTGTTCCTAACGCCAATATGGATAGTTGCGTGAAAGGGACACCCAGGGCAGTCCTCACAATTACGGACACGGCAAACAATACAAATGTTGTTGAGACGTATATTAAGTATACAAATCCCGATGATCTCAAGGCAATTCCCGATCCTGAAATGTATGAGACATTTGACCTCAACCGTTTGTATGCTGTTATTAATCGCAAAGATACCGTGTTGATACAATATTTTGTATTTGACAACATACTTCAACCAGCGTCTTATTTTTTGGGTAAAACAACAGGTGAGTTTATACAATGAGGCCTCTTATACTTATAACCAACGATGATGGTGTGACCGCTAAGGGTATTCGTGTACTTGACGAGACTGCCATGGAGTTTGGTGATGTCGTTGTAATGGCACCCGAACGTAATGCATCGGGGAAAAGTCATAGCCTCACAACGGAACGCCCCTTACGTGTACGAGAGGTAAAAAAAACTGAAGGCTTGTCGGTATATAGTTGTGATGGTACTCCTGTTGACTGTGTCAAGTTGGCAGTGGAATATTTTTGCCCACGGGAACCCGATCTTGTCCTATCAGGAATTAATCACGGTAGCAATAGTTCCATCAATGTACTCTATAGTGGTACGATGGGGGCTGTGATTGAAGCTACAGCGTTGGGCTTTGATGCTGTAGGATTTTCTATACTTTGTCATGATGCTAAGGCCGACTTCTCACAAGCAAAGGGCTATGTGAGGCAAATAATTGCCGCTGTTCTTCAGCATAAACTTCCCCCTAACGTCTCTCTCAATGTTAATATTCCCTATAATGGTGAAATTAAGGGAATAAGGGTGTGCCATGAAGCACAAGCCAAATGGTTAGATAGTTTTGAGAAGAGGACAGATCCGCAGGGGCGCCCCTATTGGTGGTTGACGGGTAGATTTGAGTGTGATAACCCTCCGCAAACTAGCGATGAGTGGGCGTTGACAAATGGCTTTGTCTCGGTTGTCCCCATACATCCTGATTTCACTAGCTATGATGCCATAGAACCAATAAAAGGCTTGTTTCAGTGATGCGTATATCCTCATTTTTTAAGCAAGATAGTTTTGGGATCGGAATCTTGAGCGTACTCATCATTGAGATATTGATAGTTGGGATTATCTCTGTTGGTTTAGTAGCATTTGGGCAATCAATAACTCAGCACGTCCGCTGGTATGGAGCAGTTTACATATTTGCGTTGATGGTGGTGCGATATTATGCAAAGGGAGGACAATCAAAATCTCTAAAATCAGCCATAGCCATATTCTTTATCACATTTGTGGCATTTATATATTACCTATTTACCACCAATCAAATTGATTTGAAGTGAGATATTATGTCATTGCGGGAGAGGCCTCAGGCGATTTGCATGGCTCAATGCTTATTAAGGCATTAAAAGATAGAGATGTCGATGCTAAGATTCGTTTTTGGGGTGGTGATGCAATGGCTGACGTGAGTGGTAAGGCTCCTGTCAAACACATTTCCGAACTGGCCATTATGGGTTTTGTAGAGGTCGTAACACACCTCCGTCAGGTTATTGGCAACATGTTTTTTTGCAAAAAAGACATCCTCTCGTTTTCACCTGATGTTGTGATTGGTGTTGATTATCCAGGCTTTAATTTGAAAATAGAGCGGTGGGCGCACCGTCGGGGAATAAAAACCGTGCATTTTATATCTCCAAATCTATGGGCGTGGAAGCAGGGACGTATAAAGCAAATGAAAGACAACCTTGATGCTCTTTGTTATATACTTCCCTTTGAGCAGGATTTTTTCAAAGTCCGCGGTATGCAGCAATCCTACTATGTTGGGCATCCTTTGGTTGATTCTGTTGGTAATTACCAAGGTACGCATCTTGACACAGGAGGGAAACCCATTATTGCACTATTGCCTGGCAGTCGTCGTCAAGAGTTGCATCGTAGCCTACCTCTTATGGTTGAATTGGCCTCGCGACATAAAGAGTATCGGTTTATAGTAGCTGGGATGTCGTTGATAGATAGGTCGGTTTACGATAAATACATATCTACTTCGGATAATGTAGAACTGCTAATAGATCGCACTTACGACATTCTCTTATCGGCTTATGCTGCTGTGGTTTGCTCTGGTACAGCCACTCTTGAAACAGCCTTGTTCAATGTGCCGCAAGTGGTGTGTTACGCAGCTAACCCAGTCTCAATCTGCATAGCAAAGGCTTTGGTTAATAGACGTATTAAGTATATTTCACTTGTCAATCTTATTGCCGACCAACCTGTGGTAACTGAATTGCTTCAGCAGGAGTTTAATACGGCACGGCTTGAACAGGAGTTTGCGGCAATAGTAGTTAATATGGAGAGTCGGAATAGAATGCAGCAGCAATATGCTTATGTGCGTTCTCTTCTCGGAGATGGAGGGGCAGCCAACCGTGTTGCAGAGATAGTAATCAGTCTTGTGAGATGAAAAGACATATATCCATAGTACTATTATTGCTCATTTCTACAGGAGCGTTCGCCGAAAGAGTGAAAGTCCGTCTCTTTGCTGGTAACGCCATTTCTATTCTCAATGTTTCTTTTGATCTTGGTTACTACAATATTTATGCTGACGGCAATCTTTTGTTAGAGGACATGGTGGGTGATGGCCGTTCTGTACTAATTAAGGCCGAAGATAAAATGTTGCACGTCAGCGTTAATGATGACGATTATGGTCGTTTTTCGTCCGTGAGACTTGAGGCAACCGACACTGCTTGCATTCTTTGCCTAAATCCAGTGGGCTATAAACAACGTACCTACGAAGGCAACCTCCTTGTTAATATTACCCAAACAGGCAAACTGGAACTTATTAATGACGTTGAGTTTGAGACCTATATAGCAGGAGTGGTTCAAAGCGAGATATATGGCAATTTGAGCGACATATTTCGCATACAAGCCATTATTTCTCGCACATGGGCTTTGCGCAACATGCAAAAACATCGTCCCGATGGCTTTAACTTTTGCGACCAAGTACACTGTCAAGCCTACAACAACCGTTGTATCCGTCCAGACATAATGCTTGGGGCAATACAAAGCAGTGGCGAAACACTGACTGATGCTGATGGGCACCTCATTGACACTCCGTTCCATTCCAACTCTGGAGGACAGACGGCTAATTCTGAGGACGTGTGGCGGGCTGCTTTGCCATATTTGAGATCTGTTCCCGATACCTTCTCGTTTCGTATGAGGCAGAGTAATTGGCAGAAGTCCATTGCAAAGGACAAATGGCTATCGTATTTCCAAAAAACACATAAAATAGACATATCGAATCCCAATAATGTAGACTCGCTTCTCCATTTTACACAGGAAAAACGGAAATCACGTCTTTTAGGGGTTCCATTGACTCGTGTACGCATTGATTTTCAACTCAAATCAACTTTTTTTTCGGTCGTGTACGATAGCGTAAAAAACGTTGTTGTGCTTATGGGTCATGGCTATGGACATGGTGTGGGATTGAGCCAAGAAGGGGCTATACGCATGGTAGGTTTGGGTATTACATACGACAGCATTTTGCTACACTACTATACCGGAGCCCTTATTCACCACGATGCTCTTACCAATACCCACTATGTAGAAAACTATGTGTCTCAGATTGCACAAATAATTGAGGAAGACAAACAAAAACAAACCCAGGTAAGATCGAAGAAAGACGATTGGTTGGGGCGACTTTTCCGTTTGCGCGATCGCGAGGAACGCGAAGAAATATATATCGAGTCTCAACAAGATAACGAACAAGATTGGCAATATGAATGGTAGAAAACAAAGCTCAAACATTAGGCATATTTTACATGTTATTGTTCCGTTTTTATGCGCCTTAACGCTCGCAAGTACATCTTCGGCGCAGATAAAATGGTCATCAATCTCCGAAGCCTCTAAATCAGAGGTGGGACAGATGATGTATTTAGTTGATTTTTATACCTCATGGTGCGGATATTGCAAGAAAATGGATCGCCAAACGTTCACCGATCCAGTAGTTTCAGCCATAGTTAATGCCTACTATTATCCGGTGAAATTCAATGCTGAAAGTGAACCGGTTTTTTCATGGAATGGGGTACAATACCAGATGACAACGGGCGGTAGCCGTGGTGTACATCAGTTTGCTCAAGCAATATTGGGTCGTCAAATGGGCTTTCCTTCGTTTGCTATATTCCGACCCGACCGTTCGCTAATACAGGTAATACCAGGCTACTACCCACCAGCCGATTTTGCAAGACTACTATGGTACTTTGCCTCGGGCGATTATGAACGATACGCGTATGGTGAATACGTCAAAATCTTCGACACCAGAATTAGACCAGAAATGATGAAACAGCTCAAAATGAACTAATCATCCACTCAGAAAATGGGACTTTTTAGCAGAAAAAATAAGATTGAAGAACGCGAAACTCTTAGTCGCGGTTTAACTAAAACCAAAGAGAACTTCTTCGCTAAACTTGCCCGTAGTATTGTGGGTAAAAACACTGTTGACGATGATGTTCTCGACAGTCTTGAAGAGACCCTTATTGGTGCCGATGTGGGGGTTGACACAACCCTTAAAATCATAGCCAGTCTTCAAGAACGTATCCGTCGCGACCGTTATATTAGCACTGCCGAGCTTAATGGTATTTTGCGTGCCGAGACGGCACAGCTGCTGCATCAAGCACAGGGATCGTTGCCTGCATCATTTTCAGATCCATTGTCGGGTAAGCCCTACGTGGTACTTGTGGTGGGTGTTAACGGTGTGGGAAAGACTACCACTATAGCCAAACTCGCATATCAATATAAGCAGGCAGGACGTAGTGTTATGCTTGGCGCAGCCGATACATTCCGAGCCGCTGCTGTTGAACAATTACAGTTGTGGGCGGATCGCGTGGGTGTCCCCATTGTGCAACAAGGTATGAATGCAGATCCTGCTTCAGTGGCTTATGATACTCTGCAGTCGGCCATATCAAAACAAATTGATGTGGTCATCATAGATACTGCCGGTCGTTTACACAACAAGATAGGTCTTATGAATGAGTTGGGTAAGATAAAAAAAGTGATGCAAAAACTTATGCCCGATGCACCTCATGAGATACTGTTAGTACTTGATGCTTCAACTGGGCAGAATGCAATTGAACAAGCCCGACAATTCACTGAAGCAACCGATGTCAATGCTTTAGCGCTCACCAAACTTGACGGTACGGCCAAGGGCGGAGTGGTGCTTGCTGTGGCCGACCGCTTCAATATTCCCGTACGCTATATTGGGCTCGGTGAGGGCATGGCCGACTTGCAACTATTCAACCCAGACGAGTTTGTTGACGCTCTCTTTGCTTAATCATCAAGCCTATAATCTCAAGAAATAAGAAGTGAACAGAAAGTTTTTTTTTCTGGCCATACTTTGATTGTACTGACACGATTCATTGTTTCCTTTTAGGCAATTGTACTTTTCCCATTTCGTGGAATATCCATCGAAACTTCATGCCATGAATATAAATATTATCACTCTCGGTTGCTCAAAAAACACTGTAGATAGCGAAAAATTAGCTGGGGCACTACGCACCGCTGGGCATATTGTATATTTCGATCGCACTCGCAACGACTGTCCCGTAGCCATAGTCAACACGTGTGGCTTTATTGGGGATGCCAAGGAAGAATCGATAGGGGTACTGCTGGCGCAGATTGCGGCAAAAAAACGTGTGCGTACGGCACGCCACATTATAGCAGTGGGCTGTTTGGTTGAGCGCTACAAAGAGGAATTGGCCACCGAGATGCCCGAGATTGATGGTTGGTATGGAACAAAGGAACAGGATGCCATATTGGATAAAATAAAAGAAATATCGAAAAACATAGGACAATCTGAAAGTTCAGAGAGCTCCTTGATACCAAGTATTAGGCAGTTATCAACCCCTCGTCACTATGCTTATCTGAAGATTTCAGAAGGATGCGACCGTCGCTGTTCCTATTGCGCCATACCCCTCATACGTGGTTCTCACACCTCGCGTCCCATCGAAGAATTGGTAGACGAGGCAAAACAATTGGTTTTACAAGGTGTTAAGGAATTGATAATCATTGCGCAGGATACTACGTATTATGGCGTTGACCTCTACCATAGACGCGCACTGCCTCAATTGCTCGAAGCCCTTGCCACACAGAGCGGTGCTCAATGGATTCGCCTTCACTACACCTATCCAGCATCTTTCCCTCTTGAAGTACTTGATGTAATGGCGCGATATGACAACATTTGCCACTACATAGATATACCATTACAGCATATAAACAGCCGTATTCTGCACTCAATGCAACGTGGTATTGATCGAGAAGGTACGCTCGCCTTGATTGATACTATACGCCATAAACTGCCAGATGTTGCTATCCGTACTACTCTCATTGTTGGTTATCCTGGCGAGACGGAGTCCGACTTCAACGAATTGCTACAATTCGTCAAGCAGGCTCGTTTCGACCGCATGGGCTGTTTTGCCTACTCTGCCGAGGAGGGTACTGCAGCTGAAGCATTGGAAGATACTGTTGACGATGATGAAAAGCAACGTCGAGTGAGCGTTTTGATGGAAGCACAAGAGCAAATATCGTTGCAACACAATCAGCAACGTGTTGGTCGTAAATGTCGTGTGTTGATAGATAGGCGTGAGGCCGACTACTGGATTGGTCGCACGGAATACGATAGCCCTGAAGTTGACGATGAGGTGTTAATATCCTGTGCCTCGATGCCTGATGTGAAGCAGGGCGATTTCGTCGTAGTCGAAATAACAGCTGCTTTAGAGAACGACCTTTTTGCTCAACCTATAGATAAATAACCGATCTTGTTTTTGAAAGCAAGTTGCCATACATCAACGGATACAATATCAAAGATTGTTCGCCGTACAAATTAAAAGCAAGCCATTTTTATGGCAAAAAATGTTTCTCTATTCTTGCAAAAGATGTAAATTTGCATCGCTTATATAGTTGACCAAACTTTACGTGGTTGGGCACGCGCTTCCGTCGGCAAAAAAAAAGATGCTGTGTGTTGAGGAAAGTTTGGTGCAGAGCGAATCGGATAGTTAATATACATACAATGACCAAGATAGACGTACTTTTAGGACTACAATGGGGTGATGAGGGTAAAGGTAAGATTGTTGATGTGCTTACCCCCGATTACGACGTTATAGCGCGCTTTCAAGGTGGCCCCAATGCGGGACACACTTTGGAATTTAATGGCATTAAGCACGTGCTCCATATAATTCCTTCTGGCATATTCCATCAAAACAAAACCAATCTCATTGGTAATGGTGTGTTGATAGAACCGTGTATTTTTGAAAGTGAGATACGTGCCTTGAACGAGAAGAATGTTGATGCCACGCAAAACTTGCTCATCTCGAAAAAAGCCCACTTGATTCTGCCTACACACCGCATGATGGACGCGGCCAATGAGCAGGCTAAAGGGAACATGAAGATAGGGTCAACATTGAAGGGTATAGGTCCTGCTTATACCGACAAGATTGCGCGTTCGGGACTTCGTGTGGGCGACATCTTGGCTTCCGATTTTCGTGAGCGTTTCGAACTGCTTAAAGAACAGCATATTCGCATGGCCAAAACGCTCAATTTCAATGTCGATGCTTTCTGTATCGATGGTTTATCACTCGATCAGTACGAGCAGCGTTGGATGGCGTCGCTCGATACTCTGAAACAATTCCGTTTTGTCAACAGTGAGTATTACATCAATCAGTGTTTGCGCGAAAATAAGCGAGTGCTTGCTGAAGGTGCTCAAGCCATGATGCTCGACATTGATTTTGGCACCTACCCATTTGTTACCTCCAGTAACACCATTACGGCTGGTGTATGCACTGGACTTGGCGTGGCACCGTCATCGATTGGCAAAGTGATGGGAATCACTAAAGCCTACTGTACACGTGTGGGTGCGGGTCCTTTCCCGACAGAATTGTTCGACACCATCGGACAACAACTATGCGAACAAGGACATGAATATGGTGCAACTACAGGACGTGCACGCCGTTGCGGTTGGATAGATATGCCAGCTCTGCGTTACGCCTGTATGATTAATGGCGTAACCGAACTCTTTGTTACTAAAGCCGACGTTATGAACGACTTCGACACGGTTAATATGTGTGTTGCCTACGACATCGATGGCCGTACTACGGATGAAATACCGTTTGAGTACAACACCGTGCCAATTCATCCGCAGTTGAAGCCCTTTGAGGGATGGAAACAATCGCTGCAAGGCATTAAGCGTTATGCAGACCTTCCAAAAAATCTGCGCGCATTCCTGGGCGCTATAGAGCAGCAAACGGGGGTGATAATAGCCGCCGTAAGCATAAGCCCCGATCGTCAAGACGTACTCTTTCAGAACAAATAAAAAGTGTAGCAGCGAAAAGAAACGCCTTGAGTACACTTAAATAAAGTCGAAAACCCCAAATAGAAATCGGCATTCATAAAACCAAACAGCGAGAACCATGAAAAAACTCATCTTCATCCTGTTGGCCGCGCTCCCTCTGGTAGCCACATCGCAAACAAAAGTCAAGGAAACGGCGGTCCCCCGTTCGGTGATTCTTGCCCTTGAGAAAACCTACGATTCGTACAAGGTACGTACCTGGTATCAAGCTCCAGGACAATACATAGCCGAACTGGTTGTTGATGGCCAGAACGGTCGAAGTTACTTCACTGCAGGTGGCGACTGGCAGTACTCTGCATTTCCTGTCAAAGAGTCAGAATGCCCCACGCTGATGAATACCTATTTTGTCAACAACTACCCCGGTTATCGCATACGTCTAATTGAGTATGTCGAGGAAATGAATGGCGATAACTACTATCGTATGACTATTGCCAAGAAAGGTATTGGTGAAGCCGACTGTGAGATGATCTTTGACACCCGTGGGAAATTGATGAAGAGCAATGCTCCAGACCCCGATGCGGTGAAACGCGACTACTATACCCATAACAATCCCGATGCTTCGGAGGCTAAAATTACCGAAAAAACTGGTACTGAGACAAGTCGTCAGCGCACTCGTCCAGCACCAAAGGTAGACCAGCCACAGACCCAAAAGTTTGAACCGAGTGATAAGATTGTGGCCGATTTCTCGAAATCGTATGGCAAACGTGTTGTTGCAGGACCTGAGTGGGTAGAACGCAACGAGGAATATGCCGTAGCCTACTACACCAATAACCAAAAGGTAAAGATGGAGGCCGTTTACCAAATCTCCAACGATGCTCCTGTCATGACAGGTAAACTGCTCGCCAAAGACCGCTACAATAGTACCATTCTGAAATACATTGAAGAGAAATTCAATGGTGAAAAATATAAAATTGAAAAAATGGTGGTCTACGAATTCAACTCAAAGTATAGGGTCAATGGTAAAAAACCAAAACCTTACACCTACGTTGTGGTTAGCCAGAAAGTTAAGGGAAGTAAAGAGTTGAAATACACACGCCTCGAATTTGATAGCAGTGGGCAGTTCACAGGCCTTTTGGCTCAGCCACTTGATGAACGCGATGTGCAATAGCCCCCTACTTTGATTTAGTCAATTATTTCCCCAACAAGAGCGGGAATATTAGCAATCTCGTTGTCATAATGCGCCCCACCACTTTGCGCATTATGACAATGAGATTGCTAATAGTATACGGCATATTGTGCTTCTTTTCCACTGGCAACTTCCTCACAAAAGATGTGGTCTTGAAAAAAAATAGATAGAGTAGTGAACCGGAAATGCTATCTGCATAATATGTTGGAGGGGGATGATGTGGCAAAAAACAAGAAAAATATTCTAAATGATATGATATACTAATTATCTGTTAAACAATATATTACCCCCCCCCAAAAAAAAATGATCTTGTGCCGAAAGGGTATGATTATAGTTTGGCTACTATGCTTTTTTGTTTACCTTTGCGCTCACAAACACACAGAGCGGGCATTCGGAATTTATGGGGTCTATTTCGGGTGTACGCTGAATTAGGAGTATAGATCCCACCACACTGTAAAAATATACAATTATGCCAATTGGAGTAGCCTCAGCACTCGGATCAGTGATTGCCATAGCAGCAACACTCGTCATTTACCTCATGATCATGCCCGCAAGTAAACGCGAAACGCTCAGTCCATTTCTTAAATGGCTGCACGACTTCTTTAATTTCAAGACACTTTGGCTTGAGAAAATACTTAAAGCCATCTATGTTTTGGCCACAATGTTCATTGTCTGTACGGGTGTAATGTTTCTTTTCACGGTTGAAAAAACGTGGGGCGAAACGCATTGGATGGGTGGCTACGGATTTCTTATGATTATCTTAGGCCCTATAGCCCTACGTATTCTTTACGAGGCTATCATGCTCTTTATTATTCTTGTGCGCAATTCTGGAGAGATTAACAACAAACTCTCCTGCAAGGGAAACGAAGAGAGACGTTTTGAAAAGACTTTTGAAAAGAATACGGAAGACCAAACAAGCAACATGCAATGAACATGTGGCGAGTAGGATAAAGCACGTATCTTAAAGAGGGCGGCGTCGCAAACGAAGCCCCCC
>JAFVBC010000007.1 GCA_017480185.1 Bacteroidales bacterium
GGTTTTGCTGAGCCAGGTGAGGCTAGGTGTCAATTATCAATGTCAATGTTCTCTTTTTAAGCAATTCACAACGAGAGAGCCAAGGCCAAGAAAGAGGCCGATGGTGTCAATTATCAATGTCAATGTTCTCTTTTTAAGCAATTCACAACACAAGTTAACAATGAAGAGATGTTGACAACGGTGTCAATTATCAATGTCAATGTTCTCTTTTTAAGCGATTCACAACAGGGCGTGCTCAGTGGAAAGGGCAATAACGGTGTCAATTATCAATGTCAATGTTCTCTTTTTAAGCAATTCACAACATCAGCTGGCTCAACTGCCCAGCTCGTGCAGGTGTCAATTATCAATGTCAATGTTCTCTTTTTAAGCAATTCACAACAAGACGAAGAAGATGTATATCTTCGTAGCTGGTGTCAATTATCAATGTCAATGTTCTCTTTTTAAGCAATTCACAACAGAAATGGGAAATACAAATCCTGAACTACCTATATACAAAAGGAAAAGCCACAGAGTGGAGATCGATAAAACCTATAGCTCCATGACTTTTCATGGGTGCAAAGATACAATATGTTTTGAAACTGGGTGTCAATTAGTAATGTTATTGCCCCACTTTTTTTGCAATTTACAACAATACTTATGGTGGTGAAAAAAATTGCTGCGGCTTGTCGAAGTGGAGCCCGTGCTCTGATAGGCGGTGGCGAGCGAGGTGATTATCTGTGCTTCGCAGTAGTCGTTGGCTCGCCAAAGGAGTGTCGTGAGCAGTGCCGCACTCGATGGCTCTATGTATGGCCTTCGACTCCACACCGCAGGTCGGCTACCCTGTGCTTTGTGTGTATTACTCGTAATGATGAGTGTGCTTTTTCGGTCTGCAAAAGATAGTTTTTGGGGGCATGCACTTATTTGTTGGCAGTTATGTTCGGTTCAAGTAGGTATCAACTAAGGCCGTTCTTCAGTTGTTCTTCAGTCATTGACTGAAGAACAACTGAAGAACGGCCTTACTTAATACCTACTTGATGCCTATTTGACATGTTGGATGATTGTTGCATTTTGTTTTTTCGGCCCCTGCGGTGCGAACTTTTTTGTCATTTATGGATCACTGTTGCCGCGCCGCTTGTTGCAAAAATAAACGGCCGCAGGCTTTAAGCCTGCGGCCGTAAAAGTAAGAAACATTGTTTTCAAACCATTTGCTCGATGTTCCACACGAAGGCTCGTATTCCGACTTCTTCGTTGCGCTTGTCGAGTTTGCGGACTGCTTGTAGCAGATTATCCACTTTTGAGTCGTCAATGATGGTCATCACGGCGTTGTTCATTTCGGGCCATGTGTGGGTGCCCCGGTGAGGGTCGCCAGTGGCATTGCCGCGTCCCTGCACATTCTCCCAAAAGGTGAAGCCTCGTATCTCAAGCGTGTCAAGCATGTATTCCACCCGTTCGGTGTTTGCTTGGTTAAATACTATCATTATGCTTTTCATTGCTCTTCTAAGTTGATGTTCATGAATACAAACTTGCGGCGTTCTTTTTCTATTTTTTCTTTGTCGCCTTTACGATAGAATGCGCCGTAGAGCACGGGTACTATGATAAGGGTTACGAATGTAGAAACGGTAAGGCCGCCAATAACCACGATGCCCATTGTGGTCCACATTTCGGAGCCTTCGCTGGTCGAGGTGGCCATGGGAATCATGCCCAATATGGTGGTGAAGGCGGTCATGAGCACTGGGCGCAGACGACTTTGTCCGCTCACTGCAATGGCTTCGTTGAGCACCATGCCGCGCTCGCGCATCAGGTTTATGTAGTCTACCAGCACGATGCCGTTTTTCACCACGATGCCAATAAGGAGTATCAATCCCAGCATGCCAATCATGTCGAGGTTGATGCCTGCTATGAGCAGTGCAAATATGGTGCCACTGATGGCAAAGGGTATGGAGAGCATGATGATGGCTGGTTTGCCGAAGCTCTCGAACTGCGAGGCCATGACAATGTAGACCAGCATTATGATGAGTGCTGCCAAAAGCCCCATGTCGCGCATAGAGTCTTGTTGGTCTTTGAAGTTACCAGCCAATGCCACGTGCACACCCTGTGGGATTTCCATTTGGTCTAATTCGTGTTGTACCCCCATGGCAAGCTCTTGTAGCGATGTGCGATAGGGCATGACGGTTAGCGTCAGGTAGCGCTGACGGTTTTTGCGCTCAATAGTGGGTGGGCACCAATATTCCTCTACCTTTGCCAGTTCGGCCAGTTTTATTATGCTGCCGGTGGCAGTGGGAATGGAGAGTTGCTCTATGTCGGTTATACTGGAGCGATATTCTTCGCGCAAACGCACCACGATGTTGTATTCTTCGCCGTCTTCTTTCAAATAGCCAGCCGCCATGCCGTTAACACGGTTGCGAACATAGAGGGCAACGGTGCTCTCGTTAAGTCCGTGCAGGGCCAGTTTTTGTTTGTCGAGTGTGATTTTCAACTCGGCACGGTCTTCGTCGCGGCTAACTTTGGTGTCGCGAGCACCAACCACGTTGTCCATAACACGTTTGCGAAGTTCCTGTGTAAAGTTGGTGGTTTGGTCGAAATCGTAGCCATATATTTCCACACTCAGCGAGTTGTTGCTTCCGCCACCAAAGCCGCCACCACTGTTAACCTGGTAGGTTACTATCTCGGGATATTCGGCAAAGCATTGACGCAGTATTTCTTGCATTTCGAATATGGTGCGGTCGCGGTGGTACTTCTTGGTGCAACGCACGGTCATAGAGATCTTGTTGTTGGTGGTGCTGTTGAAGAGGGCTGCAAAACCTGCATCGTCGTTGGAACCGGCCGAGGTGGAGATGACGAGCACGTCGTCGCCCAGCAGGCGGTAGATGTCCTCCTCCATGTGGCGAGCAGTTTTGAGGGTCTCTTCGATGCGGGTGCCGCGTTGCAGTTCGGCGCTGATGCTCATGCTGCCGTTATCTTGCTCTTTCATAAAGTCCATGCCAATGCGTCCGCTGGCAAATGGCACAATAGAGGCCACAAAAAATACAACGGCAATGACAAGTGTAGCAATTTTGTGGCGCAAACACCAGCGTAGCATGTTGGCATACCATTTTTCCACAGCGCTAAAGGCACGGCCAATGGTGCGGTTCCAAAGGTTGCGTTCCTGCTTGCGTTGGTAGGCCTCATCGTCTTCTTTATTAAGGAAGAATGGACGCTCTTTGAGCATTTTGCTGCTAAGCATGGGTATAAGAGTGATGGCTGCGGTGGTAGAAACGCACACCACTATGGTAATAATCCAACCCAACTCTTTCATAAAAATACCCATCATGCCAGGCAGCATAGTGAGTGGCACGAATACGGCTACAAGCACCAGTGTGGTGGCAATGACCGAGGTCCACACCTCGTTGGTGGCGCAGATGGCGGCTTCGCGCGGATTTTCGCCGCGCTCTATGTGTTTTGTGATGTTCTCTAACACGACTATAGCATCGTCCACAACCATACCTATGGCCACTGTTAGTGAGGCTAAGGAGATGATATTCAGCGACGAGTCGGCCAGGAGTAGATAGATGAACGATGTTACAAGCGAAATAGGAATGGTGAGGGCAATGATGATGGTGCTGCGCCAGTTGCCCAAAAACACCAACACCACCAGCACCACAAAGAGCAAGGCATAGAATATGCTTTCGGTCAAGCCGTTGATAGCATTCACAATTTCTTCAGAACCATCACGTATAAGGGTGGCTTTGATGTCAGGTGGCATGCTCTTCATGATAGTCTCCATTTCGGAGCGCACTTTTCTGGCAATCTGTACGGTGTTGGCACCAGTCTGTTTGGTGATGATGAGGCGTGCACCATCTCTACCGTTGATCTTTTCGTCGAGCGATAAATCCTTGATGGTGTCGCGCACGGTGGCAAGGTCGCGCACGAAAATCTGCTTGCCTGTCATTGTAGTTGAAACAACAATGTCGGCTATTTCAGAACTCTCAATGTATTCACCTTTGACACGCATTTGATATTGTTCCTTACCCATTTTAACCGTGCCACTGGCAAGGTCGAGGTTGTTGGCACTAATGGCGTTACCAACAATCTCAAGCGGAATACCATAGGCATCAAGTTGTTTTGGGTCAAGGTCGATGTAGACGTAACGCTCTGGCGCTCCACTAACGGTGATGTTTCCAATGCCGTCTATGCGGTTAAGCACGTTAACCACATTGTCTTCCAGTATGCGGTCAAGGCCAGGATAACTCTCGTTGGCGGTGAATCCATATTGGATGATTGGCATGGCCGAAGAGTTGAGCTTTAATATCATAGGACGACTAACCCCATCGGGGAGGTTGTCGTATAGCAGGTCTACGTAAGAGCGTATGTCGTTTAGCGCTTCATCAATATTCGAGCCCCACTCAAATTCGAGCGTTACTACCGATATGTTGTCGCGACTATTCGATGTGATGTTTTTAAGTCCATCAACAGAGTTGAGAGAATTCTCTACAAGCTTGGTTATGTTTGTCTCAATCTCGCTTGCATTTGCGCCCGCATAGGTGGTCATAACCGTAACATACGGTGGGTCCATTTCGGGCATTTGGTCAATAGGAAGCCTCGTTAGCGAGAATAGGCCAAGCACTATCACTGCCACAAATATCAGGCCAGTGGTGATAGGTTTGTTAATAGCTGTTTTGTATATGGCCATGGTCGGTCGATTTTAGTCTACTATTTCCAGTTTTGAACCGTTGATTAGTCGAGCCTGGCCAACAGTTACCAGTTGGTCGCCACTCTTTATGGCATCAGTTTCGACAGGAATTATTTCTATTTGGTCGTCAAAGCGTTGTCCCAATGTTACTGGTACACGGCGAGCAGTGTCGTTGTCGGCTATGAAGATGTAGCGGTCGTTGCTGCCGGTGAGTTTGAGCACACTTTGATAAGGCACAACTATGGCATCGACTTCGCCAACTGCAATGTGGGTGCGAACATACATGCCAGGGCGTATGCGTTCCGAGCTGTTGGGTATGTTGAGCTTAGCTTGGAAGGTGTGGCTTTGAGGGTCGATGGTGGGATAGACAATTTCCACCGTAGCGGGGAATGTTTCTCCGGGGTAGATGTCGCTCTCAAGGCTGACAGCCATTCCTTGTTTTACGCGAGGGAAGTAGGTCTCGGGAATGTTGATTATGGCTTTCAGGCGGTTGATTTGTGTGAGCGTCAGTATGGGCTGACCGGCATACATCTCGCCATCTTCATAGTATTTGGCACTGATTACACCAGGAAATTGTGCTTTGACGAAAGTGTTTTGGTTGAGGAATTTTTCGTTTTCAACCAATTGATCGTAGGCGGCTTTGGTTTGATCGTAGACCTGTTCGCTGATGCTACCACTTTGTTTGAGGGCGCTAACACGGTCGAATTCTGTTTTGGCGTTGGCAAGATTTATGCGTGTGGTGTTGAGTTGGGTTTGATCCATGCGCACCAACGAAGATCCTTTCTGCACACGACTACCAACTTCGACGTATATGTGTTCGATGTGGCCAGTGATGCTTGGAGCAATGTTCATTGTTTCATAGCCTTCAAGGGTGGCCGACAATTGTAGGTTTTTGGCTATGCGTTGGCTTTCGAGGGTTTGCACTTTTACTTTCTCGGCCTCTTTCTGTGTTGTAGTGGCCTGACGGTTGGCCTGCCCACCGCATGCTGCAAGGCACAATACGGAGGCGAGGATGGCTGTTGTTGTGGTCAGTTTGTTCATTTGTATGTTAATGTTTTTTTATTCAAGATTTAGTAGGTTTTCAAGCGATAGTTGGGCACTTATGACGCTCATCACGGCCTGAATATAACTGCTTTGGGCTTGGATGATGTCGCTACTGGCGGTGGTTACTTCCAGGCTGCTGGCGCGTCCGAATTTGTATTTCTCGGTGATGTTGCTAAACACGCGCTGTGTTACTTCAAGGTTCTTGTTTTGTATGTCGTAGGTTTCCAGCGCCGAGGCCAAATCAAAGCACAACTGATTGTATTGCACTTTCAGTCCATCTTCGGCTTGTTGACGGGTGTTGACCGCCTCTTGGAGGTCTATCTTTGCACTTTTGATGTTGGCAGTGCGTGTGCCGCTGGTGAATAAGGGCAATGTTACCGAGGCTCCGACCATGTTCGGCGGGGTCATATTAAAGCCTTCGTCCTTGCCGAAGTAGGTCTTTGCGCTGTACTGGTAGTAGGCCGAGAGGGTGGGGGTGAGATCCATCCAGGCCATTGTGACGTTGCGACGAGCAATCTTTTCGCTTTGTTCGAGTAGGCGATAGTTGTAGTTGTGCGTTATGTCGAATCCTTTGGCAAGCAGCTGCACTGCATTGTCGACGTTGAGTATTTCGTCGACGGTGGTGGTGAGGTTCAGTTTTGTGTCAACGTCGGCACCCAATTGCAGGAGCATTGAATTGTAGAGGGCTTGCAACGAGCGACGAGTGGTGTTGATGCTACTTTTCATTGTGGCCACTTGCACTTGCAGTTTGTCGGCGTCGACCTGCTCGGCTGCTCCCACGTCGACCGATGCTTGACTGGTGGCGGCCAGTTGTTCAAGGTTGGCAAGACTCGAATCAAGTAGCCCCACGGTTTGTTCCATCACAAGTATGCTCACGTATATGTTTTTGACGTTTGAACGTGTGGTTTGCTCGGTTTGCTGACGTGTTATGTCGGTCATATCCATTGCTATGTTTTGCAGCAATGTGCCCACTATCTGTGCTCCGGTTAGGGCTATCGATGCTGTTACGCTGAATGTGCCGTTGGGGTTCATGGCAATGCCTTCGCTTGCACTGCTGCTACTGCTGCTTGCTGGCAAACTTATTGGCACTGGCATACCGCCCACCAGTATGGTGTCGGGCATGGCCGAGAGCATGCTACTTCCCCCGCCAAAGTTCATTTTATATCCACACATGTTTTGGTAGTCGAATCCGGTGCGCACTTGCGGCAACATGCTTGCCAACGTTTGCCAACGCGACAGTTCGGCTTTCTTAACGTCGAGGTCGGCATTGCGCATTGATGCGTTGTGCTCAATGGCATATTGTTGAGCCTGTTGCAGGCTCAGACTCATGGTTTTGCTTTCGGTTTGCGCCATGGCTGCCACCGTGGTGGTGGCCATTAGGGTGAACACGGCCAACTTGAGGCCGAGGTTTTTGTGTTTCATGAGTTTATGGTGGTTTGTTGTTCTTGCAATGATTTGAGTGGGTTGCCGTACTCGGCCTCCAGGTTTTCGAATTGTTGAATTGTGGCAAGGTTGAGCATGCCACGCATGTAGGTGAATAATATTTCGTTGGTTTGACTAATGTAGTTTTCCGTGTCTTCTATTTCGTTTACGCAACATTGCTGCACAAGGGTGCACATGAAGTCAACGGCTGTTTTCACCTCAACCCCTTCGCGTAGCAGACCTTTCTGCAATGCGTCTTGCATGGTTTGTTCCACTTTTTGACGAAGTTGCACGCTGTGAATTTTGAAATATTTGTCGTGCATTTGTGGAAGGTATAGTTTGGCATCTTTTATCAGACGGTTGTACCCCAGATTGGATATACTGTTTACTTTGGCAATAAAGAGGGTTGTGAGCAAAGGTTCTTTGATGTCGACATGTATCTTGTGATGTATCTCTCCAATTGCATGTTGGACGTCTTTAAGACACGCTTCAAATAGCTGCTCTTTGTTGTTGAATGTCTCGTAGAGCGTGCGTTTCGAAATGTGCAGCGAGGCGGCTATATCGTCCATGGTGGTGGCACGATAACCACGGCTGTTGAACATCTTCAGCGCCGTTGCAATGATTTTTTCTTGATTATTTTCTTTCATTATTATTAGCTATATCTCTGATTTATACCCTTTTAGACTTAAGGTCTGTTCTTTAAGGGCAGAGCAAAGGTATACACAAAACTTATAAAACCCAAAAAGTTTTTTGGGTTTTATGGAGTGTCAACGTGGCGTGAAAGACTTATGCTTTGGTTGGCAGCGGATTGAGTTGCTGTATTTGCACCTTTATGTGGTGCCCCGAGGTAACCTCGATGGTTGCCATGTCGGCCTGCCGACTCACAAAGAGACCGTGTATTCCA
Source organism: Bacteroidales bacterium (assembly GCA_017480185.1). Lineage (GTDB taxonomy): Bacteria > Bacteroidota > Bacteroidia > Bacteroidales > P3 > Colimorpha. The sequence goes on from JAFVBC010000007.1 coordinate 8,019, forward strand.
CCTGCTGTAATCACGGGGTCGCCCTTTTTTAATCCGTCGCGAAAAGCGGCTTCGCGTTTAGCTTTCTGATTTTGAGGGCGTATCATGAAGAAGTAGAACACCGCGATGAGCAGTGCCAACATGATGATGGTTTTCCATGTGCGACTGATGACCAATAGTATCATTGTTAGTTTTTTTTGTGTGCGGATTTAACGGCTGTGGCCGATGATTATTGCACGCAATGGCGAAAATGTTGTTTTTTTCTGTTGCTTTGACCTGGTTTTATCGTATCAACCAAGCATCAAGTAAGGCCGTTCTTCAGTCGTTCTTCAGTCAATCACTGAAGAACGACTGAACATATACTGAAGAAATGCCTTACTTGATACCTACTTGATGCCTATTTACGTGGGTGAATGAGCATGGATAGGGTTATGCTCAATACCAGTATGGCTACAATCACTCCCAACGATGCCAATGTGGGCACTTCCCATCCTGGCCACTGTTCGAGTATCATCTTTGCTCCGATGAAGCATAGCAGCACTCCCAGACCGTAGTGCAGTAGCCAGAAGCGCTCGGCCATGCCCGAAAGAAGGAAGAAGAGCGAGCGCAAGCCCATGATGGCAAAGATGTTGGAGGTGTAGACTATCATGGGGTGGCGCGTAACGGAGAAGACGGCAGGAATGCTGTCTACGGCAAAGATGATGTCGCTAAACTCTATCACCATCAGCACTACGAATAGCGGCGTTACCATCAGTTGTGTTTTCTCGGTGTTGGCAGTTGTGGACTCGCGGTGGAAGAAGTCGTGTCCGTGTGGCTCTTTGCACACCGGTATCACCTTGTTCACCATGCGCACCACGGGGTGGTTGACGGTGTCTATGTTTTCGTCAGATGTGCGGCGCATCATGCGCACACCGCTGTATAGCAGCACTATGCCAAACACTGCCAGCAGCCAAGCAAAGCGGCTCACCAAAGCGCCGAGTGTGAATATGAATATAAAGCGTAGCACGATGGCGCCGAATATGCCCCAAAAGAGCACGCGGTGGTAGTATTGTTTTTCGATGCCAAACGAGGCAAATATCATTATCATCACAAAGATGTTGTCAATGGAGAGGCTCTCTTCGAGCAGGTAGCCAGCCACGAATTGTTGTGCCAAGTCGCCACGATAGGCTCGAAGTGCGTCGGATGTGGCAAAACTGTCGGGGTCTATGCCGGTTATCCATTCGCCTCGTAGCCACACCAAGCATGCAAACCCCGCTGCCAAGGCCACCCACATGAGGGTTTGTAGCGCAGCTTCGCGCAGCGTAACCTCGCGGTCTTTGCGGTGCATCACCCCCAAATCAAGTGCCAACATTAGCACGATGAATACTAAAAAAAGCGCAAAGAAAATGCCGTTTATCTCCATAACATTTTACGCCGTTTGTCGTTTATTAAGTCTGAATGTGATGAAAACGCGCACCATTGGTTAAATATTGCAGTCTTTTTTGGTCTTTTTTTAAGGTTGGCACTTTTACCATAGGTGGTGGATATGCCATGCTGCCACTTATGGAACGGGAGCTGGTAGAGCATCGTAAGTGGCTGACAGAGGCCGAGTTTATCGACCAAGTAACGTTGGCTCAAACGTTGCCGGGGGTGTTTGCTGTGAACATGGCTGCCATGTCGGGCTATCGGTTGCGGGGCTATGGCGGTAGTGTGGCCGCCATTGTGGGCAACGTGGTTGTACCCATAGTGGTGATTTTGTTGCTGGCATCGGTGTTGCGCTCGTTTCGCGATGTTGAGTGGGTGCAGCACGTATTCATGGGTGTGAGGCCGGCGGTGGTGGCTTTGATAGCTGTGCCAGTGTTTAAGATGGGGAGGCAGGCCGGTGTGGGCTGGAGCAATTGTTGGGTGCCAGTGGTGGCAGCCGCCACGGTGGTGGTGCTTGGGGTTAATCCTGCACTGGTGGTGTTGGCTGCAGCTGTTGCAGGGTGGGTTTACGGACGTTTGACTAAAAATCGCCCCAAGCTATGATTTTTGTGCAGTTGGCCTTGACGTTTCTTTTCATTGGTGCGTTCACTTTTGGCGGTGGATATGCCATGGTGGCGCTGATCAATGCCGAAGTGGTCGACCATCATGGTTGGCTATCACAGGCCGAGTTTACCGACCTTTTGGCTGTGAGCCAGGCTACTCCAGGACCTATTGGTATCAATACGGCCACCTATGTAGGCTATGCAGCTGTGATAAATGCAGGCTACGAGCCGTGGGCGGCGGTGTGTGGTGCACTGATGGCCTCGCTTGCCGTGGTGGCGGTTCCTGTTGTATTGGCACTAATGGTTTTCAAGTTGTGGCAGCGTGTGGGACATGGTGCGGTGGCCCATGGGGTGATGCATGTAATGCGTTTGGCGGTGGTTGGTATAGTGGCTGCAGCGGCAGTGTCGCTTGTGGGAATTGAAAGTTTTGGAAATGTGGGCCTGAACCTAAGGTTTTTGGTCTCGGTGGCTATATTTGTGGCGGTGTTTGCCCTGTCGTTGTGGGGGAAAGTGGGCCCCGTGTGGCTAATTGTGGCGGCAGGTGCTGTTGGATGGGCTGTTTATGGCCTGTGTGGTTAGGCGCATGGCTATTGCGTATACCATGTCTTGAACTCCTGCACACGCGCTTTGCTGATGATGATGCGCTCGGGTGTGGGCACCGAAAGGGTGATTGACAGTTTACTGATTGGCCATACACTTATCTCGCGTATGGCTTTGTGAGCAACGATGAATTGTCGGTTGGCACGGAAGAAGTGCGAGGGGTCGAGTTGCTCCATGATGCTGTCGAGGGGCTTGTCAATGGTTTGTTGATGGCCGTCGTACATTATGGCACGCGAAATCTTATCTTCAAGGTAGAAACATGCCACCTCGCGCACCTCGATGGGTATCAGTTTATCGCGCACGGGTACCAAAAAGTGGGAGCGATAGCGACGCATCGATTCGCCCAGTCGGGCAATGGCTTCGCTTTGGCTGGCTGCCGAGAGCTGGTTCAGTTTGCCCACGGCTCGGCGAAGGTCGTCGACGCTTATGGGCTTGAGCAGATAGTCGATGCTGTTCACTTTGAAGGCATCAAGGGCATATTGATCGTAGGCTGTTGAGAAAATGATGGGACAAGTGAGTCTCACCTTGTCGAAGATGCGAAACGATGAGCCGTCGGCCAAGTGAATATCCATCAAGCAAAGGTCGGGCATGGGGTTGGCCTCAAACCATTCAACGCTCTCCTCGATGCTTTGCGTGGTGCCCACTACAGTGGCTTCGGGCAACACTTTTGCCAGCAATCGTTTTAGGTTGTCGGCTGCTACAGCCTCGTCTTCTATAATCAATATGCTTTTTATCATAAGAGGGGTATTTCAACAGAGAAGATGTTGTCGGTGCGCGATATACGTATCTCGTTGTCGAGCAGTAGCCGACAGCGCTTGTTAAGGTTGGAGAGACCTATGCCGTTTGAAGTCTCGGGCTCGGACTTGGGTTGTAGGTTGTTCTCCACACGCACATATTGGTGTCCGCTTTGGGCATCGGATGTCAGGCTGATGGCAATGGTAAGAGGATGGCGGGTGGTAACCGTGTTGTGTTTTACGGCGTTCTCGATGAGCAGTTGCAGACTGATTGGCACTATCTTTCGTTCCAAGCAATCGGGAGGTAGTTGCTCGTTGACCACAAGTCCTTGTCCGTAACGTATGCGCATCATGTAGAGATAGGTGTGCGTAAATTCGAGCTCTTCGTTCAGCGTACACACCTGCTGGCTTTGCATGGTGTAGCGAAAGGTGGCCGAAAGTTTTTGCAGGTAGAGGTGCGCTTTTTCGTCGTCGGAGCCAATCAGTCCGTCGAGTGTATTCAAACTGTTGAACAGGAAGTGTGGACTGAGTTGCTGCTTCAGTGTGTCGTATTGTATTCGAAGGTTCTCGGTCTTAAGCAACTCGTTTTCCATCACCGTTTGTTGGCGAGTTGATTGGTGAAGAAGTAGCAGCGATATAAGGAATGCTATGAGCGCAGCCGTGATGCCTATGATGATGGTGAACACGTAGTTTTTCGATGTGTTGCCCTCTCCATAGATAAGTCTTTCAACAAAAAAACTGGCCGACGACACAAGTATGGCAATCAGAAATGAGCCAATCAGACCAATCGTTATCGCCAACCTCTCTTTTGTATTCGACCGTATGACCCAGAAATCGAAGGTATAGAACAGAAGGAAACTTACGCAGTTGGTGACAAATACAATACCGAGGTGGAAGTTGGGGTCGAACTTGTGCGACACTGGTGTGAACGCACCTGCCAACATTGTGGCGGTCATCACTATGCCCGACACCAGCGCAAGATTAAGTGCGCGCCGTGCGCGGTACTGGTGCATGCGATGCAGTGCCGGCAACCAGTCGGCTCGGTGCACGTGTTCCAACTTTTTATACAGTGCCATGACGAGGCAAATTTACGCTTTCCTGTACTTATTAACAAACCAAAACGACAAACATGCCATCACAAAGTAAGCCGCCGTTTGTATCCACAATGCCAAGTATTCGCCTCGCACCTCCTGCAGTGTTGCCCCCATCGAACTTATACGTACAAAGCCTTCTATACCAGGTGTTGATGGGAAAAGATAACTAAAGGCAAGCCAAAAGGTTGGCATGTTGCTCTGTGGCCACACTATGCCACTTAGGAAGAATAGCACAACGCTGAAAAACAGGCAACAGAGCACCCCCGACATTTTCTCGTGAACAAAGAAATTGCCAAACGACATGCCGAAGAATGTAACTGCAAGAATGAAAGGTAGCAGGAAGAGAGCTATGTCGTGTAGCGACCCAAGTTGTGGCAGGTGGAATAAATAGGGTATGAGAAACAGCACCACTGCACATATTGGTATGTAAAGGAGTATGAAGCATAGGGCTCGGCCGAATGTTACTCGGTAGATGCTACGCCCACGCAGATGAGCTGGAATTAGCAACATCGACTTCCGATCTTCGTAGGCACTGCCACTCATTATTCCTATTCCGAAAAACAATGTCTGATGTAAGACAAGCATGAGTAAGGCTGGAACAAAAAAGCTGGCAAAACCGCCCGATGGGTTATATAGTTTTACATCGTCGTACACCACTGGCTGAACCATTTCGTCGGCCTGTTGACCAGTCAGCCCTGTCATAGCGTAGCGCTCAAGTTCTATGGTATGCATTTCGTCAATCAGAAGATTACTACCCCCTGTTACTGCATTCTTGTAGTAGTAAAACGAACTCATGTCGCAGAACACACCTATGCGTGCAGTGCTCATTGTGGCAATGCGAGTGCCATAGTCGGATGGAATATACATCACGGCATGCACAGCACGATCTTTCATCAGTTGCCTGGCTTCGGCCATGTTGTTGCAACGATATTGCACGCTCACCTCGGGTAGGGCATCCAACTTGTGGATAAAACGTTTACTTGCCTCGCAATGAGATTCGTCAACAACTGCCACGGGCAAGTCGTGCATTGCTTCGGTATTGTATATAGCGCAAAAGGCAAGTGGATAGAGTATAGTTGCCACAAAGAATACAAGCACTGTCATTCTATTAGAGAATACGCGTCGTATCTCTATTGTAAACACAGTCCATATGTCTTGCAGTATGTGTGTCATGCAACGGTCTCCTTTCCTTGTTGCAACATAGTTGTTTTGTATTGCCTATTGAGTATTGCCGCTCCAATAAGGAAGAGCAGTCCGAAAGCCAACAGTGCACAGAAGTTAGGCCAGCAATGCTCCATACCGTTGCTGTGTATGGCTATATTACTGTAGTTGAGGTAGTAGTGCCTTATGGGATAGAGCCAACTGATGCCTGTAAAGATGCGTGGCATAGCCTCAATAGGGAATGAGAAGCCACTCAACGAGAAGCACAAAGCTCCATACACCGCTCCTACGCCCATTGATATTGGTGCATCGGGGATGCTACCTGCTATAAACACTCCAGCGCATTGAGAGGCCAATATAAGCAGTATGGTGTTGAGCATCATAAGAAGCCAACTACCGTAGAGAGGGAAGTGCATAAAGCCAAACATGATGAGGTTGGCCAGTAGTGCAAGCAGCGAGTACCACACCGAGTAGGGGAGCAACTTGCCTACAAGGGCTTTCACAGCATTGTTGCCTGCTTTCAGCATCATGCTATGCATAGTGCGCTCTTCGCGTTCTCGTCCTATGAGGTAGATTGTGTGCAACAACACGATGAATGCTATGACGGCAGGTACGAGTGTGGTCATCAAGTATATGCCATAGTTTGCCCAGGGGTTACCTATCAAGTGAGTATCGAATTCAACGGGCATTATGAGCCCCATTATTTGTTCCTCATCAAACCCTTTTTTGCGAAACACCTCTCTTTGCACCGCACCAGCGGCAAGCATACCCATTGTGGCCAATTGTTTGTAACTTAACGTGCCAGCAAGTAGGTAGCAAGGGTTACTATAGAGTCCGAAATGGGGAGCGTGGAATTGTATCACCTCGTTGTAGGTGCCTTTAGGAATTTCGTAGAAAGCAAATATCTCGCCGCGTTGCATGGCACGACGTGCTTGCGTATGGTTGTTGTAAACGGCCACCACGCTTACTCCTTGGGTAGCATCAATTTCGTGGCACACTCGTCGTGAGAGGTAGGTGCCGTCCATGTCTACCACTGCCACGGGCAGGTTCTGTGGTTGTCCTTCGCGTGTGAGGGTGGCAAAGAATATGAACACAAAGGCTATACCTACTGTCAGCAACAGCAGGTAGCGAGGCTTTGCCACTATGCGACGCAATTCTCGTTTTGCAACTCTCCAGATGCTCATCGCTTACTGGGCTATTATGGCTGTCATGCCAGGTCGCAGACCCTCTATCCTTTCGTCGGCCACCACTTTGATGTCGAAACTTTTAACGTCGTATTGGCCATTTGTTTTGGTCGAGCGCCAAGTGGCATAACTGGCCATGGCCTGCACTTTCTTTATGGTGGCAGAATGGGTGGCTGTGCCCAGTGCGGGGACGGCTATTTGCACCTTGCTGCCAGTTTGCAAGCCCTGCAGCAGGTCTTCGCGCACGGCAAAGGTGAACCAGGCATCGTTCATGTCGAGAATTGAAAGCACTGGCGACCCTGTGCCAATCAAGTCGCCCATCTTGGCATATACTTCCACCACTTCGCCATTGCATGGGGCTATGAGCCAGCTATCGTCAAGATAGCTCTGCACCTCGGCTACAGCACCTCCAGCTTGATCGGCCAAGGCCGATGCGGCGGCAATGTCTTCTTTCTGTGCCCCCTCTTTAGCCATCAGATATTGTTGTTCGGCTGCCATGGCATCGGCTTGTGCCACTTTGTATTTTGCTTCCACCTCGTCGTATTTTTGTGCCGACACCACTCCTTTTTCGTACAGACCTTTTATGCGGTTGAATGATTTTTGGTAAACGTCGACTGCAGCCAATGCTTTTTGCCACACCTGATAAGCCATCTGTACCTGCTGGTTGCGTGCACCATGACGCGCCTTGTCGCTTTGGGCGTTGGCGGCATTTTGTACAGCCGTGGCTTGCAGCATCTTGGCATCGACCTGTGGACTGTTTATGTGAGCCAAGGTGTCGCCACGATGCACCATATCGCCCTCGGACACAAAGAGGCTGTCAATGCGTCCAGGCACCTTGTTGCTTACACGGTATTCCGAAGCATCAACCTCGCCTGTTATCTGTTCCGGACGCGGATGGGTGGCCAGCAAACCAACCAGGGCCACCACTATTACGGCCACTATCACTACGGCAAGTCCTGCCAGCAACGATTTGTTTGTTTCTTTCATATCTCTTGTTTTATTATTCTACTGAAATGAATTTGGCCTCGCAACTGCTACCGCTGGGCATATTCACCCAAGGCCTGCTGCAGGTACAGGTGGTTCATCTTTATCTCAATTTTAGCGTCAAGCACCTCGCTTTTTGCCTGCATCCACGCTGTTTGCGCAGCCATGAGGTCGCTGCTGCCACACATGCCAGCCTTGAAACTTTCGTCGGCCAACTTCATGTTCTCCTCGGCATTGGTCAGGTTGCTCTCGGCTTGTGCCAGTTTTTTATAGGCCAACTGCATCTCGTGTTCCACCTTATTCACTTGCAAGGTTATCATCTCCTGCGCCTCTTCAATGCGGTATTGCCCCTCGCGCTGACGAGCCTTGGCGGCTTTCAGAGCATACATTCCGCCCGGGTGCAGTATGGGAACATTCACCACCACCCCAGCCAGAAAGCTGCCGTTCCACTGGTTGGAGAAACCGTCAAACACGTTGGGGTTCGACACCAAATAGCCACCGCTGATGGCAACGTTTGGTTTGAGGGTCGATGCAGCAATGCGTACAGCCTGCAGGGCAATGCTATCGGCAATGCGCAACTTTTGCATCTCGCTGCGGTGTTGCCACACGCTGTCCATGTTCACCTGCACTGCAACACCTTCAAGGTCTATGCTCACCGTGTCGGTTACCTCAAACTGGCTGTCGAGGGGCATGCCACAACGCTGAGCCAACAGCATCTTTGCCAGTGCCAAACCATTAGTGGCCTTGGTAAGTGTCATCTCGGCCTCGTTGAGCTTCACGCGCACTTTGGCCAAATCGCCCTGTGTGGCCACATCGGCTGCCACCATCTCCTCCACATTGGCCGTCAGTTGTCGCAGCAGGGTGGCATACTGCTCGGCCAGCTGCTTCTTATGGCTCACGCTCACCACTTGCCAGTAGGCATTGTCAACATCAATCATCACCTGCTCGCGCTTGCTGTCGGCCTCAATGCCAGTGAGCCTATCCATCAGTCCAGCCGTGCGATAGGCTGCCATCAACTTGCCACCGAGGTAAATGGGTTGCGTAATCGTTACCATTCCCACGGCCATATTCTCGGTGTTGGTCTCCAAATCGGAAACCAACTGCTGCCCAATGGCATCGATGCTGCCACGGGTGTTACTGTTGCGTATCACGTTGTCAAGTCGTTGAGCAATGAGGTTGCCCAACAATGGCAGACCCGACATCTCTTGATACACAGCCTGCGAAAGCAGGTCTTGTACCCCCGAGCCCAGATTGTTTAGATTGTCTTTCTGCTCTTGGCTCAACAGGTTAACACTCTTTTCCATCCACAGATAGCCCCCGTTGGCACTCACCTTGGGCAACATTTGCCATAGAGCAGCCTGCTTCAACGCCTCGGTCTCAACCTGCTTATTCTCGGCTTGTTTGAGGCTCTTGTTGGCCTCAAGAGCCAGTTTACGACAATCGTTGAGCGACAATTGTTGCTGAGCCACAGCCATCGTGCCACTCATGCCAACCAACACGAGCCACAATGCAACATATTTCTTCAGTCTGTACATATCACCATTAAAAAGATTTGCAAAAATACGCATGCGCCCACGAGCGTTGAGTGCCCCACCTGTCCGAAGTGGCAACACCCTATTCCCAATCGCCAATAGGGGCGCTCCAATCGCCCTACCACGTAGCCAACGACCCACCCCTTGGTCCCCTCCCTGAGAGGGGTTAGGGGTGGGTAAAAAAGCAGGCAGACTATATGACAATACTTCCCCTCCTGGGAGGGGTTAGGGGTGGGTAAAGATAGAGAAAGAGAGTTTCCCCATAGTGTCAAGTAAGGCATTTCTTCAGTTGTTCTTCAGTTATTGACTGAAGAACAACTGAAGAACGACTGAAGAAATGGCGAAGTTGATCCCTACATGATGGGTAGTTGTCGGAACGTAACTTTGCGCCAATAAAAGACACTCAAACCACTTTTCAGAGCGTAGAACCGCCGCATTAGTGTACAAGTTGGGAAAGTACATTATGCAGTTGGTGCAGATAATGACCAAAGTCAAGGAATTGACGGCGGAATATATGGGCAAAAAAAGTGAGGAAAGAAGAATGAAAATGAACAATAAGCATAAATAAAGCGTTATTTAGTGCATGCCCTCAAAATAAATGACTACCTTTGTACCGAATTATAAATTATATCCAAGAATGGAGAAAGACATAAATCGCATAAAAGTGGTATTGGCAGAAATGAAGAAAACCAACAAATGGTTGGCCGAGCAACTTGGATGTGCTCCTACCACAGTGTCTAAATGGGTTACCAATGCCTGCCAGCCTACAATGGAGACATATCTCCGCATAGCGAAACTGCTTGAAGTTGAGATTAATGAGTTGCTTAATAGAAAATATGTAGAATCTATTTGATATGGCAATACTAACTAATAGTAAATACGTTTTCTCTGGGCACGAGTCCTTTCCATGCAAGACGTTATGGTTGAAAAAGGGATATGATTTCGTGGTAAAAGGGAACGAATTCAGTGATCCTGATGCTGTTATAAAATTAGGTGTCGGAAAGAATATGATTGCTTCTATCCGCTATTGGCTTCGAGTATTTGGAATTTGTGATGGAGACCAGCCTACAAAGTTGGGTAACTACTTGTTTGATGAAAACAGTGGAAGGGACAAATACATGGAAGACTTGGCAACCCTTTGGCTTCTTCACTTTAATCTTGTCTTTTCCCAAGAGGCTACTCTTTATAACATGTTCTTCTGTGGGCTGCAACGGGAACGCACCAAGTTTGAAAGAGAACAGATAATAGCGTATGTACGTCTTAAACTTATTGAGGCAGGGAAGCAGTCTGCTTTCAACGAGAACACTATGAAGAAAGATGTTGGAGTGCTTCTTCAAAACTATTGTCTGCCACGCAAACCGCAATCGAATGAGGATTTTTCCTCACTACTGATAGACCTTGACCTCATTCGGCAGGATTTGGAGGGGAGGAATTACTATTTCAATGTTGATGGCAAGCGAAAAGTAACCAAGGAAATTTACCTCTATGCACTTCTGAAATTGAAAGAGCAAGAAGGTGATAATACCATTCCGTTCGACATGATTCAAGACCAAGTAGGGCTGGTATTCTGCATGCAAGACTATGAAACGGTCGAGATGTTGAAGTTATTAAGTCAGAGCTATGGCAAGTATATCAATTACAATGACGTTGCTGGAATAAAGCAAATACAGTTTATTGCAGATTTGGACTGGAACAAGATTTTAGACGATTACTATGGTTCGAACATTTAGTTTATCATCAAATATAGAGAACGGTTTTGCCGATGGCACACAATACATTGTGACACCAAATGCACAGATGGCCATCCGCAATATTGTGAATGACTTCCATTCAGGCATTCACTCCTTTACCATTATCGGTTCATATGGTACGGGCAAATCGAGTTTCCTTCTTGCGTTGGAAGAAGACTTGAAAAATAATCGCAGGAAAAAGTATCTGCTTAATGCGAGAAACTTATCGGATGCCTCATCTTTCGAGATACACAACATTGTGGGTGATTATGCAGAGTTGTCCACTCTTCTGAGTCGGAGTCTGAATGTGGAGGGCAATACTAATAGTATTCTTGACAGTCTAAAATCCCACTATAATACATGCCAGAAGCAGAATAAGTTTCTTGTTATCGTCATCGATGAGTTTGGCAAAGTACTGGAACATGCTGCAAAGAACAGCCCCGAAAGGGAGCTCTATTTCTTGCAGAAGTTAGCAGAGTTCGTAAATGCTCCGTCCCGTCAGATACTGCTCCTGACAACTCTGCATCAGAATTTCAGTGCATACGCTAAAGGACTCTCCGAGACCCAAACCAACGAATGGACAAAAGTGAAAGGACGTTTCAAAGAAATCACTTTCGTAGAGCCTGTGGAACAATTGCTTCACCTTGCATCCGCCCAATTGCAGGAAAGCCAGAAGATAAAAGCAGGAAAGAATGTGGTTCCTCTGTTCGAGTTAGCACATGAGACTCATTACGTCTCTGAAGATTTCCCTTTCACCACAGCCCAACAACTATATCCGCTTGACTTGTTCTCTGCTTACACCATTACCACGGCCATTCAGCGATATGGACAAAACGAGCGTTCTTTATTTACTTTCATGGAATCAAGAGGTACCAATTCTATATCGGAGTTCACACCATCAGTCCATTTGACCTACAATCTTCAAATGGTATATGACTATATTGTCTACAATTTCAACTCTTTTCTGAAAGATGCCAATGCCGATTCCTTGAGTTGGAGCACCATACAAGTGAGTATTGAGAGAGTGGAAGGGCAGCAGTGGGACAGCAAGGAAGAAATGCTGTATGCGGTGAACTTGATAAAGGCTATCGGCTTGTTGAATCTTTTCGGCAACGCAGGATTCAAACTGACCTTAGAACAACTTGCAGTATATGCCCGTGAAGCAATGAACATGAAAGGCGCTGATGAGATTCTCAGGAAATTGATAGCCAAGAAAATTATTCGATATGCCAACTACAAGGAGCGATTAGTGCTGTTTGAGGGAACTGATGTTGATATAGAGGCGGAAATCCGTGGGGCTGGGCTAATGGTGTCACGGCCAGTTGCCTTTGTTGACGAACTGAATGTGTTCTTCAACAAGCGTATTTCTCCTGTTAAAGCCCATTTCTATCAAAATGGGACACCTCGATTTTTTGACTATAAGCTGTTGGAAGTCCCAGAAGACTTAATACCCAAAGGTGACACTGACGGTTATATTGAACTGATATTCTCTACGAAGAAGGATGCGCTTGACGAAATCAAACGTTTCAGTGCAGGCACTGAACACGCCTTGATTTTTGCCTACTTCATTGATACAGACAATATTGTTGACCACCTATATAACATTCAGAAGTATAATTATCTCACTGAAAGAGTTATCAAGAAAGAAGACCTTGTTGCCGTAAAGGAAATTCAAAAGATGAAGGAATACGAGGAAAGTCTTCTCAACAAGGCTATCAGCGACAACCTGTTTTCGTACAAGAACAGAGTAGTATGGGTATTCAACGGCAAGGAACAGAAGGTGGAGTCTCACCGGCAGTTCAATCAATTATTGTCAACTGTCTGCAATAAAATCTATAGCAAGACACCCGTTATGATTAACGAGTTGTTTAACAAACACAAACTGAGCGGCACCATTTCTTCGGCTCGAAAGAGCTACCTGTCCTATCTGACAGAACACTACTGTGAGGAAAGCATGGGGTTCCCAGCAGATAAGTTCCCTCCAGAGAAAACCATTTACTTCTCTTTATTGAAGAATACAGGGCTACATCGTGACGGTGATTTCACAGACAGACCCACCAATGATGGATTTATGCCACTTTGGGGAGCCTGCGAGGACTTCTTGCGAAGCACAGAAAATAAGGCGAGGAAGGTGTCGGAACTAATTAACATTCTTGCCTCTCAGCCCTACAAACTGAAACAGGGATTTCTCGACTTCTGGATTCCGACGTACCTTTTTATCCGCCGTCAAGACTTCGCACTCTATGATGCCTCCAAAGGCTCGTATATGCCAGAGGTGAACATGGAGTTCTTCGACCTATTGCAGAAGCATCCTGGGGACTATGAGATAAAGAAGTTTGCAGTTGATGGCGTGAAGTTGGGCTTCTTCAATCAGTATCGCCGTTTTATCAATCTTAGCGATGAATTCACAATCACCAAAGACAGTTTCATAGAGACTATTAAGCCATTCCTCGCCTTCTATAATCGTTTGAATGACTACACCAAGCATACCCGAAAGTTCAACCATGACTCAACGATGCGCTTTCGTGATGTGTTGGCAATAGCAAAAGACCCAGAAAAGGCATTCTTCGAGGATTTGCCAGAAGCACTTGGTTTCGGTCAAGAGAAGTTGAAGCAAGAGGTGTTCATTCGTGAATATGGCAACATTATCCAGCGTGCCATCCGTGAACTGCGTACTTGCTATACAGGACTTATTGACCGAATAGAGGAACGCCTCATTGACGACTTCGATCTGCAATCAGGCGATTATATCGAATATGTGGTGGAAATCCGCAATCGTCTCGCTCATGTAAAGACTTACTTGCTCACTGAGAAACAACGAGAGTTCTACCACCATGTAATGACAGAATACGATAATCGTGAGCAGTGGTATCAGTCCATCTGCTACACCATCTTGGAGCAGCGACTTGACACACTCCGTGACGAGCAAGAAGAGAAATTGGTTGATGACCTCATCTATATGCTCCGCACTTGCGAAAAGTATTCTTCCATCTCTCAGAAAGCAGACAACTTGGAGCAGAACGATGCATACTCTTTCGATATGGTTTCCAATCGGGGCATATATGTGAGGACACAGACCTACGTTCTTCCTAAAAAGGATAAAGAATTTGCATTGGAGATGGAAGCAAAAATCTTACGACTCCTCTCTGGCAATAATAATGTTGATGTATGCACACTATTGTCTGTGTTAAATAAAAAGATAAACAAATGAACGTAAGGCATATATTAGGCATATCAGGCGGAAAGGACAGTGCGGCACTTGCAATCTATCTGAAACAGAAGTACCCTTCGATGAAGATTGAGTACTACAACTCAGATACCGGCTGCGAACTGGCAGAGACCGAAACGCTAATCAATCGCCTGGAGGCCTACCTTGGTAAGATAGAAAGGCTAAGAGCTGCTGAAGGTAGCCCTGAGCCGACGCCATTCCATCACTTCTTGAAAGCGATGGGTGGTTTCCTGCCCTCGCCGCAGGCCCGTTGGTGTACCAAGAAGATGAAGTTGGATAAGTTTGAGGAATATGTGGGTGATGACTATGCCGTTTCCTACGTTGGCATTCGTGGCGACGAGGACAGAGACGGCTATATCTCCAGCAAGCCCAATATCCAAGCCATCTTCCCATTCCGCAAGAACATCTGGAGCATCGATGTCATCAACAAGTTCCTGCATAATGAGAACCTGGAGCAGATTGTGGATATATACGAAAGGCTTACGCCTGAAAGATTCCTGCATGACGAGATTCTTGAGACGGTGAAGAAGCCCATCACCAAGCAGTTCTATTACTCGAAGAAGATGAATGCGCTGCTTGACTATGACATCCGCCTGTTCAATCATGCCGTCTTTGAGTTTCTGAAAACGACGGACTATCCTGTGGGTAAACTTGACGTTTTCCCCCTGCTGGACAATACCGATGTGCTGGTGAAGGACGACATTTTCCGTTTACTTCGAGAGAGCGGCGTGGGCGTACCTGCCTACTACGAGGAAATACCCTTCGAGGTGGACGGCGAGACTGGCACCTATTGCCGCAGTCGCTCCGGCTGCTACTTCTGTTTCTTCCAGCAGAAGATAGAATGGATTTGGCTCTACGAGCAGCATCCTGACCTCTATGCCAAGGCAATGGAGTTTGAGAAAGACGGTTACACATGGAATCAGAATGAGAGCCTTGCAGACCTCATCAAACCGGAGCGTATCCGTCAGATAAAATTGGATATTATCAGACGGCAGCAAGAGAACAAAGCCAATAACAAGGGCACCACCCTCGTTGATATATTTGGCGGCGACATATTGTGTACGAATTGTTTCATATAAGATCAAAATACTAACATGGCAGTATTAAATATCGAAAAGTCTTTTTTGACGGAAAACAGAAGTGTACTTGATTTTCTGAGCCAACCTGGACAGGGATTATACATTCCATTATATCAAAGAGAATATAGTTGGGACAGTGATAACATAGAACAACTCCTTGAAGATTTAACAGGTGGTGTGCGACGACTTGCATCCGGTGAATACACAACGAATACAGATAATAAAGAAATACGCTTTCTTGGAACTATTATCACTGTGATTGAAGCTAATCGTAACAATATTTATCCTCGTGACCCACAAGCAATACCATCAAAAATAGAGAAACTTATTGATGGTCAGCAGCGTGTTTCCACAATAGCACTGATGGCAACATTATTAACAAAACGCTTTTATGAAATAAAAAAGAAAGTAAAAGCCACGAATCCTATTTACAATGACGTTGATGAGATTTGTGACTATTGGACAAAAAAACTATTGGCTATTTATAGTTTTGATTTAGGGAGAGGTACCCCACCAAGAAAGCCTAAAATAATAAGAGGCGCTAAAGACTATTGGACACGTGAGCATTCTATAGATGATGCTTATAAGTCCGAATTGTCTAATTATTTGGCTCGGTTTATTGACGCGGAATTGTGTGAAGGACAGAAATCTTATCCAGTTCTCTCAAAAGAAAAATTTGGTAATTCTTTTTTATACCAGAACAGCAGAGATATAGAAAAATGGTTAAAGAGAGTTACCCCAGATTGTGAGGAAGATGTTTTTGCTTCTCCCATTAACATTATTGAGAATATATCCCAAGAATTCCTTTGGGATTACGGGAGAGACTCTCTAGTCAACTTAGTAAAGCAGCAAGATTATTCGAGAAGCAATACTGACTCATACATTTTGAGTGAACTAGTTCAGTTAGCAGCCATTTGCCATTATCTGCTTGATAGATGCTGTTTTACTATTATACAACCCACCGATGACGATTGGGCGTTTGATATGTTCCAGTCACTAAATGCAACAGGAACTCCATTAACTGCAATAGAAACTTTCAAGCCTACAATAGTTAATACGGTAAATGATGAACTAGAACATCAATTCAAAGATTCTCCAAGTGATATTTATTTCAAAAAGTTAGAGATCTTTTTGTCAGAAACAGCTACCGCACAACAGAAGAACAAACGAACGAATGATTATATAACTTCATTCTTTGTTGCTCTTGATGGAAGCACAGTCTCAACGCATTTCAGTTATCAAAGAAAGATACTGAATAAAGCCTATACAGACTTAACTTCATTTGAGGAAAAAGAGTACTTTGTTAAACGAATGGGTAATTATGCAGAGTTCTATAGGAACTGGCTAAAATATGATGGGAAAGAGGATGCAATATTCCCTGCCATTAATTCTTCACATGAGGCAGATTTGGCATCAATGCTTATAAAGTTTTTAATTGCATCCAATCATAAAATGGCCATAACTGTGCTTGGTAGAATGTATTATTCAGTTATTGAGCAAACACCCAATTCAGTAGATTCTTTCATAAGCATTGTGAAGGCCATAGCTGCATATTATTTCTTGTGGCGTTCTGCCTATTCAAATTCTGGATTAGATTCTACATATCGTGATTTTTTTAAAAAAAATAAGAAAAATGAACAGTTCTCGGCGGAAATTGTCTGTAGACATTTGAAAGAAGTCCTGAAGGATAAGAAAATAGATACTTTAGATTCTTGGAAAAGCAAGGCAAAGAACTATTTGAAATATGATTCTGCGACGGGAGCGACAACAGGGAGAGACGTTTTACGTTTAGCTATATTAATTGCAGCTCATGATACAATTCCAGACAAGGAGAACAGAGGGATGATTAAAGAGGGAAGAGAGAACATATCGAAATATTTATGTTTGGAAAAATGGATTTCTCCGGACTTGAAGACAATAGAACATGTCGCTCCTCAATCCAAAAATGATGGGCAATGGGAAGATGCTTTGTATGATCCTCACTTTGAACCATATCAGTCTCTTGGTAATTTAACTCTTCTTCCGCAATCATTGAACTCATCCGCGGGCAATAAAGAATGGAGAGAAAAGCTGCTCTATTATCAATGCGTAGCAGAAAAGGATCCTGAGAAGATAGAAAACATAGAGAAAACAGCTTCTGACATGGGCATTGAGTTGAATACAAATACAATCAATCTCTTAAAAGAATCACATTTCAACGAACATTTGTCATCAATTTCATCAATGTCTGCAGATGACGTATGGAATAGGGAATTGGTTGATAAAAGGACGGATATTATGCTTGATATTATTTGGAATAGGGTTTCCAAATGGATATTTTAGGATGAGATATGGCCAACGGACGGAGAAACAAGGTAAAAGCGAATTCAGATGTTATCCCCTACGCAAAGTGGATAACTTCCGGACACAACATTGTTATCCATTATGCCACAGGGTTAACATCTCGTACGGAATGCGTTTACCACTACCATAAAAGGATATCGTCCGAGGTATGAATAAGGAATAAACAGCGAGAATTATGGCATATGACAAAAAGGAAAGGCTCCAAAGGGGAAAGACCGAGAGGATGGCGACCATAAATTCAGGCGTGGACGCGATTTAGTCTATGTGAGTTCAATAGCGGGCCGCAGTTCAAATTCGACGACCTTTACATCACGCCGTTTACCGGACAGCGTCGCTATTTGATATTACACCTGTTGGCATTGATTTTTCCAATGTATATGCTCATGGAAAGAATTTCAGTATTCTATGCTTGTATTAAAACATGGGTGATATAGAGGAAATACACTATGTTTTGCTAGGGATTTGCATTATAAATTATATTCTGATTAACAAACGTACAAGATATGACAATAGAAGATATTAAGCAATTGATAGTCGATGATGAACACCGCACTCTCGAACTGAAAAAGACGACAGGTGAATTGAAGGATGGTATGCAGTCTGCTTGTGCCTTTCTTAATACAGAGGGCGGCTGGTTGATATTTGGCATTGCACCTACATCGCTGAAGATAGTTGGGCAAATGGTGACCGATAACACACAACGGGAGTTGGCACAAGCATTATCAGGTATGGAACCTGCTATAGATGTTAGAGCACAATACATAGAAGTTCCAGATACTGATGGCAAGCAAGTGATTGCCCTGCATTTTGACAGTTGGGAAGATGGTCAGATTCCTTACACTTATCAAGGTCGTCCATATATTCGTATGGAGAGTACAACACGGTTAATGCCTCGTGAGATTTATGATGAGCGTTTGCGTAGTAGTAACCCTAATAAGTTTGCTTGGGAGGCGCAAGTAGCCGATGGTATTACTATTGCTGACCTAAGCGAGGATCGTATCCGTAACGCTGTGCGTGGTGGCATAGCAGGAGGCCGCATTAATGCATCTGCCGAGAATGATGGTATGGAATCTTTATTGGATAAATTCAAGTTATTGAAAAATGGTAAGATTACTAATGCTGCAGTTGTATTGTTCGGCAAAACCCTCTACGATTATCCACAGTTGATGCTGCGAATGGCATACTTTCGTGGTAAGGATAAACTGGTGTTTATTGACAACAAGCAAGCTGAGGGAAACTTCTACGATCTGCTTGATGCTGGCATTGCGTTTTGTTTCCGTCATCTTAGCCTGAGCGGTGAGGTGAAAGGTCTGTTACGTGAGGAGCATTTAGAAATTCCTATAGAAGCCCTTCGTGAGGCTCTGACCAATGCCCTTTGCCATCGTCGATATGATGATCCACGGGCTACAGTGTCGTTGGCAATCTTTGATGACCGACTAGAGATAACCAATCCAGGACGTTTGCCTGTACCACTGACTCCTGAGACCATCAAGGAGTCTCATGGCTCTTACCCCTATAATTTAAGAATAGCACAAGTGCTATATCTTTCGACTCATCTTGAAAGATGGGGTACAGGTGTGAGCCGTATGGTTGAGCTATGCCGTGAGCAAGGGGTGCCAGAGCCCGAATATATGACTGATGGTCATGAGGTGAAGATTATTTTCAAAAAGAAATACCAATATAATTCTGACGAGGCCAAAAATGTAAATAACGACAGTGATGGCGGTAATTCTGGCGGTAGTGGTGGTAGTTTGGCGGTAGTGCAACTGTCAGATTTACAAATAAAGATATGTGAGTTGATAAAAAATGACTCACGCATTACTGTTGCACAAATGGCGGTAGCCTTGGCAGTAGCTAAACGCACATTGGAACGTAATCTCGCTGACTTGCAGAAAAAGGGTATTATCAGCCGTACTGGTAATACAAGTGCAGGTAGATGGATGTTATTGAAAGAAAGCAAGCAATTGAAGAGACTGTGACCTTAGGTCAAAGTAATAATAATGTGCTATTATAGGCATAATGTATGTAACTGGAGGCATGTTTTTATAGAAGAGTGGCTTTTAAAAGTGCAGATAAATAAAGGGATTTTCAGTTGTGAATAGTATGTAAACCACATGTAACTGAGAGAGGGGAAATGTTATTGACTACGGCACTTATGTTTGGTGGGAAGGCGAACAAAATATGTAAAGGGACGCAAATAGTCCAAAGAAAGTATGGGCATTTGCGGATTCTTTTGTACATTTGAGACCAATATTCCTATACTTTTTTATAAAAAGTATAGGAATATGTAGTTTATCTCGTTTCCAAATTGTTACTAGTCTTATTTCGTCTTGTAGGAGACACGTTGATTTTCAAAATAATTTAAGAATAGTATAGCTTTCAAATGTAATAATGAACTTAATGGTATGCAATCAATCTTCTTGATAAAACACTGGTCTGTCAGAGGGGGAAATTCTACAATCTTTCCAGTGAGGTTATTATTTGTGGTAACTAACAGGCGAATACCTGCTGTATTGGACCAGACGTAAGACGGAATTAGGCAAATCTGCATATCATTATCTATAGTAGCCCCCAATCGGGCAATGTTGCAAAACAATGAACAAATCCGTATTGACAGTAATATCACTTTGATTTTTTACCTCATGTGGGCCAAGATTCGCCATACTTCCAGCAAATGATGGAAAGCATAAAACCACATGACAACACATAAGTTAACCTCAGAAGTCAGTGGTAAGTACTCAGTTCATATGTGAATGGAGGGCTGTGTCTGTTATGTTGTGGTAAAAATCAATGGGGGGGGGATATGGAGGCCATTTTTGATACAGTGGCATCATGATGTTGTAATCTCCACAGTAGAGGTGATATTTCTGCTGAAACAAGGCAAACTAACCGAATATGATATTCTTGGCACTTTGTATTATCGAGTAGCCAATGGCAGTATATCATCTGGCACAGTTGTTAATTCACGTTCCGTTCAAATAGGAACAAAGACACATTCTAATGTACGAGCAGCCGTTGTGGATAATATGGATGCACCACTGTTTCTTAGTTAGTTGGCATTAGACAGATTTTCGTCAGTATATATTGACTACAAGCACAATGTGACAAATATTGAGTATATAATGATGGAGAATTGAGCTATGAATAATAGCAATGTTTTGTATTGTTAATACGTACAGCCACTTGGTTATCTGCTAATTATACTTTTGTTCAAAAAAAGTTTGGTTGAACTGAAAAAAACGGTGTATCTTTGCACCGCGTTTCGGGATTGTGAACGTGTCTTGAAGAGAACTGCCGCATTCGTCTAGTGGTCCAGGACATCTGCCTCTCACGCAGAAGATCACGAGTTCGACTCTCGTATGCGGTACATGGACGTAAAAAGCCTGCTCTGTTGAATGAGTGGGCTTTTTAAGTGTTAAATATCCCCGGTGGCACACTTTTTTACCTTGAGGTACGTTATGTATCTGTTTTATTGATTATCCAACTATTATTACATGTGTTATGAAACAATACATTGAAGCCAACAAGGATCGTTTTCTTGACGAATTGTTTTCGCTTATTAGAATTCCATCAATAAGTTCTGAACAAGAGCACAAACCAGATATGGTGCGTTGCGCTGAAAGGTGGAAAGAGTTGCTGATTGCTGCTGGTGTTGATCGTGCCGAGGTGATGCCCACGGATGGTAATCCCGTGGTGTTTGCCGAAAAGAGGATAGACGATGCAAAACCCACAGTGTTGGTTTATGGCCATTATGATGTGATGCCAGTCGCTCCGATTGAATTGTGGCGTACCGAACCGTTTGAGCCAGTGGTGAAAGATGGTCGTATATGGGCGCGTGGTGCCGACGATGATAAGGGGCAGAGTTTTATGCATGCCAAGGCCTTTGAGTGGATGGTGCGCACGGGTAACCTGCCGTGCAACGTCAAGTTTATGCTTGAGGGTGAAGAGGAGATCGGCAGTGGCTCGCTTTATGGCTTTTGTGAGCAACACAAGGAGTTGCTCAAGGCCGACGTGATATTGGTGAGCGACACGTCGATGATTGCTCCCGATGTGCCAAGCATTACCAGTGGGTTGCGTGGCTTGTGCTATTGGGAGGTTGAGGTTACAGGTGCTAACCATGATTTGCACAGTGGCATTTTTGGTGGTGCGGTGGCCAATCCCATCAATGTACTGTGTCGTATGATTGCCGATTTGCACGATGCCGATGGTCATATCACCATACCTGGTTTTTATGACGATGTGTTGGTGCTTAGCGACGAGGAACGCGCGTTGATGGCACAAGCCCCTTTCGACGAGAGTGCTTACATGAAAGACCTTGGTGTGCGTGCTTTGAAAGGAGAGAAAGGCTACTCTACGAAAGAACGCACGGGCATACGTCCTTGTCTTGATGTGTGTGGCATTTGGGGGGGGCACACTGGTGAGGGGACGAAGACTGTGTTGCCCTCGAAAGCATACGCAAAGATTAGTACCCGTTTGGTGGCTAATCAGGACTTTGAGAAGATAAGTCGGATGTTCAAAGAATATTTTGAGGGGGCGGCTCCCGACTATGTGAGTGTGAAGGTTACGCCTTGTCATGGTGGCGCAGCTTATGTTGCTCCACTCGAATTGAAAGCCTATAAGGCAGCCGAACGTGCCATGCAAGAGGTGTATGGCAAACGCCCAATTCCAACCCGCAGTGGTGGAAGTATTCCAATTGTGGCTGGTTTTGAAAAGATATTGGGCTTGAAGAGCATCTTGATGGGCTTTGGACTTGCCTCGGACGATATTCATGCCCCCAATGAGAACTATCCTTTGGAGCAGTTCTTACGTGGCATAGAAACGATACCTTTGTTCTACAAATACTTTGCCGAGTAGGGGTGAGGTGTTAGTGCAATTGGAGCAGGGGTGAGGTTGGCCATGGCCAATCTCACCCCTGCTCCAATTTAGGATGTCTCGTTATTAGGGCTTTACGGCAAGTGTATGCCCAAGGTCGTTGATTTCGAACAGCTGTGCACGTTCAGCTCCCGTGGGTGAGTTGGGTTGGTGAAAGACAATCATCAATCGGTCGTCGAATGTACGAAAAAGCATGCCGTGTCCGCCATCGCGCTCGAAAAGAGGTTGTGGCTGCTGCAGCCATGGACCAGTGATGTGCCCTGTGGTAGATTCGGCAATGCCGATGGCATATTCGCCGTTTTTGAAACTTGACCACAGCATGAGTAATCGTCCAGTACGTGTGCGGTATAGGAAACAACCGTCGGTTACGTAAAAGCGTGTTAGGGTGTCGTTACCTATGGTGCGGCCAGTGCTCCACGGTGCTGCCGATGCACAAAATAGCCTGATGCTATTGCCTTTAAGGTGCGAAAGGTCGTCGGACAAACGCTGTAGGTGCATTTCGCCGTCAATGCATTGCACCCACTCGTGGCAGTAGACCATGTATGGCACACCATCATCGACCCACAATGTGCCATCCAAACACATCTTGTCTAACGGAGTGTGGGGTGATGTCCCAAAGGGAATGAACGGGCCTTCAGGACTGGATGAGTGGAATATTTGTGTACCTCGCATCACGTATGGTGGCCAACCAGGTTTACGTTGTTTCCATTCAATGTCGGAATTTATGGTTGCAAAAAGATAGTATTGCCCATGATAGTAGTGCACCTCGGGTGCCCATACCGTGCCAGTAGCCCAGTTGCTGTCGGGGATAGAAAACACCTGAATGGGGCCTTGCCAGTCGTTGAGGTCGCGGCTACGATAGGCAGCCACACCACCAACTGTTTGTCCGTCGCGTTGCACAGATGAGGATAGATAGAGATAGTAGTAACCACTCACCGAGTCGGGAAGTATGAATGGATCTCTAATGGGCAAATCGGCAAGGCTTATGGCTTGCGAAAAACTGCATATAGCAAGTGCTGTAAGTAAGAACGTGATACTTTTCATAGCGGGATGAGGTATGGTTGTGATGCAAAGGTAAGCAAATAAAAGAAAGAAACAAGCATTGGTGTAATAAAGCGTGCGAGAGAGCGTTATATGCTAAAATATGATTTGCGCTCACTTCAAAGGACAAAGAGATGTACAAGATAGTAGGTAAACGTCAACTAACGCCAGTGTTGTATGAAATGGTTATAGATGCACCGTGGGTCGCTCGTAGTGGTCAGCCTGGCCAGTTTGTAATAGTGATACCCCAAGAAAAGGGCGAACGCATACCGTTGACCATAAGCGATATTGATGATAGTAGGTGCATGGTATCGATAGTGTTTCAGGTGGTAGGCGACACAACAAGGCAGTTGGCTGCAAAAAATGTTGGTGACAGCATTTTTACTATCGTTGGTCCATTGGGGAAACCAAGTGAGATGATTAAAAAGCACACTGACGGCGAACCTCTAAAACTGCTCTTTATTGGTGGTGGTGTAGGTATTGCTCCTATATATCCGCAGGTGAAGTGGGCTAAAAATGTAGGTATAGAAGCCGACGTCATAATAGGTGCTCGTACTAAAGACTTGCTTTTCTACGAGGATGAATTGAGACCGCTGTGTCGCCACCTATATGTGATGACCGACGATGGGTCGTATGGTGAACAGGGGGTGGTTACTAAAAAGATTGATGAAATATGTTCGTTGGGGGAGAACTACACCCATTGTATAGCCATCGGCCCGTTGCCAATGATGAAGTTTGTAGCCTTGACCACCAAGAAATACTCGGTGCCAACAATTGCCAGCTTGAACTGTATGATGGTGGATGGTACGGGTATGTGTGGAGCATGTAGAGTAACGGTGGGCGATAACGTGAAATTTACCTGTGTCGATGGCCCTGAATTTGATGCGCACCTGGTAGATTTTGACGAAGCTGCACGTAGGCTTAAGAGTCCCGACGAACGTAGGTATCGTATTGCCACCGTGTCAGATGGTCATAAATGCCGACTGACTGATGTCGCCGAAGAGACATTGAAAACTGTTTCGACAAATGAAAGGCAACGACCAGCCGAACAACCAGCCACCGAACGTGCACGTAACTTTGACGAGGTGAACCGAGGTCTGACCGACGAACAAGCACGTGTGGAGGCTACACGATGTTTGCAGTGCAAGACACCCCAATGTGTGCAACATTGTCCGGTAGCCATAAAAATCCCTCAGTTCATAAATGCTGTGAAAGATGGCAATACAGAAAAGGCATATTCCATTATTAGCGAAGATTCTTCGTTGCCTGCAATATGTGGCCGCGTGTGTCCACAGGAAAATCAGTGTGAGGGTCATTGCATTAAAGGCATAAAAGGGCAACCCATTGCAATAGGTGCATTGGAACGTTATGTTGCCGATAAACATAGAGATACAGTTAAAGACATGCCATCGGTTACTCCGCAGGGAAAGAAAGTGGCTGTAATTGGTTCGGGGCCGTCGGGCTTGGCTTGTGCAAGCGACCTCACAAAACATGGGTATCGGGTTACCATATTTGAAGCCCTTCATCATGCTGGTGGGGTACTTGTTTATGGCATACCAGAATTCCGTTTGCCGAAGCAAAAAGTAGTTGAGTCGGAAATTGAAAACCTCAGACATTTGGGCGTTGATATACAAACAAATGTCATAGTTGGCAAGAGCGTGACGATAGACCAGTTGGTCGATGATATGCACTTTGAGGCTGTTTATGTAGCCACTGGTGCAGGTTTGCCCCGTTTTATGGGCGTTAAAGGTGAGACTCTGACGGGTGTTATCTCTGCCAATGAACTTCTAACACGTGCAAATCTGATGCATGGATACGATGAGCACTATGACACCCCTATACTTCTCGGGCAAAAAGTGATAGTTGTTGGTGGCGGCAACGTAGCGATGGATGCTGCGCGGACGGCTGTACGGTTGGGAAGTAGGGTAACTGTTGTGTATAGGCGTGGCATGAGCGATATGCCCGCAAGAAAAGAGGAAGTGCACCATGCTTTGGAAGAGGGAGTGGAGTTCTTGTTTCAAACCGCTCCGATTGAGGTCGTTGGCAACAGTGATGGCACGGTCAAAGCATTAAGATGTATTAAAATGCAGATGGGGGAACCTGATGCTAAAGGTCGTAGAAGTTTCACTCCGATAGAAGGAAGCGAAGTTGAACTTGAAGTTGATACCATTGTGGCAGCTCTTGGTACAACGCCCAATCCGCTAATCCGCACCACAACACCTGGTTTAGAGTGCGAAAGTTGGGGCGGAATAAAAACCGACGAGAATGGCAAAACCAGCAGAGCACGTGTGTTTGCTGGAGGCGATGCGGTGAGTGGTGCAGCCACGGTCATATTAGCCATGGGAGCAGGCAGAAAAGCGGCAAAAGCCATTATCAAAGCATTGGGAGAGTAATTCAAACGCATAGGTGCAAACATGGCAGAGGCATTGCTAACGGTAGAAAACCTAACAAAGTCGTATGGCGACAAGCTGCTGTTCGATAACATCTCTTTTGGAATAAACTCTGGTCAAAAAAGTGCTCTGATAGCAAGAAACGGGTACGGCAAATCCACTTTGCTTAATATCATAGTTGGCAATACTCTCCCTGATAATGGGAAAGTGACATTCAGCACCGATTGTAGACTCGCTTACATGCCTCAAACCGTAGGCAACATTGATAATCGTCGTGTTAGGGACTATGTCTTCGACGTAAAACGGCGTGAAAATGAAGACGAATGGCTATTTGAACAGCGAGTAGAAGAGGTGGTTAGTCGGATGAAATTAGCCGCACTCTTGGATAGAAGTATAGATAGCCTAAGTGGTGGCGAACAGAAGAAGATGGCTTTGTGCCACATGCTTGTTGACGATTGCAACCTCCTCATCCTTGACGAACCTACCAACCATCTCGACATAGAGATGATAGAGTGGCTTGAGGATTATTTGTCAAGGCAAAGATTGGCCATACTAATGGTTACTCACGACAGATATTTCCTTGACAGTGTGTGCGACAATATATTCGAACTTGACAATGCTCGGTTGTATCATTATAGGGGTAAGTATGAGTATTATTTAGAGAAAAAGGCAGAGAGGGAAGCCAACGAGCGAGCCGAGGTTGAGAAAGCCAAAAGTCTTTATCGTACCGAACTTGAATGGATGCGACGCATGCCTCAAGCGCGCGGTACAAAGTCGCAGGCCAGAAAAGATGCTTTTTACGAACTTCAAGCCAAGGCACGTACCAAATTTGAGGAAAAGGAATCACAGTTTACGGTAAAAACCGAGCGTATCGGAGGTAAGGTTATGGACATCTTCAACCTTACCTACTCCTACGGTGGCACACCCATTGTGACGGACTTCTCCTACTCATTTAAGCGGCAAGACCGTGTTGGCATCGTAGGTGCAAATGGTGTTGGGAAAAGCACCTTGCTCGGTCTTATAACTGGCAGCCTGCACCCCACGTCGGGACATATCGAGGTGGGACAAACCATACGCATAGGATACTATTCGCAAAAAGGAATGATGGTTGCCGACGACAGACGGGTGATTGACATTGTGCGAGAAGTGGCCGAACAAATTGAGGTGGATGGTGGGCGGACAATGTCGGCACATCAATTTCTTTCCTATTTCGGTTTTGATAGCACAACCCAATATAACTACTTTGCAAACTTAAGTGGTGGCGAGCGAAGAAAGTTATATCTTCTCATGGTGCTCATCGCCAATCCCAATTTTCTTATTCTTGACGAGCCTACCAACGATCTTGATATTCGTACTTTACAAACCCTTGAACAGTTTCTTATTGCATATAAAGGTTGTCTCATTATAGTGTCGCACGACCGCTCGTTTCTTGACCACACGGTCGACCACCTATTTGTATTTGAGGGCGAGGGAAAAGTGCGGGACTATCCGTTTACCTATTCATCCTATCGCGAATGTCGTAAGGCTCAGATTGATGCAGATAGGCAGGAGAAAAAACGTGAACGAGAGCTGGTTCAACCCACTATCAGACAGAAAAACAAACCCGCACAACGCGCCACCTACAAGCAACGTCAAGAGTATGACGCTTTGTCTGTGGAGATAGAACAACTTAATGTCGAGAGGCAGAAATTGGAAGATGCTTTGTCGGATGGCACACTTACGCTTGCCTCACAACTGCAAGAGGCATCGGTGCGTATTGGTCAAATCATACAGGAATTGGATGAGAAAGAAATGCGTTGGCTGGAGCTCGACGAGTTGATAAACTAATCACCTACTGCATTTGTCTCATTCCATCGCTCATGACGGCTTGTACAATTCCGTTCACCATTACCTTCAGTTCGCCGATAAACTGTGGCGCACTATACTTTCCAGCCTCTATATCGCGCAACTTCTTTTCCCACATACCAGTTAGTTCAACGCTCTTTAGCAACTCCTCGTGTATCACCTCTACCAATGCAATGCCCGTTGCGGTTGGTTCAAGGCTCTTGCGCTGTTTGGTAATATAGTTGCGTTTATACAACGTTTCTATTATTGCCGCTCGTGTTGACGGCCGACCTATTCCATTTTCTTTAAGGGCATCGCGCAACTCCTCATTGTCAACGTTTTTACCTGCTGTTTCCATGGCTCGCAGCAGTGTTGCTTCAGTATAGGGCTTGGGCGGAGTGGTCTGTCGTTCAGCGAGGGTTGGTGTATGCTCGCCATGTTCGCCTTCTTCAAAGTTGGGCAGCACCTTCTCTTCATTTTCTGTGGTTGCACCATCTTCCTGGTTCTGCCGTTCGGCCGAACTGCCAAATACCACGTGCCATCCTTCCTCAAGTATTTGTCGTCCAGTGGCTTTGAAATCAACCTTTTCAACCGCTCCATTTACCGTTGTTGAGGCATATTTGCAGTCGGGATAGAAGACCGCAATAAACCTTCTGGTTACCATGTCGTACACCCTTTTTTCGTCGAGCGACAGGTGATGCACCGAGGGGTCTTTGCCTGTAGGGATGATAGCATGGTGGTCGGTTACTTTCGACGTGTCAAACACCTTCTTACTTTTCTTCAACTTCTTTCCTATTATGGGCTCAATCAAGGGCATGTAGGGTGTTATACCCTGCAGTATGGCTGGGCACTTGGCGTATATATCGTCGCTCAAATAAGTGGTGTCGACCCTCGGATAGGTGGTTAACTTCTTTTCATAAAGCCCCTGTATGAGTTTCAGCGTATCGTCGGCCGACAGGGAATATTTCTTGTTACACTCCACCTGAAGGCTTGTAAGGTCGAACAATCGAGGTGGCGCTTCTTTCCCTTCTTTACGCTCTATCTTCACCACGGTAAACTCTTTGTCTTTTATGCTATCGACCAGTGCCTGACCTTCTTCAGCACTTTTCACCTTGCCCTTTGTGGCGTTGAAGACGGTTGAGCGGTAGGTGGTGGAGAGTGTCCAGTATTTTTCGCTGCGAAAGTTTTTTATTTCAAGGTATCGATTCACAATCAATGCCAGCGTAGGTGTTTGTACGCGTCCAATGCTCAGCACCTGTCGTGGCTCGCGCCGAAAGCGCAGAGTGTAAAGTCGTGTAGCGTTCATTCCGAGCAACCAGTCGCCAATGGCGCGACAAAGTCCTGCCTCGTAGAGTCGTTGATAGTCGGCCTGTGGTTTCAGATTGGCAAAACCGTCGCGTATGGCTTCCTCGGTGAGCGACGACACCCACAACCTCATCACTGGGCATCGGACATCTGCTTTCTGCATCACCCATCGTTGTATCAGCTCACCCTCCTGTCCGGCATCGCCACAGTTTACGATGCTTTCGGCTTTACTCATCAGCTGCTCGATCACGTGGAACTGCTTTTTATAGGTCTCGTTATCAATCAGTTTTATGCCAAATCGTTGGGGTACCATTGGCAACGAACCAAATGTCCACTGTTTCCAGCGTGGATTATAATCGTGAGGCTCTTTCAGTGTGCACAGGTGGCCGTAGGTCCACGTTACCTGATAGCCATTGCCTTCAAGGTATCCGTCGCGTCGTGTGGTGGCACCAAGCACATTGGCAATGTCGCGCGCCACACTTGGCTTTTCTGCAATGCACACTATCATGCCTTGTGTTTGGCTTGCATGACATATTCAATGGCGCACCAGTGCTGACGTGTTTTGGTCGATAATGGTGTCAACCCAAGCTCTTTGGCGCAGGTGTTAAGGGCATCGGCATCCGTGTCAAAGAAACCACTCACTACCAGCCGTCCACCCTCGTTCAAGCAGCGAGCATAGGTGCTCATGTCGGCCAGCAGTATGTTGCGGTTTATGTTGGCAAGAATCATGTCGAAATGCCCGTCGATGGCCGATGCATCGCCTTGAAGAATGGTGATGTTGGCCTGGTTGGTACGAGCGTTTTCAATGGCATTCTCGTATGCCCAACTGTCAATGTCAATACCCTCCACTTTGGCTGCACCACGCATTGAGGCCAGTATGGCCAGCACGGCAGTGCCGCAACCCATGTCAAGCACCGTTTTACCTGTCATGTTGGCTTCGCACACATAGCTCACCATCATATAGGTGGTGGGGTGGTGGGCGGTGCCAAAACTCATTTTGGGGCTTATCACCACCTCGTAGTCAACGTCGTGTCTGCTGGGATGAAACGGTGCCCTCACGTGCACCCTTCCGTTGGCGCTCTCAACTACCACATCGGCATAGTCTTTCTCCCACTCGGCATTCCAATCGCGGTCTTCCATCTCGCTTACATGATATTTCAGAGGCAGCGGGAATGCCTCGGCAACGGTGCGCAGGTATTCGGGCTCGTATTTATCGGCTGGCACGTAGGCTTTCAATCCGTTGGGCGTGTCGACAAAACTCTCGTAAGGTCCTTCGTTGCCCAACTGGTCGATTAGCAGGTCGTGAAAGGTGTCTTTATCGTCGATGGTGATTTCCACTTCAATATACTTCATCGGTGTTGTTGTTTGGATTTTGCATTAAAGAGTCAAAGTTGTATTCCACCTTGCACAGAAACAAACCTTGTGCAGGCATGCTCACTCCGGCGGCGCAGCGGTCTTTGCGCTCCACAATTTCGCGCAAGCCGTCAATAGAGAGTTTGCCTCGCCCCACGTCGAGCAGCGTGCCTGTTACCGACCGCACCATGTTGCGCAGAAAGCGGTTGCTGCGCACACTGAAGCACCATCCGTCCACCTCCTCCGTCCATTGTGCATGCGATAGGTGGCAGATGTTGGTCTTTGTTTGGGTGTGCAACTTGGCAAAGCTGGTAAAGTCGTCGTAGGTGGTGAGCAGTTGTGCGGCCTCGTTCATGGCATCAAGGTCGGGACGGAAGTAGATGCGAGCATACAGGCCCTGGCGGAAGGGGAGACGACGGTCGCTGACATGATAGTGGTAGGTGCGAGCCGTTGCGTCAAAGCGGGCATGGGCGTTGCTGCGCACTGCAAAGATGCGATACACCACAATGTCGGCTGGTAGATACGAGTTCAACTTGAACGTCAGCATCTCGGGGTCGGCCACCTGTGCGTCAAAGTGGGCATAAAAGTCGCTGGCATGCACACCGCTGTCGGTTCGTCCGCAACCCACCACCGCCACTGTCTGACGCAGCAGGGTCGACAATGCCTCTTCAAGTGTTTGTTGCACGGTGGGCAACCCCGGTTGGGTCTGCCATCCACAATAGGCTGCCCCATTGTAGGCCAGTTGTATGAAAAAACGCGACATATTCTGCCTGCAAAGTTACTGCTTTTTTGCCTACGATGTTGCCCCCTTTTACTTGCCGTTATCGCCTACAGCCACAGCCGCGCACTGAGTGTGAATGCCATGTTGGCCGATAGCTCGGCTTTGAAATACGAGGCCGACCGTGGTGCCAAGCGCATGGCAACACCAACGCCCCAGTCAGAAAAGCCCCATCGCAACAGGCCGTCAATGCCCATCCCCACCTCTATCAAGCCGTTGTAGGGGGCTTGCATGTCAATGCCATCATCCACAATGTGCCCGCCGGGTGTGGCGTTCCACAACGTGCCCCACATGGCCTTCAGGGTGGCAAAAGGGGTTGGCACCAGACCAATCATGACATTGGCATTGTAGAGCGAGAATAGGGGACTGGTGGTTTGCACGCGCACCATGCACAGCGCAAAGGCATCGGCCCAAAACTCGTCGGGCCATACGGTGGCCATTGCTTGATCAGACGCAAGCAGCATCCCGTTGCTACCACCCAAACAAAAGCGCCGATGCTGCCAAACGTTTGGGCTACATGCTCCGGCGTGTGCCGCGATTCGAGTGGTCAGCAAACGGCGTTGCAACTGCTTGTGATATTGCAACAGCCCTTTTATCGCGGTTGTTGCAGCGTGGTCGGCCAGGGTTAGGGCAATGGTGGCCTCAAGTCCTTGCGGCCATGCGACGGTGGCTGTGAGGTCGAGGCCTCGATAGTGCCGAGCCCCTTGTCCGTATAGCAACCCTATGCTGTCGTAGAGCCGTTGCTCGGAAAACAGGGTGGCCGACAGGCCATAAGTGGTGCGAGCATGCTTTATGGCAAGTGCTGCCTCGGCCTTTTGTTGGTGGGTCATAAGGCTCCGTCCAAGATTGCTCACCACGGCGTTGAAACCTTCGGCATGGGTGGCAAGTGTCAGTCCACCAGACGGGAACACATCGTCGGCAATGGCAAGGCTGATGTCGGTGGTGTTGGCCGACCGTTTGGTGTGGAGCGAGTAGCATAGTCCGCCTTTCAATTGCTTGTCTTCCACCCCCCATCCGCCCCATGCATCCACCTGGTGGGTTGTGCGCGACTTGTCGGGCGGAGCGTAGGTTGCCGTCAGCCCCAGTCCCCAGCGCGAATGCTCATAGCGGTTATATTGCCACAGTCGGTCGGCATTGGCTGCCACGGCCACTCCCTTGCGGTTTTGCCACAAGTGAATCTGCTGCGCTTGGCACGTTGCAGCCAACAGCATCACGACGGTTACTGACACTATGTGCTTCATCGGTCTGCAAAGATAGGGCTTTTTTAGCGGTCGGAAGTTGTGGAAAGGAGGCCGAAGGCAATGGAGCAGATGGTGTGGAAGTGGGTATCAACTTCGGCACAAGTAAGGCCGTTCTTCAGTCGTTCTTCAGTTGTTCTTCAGTCAACCACTGAAGAA